>CAZGIH010000017.1:0-203550 GCA_964526195.1 uncultured Chromatiales bacterium | reverse complement strand
ACGACACCGACACGACCTCCCACGGCGCATACAAAAACATCAGTTGTTCAAGCAACTTCCTGGACTCTTCCATCGGCCCCTCCAGATCGCACGGAAATGACCATCCTACTCTTCATTCCACACAAAAGCTCGAAGAGCCCGAAAAATAAGTGATGCAAACGTTCGTTATAATGCCGCCATCAATCCACCACCATAAGCAACCCTTTTTCGCAAGGAGGAAACTATGCCCGATATTTCCTTATCTCCCCAAATCTAGATTTGAGAGAGAACCCCGTCACGGCGCGCTAATCGCCCTTTTGATTTCTGCTACGTTCGCGTTGACCGCCTGCGGTGGCGGTGGCGGTGGTGGTGGAAGTGTTGGCGCTACCGAAACAACCGAGTCCACACCAAGTACGGCTCAAGGCTTTCAAACTGCAGCAACTGCGCTCCCGAAATTCGGAAGTGTGACCCAGTCCTCGAATGTTGATGCTAACGGAAGGACAACCGATCAGGCTTCTGTCGATTTTGACGGAACGACCGTCGAAGTTACCGTCACTCAAGCAAATGGATCGAGCTTCACCTTTGCTTCTTCTGATGACGCTTGGCGTTCTGGGACGATCAATCCGAACAGTCAGTTTGTTCCTCCTGGGCAAACGGATGTTCAGTACTCATACCATGTCCATGAAGCCTCCGATAGTTTGTTCTTTGCTTCGTACATCGAAAGAGGCTGGGGAGATTCCGACAACTGGTATGTCGGAGGGTATTGGATCAGGGGAGGCAGCAATCCCTACCTGAACCAAGCTGAAGTTGAGATTGGTGTCTACATTGACAGCCCGGAAATTGATTCAACCTCTCCCCCAACCCTACCGAGCGCAGGGTCGGCCACGTACACAGGAGGAGTACAAGGCGTGTACTATCACGATTATGGAAGCGGTGGCAGGGAGATCGGCCAATACATTGGCGACATGACCCTGAATATAGATTTTGCAACCCGAGCGCTGGACTTCTGTACGGGTTGCACCCGGCAGACACTGCTTTACGGCCACAGTGCCGCGCCTGACGGGACAATCACTTATGCCTTTTCGGGAGTTCCGAACGAATTAATCTACCGGGCGACGGCTACGGTCGAGGATGATGGAACGTTTGAGACCCAAAACACAACATTGACCCGAACCGCAGGCAGCACAAGGTCGCCGGTGGTCTCCAGCAATGGAAGCCTCGGAGGGACCTTCTCCAACATTCCCGATGCCAATGGCAACCCCAGGGCTGTCATGGGGACCGGCGGAGGAGAGTATGAATATGAAGACGGCTCCAGCGGAGCCTGGACCGGGACTTACATTGGGACGACGAAGTAAGAAAAGAGGGTGTCGCGCTCGCGATTTGACGCGGGCGCGGCCCTGGCTAACCGGAAAAGGGAAAATCGAGAAATTCCGGGCCTTCATTTGACAGCCTCGGGTGGGGGTGCGACAATTTTGCCCGCTCGGAGCGGGAATAGCTCAGTTGGTAGAGCGTAACCTTGCCAAGGTTAAGGTCGCCGGTTCGAACCCGGTTTCCCGCTCCAGTTCCCACCGCGGTTTGATCGCCGGGTCAGAGCAGCAGGGGCTGAGTGGCAGAGTGGTTATGCAGCGGCCTGCAAAGCCGTGGACGCCGGTTCGATTCCGACCTCAGCCTCCAACTTTTTTCTCTCTTTGCACTATGATAGGTGCGCTGCGGGCGTGGCGGAACCGGTAGACGCTGCGGACTTGAGGCCATTGAGTGCTCTTCGGGAAACCGGGGATGCAGAACTGCTCAAATTCGGGGAATCCTGTGAAATGGCGATCCCGAGCCAAGCCCGGAAGGAAACCTCCGGGAAGGTGTAGAGACTAGACGGGCAGCGCCTAAGGTCGGACGGCTAAGGCGAAGGGATAGTCCGGACCACAAACGCCGCACAGCGGCGGCGGCGAAAGCCGTAGCTGGTGCGAAAATCCGCTGGGCTTTGCCCGTGGGGGTTCGAATCCCTCCGCCCGCACCATACCCCCCGAAAACCGCATGAAAACAGGCCTTTCTGCTATACTCTGCCGACTCAAGAGGGCTGGAAGCGAACGGCAATTTCATCGCTAACGCCATGATTCAAAAGATTTTTACGAGCCGCCCGAACTTCATGATCCTGCAGGCGGGTGTTGCCCTGGTCCTGTTCGCTGGCTTGCTGTACTGGCAAAGGGCGACTCTGGTAGAAGTCTACTGGGGACCTTTGGCGACGCAACTTGGCATAGTCGTCAATGGCGTCATCGGAGTGTTGTTCCTGGTGGCGTTGGCCCGGATTTTCTATCTGTTGTTCGCCTACACTCGCGAAGGTCGCGCCATTGCCCTGTTCGAGGAGCAGGTGGATTTCGGCCTGACCGAAGCCGGTATCGAAGACCTGTCCGAATCCCTGATCGTACAGCGTTACCGTGTCCTGCAGCAAGGCCAGTCGGAATTGGATCGGCCCCAGCAGGCGGCCCTGTCGGCCATCCTGCTGAACCAGGAGATGACACGCCTCGGCCTGATCCGCTTGATACAGAGCCTGCTGATCCTGCTCGGCGTATTCGGGACGGTCGCATCGTTGTCCTTGGCCCTGGTGGGAGCTTCCGACCTGTTGTCCTTCCCGCAGAACGGGGGCGGCATCAGCCTGGTGGTCCACGGGATGGCGACCGCGCTCTCCACCACGATGACTGCCATTGGAGCCTACCTGGTGTTGACGCTCATTTTTTCCCGGCTGGTGGCGAGCCAGTCCAGCGTGTGCCAGCAGATCGAGTTGTTGACCCTGCGTCGGTTGCTGCCGCTGGTGTCGCGCGAAGGCGGAAACTTGGCCCATACCCTGGCACTCAGGCTGAAGGATCTCAACGAAGTGGCTGTCGCCTTGGCGGAGGTCCAGGACCGCTTGGCTCCCCACCTCGAAGCCATGCGCCACGAAAGGCACGTGCAGAACGAACACAGCAAGAAATTGATGGAGGCACTGCAAAGCGTCGACAAGACCCTGAGGAAGGGGTTCCGGTTGGATCAGTAAGGAACCATGATCGGCGGCCAATCCTCGTTTCCCGACTACGCCTCCCATCTCTCCTCGATCAACGAGGAGAACTTCTGGCCGTCCTTCACCGACATCATGATGGTCGTGGTCATCGTGTTCCTGCTGTCCAGCACGGTTGCCGTGCTGCATAACTGGGACCTGTCCAGACAGGTTCAGGAAACGGCTGCGCTTGAGCAGCAGGCCAGGGAAAGGGCGGAAGACCTGAACCTGCGCCGCATGCTGCTTCAGCTCGAGTTGGAGGAGATGCAGGGCCGCATGGAGAAAACCCGTGAGGCACTGCAAGCCAAGACCGGGCAGTTGGAACAGCGTGAGGAAGACCTGGCCGGCGCGCAGGGCGCGTTGGCCGAGCAGCAAATGCAACTGATGGACATGCAAGAGGAATATGCGCGCGTACAGACGGAAATGAAGATGAGTCAGGACGTAAGCGCGGAGCGCGAATTGGAATTGCTCGAAGTGCAGCAGCAGTTGGAGAAGATGCGAGAGGAAAGCGTGTTGCATGAGCAGATGTACGTCGAGGTCGAGAAACAGCAGCGGCAGACCCGGGAGGAACTGGAACTCCTGCAGAAGGAGTACGAGGAAATGGGCGAGAAATACGCGGCGTTGTCCAAACCGGCCCGCAGCCCCATGGGCAAGGTGGTGGCCGCCGTTCGCTACCGGAAGGTGGACGGGCAGCCGTCGTTCATGTTCAAATTCCCGAACGCTGATCAGTTCGAATCTATCGGCCGGGAAGAAATGCACCAGACCCTGTTGCGACTCAAGGAGGAACACGGGGGCAAGTTGTTCGTCCGGATCGTGATCCCGATGGACAGTAATCTGACCTATCAGGAAGGCTGGGAGTTTTCGCTGGATCTGCTGAGGCGCTACGACTACTACTATACAGATTGAAAGGGAAATTACTCGATTATGTGCAGCAACCGGAATCCGCTTGAAACGGCAGGGGCGAGCCCCATATTAATCGGCGACGCCTGAACTCCCGTACACAACAAGAAAGAGAGGAACGCTCACATGTCCGGGTCTGTTGTAGTTGAAAATCTGGTCAAGGTCTACGGCGACCTGCATGCCGTGGACGACTTGAGCTTTGAGGTCGGGTCTGGCGAGGTCTTGGGTTTTCTTGGGCCGAACGGCGCCGGGAAGTCCACGACCATGAAAATCATCACCGGCTTCCTGCCGCCGACTTCGGGCCGCGTGACGGTTTGTGGCCACCCGGTCGAGACACAGCCGGAGGCGGCTAAGAGATGCTTGGGTTATTTGCCGGAGGGGGCGCCGGCATACAGCGAGATGACGCCGTGGCAGTTCCTGAATTTCGTGGCGGACATTCGCCAACCTGAAAATCGTCGCGGGCGACTGGATTGGGTAATCGGGCAATTGGGCTTGGAGCCCGTGCTGCACCGCCCGGTCGACACCCTGTCGAAAGGATACCGCCGCCGGGTCGGTTTGGCGCAGGCCATGCTGCACGACCCGCGCGTGTTGATCATGGATGAGCCAACCGACGGACTGGACCCGAACCAGAAGCGCCAGGTGCGCGATTTCATCAATGAGATGGCAAAGGACAAGACCATCATCATCTCGACGCATATTCTCGAGGAAGTCGAGGCCATCTGTACGCGGGCCATCATTGTCTCCGCCGGCAAGATCCTGGTCGACGAAACCCCTGAGGAGTTGCGCCGCCGTTCCCGGTACTGCAATGCTGTCACGGTCCAGGCGGAGTTGAAAGAACCAGTGCGCACCGCGCTCGGTGAACTCGAAGACGTCGCGGTCGTGGAACCGGAGCGCAACCAGGGCTTGACCTTGATCCCCCGACCCGGTTGCACGCTGGAAAGCGCAGTCCGCGATGTCCTGCTGCGACACAACCTGAAGGAAGTTCCGCTGCACATTCAGGCCGGGCGGCTGGACGACGTATTCCACACCCTGACTCATAACATCCATGAATAACTTAATTGCGATTCTGCGGCGGGAACTGGTGGGCTATTTCCAGACACCGGTTGCCTATGTCTTTATCATGATCTTCCTCCTGCTGTCCGGGACGCTGAGCTTCTATCTGGGGAATTTCTACGAGCGCGAGCAGGCGGACTTGGGTGCATTCTTCACGTTCCACCCTTGGCTGTACCTGTTCCTGGTCCCAGCTATCTCCATGCGCCTGTGGGCAGAGGAGCGAAAGACTGGCAGCATCGAACTGCTGATGACGCTCCCGGTGACCGTATCGCAGGCGGTACTCGGGAAGTTTCTGGCAGCTTGGATTTTCACCGGCATCGCGTTGTTCCTGACGTTCCCGATCTGGCTCACGGTCAACTACCTGGGCGATCCGGACAACGGCATCATCTTGGGCGCCTATCTGGGCAGTTTCCTGATGGCAGGCGGGTTCATGGCCATCGGCGCCTGCATTTCCGCGACCACGCGCAATCAGGTCGTGGCATTCATCCTCAGTCTGGTGACTTGCTTCCTCTTCCTGCTGAGTGGTTTCCCGCTGGTACTGGATTTCTTCCAGCTGTGGCTTCCACAGCCGGTCGTCGATGCCATCGCATCGCTTAGCTTCCTGACTCACTTCTCCTCGATCAACAAGGGCGTGATCGATCTGCGGGATCTGTCCTATTTTGTGATTCTGATCTCGGTCTGGCTGTACGCGAACATGATCGTGGTCCGGGCCCGCAAGGCAGCATGAACGGCTCGTATAGAAAGACCTATACGGCGGCAGGGCTCGGCCTGCTGGCCGTGCTGTTTGTCTCCTCCATCATGTTGAGCAATCTGGCCCTGGACAACATGCGGCTGGATCTGACCGAACAGAAGCTCTACACCATGAGCGAGGGCACCCTGAAAGTAATCGACAGCATCCAGCAGCCGATTAACCTGTACTTGTTCTTCTCGGATCGGGCCAGCGCGGAGAATGCCCCCCTGCGCAACTACGCACGGCGGGTTCGGGAACTGTTGGAAGAGTATACGTACTACTCGGATGGCCGGTTGATCCTGCATGTGATCGATCCGGCACCGTATTCGGAAGAGGAGGATCGGGCGACTGAATTCAACCTGCAATCGCTCCCGATGCAGGGCGGCGACAAGTTGTATTTCGGTCTGGTTGGCACGAACGTGGTGGATGATGTTGAGATTATCGAATTCTTCCAGCCGGACCGCGAAGCTTTCCTTGAATACGACATCAGCCAGCTGATTTATGCCCTGACGAATCCGGCGAAACCCGTGGTAGGAGTCCTTACCGGCCTGCAGGTGTTCGGCGGGTTTGACCTGGCAAGCCAGCGATCCACGCCCCAGTGGGCGATTCTCGACCATATCGAACGGCTGTTCGAGGCCCGCCAGATCGATGTTGAGGCCGGGGTGATCGACCCGGACATCCGGATTCTGATGCTGATCCATCCGAAAGACCTGTCCGAGAAAATGCTGTATGCGGTGGACCAGTTCCTGATGCGCGGGGGCCGGTTGATGCTGTTCGCCGACCCGTATGCGGACAAGGATCCCATGTTTCAGGATGCCAGCAATCCTCCGGATTCGGGCGGGATTCAGGCCTCCGATATCGACCGGTTGCTGGATGCATGGGGACTTGAGATCAACATGAATGCGATCGTGGCCGACCGGGCCTTGGCCCTGCCGGTGCAAAGCCCGAATGTCCAGCGGCCGGTTCGCCATGTCTCGTTCATCGGGCTCGACGAGGAAGGAATTAACAAGGACAATCTGATTTCCGCCCAGCTGTCCCGGGTAACGTTCGCGTTCGCGGGCCAGATCAAGAAGACGGACGCGTTCCAGGGTGAATTCGAACCGCTCTTGTACACGTCGGAGGATTCCGGCGAGATTCCGAAGCCGCGCTACCGACACCTTCCCGACCCGACTGCCTTGCTGGAGTGGTTCGAACCCGGAGACACCCCTCTGACGCTGGCTGCTTGGGTGCGGCTGCGGCCGGGCAGCATGTTCCCGGGAGGTCCGCCTGAGGATGCGGTGCCGCCCGTGGGCGGCCATCTGGCTGAGGCGCGGGAGGTGGTCGATGCGATCGTGGTTGCGGATGCCGATATGCTGTCGGATACCTTGTGGGCGCGGGTGCAGAACTTTTTCGGGCAGCGGATCGTACAGGCCTGGGCCAGCAACGGCGATTTCATTGTCAACGCGCTGGAGAGCTTGGCTGGCAGTGGTGACCTGATCGGCTTGCGGGGCCGTTCCGAATTTGCGCGACCATTCCATGTGGTCGAACAACTGCGGCGACAGGCGGAACAACGGTTCCATGCCAAGGAGGAAGAACTCCAACAGCGGCTGCAGGAGGCGGAGGAGAGCATCAGCCGGATCCAGCAGTTGAGACAGGAAGGGGAGCAGAGCCTGTTGACGGAGCAGCAGCGTGCTGAAATCGACGCTTTCCAGCAAGAGCGGTTACGGGTACGCCGTGAGTTGCGCTCGGTTCGACACGAACTGGACCGGGATATCGAACATCTCGGCTTCGTCCTGCGCCTGATTAATATCTGGCTGGTTCCAGTTTTGATCACGATGGCTGCAGTCGGCCTGTGGCTGTTTCAGCGTCGGCGCCGTTTCCGGAGGGTGACCTCATGAACCGTCGCGAATTGAACATCTTGGCGATCCTGACTGGGATCGTATTGCTCTTGACTGCCGCGATGTACAACATTCGCTACCAGTCCGGCGACCAGGAATACATCGGGAACTCGTGGCTTGAGAATCTCGATATCAACTCCGTAACCCGTATCGACGTAACTGGGCCGGGGAATATGCCGCAGGTCACCTTGGAGCGTCGCCCGGAAGGGTGGGGTGTGGTGCAGCGTCAGCACTATCCTGCGAATGTAGGCACCATCCGCAGCCTGTTACTGGATTTGGCGGAAGCGAAACTGCTTGAGCGCAAGACCCGTGATCCGGCGCAACATGCCCAGTTGGGCTTGGGGGGAATCGAACGGCTCGAGGCAAAAGGGCAGCAGGTCACGCTTCATTCAGCGGAAGGTGCTCGGTCGGTTCGCATTGGCGCGACCCCGGATGGGCGTAGCGCCACCTATGTACGAAATGCCGACGACGATCAGGGCTGGCTTGTGGATCGGACATTCACGATTCCAAGCGAACCACGACGCTGGCTTGACCCAGAGCTGCTGGATATCGGAATGGAGCAGATACGCCGGATGGAAGTCGTGCATCCGGATGGGGAAAGGATCGAGGGGCAGCGTGCGGAAGAAGCCGCGGACGTGAAATTCACTGTACTCAATCTCCCCGAAGGTGCGACGCTGAAAAACGAGTACGCTCTTAGTCGGATGGCCAGCGCCATTACCAGCCTGTCGCTAGAGGATGTCATGCCGGCATCCCAAACCAAGGTTTACCTGGAAGACGCGGCCCGGGCCCGGTACGAGTTCTATCAGGGCTACAGTTTGGAAGCGCGCTTGTTCCCAGTGGATGTGGAACGGTATGCACGCTTTACGGTGCACTTGGGAGAGGACATGAGCGACGAAGACCGTACCCGGGTGGGCATGCTTGCCCGGCACCTTGAGGGCTGGGCATTCCGAATCCCGTCTTTCGCCCATGACAGCATGGCACTGCGTTGGGTTGACATCCTGGAGGAATAAAACTGCGGGCGTTGCCGTGGAGCCCGGACTGTTTCCCGTGTTAAATTTTTCGGTGCCCAGTTCCCTGATGGAGCCATTCGGAGGAATGGACAATGTCACGGACGGGCATACTGCAAACGGGCCCACCTGCCACCTTATTTAGGCCTGCCTCCCTTCGCTTTCTTCCAAGGGAACACAACTCTATATCGCGAATCGCTTCTCTGATTCGTGGCGCTGAAAAAATTTTGTCTCAATCACTTTCCTTCCGAAAGTGAGTTTGTGCTGGGCCGGCGTGACGGGGCAACAGTTCTCCAGTCTTCCTAGTGCAAAACACCTCGGCGGGTCCGCGACCTTCGTCCTCGTGCTCTGCCGCCTGTTCGGCTGGAAATGATCTACCGAAGAAGGAAAAATGATTCTGTTTGGCATTTCTGCACGAATTGCCGGCACTGGCCGATGATCGGTGGCTTCATCGAGTACGCAGGTATGCCGGAGCGCGGAAAATTCTGCAAGGACTGCCATGACAAATACGCAAACGGGGAATGCCCCATGCAGAAGCTCCCGCGAGTCGCCCCTAACCGTCAATGCTGAAGAGCTCGGGCGGGGCTATACCTGCTATCTAATCAAGTTTCGACAGATACTTTTCAGCGTCTAGAGCCGCCATGCAACCGGTTCCGGCGGAAGTCACCGCTTGGCGATAGATTTTGTCCATGACGTCCCCGGCGGCAAAGACGCCAGGGCAGCTGGTTTCAGTCGCGTTGCCGCTGAGGCCGCTGGTCACGGTTAGATAACCGTCTGCGGACATGTCCAATTGTCCTTTGAACAGACCCGTATTGGGGTCATGGCCGATGGCGATGAAGACGCCTTGGACTTCCAGTTCCTGTGTCGAATCATCGCGGGTGCTCTTCAGCCGAATTCCAGTTACCCCAGCATCGTCTCCAAGCACTTCCTCCAATACGTGACTCCAGGCAATGCGCAAGATACCGTTTTCTTCCAATTCGAACAGGTGTTTCTGCAGGATCTTGTCGGCACGCAACTCGTCGCGGCGATGCACCAGCGTGACGGAAGAGGCTAACTTGCTGAGGTAGATGGCTTCTTCAGCGGCAGTATTGCCGCCACCGATAACGGCGACAGGCTGATCCTTGAAGAAAAATCCGTCGCAGGTGGCGCAGGCGGAGACGCCTTTGCCCTTGTAGGCTTCTTCCGAAGGCAGGCCGAGGTAGCGCGCGGTGGCCCCGGTGGCGATAATCAAGGATTTGCAGAGGTATTCACCGTTGCCGCCGGTAAGGCGGAACGGACGTTGCGAGAGGTCGGCCTCGGTAATGTGGTCGAACTCCACCGGCACACCGTAGCGTTCGACATGCTGCTGCATCCGAGCCATCAGGTCTGGACCTTGCAGTCCCTCGACATCGCCCGGCCAGTTGTCGACATCGGTGGTCAGCATCAACTGACCTCCTTGTTCCATGCCGGTGATTAGGAGAAGGTCGAGGTTGGCTCGGGCAGCGTAGACGCCAGCGGTGTAACCCGCCGGCCCAGAGCCGAGGATAATCAGTTCGCGGAGTTGGGAGTTCTCTGGCATGGCGGCGTATTTTACCGAAACCGTATCCTATAATTCACACAGACACGTACTTCCGTTTTGAAGAAAAAACCCCCCAAGCGTCCCAAGCAACAGGATTCGCAGCCGCCCCGCATGTCTCCGGTGTTCCGCGAGGGCGCGTTGCTCGTCTTCACGGCCTTGGCCGTCTACCTGCTGGTCGCACTGATCACCTATCACCCGGATGACCCGAGCTGGTTTGACACCGGGGACGGGGACATCCGGAACGCGGCCGGAAAGGTAGGTGCAACCGTGGCCGACTTATTGCTGTATTTGCTGGGTTACATCGCGTATCTGGTTCCGTTCATGCTGGGGTACCACGGCTGGCTTCTATACAGCCAGAGGGCCATCCCAGGGGATGCGAAGAGGCCCGGTTGGGGTTTGGCCGCGTTGCGTTGGGGCGGATTTCTCATGACGTTGATGGCGGCCTGTTCCCTAATCGGCATCTACCTGCTGGCACCGGCCTTGCCGACCGGAAGTGGCGGATTGGTTGGAAAGGGAGTTGCGGGTGGATTTGTTGCGGCGTTTAGTGAGGTGGGCGCAACGGTGTTACTGCTGGCGCTGCTGTTCGTTGGCACCACCCTGTGGACAAGTTTTTCGTGGCTGAAAGTCGTGGATCTGACCGGCAAATTCGCTTGGGACGCGGGGTCTGCCATCATTGCAGGGATTCGGCGTATTCAGGAATATTTCTCCGGGCGGCGAGATCGTCAGCAACGGGAAGAAAAACGGAAGCGGACAAAGGAGAAAAGGGCGTCCAAGAGCCCCACCCGGATCGAACCCAAGATCCAGATCCAAGCCGATGCCCAAAGGCAGGCGAAAGAAAAACAGATTTCCTTGTTACCCGCTAGCGGCACCAAGGAATTGCCGCCGCTCGACCTGTTGGACGAGCCCATGGAAGGGAGCATGGGTTATTCTGAGGAAGCTCTCAGCAATATGTCGAAACAGATTGAAATTAAAATGGAAGAATTCAAAGTTGATGTCGCGGTAGTGGCCGTGACACCCGGCCCGATCGTGACTCGTTTCGACTTGGAACCGGCCCCGGGAGTGCGGGGCAGCAAGATCAGCAGTTATGCGAAGGATTTGGCACGCTCGCTGTCGGTGGTCAGCGTCCGCGTGGAGGAGGTGGTCGAGGGGAAATCGGTGATCGGTCTGGAAGTGCCGAACGAGGATCGTGAAATGGTGATGGCCAGCGAGATCCTGCGGTCGGTTGCATTCAGCCAGTCTCCATCCTTGCTGACGCTGGCGCTTGGCAAGAGTATCAGTGGTGAGCCGGTGGTCTGCGATCTGGCGAGAATGCCGCATCTCTTGGTAGCCGGGACGACCGGTTCCGGCAAGTCGGTGGCGATCAACGCCATGATCATGAGCCTGCTGTACAAGGCCCTGCCAAAGGACCTGAAGTTGATCTTGATCGATCCGAAGATGTTGGAACTCGCCATTTATGAAGGGATTCCCCATTTGCTGACCCCGGTGGTCACCAACATGGGACAGGCGGCTCAGGCCCTGTTGTGGTGCGTGAGCCAGATGGAGCGACGCTATACGGTTATGTCGAGGCTGGGCGTGCGCAACTTGAACGGCTACAACCGGAAGATCGAAGAAGCGGCCAAGAACAAGGAAACCATCCCGGATCCAACGTACGAAAGCCTTGGCGAGGAGGACGAGGTGCCACCGTTGGAACACCTGCCTCATATCGTGGTCGTGATCGATGAATTCGCGGACATGATGATGGTTGCCGGGAAAAAGGTCGAGGATTACATCATCCGTCTGGCACAAAAGGCCCGTGCTGCCGGCATCCATCTGATTCTCGCCACACAGCGCCCGACGCGAGAAGTAATCACCGGCCTGATCAAATCGAATATCCCCGCCCGTATCTCTTTCCGGGTTGCCTCGCAGATCGACTCGCGCACGATTCTGGATCAGGGAGGGGCGGAACAATTGCTGGGGCATGGGGACATGCTGTTCCTGGATTCGGGCGAGACGTTGCCCAAACGGATTCATGGCGCATTCATCTCGGATGACGAGGTTCGCCAAGTCGTCAAGCACCTGCGGGAACATGGCGGCGAGCCCGACTATCTGGAAGAAGTAACGCAAAAAGAAGCTACCGTCTCAATTCCCGGGCTGACCGAGGGAGACGATGAAGAGGGCGCAGAAGATCCGCTGTATCAAGCGGCAGTGGAGATTGTGCGCCGAGATCGGAAAGCCTCCGTCTCGTACCTGCAGCGACGTCTCAAGGTCGGCTACAACCGTGCGGCCCGGATGATCGAGGAAATGGAGGAAGCGGAGATTGTCGGTGCGGTGCAGCCAGGGGGTGCCCGCGAGGTGCTTCTGCCTCCACCTGATGAATCGTGATGGCGTCTCCGGCGATCCGATCCTTGGTTTTTGTCGGTCTGTTCGGACTGGTCGCAATTCAGGATGTGCCAGCGACTCCGGAAAGTGAGCTTGAGCAGTTTTTCGAACAGACTCAATCCCTGACGGCGTTTTTCCAGCAGGAAGTCTGGTCGGCAGACGGGGAACTCCTGTCATCCGGACATGGCGACATGAGCCTATTGCGTCCAAATTTCATGCGCTGGAATTACCGGGAGCCCGAACCCCTGATTCTAGTTTCCGATGGTGTCAATTTCTGGTCTTATGATCCGATTCTTGAGCAGGCTACCGTCGCGCGGGTGGAAGACGCTCTAAACGATACGCCGCTTTCAGCTTTGTTGGGCTCGCGGGTCTTGGAAGATCTGTTTGCGGTCGAGCGCACCCAGCACCAGGACGGGATCGATTGGATTATGTTGCAGTCTCGGGCAGGTGCTGCACGACCGGTTGAACTTTTGATTGGCTTGCGTTCGGGCACGCTGGAACGCTTGCATTTCATCGATCAGTTCGGGCAGGAAGTGCAGATCCGGTTCGAGCAGGTGCAAGTAAATCCTCCCCTGCAACCGGAATTCTTTTCCTACCAACCGCCACGAGGCACGGATATTCTTGGCACGCCGACCCAATGAGCGAACTATTCGATTCGAGAAAAGAATTCCGTCCACTGGCGGATCGGATGCGCCCACGGAGCCTGGAAGAATTTGTTGGGCAGCAGCACCTGCTTGCAGAAGGGCTGCCTCTGCGGCAGGCAGTCGAGGCCGGGAAACTCCACTCCATGGTGTTTTGGGGGCCTCCGGGCACGGGCAAGACCACGCTGGCGAAACTGATCAGCCGGTACGCTGAGGCCCGGTTCATTAGCCTTTCGGCCGTACTGGCCGGAGTCAAGGAAATCCGTGAGGCGATCACGGAAGCCCGGCTAGCTCAGGATCGCGACCAGCAGGCCACTGCTCTGTTCATCGATGAGGTTCATCGCCTCAACAAGGCGCAACAAGACGTGTTTTTGCCGCATGTCGAGGATGGGACGATTTACCTGCTCGGCGCGACAACGGAGAATCCTTCGTTCGAACTCAACAATGCATTGCTGTCCCGTGTCCGTGTCTATGTCCTGAAAATGCTCGAGAAAGAGGATTTGGCGCAATTGCTTGAGTGGGCGCTGACGGACGAAGAGCGGGGCGCGGGTGCACGCCCGGCTACGTTGGAAGACGATGCGCGCGACTTGATGATTCAGGTGGCGGATGGCGACGCACGTGTTTTGCTGAATCTGCTGGAGATCGGCTTGGACCTTGCGCCGGAGCAGGAGGGAAAGAAAGTCATCGATGCGGCGATCATGCAGCAAGTTGCAGGGCAGGGCACTCGGCGTTTCGACAAGGGGGGAGAGTATTTTTACGACCAGATATCCGCGCTTCACAAATCGGTGCGAGGGTCCGACCCGGATGCCGCCTTGTACTGGTTATGCCGCATGCTGGACGGGGGCTGCGACCCCCGATACATTGCCCGGCGCGTGGTGCGGATGGCAAGCGAGGACATTGGAAATGCCGCCCCACAGGCACTCAACCTGTGCCTGTCCGCTTGGCAGGCCTATGAGCGACTGGGTTCCCCCGAAGGGGAATTGGCCATCGCATCGGCAGTCGCCTATCTGGCTTGTTCACCCAAAAGCAACGCGGTGTACATGGCTTACAAGGCGGCGATGGAGCAGGCCAAGAAATCGGGCACTTTGGAGGTCCCGATGCATTTGCGCAATGCCCCGACCCAGTTGATGAAGGATCTGGGCTACGGGAAAGACTATCAATACGCACATGACCACGAGAGCGGGTACGTGGCCGATGAAGTCTACCTGCCCGAATCCTTGCAAGGCACGTCGTTCTATTTCCCCGTCGACCGAGGCCACGAGAAGGCAATCGGGGAGTGGTTGCAGAAGATCCGGGAAAGTGCGCGCAGACGTTCGGCTAATTGAGGGCGGCCCGGAAGCGGAAGCATCCGGGCCTTGGTAGAATCGAGATTAGTCGCTGGTTTCTGGCGGGAAAGGATCCACGGGATTGCCGGCTTCAACCCAGGCTCTGAATCCCCCAGCCATATGTTTGACGTTTTCGAAGCCCATCTGCTTGAGCGTGTTGGCGGCCAGTGCCGAGCGGCCGCTGGTCCCGCAATACAGGATCAGGTTCTCGGCTTGAGCGAAGATCGGCAGATGCTTCGGCGAAGACGGGTCGGCGTAGAATTCCAGCATGCCGCGCGAGGCGTGGTACGCACCGGGCACCGTGCCGCTTTGGACCAGTTCATTCTGGTCGCGCACGTCGACGACGACTACGCCAGGCTCGTTCAGGGCCTGAGCGACAGTCGCGACAGAGACTTCGTCGACCTGACCAGCGGCCTCGGACAGCATTTCCTTGAATCCTCTCTTGATTTGTACAGGCATGGTATGTCCTCCCAAGCCAAATGTCGTGCAAACTATCGTAACGCATCATGCGGCAGGAGAGTTTGATGGGGACCAGTCCTTTGGAACTTCCCTTGGGTTCATTGATCGTGGACGTGTCAGGGAAGGAGTTGGAGCCCGAGGATCGAGAGATTCTTGCCCATCCTTTGGTGGGGGGTCTGATCCTGTTCACGCGGAACTACGAGTCTCCCGAGCAACTCGAGGAATTAATCCGGCAGGTCCATCAGATCCGGACGCCGGGTCTGGCGGTCTGCGTGGATCAGGAAGGCGGGACAGTCCAGCGTTTCCGGAAAGGATTTACGCGCTTGCCGGCTGCCCAGGCACTCGGCAAGCTGTACCGCCGGGACCGGGAGCATGCCTACCGGGCCTGTACGCTGATGGGCTGGCTGATGGCAGCTGAATTAAGGGCGGTCGGCGTGGACATCTCGTTTGCCCCTGTGGTGGACCTGAACTGGGGGACCAGTGAGGTCATCGGTGGGCGAGCCTTCCATCGGAATCCGTACACCGTCTCCGAACTGGCTTCCCGTTACATTGCCGGCATGCATCAGGCCGGGATGAAATCGGTAATCAAGCATTTCCCGGGGCATGGGCACGTGCACGAGGATTCTCATAAGGATATGCCGGTTGACAAGCGTAGTTTTCAGGAAATCCAGGGCGAAGATCTGGTTCCATTCGAACACTTGGGGTCGGCCTACGGCGAAGGAGTGATGACGGCCCACATCATCTTCCCGGGGGTGGACGAGGTTCCGGTTACTTTCTCGCACAAATGGCTGCAGCGCATCTTGCGCGGCCAGATGAGTTTTTCCGGGGTGGTGTTCAGCGACGACCTGAACATGCATGCGGCCCACTTGCACGAAGATATCGAGTCCCGGGTACGGGCGGCGTTTCAGGCGGGCTGCGATGTGGCGCTGCTGTGCAATAATCGCCCGGCAGTCAACGAGGTGCTGGATCACTTAAAGGAATACCATAATCCGGTGGCCAGCCTGCGTCTGTTCCGAATGCGCGGTGCCCCGGAAGCCGAATCGCTTGAGGGTTTGCACCAATTGCCGATGTGGAAAGAAGCGGTGGAATTGGCGGCTCGTTATGCTGAAGAGGACGAATTGGAGTTGAATCTATGATCGAACAGTGGCTTGAGATTGGCCAGACACACCTGGGACAAGAAGGGCTGTCTCAAGTGCTCCTGTTGCTGGCCGGGGCGCTGGTGGCCAGCTTTATCGGACGCTGGCTTCTGCGCATTCTGCAACGTGGCGCGCAACGCACGACCAACTTCATGGATGACGCCGTGCTGAGTTCAGCATCCAAGCCCGTGCAGGCTCTGATCTGGTTCATCGCGCTGACGCTGATCATTCAATTGTTGCTGGGAGAGTCCTCTTTCGCGTCCTGGCTGCCGAAGATCCAGAGAGCAGGAGTCTTTCTGATTCTGGGATGGTTCCTGTTTTCGCTCATCCGTGACTACAGCGCCGAAGCGCGCCAGCGAGCCCGAGCCGAAGGCAAAGAACTGGACGAGGATCTGCATCTGGCAGTCGCCCGGACCCTGCAGGCCGCCATCGTCGTGCTTGTCGGCATGGGCCTCCTTCAGACTTTCGGCGTGAGCATCGTGGGCCTCCTCACGTTCAGCGGGGTCGGAGGCTTGGTCGTAGGGTTGGCAGCCAAGGACATGCTGGGGAATTTCTTCGGCGGTTTGATGCTGCACATGGATCGTCCGTTCAAGACCGGTGACTGGATTCGCTCCCCGGACCGCGATATCGAGGGGACTGTCGAAAGAATCGGATGGCGCCAGACCCTGATCCGGACACATTCAAGAAATGCCCTGTACATCCCGAACGGGATGTTCCTGACCATCGTGATCGAAAATCCGAGCCGGATGTCCCACCGGATGATCAAGGAAGTCATCGGGCTCCGCTACGACGACTTGGGGAAGATGAAGACGATCGTCGACGAAGTGCAGGCGTTGTTAGAGGGATCGCCGGACGTCGACCAAGAAATGCCGGTGTTGGTCCGTTTCGACATGTTCAACGAATCCTCGGTGGATTTCTTCATCCAGTGCTACACCCCCGAGGTCCATCGCGCGGAGTACACCCGGATCAAGCAGAACCTCCTGCTCGCGGCAGCAGAAATCGTGGAACGGCACGGCGCCGAGATTGCGTTCCCAACGAGAACGCTGCACGTGCAGTCGCAGCCCGGCTGAGGCCGGAAGAATCAGCGCGCCGAGCTGATGGCGCGGAGAGTTCGGCTCGCCTCGAGATCGAGCGGATCCTCTTCGACTGGCGTGACCTGTGCAAGAACCCCGAGCAAGGGGTGATCCATGTAGTTGAGGTCGCCGGGACGGAGCTTGCGGTTGACCTGGAGTAGCAGACCGTCTGATCCAGTGGGTTCTCCGTCGGGGTCCGAGGTTGCAGCAGGGTAGTGATACAGCAGATTCAGATCGATTTGCAAAAACTGTTCCCTGGACAGTCGCAGGCTTCCGTCCAGCACCGGAGCATCCGGGGATGCCTCTGAAAACGCTTTTCCATTGGTCAGGCGGACCGGGTGGGCTTCATCCGGGAGCGAGGCCGGCTGCTGCCAGGCGGCGTGGAGGAGGATCTGGTATTGCCCGGATTTTTCCAGCCGGATCCGTTCCCCTACCATGGGCTGCCGGAGTTCATTGAGGCGCAGGTATCCGCTCAGGCATTCCGCAACTTCTTCTTCAGACAGGAAGCGTCGTATAAATTCGGCCCCCGACCGTGCAGGGAGGCAAAAATACTGGCAGAAATCCACCGCCTGGTCCAGCTCCAGGTCGGGAGTCGATTCGAAATGCCGAACCTGGCTCGAAGATTCTGTGGGTTGCACAAATATGAGGATTTCCACGCGATAAAGGTCCTCAGCCCAGCCCGCGGCAGGCAGGAGCGCGAAAGCTAGGAGCCAAGCGGAAACCTTCCTCATGCAGCCTCCCGGGTCCCGATGCGGTGCGTCAGGCCGCGGATGGCATGGATCCGGTCCTCTAGAGTCGGCATGTCCAGTTCGAAGTGAAGGCGCATCTTGTTGTCTAGGCGGTAGCGGTGGGACGAGTCCTCGATGATCCGGACGACGGATTCCGGCTCCGGGCCGGGATCGCCGAACGTGATTCGGCCTTCGTGCCGGGTCAACTGTATTTTACGGAGAAATTCAAATGTCGTAATCTCCAGCTTCAGGCGGGTGATGGCGAACAGGTTGGCGACCGCCTGCGGCAGCGCCCCGAAACGGTCGACCATCTCGACTT
This sequence comes from uncultured Chromatiales bacterium, assembly GCA_964526195.1. GTDB lineage: Bacteria > Pseudomonadota > Gammaproteobacteria > Poriferisulfidales > Poriferisulfidaceae > Poriferisulfidus. The sequence continues at coordinate 185,382 of CAZGIH010000017.1, read as the reverse complement.
GCAGGTCGTCGAGTTCCGCGTCGGAAGTCGCACCGGCAATCCGCTTGTACAGCGTGAGCCGAAGGTAGACGTCGGGGAGGTAGTCATCCGGGATCAACGCCTGCAGGCCTAGGTCGATCTCAGGCCCGTGCTCGAGCGGCTTGTCGAGTTCCGGCAGCACCCCTTTCTTCAGGGTGTCCACCGCGCGCTGCAGCAGGCGGTGATATAACGCGAACCCGATTTGCTGGATCTGGCCGCTCTGTTCTTCGCCCAGCAGTTCGCCAGCGCCGCGAATTTCAAGATCTTGGGTCGCCAGCATGAAGCCGGAGCCAAGTTCCTCCATGGCTTCGATGGCTTCGATCCGCTTCTTCGCATCGGGCGTCATGGTTTGCAGGGGCGGGCAAGTCAGGTAGGCGTAGGCGAGGTGGTGCGAACGCCCGACCCGGCCGCGCAGTTGGTGCAACTGGGCCAGTCCGAAATGGTCCGCGCGATTGATGATGATGGTATTGGCAGTCGGGATGTCAATGCCGTTCTCGATAATCGTGGTGCAAACCAGGATATTGAACCGCTGACGATAGAAGTCACGCATGACGGCTTCCAGTTCACGTTCCCGCATCTGCCCGTGCGCAACCCGCACTTCGGCCTCCGGAACGATTTGCTGCATGGTTTCGGCGGCTTGATCGATCGAAGCAGTTCGGTTGTGCAGGATATAGATCTGCCCGCCCCGTTTCAGCTCGCGCAGGCAGGCCTCTCGGATCTGCTGCTGGTTCCACTGGGTGACGTAAGTCTTGATCGCATGTCGATGGGCAGGCGCGGTAGCGATGATCGAGAGGTCTCGAAGACCGGACAGCGACATGTTCAAGGTGCGGGGAATCGGGGTGGCGGTCAGGGTCAGCAGGTTGGTCCGGGCCCGCAGCGCCTTCAATTTCTCCTTGTGGCGCACGCCGAAGCGCTGCTCTTCGTCAATGATGACCAGTCCGAGATTGTGGAATTTCACGTCATCCTGTAGCAGCCGGTGTGTGCCGATGATGATGTCCAGTTTCCCCTCGGCGAGATCAGCCAGAATGCCGGCTTGTTCTCGGGCAGTCCGGAAGCGGGAGATTGCCTCGATCCGAACAGGCCAATCGGCAAACCGATCACGAAAAGTCTTGCCGTGCTGTTGGGCAAGCAGGGTGGTCGGAGTCAGAATGGCGACTTGGAAGCCGTTGAAGGCAGCGACGAAAGCGGCCCGCATCCCGACTTCGGTTTTTCCGAAGCCGACATCGCCGCAGACAATCCGGTCCATGGGTGAATCGCTTTCCAGACCTTCCAAGACTTCGCGGATGGCTTGCGCTTGGTCCGGGGTTTCATCGAAAGGGAAGGCCGCCTCGAATTTCGGATAATCCGACGGGATTTTGAGTGTGCACCCACCCTGCGCATTGCGACGGGCTTGGACCTCCAGAAGCTTGGCCGCCGCATCGTAGGCGCGTTTCGCAGCCCGGTGCTTGATTTTCTGCCATTGATCCCCGCCCAGAGAATGCAGGGGCGCGTCTTCCGGGTCCGCGCCGCTGTAACGGGTAATCCGATGCAACTCCATGATCGGCACATACAGCCGGTCCGTGTCGGCGTACTGAATGAGCAGAAACTCCTGCTCGATCCCGTCGATTTCCAACTTGCGCAACCCCTGGTAGCGGCCGACGCCATAGTCTTCATGAACCACTGGACTGTTGTGCTTGAGGTTGGCAAGCTCGGACAGGATGGCCTTGGGATCCCTTCGGCTCCGCTGACGGTGTTGCTGGGGGGTGCGGTCCGGGAACAGATGAGACTCGGGGATGATCGCAATCCCGGCCTTGGGAAGCTCGAAACCCTCTTCAATGTCCGCGACCGCCAGCGCCAGGTCCGGCCCCTGCCGAAGGAAGTCTTCCCAACTTTCCACGGGCTTGACTTGGATATTCAGGGCTCCCAGGCGCTCCTTCAACTGCTCGCGCCGTCCCGGAGAGTGGGTCGTGAACAGGATTCTCCGTGAAGAAGAGGACAAAAATTGGCGCAGGGCACGGGCGGGGGCTTTGTCCTGTGGCCGCACCTTGAGTTCCGGGAGCGCGCGTGAGGCGTAGTTGAAGGCAGTTTCCTCCGACTGCTTCTCGTGTTCAAAACGGTTGAGATCCAGTCGCGGATAGTCTGCTAGGGCTTCCTGCAATTTGGATTCGCTCAGATACAACATCGGAACCGGCAAAGGCGGGTGCTCAACGTCGTGGAGCCGACTTTCGCAACGGGTCTCGATCTCGCTCAGGGTTTGGGCTGCGGCATCGTCCACGTCTTTCCAGCACACGATGGTGGTTTCAGCGGGCAGGTAATCGAAAAGGCTGGCTGTTCCCTCGAAGAACAGGGGCAGGTAGTATTCGATGCCGACAGGGACGATCGCGTCGCTGATATCCCGGTAGATGGGACTTTGCGACGGGTCAATGTCAAACGCCCTGCGGAAATTCTTCCGAAACCGCTCGATGGTTTCCGGATCGAGCGGAAATTCTCGTGCCGGCAGGATGTCCAGGCGTTCGATTCGTTCGGTCGAGATTTGGCGTTCGGGATCGAACATGCGGATGGAGTCGATGCAGTCGTCGAGGAAGTCGAGTCGGCATGGAGACTCGGATCCCATTGGAAAGAGATCAAGCAACGACCCGCGCACGGCGAATTCTCCCGGAGCCACGACCTGGGAGCAGTTCTGGTAACCAGCCAGGTCCAGTCGCTGGCGCAGTTGTTCGATTTCGATTTTGCCGCCGGTGGAAAGGATGGTCGTTTGGCGGTGGACATGATCAGGCGGACACAGGCGTTGCAGCAAGGTGGGGGCGGATGTGATCAGCAGGCTGTTTGCCTTTCGGGTTTGGAGACAATGGAGTGTCCGCAGGCGTTGAGAGATGATCTCGCTATGCGGCGAGGTCAGGTCATAGGGCAGGGTCTCCCAGTCAGGGAACGACAACAGGAGGTCTGTCTGCGGGCCGAGGAAAAATCGGCATTCGACTTCCAGCGCGACTTGGGCGGCGATGTCGGGGGCAACAACTAGAGTGAGGCCAGAGTTCCGGCAGGCGAGCTCGGAAATGGCCAAGGCATGGGCCGCGCCATACAGTTGTCCGCAGCCTAGGCGAGAGCCGGCGGAGGGAAGCGGAGGGAATTCAAGCACGAGAAAGGGGAAAGACAAAAACGGGGGCCACTAAGGCCCCCGCGTTTTGGGGTTTGGCGGGTTCCGCCCTGACGGTGTCAGGCGAACATGTCCGCCACGATGTTGTTGTACCAACTGTACGCATACTGAACCTCGCGGGCCAGCATCTCGTCCGAGGCGTCCGAGGGCGTCAGGCCTCCGGCCACCTTGGCGACCTTGCTCTTGTCTTCCGCCAGGCGGTAGACCGCCGCAACCGAAATGCCGTAATCCGGTGCAATCAGGCTGTAGCAGGTATTGACATAGGATGGCGTGCCGGGTTCCTCATCGGCCAGCATGGCGACGACCGCCGCCGCGCAGACCTTCCCTTCGGAATTGGCCGCATATCCGGATTTCGGCAGTCCAGTGGCGATGCTGGCATCGCCGATGACGTGCACGCCCGGCACCAGTTTCGACTCGAAGGTATCAAGATGGACCGGGCACCAGCCGGAGTCGTCGGCCAATCCGGCCGCCAGCGCGATCTGTCCGGCGCTTTGCGGTGGGATGACGTTGATTACCGCACCCTTGTGAGTGTCGCCGAATTCGGTGGTTACCGTCATGTCGGCGGTATTAACCTCGGCGATGCCCCCGGCAGTGTCAGTGCCGGAGATCCATTCGATCATGCCGTCGTAGCGACGCTCCCATCCCTGCGTGAACAGGCCCATCTTCGAGAACTTGTCCTTGGCGTCAAGCACCAGGATTTTTGAATTTGGTTTGTTCTCCTTGAAGTAATGGGCAACCTGGCAGACTCGTTCGTAGGGCCCGGGCGGGCAGCGGAATGGGTTGCCGGGCGGGCAGATGATGAACGTGCCGCCGTCGTCCATGGCTTCGAGTTGGCTGCGTAGCAGTGCAGTCTGGGGACCGGCCTTCCAGGCGTGGGGCATGGCTTTGGCTGCCGCCATGTCGTAACCTTCGATCGCATTCCACTTTAGGTCGATGCCGGGGCTGACGACGAGCCGGTCGTACGGAAAGCTGTCTCCGCCCTCGGTCGTGACGGTGCGCGCATCGGTGTCCACTCCCGTGGCCTTGGAGTGCACCACCTGGATGCCGTGGTTTGCCAAGCCCTCGTATCCGTGACGGATGGTCGAGATGTCCCGGTCGCCTCCGATGACCTCGTTGCTCATGAAGCAGGTGTAATAGTGATTGTTGGCTTCGATTAGGGTGACGTTAATTCCGGAATCCGCCAGTTTGATGTGCTTGGCTGCAACCGCGCCAGCAGCGCCACCGCCAATCACCACCACATTCTTGTTGCCGCCGAGGGCAAGCTGGGGGAAACTCATCCCGATCGTGCCTACGGCCGCAATGCCGCCGGTCGCTTTCAGGAAGCCGCGTCTTGTCAGGGTTGTCATGATCTTTACTCCTCCGCGATTACTGCTGGCTGGCGTAGTAGTTGATGAGGGCCGCAAGGCCGTCTTCGCCCTCGGTCTCCATGACTTCTTCAAGTCGGGATTTCATCTTCTTCGGCATTCCCCGTGCACCGCCGTGGAAGTCGGCGAGGCTGTAGTGCAGGTAATGCTTCCATTGCCCTGCGAGCGGGACCATGTCGTCGACAGTGGATCGTCCGCCTTCTTCGTGACATTTCTCGCAATTGTCCGAATGCAGGGCCTCACCCTTGCTCGCAAGTTCCGCGTCGAATTCCTGAGTTGCCAAGGCGATGGACTTGTCGGCGAAATAGTGGGCCATGACCTTGATTTCAGCCAAGGTGTAGCCGGAGGCGAGCCGGTCCATGATCGTGCCGTGACGGGCGAAGATCTCCACGTCTTCAAGTTCGGGGTCGGATGCGGCTTCTGCTTCGGCCGCGTCCAAGTCCTGGCCGTGCTTGTAGGAAAGCATGGCGCCGATGAAGTAAACCGCCGGAAGTCCCGCCAGGGAAGGTATCGCCGGGCCGACGCTGGCTCCGGCCGGGCCATGGCAGGCCACGCATGCGCCGGTCAGCATCTCAACCGATGCCATTGACGCCCCATCTCCGGGCTGATCCGCGTGCAACGCAAGCGGCAGCATAAGGGCGCTGGCAAGAATAGATCGAGAAAGGAATTGCGAATGCATTGAATCTCCTCCTGCAAAGGTCCGGGAACACCCCAATGATGCATTATCGGGGCGGTATCGTAACACAAGAGAAAGGCAGTCGAAGATACAGGATGAATCCCGACCGGATAAGGTTGGGGTCTGGAGATTTTCTGCCTGGAAAAGGACTCGTATCTGCAAATTTTTTGCTGGTTTTTCGCAGGCGATCGCCTTAAAAATCAGTCCTTCGCCGCGACCGGGCGTCTCGGCATCTTGTGTGCGACGCCTTTGTGGCACTCGATGCAGGTCTTGCCGCGCATCGGGGCCCTGTGATGCTTCTTGCGTGCGCTGCGGTCCTGCTCGTCAAGATCCATGGCCTCGTAGGTATGGCAGCTTTGGCATTCTCGGGAGTCGTTGGCCTTCATCCGGTCCCAGACCCGGCTGGCCATGTGCCAGCGGTGTGCCTCGAATTTCTCGGCCGTGTCGATGGTTCCCATCAATTCGCCCCAGACATCATGCGCTGCGATCAGCTTGGCGCCGAGCTTGGGTATAAGCGATTGCGGAACATGGCAGTCGGCGCAACTGGCGCGGACTCCCGATACATTTTTGAAATGGATGGAGTCCATCCACTCGGCCTCGTTCCACTGCATGGAGTGGCAGGAGGTGCAGAATTCCGTGGTGTTGGTCGCATCCAGTACCATAGAGGCACCCATGGAACCTGCGAACCCGACCGCGACCAGTATGATTGCCGCTGCCGCTGAGACCGTTTTCCACATACGACTCACTTTACTGGCAACCGCTTTGCCTGTCAAAACCGGGAGAGCACATGCTTGAGGCGCGCGGACTCGGCTGTCGTCGCGACGGACGATCCCTGTTCGAGAACCTCTCGTTCAAGGTCGATGCCGGGCAACTGTGGCTGGTGCGCGGTGCCAACGGCAGCGGCAAGACTTCGCTGCTGAGGATCCTGGCGGACTTGTCGCCGGCTGAACAAGGGGAACTGGTCTGGCAAGGGGAGCGTGAGCCGGTGCTGTGGGTCGGCCACCGGGTGGCGGTCAGTGCTGGCCTGACGGCCCGCGAGAACCTGGAGTTCATGGCGGCTCTGGAGGGAGACGAGGCCGGAGCCTCGGCTGCAGCGCTCGAAGCGGTGGGGCTTGGTGCCTTCTTCGAAACGCGCGCGGGACGCCTGTCAGAGGGACAGGCCCGGCGCGTTGCGCTGGCCCGGCTGGCGTTCAGTACCCGTCGGCTTTGGTTGCTGGATGAACCCCTGACCTCATTGGACGAGACCTCGGTGAAATGGTTCGAAACCCAAGTGCACCGGCAACTGGACCGGGGCGGGGCGGTCGTGATGGCGACGCATCGGGAAATTTCGGACTCCCTGCAGGGCTGGACCCTGCAGCTCGGTGCATGATGGGCCGGGCGTTTGCTGCCGTTTTCCGGCGCGAGCTCCGGCTGGCATGGCGGCGACGTGGCCAGTTGTTGCAGCCGCTTGTGTTTTATGCCCTGGTGATGTTGCTGTTTCCGCTTGGGGCGGGAGCGGATCTGGCATTGTTGGGGCAGGCTGCGCCGTCCTTGCTTTGGGTCGCCGCCCTGCTGGCGGTTCTGCTGGCCCAGGGAACGCTTTTTTCGGCCGACCTCGAGGAGGGCGGCATCGAGTTGTGGGTAACCAGTGGGGTATCATTGGGCTGGCTGGCGCTGGCGAAACTCATCGCGCATGCGATGATCGTTTCGTTGCCGCTCATCCTGGTCGGTCCGGTGTTGGCTGGATGGCTGGGCCTCCGCGGCGAGGCGCTTTGGGTGCTGGCCGCCTCGATGGCCTTGGGCATGCCCGTGCTGTGCTGGATCGGCGCGCTGGGCGCGGCGCTGACCTTGGGCCTGCCGCGCGGTGGGATTCTGCTGGCGTTGATCGTGCTGCCGCTTTACATCCCGGTGCTGATGTTCGGCGCCGGGGCCGTGCATGCGGCGGTGGAAGGGCGGCCTGCCGACGGAGCCTTGCTGCTGCTGGCGGGTTTGCTGTTCCTGGGCGTGAGCCTGGCTCCGCTCGCAACCGCGGCCGCATTGCGTGTCAGCCAGGAATAACATTATGTTTCATAGATTTACAGTACTTTCTTCACCCCGGCACTTCTATGCGGTTGCCAGTGCCTGGTTGCCATGGCTTTCCGTGCTGACCGTGCTCGGTTTCGCCGTGGGTCTGTATTGGGGGTTGGTCGTCGCGCCGCCCGACTACCAGCAAGGCGAGGCGTACCGCATCATCTACGTCCATGTCCCGTCGGCCTGGTTGTCACTGATGGTTTACACGGTGATGGCGGGAGCCGGTCTGGTGGCCTTGGTCTGGCACGTGAAACTGGCCGAGATTGCGGTCTACGAGTGCGCGGTGCTTGGCGCCTGGTTCACGGCACTGGCACTCGGTACCGGCATGCTGTGGGGCAAGCCGATGTGGGGCACTTGGTGGCAGTGGGGGGATGCCCGCATGCTGTCGGAGTTGATCCTGCTGTTCCTCTACATCGGCGTACTGGGACTGCACAACGCTTTCGCGGACTCCCGCAAGGGCGCGCGGGTGGCAGCCGTGCTTGCCTTGGCCGGAATCGTCAACATCCCGATCATCCATTACTCCGTGGAGTGGTGGAACACCTTGCACCAAGGGGCCACAGTGACCCGCTTCGACAAGCCGGCGGCACATCCCAGCATGCTTTGGCCGCTGTTGTTCATGGGCACGATGTTCATCCTTTATTTCTCGACGGTCCTGCTGGCGCGTATCCGGGTGCGCATCCTGGAACAGGAAGCGGACCGGCAGTGGGTTGAGGAGGTGCGGCGTGGTTGAATTCCTGGCGATGGGAGGCTATGCGTTCTTCGTATGGAGCGCCTACGGACTGGTGGCGGTTGTGCTGGTCGGCAACGCCGCTGTGCCGTGGTGGCGGCACCGGCGGCTCAGGGGCAAGGGCAGCGGGCAGGGGAAAGCCCACTGAGCGACGGCATCCGGCCCCCCGGAACTACAACCTTCGTTAAAATGGCGTCATGAATGCCCGCCAGAAACGCCGTCTTGGCTTGGCCGTGGCCGTTTCCGTCGGGGTTGCCGCCGGAGTGGCGCTGATGCTGTACGCCTTCCAGCAGAACCTGTTGTATTTCTACAGCCCTTCGCAGGTCGCCGCCGGTCTGGTAGAGCCACAGACAACCTTCCGCCTCGGAGGCTTGGTGGCTCGGGACAGTGTGCAGCAGGAGACCGGCTCGATGGAAGTTCGCTTTGCGTTGACCGACGGGGCACATAGCCTGCCGGTGCACTACCGTGGCCTGCTGCCGGACCTGTTCCGCGAAGGGCAGGGCATCGTCACCTTGGGCAAGTTGAACGAAGCCGGCGTGTTCGTGGCCCAAGAGGTGTTGGCCAAGCACGATGAGAACTATATGCCGCCGGAAGTGGCGGAGGCTTTGACCGAAGCGGGGCAGGCCCCGGTCGGGATCTCCTGGTGATTCCCGAACTCGGCCATTTCGCCCTGGTCCTGGCCTGTGTGCTGGCGGCACTGCAGGCGTTTCTGCCGGGCCTGGGAACCCAACGGGGCAACCCGACCTGGATGCGCAGCGCCTCTTCGCTGGCGCTGGGACAAGGGTTCCTGGTGTTGCTCGCCTACCTTGCGTTGACCTGGGCGTTCATCGAACACGATTTCTCTGTTCGCTACGTTGCCAACAACTCCAACACGGAGCTGCCGCTGGCCTACCGGATTTCTGGCGTTTGGGGCGGGCATGAAGGCTCCCTGTTGCTGTGGTCCCTGGTCCTGTCGGCTTGGACCGTTGCGGTGGTTGCGCTGAGTCGTCGGCTCCCCATGCTGTTCCGGGCGCGCGTGCTGGCCGTGCTGGGGTTTGTCAGTCTCGGATTCCTCGCTTTCATGCTGGCGACTTCCAATCCATTTGACCGCTTGATTCCCCCGGCCATGCAGGGGCGCGACCTCAATCCGTTACTGCAGGATCCGGGCTTGGTGATCCATCCGCCGATGTTGTACATGGGCTATGTCGGATTCGCGGTGGCCTTCGCTTTTGCCATCGCAGCATTGTGGGGCGGCCACCTACATGCGGCCTGGGCGCGTTGGACGCGGCCTTGGGTAACGGCCGCCTGGATGTTTTTGACTCTCGGCATCGGCCTTGGTAGTTGGTGGGCCTACCATGAACTCGGCTGGGGCGGTTGGTGGTTCTGGGATCCAGTAGAGAACGCCTCGTTCATGCCATGGTTGGTCGGGACCGCATTGATTCATTCCCTGGCGGTCACCGAAAAGCGCAATACCTTCAAGCGCTGGACCGTGCTGTTGGCACTGCTGGCGTTTTCCCTGAGCCTGCTCGGGACCTTCCTGGTGCGTTCCGGAGTGCTGGTGTCGGTGCATGCGTTTGCGAACGATCCCGCCCGCGGGGTTTACATTCTGGGATTCCTGGCGGTGGTCGTTGGAGGAGGGCTGACCCTGTACGCGACGCGCGCCCACCACATCGAGAGCCCGGGCCACTTCGAATTGCTTTCCCGGGAAACCCTGCTTTTGTTCAACAACGTGTTCCTGTTGATCGCCACGTTTGCCATCCTGCTTGGAACCCTGTACCCGTTGATCGTGGACGTTCTCGGGCTGCCGTCCATGTCGGTCGGGCCGCCGTACTTCAACCTCGTGTTCCTGCCGTTGATGCTGCCGCTGTTGTTCCTCGCCGCGATCGGACCGATCTCACGTTGGAAAAAGACCCGGGCCCGCGAACTGCTGCGCCGGCTTCAGGTGCCGCTGATACTGGCGCTTGCGCTAGGCACCGCCGTCCCGTGGGCGGTTTTCGGCTCCACGTCGCCCTTGGTACTGGTGGGGACCATGCTCGGGGTCTGGTGCATTTCCGGGACGCTAACGGCGTTGTGGCGGCAGTTCTCCCGCATGCGGCGCGGCACCAGCACTGGCTATAGCCTGCGGCGCTTGCCCCGGCACATGATCGGCATGACCTGTGCGCATGCCGGACTTGGCGTGATTGCGCTTGGCATCGCGTTCACGACGGCGTTTTCGGTGGAGCGGGAACTGGTGATGAACGAAGGCGACAGGGTTGTGTTCGCGGAACATGAATTCGTGTTCCACGGCGTGCGCGAAGTGGACGGGCCGAACTACCAGGCCCAGCAGGGACACCTTTCCGTCTATCGGGAGGGAGGGTTGGTGGCGGAATTGCGGCCGGAGAAACGTACCTATCTGGTGCAGTCCTCGCCGATGACCGAGGCTGCCATCCACTCGACAGTCTGGCGCGACGTGTATGCGGCGCTCGGGGTGGCCCAGCCCGGCGGAGGCTGGGGTGTCCGGCTGTATGTCAAACCGTTTATCCAATGGTTGTGGGGCGGCGCGTTGCTGATGGCGTTCGGCGGATTGCTGGCGCTGTCGGATCGTCGTTACCGTTATCGGCGCGGGAGGGTACGGGCATGATGCGTGGTTGGCTGGTGGTAGTCGTGTTTGCGGGACTGGTCGTCATGCTGGCGATCGGCCTGACCCGCGACCCGTCGCGGGTTAGTTCTCCACTGGTTGGCTTGCCGGTTCCAGCCTTTCAGGCGGAACGTCTGAGCTCGGCCGAAGAGAAATTCGATTCCGCAGTGCTTCGTGGCGAATGGAGCCTGCTCAATGTCTGGGCCAGTTGGTGCACCACTTGCCTGGAAGAGCACGAACTGCTAATGCGCTTGTCGCAGCAGTTGGCACTGTACGGGATTAATCACCGGGACACGCGTGATGAAGCCCGGAACTGGCTGCAGGTCTATGGCAATCCGTATCGTTCCAGCGCCTTCGACGAGTATGGCGAGGTGGGAATCGAACTGGGCGTGTACAAGGTCCCGGAAACATTCCTGCTGGACCCGGATGGCGTAATCCGCTACAAGCACATCGGCGCACTGGACGAGAAAGCCTACCGGGAAGAGATCCTGGCGCGCATCCGCGGAGAGAGGTCATGAAGCGGATAACGACTTGGGGGTTCTGCCTGCTCTTCATGGGCAGCGCATGCCTGGCTGCCGACGAAACGAGCGACGAGCGATACCAGGCGCTCTTGTACGAACTGCGTTGCCTGGTCTGCCAGAACCAGTCGCTGGCCGACTCCGATGCGGAGCTGGCGGGCGACCTGCGCAAGCGCGTCCGGGACCTGATCGACCAGGGTATGACTGATAAGCAGATCATTGAACATCTGCAGGCGCGCTATGGCGACTTTATCCTGTACCGACCCCCGTTTGCTTGGCGCACGGTGGCCCTGTGGACAGGCCCATTCGTATTGCTGGCTCTTACTGCCTGGTTATTGCTGCGCCGCATCCGCCGCAGGCACGCACGGGCATCCGGCGGTTTGTCGGATGTAGAACGTGAACGGCTCGCGAAAGTCCTGAAGCGGGGTGACGACTGATGTGGGGCTTTTTCGCAGGTTGCCTTGCGCTGCTGGTGCTGGCGCTGATCTTCGTGCTCTATCCCTGGTGGGCGAAGCGGCGGCCGCGCTCCGAGTCCATGCGCGACATCCTGACTCACGCTTACAACCTCCGTCGGGACGAATTGCAGCAGGACGTCGAGATCGGCTGGCTTTCGCCGGAGTTGTTCGGCGAGGCCGAGGCGGAACTGGACCGCAGCCTCCTCGAAGATGTAGAAGAAGTCGGTGAGGGTGCCGCCGAACCTGCGAGACAGGAAGGGCGAACCGCGATCTGGCTTGCGCTCGGCGTGGTGATCGTCAGCGTTGGCCTCATGCTGGCGTCCAGCGAACTGACGCGTTTCGCAATATTCGGTGGTGCGCCGGACGAGACTGAACAGGTAGAGACACTGCATGAACGCCTGCTGCAGCAGGTCGACGAGAACCCTCAGGAAGCGAATGCCTGGGCGGAACTTGGAGATTTTTACCGGGAGCAGGGGCGCGGGCCGGAGGCAGTGAGCGCATGGATGCATGCCAACGCCTTGCTGGAATATTCGGACCCCTCGGCACTGGTGGCGCTGGCGGACGCCATGGCGATGGCGGGCGGAGACTGGTTCTCGGACGAGGCCATGGAATACCTGTCGCGGGCGCTGGACCTGGACCCGGCTCACCAGAAAGCCTTGTGGCTGTTCGGCTGGGCGTCCTGGCAGAGAGGGAATGCAGATGCGGCGGTTCAGTCTTGGGAGCGGCTGCTCATGGTCCTGCCGGTAGAAGAGGATGGCGTCCGCGCGATGGTCGAGAATTGGCTGGACGAAGCTAGGCGTGAAGCTGGCGAACCCGAGATCGGCCCATCCCTGCAGGTGGAAGTGACGCTGGACCCGGCATTTGTGGAAGCCTACAATCCGGACGCGACCCTGTTCGTATACGCGCGCCGCATTGACGGCCCGCCCATGCCGCTCGCGATCTGGCGCGGCGCGGCCGGTGAGTTCCCGGTACAGGTGGTGCTGGACGACACCTTGGCAATGATGCCGGAGATGAACTTGTCCAAGGCCCGCGAAGTCATGGTGGTGGCACGCATTAGCGAAAGCGGACAGGCAGAGCGGCAAAGCGGCGACCTGATCGGGGAAGTCGGGCCGGTGGCTGTTACCCCCAACGCGACGACCCAAGTGACAATCGACCAGCGCATCCCGTGAATCTCCCAGTCCCTCTGTACATCGGCTTGCGTTACCTTCGGGCACGCCACCGGCATCGTTTTATCTCTTTCATCTCGTTGGTTTCAACGCTGGGCATTGCGCTGGGATTGACCGCGGTGATCGCCGTGATGTCGGTCATGAACGGGTTTCACACCGAGATTCGGGATCGATTGCTGGGCATGGTGTCCCACATCAGCATCAGCGAGCCGGACCGGAAGTTGCAGGACTGGCGCGGGCTGGCGGAGCAATTAACGCAGTACCCGGAAGTGGTCGCGAGCGCGCCGTTCATCGAAGGCCAGGGAATGCTGCTTTACCAGGATCGTGTCAGCGGAGTCGGGCTGCGAGGCATGCTGCCGACGCTGGAGGCGGAAGCTTCCCGAATTGCACAGCATATGACCCGAGGCACTCTGGATCGGCTGGAACCAGGCGCATACCGGATCGTGCTGGGCGATGAACTGGCTCGACATTTGAATGTCCGGGTGGGTGATCAGGTGACCCTGATCGTGCCGCGGGCAGCCAGTACGATCGCCGGACTTCTCCCCAAATTCCGCCGTTTCGAGGTAGTCGGGATCTTTGATCTCGACATGCGGAGCTACGACCGGCACCTAGCCTTGGTGCACCTGGAGGATGCCCGCCAGGCGCTGGCGCTGGGCGAAGGGGAGGTCGGCGGCCTGAAAGTCCGTCTCCAGGACTTGTTCAAGGCACCGTGGTTGGCTGACCGGTTCCGCGAAGAGTTGGACGGGCGTTACTGGGTGCTGGACTGGTCGGATCTGGACAACGGCTTCTTCAAAGCGATCCAGATGGAAAAAACCATGCTGTTTCTCCTTCTGATGCTGATCGTGCTGGTGGCGGCGTTCAACATTATTTCTGCGCTATTGATGACGGTGCTGGAAAAGCGCTCCGATATCGCCGTACTGCGCACTTTAGGCATGACCCAGCGCGGGACACTCCAAGTCTTCCTGTTGCAAGGCTTGACGATCGGTCTTGGGGGGACGGCGCTGGGAGTCGGCGGGGGGGTGGCCTTGTCCTACAACCTTCAGGTGGTCGTTGGAATGATAGAAAAAGCCTTTAGTTTCAAGGTCTTTTCGCCGGAAGTTTATTACATTAGTGAGATTCCGTCACAATTGCTTTGGGGAGACGTGGTGATTGCATCGGTAGCTTCGATTCTCCTGTCTGTGATCGCTGCCGTTTACCCGGCGCGTAAGGCGTTGCAGGTCATGCCGGCCGAGGTGTTGCGCTATGAGTGATTCCGAACTGCGTTGGAGTGATTCTGTGCTGCGTTGCTCTGGACTGACCAAGTCGTTTGGTTCTGGAGAGGTGCAGGTTGATGTCCTGCGTGACCTGGAATTGGAGGTCGCTCGGGGTGAGAGTATGGCGATTGTTGGTGCTTCCGGGTGCGGGAAAAGCACTCTGTTGCACCTGCTCGCGGGCCTAGACCGGCCTGACGCGGGCATTGTCGAGGTTGGCGGCCGTCGAATTGATACGCTGGCTGACTCGGAACAGGCGAGATTGCGCAACCGTAGCCTAGGCTTCGTATATCAGATGCATCACCTTCTGCCGGAATTTTCGGCATTGGAGAATGTCACCATGCCGCCGTTGATCGGGGGGATGTCGGTCGAACAAGCCTGCGAGAAAGCCGTGGAACTGCTGAAACGGGTGGATATGAGTGATCGCCTGCAGCATCGCCCAGGAGAATTGTCGGGAGGGGAGAGGCAACGGGTGGCGGTCTGCCGCGCGCTGGTCATGGACCCGGATGTTGTTCTGGCCGATGAGCCGACCGGGAATCTTGACCCTCACACGGCGCACGAGGTCTTCGACCTGATGAAGCAGTTGAATGCCGAGCGAGGAATTGCGCTGGTTCTAGTGACACACGACGAAACCTTGGCGAAAACGATGCAGACAGGTTACCGCTTGTCGGAGGGGCAGGTGGTCAGGGAGTGGTAACGGCTTGCCTTAGGAATAAGGTGTGATCTGTTTTTCACTCTGCGTTCGAACATTCAAAGGTAAACTCGGATTTGTTTCTTAAGAACTGGAAGTAATTCTTTCTCAAACCAAGGATTTTTCTTTAACCAGCCGTTGTTTCGCCAGGACGGATGCGGCAGGGGAATCTTCCCCGAGGGCAGGAATTCTTCCCAAGCGGCCACGTTGGCGGTCAGGGAATTGCGGCACTGCGTGCCCAAGTGCCAGCGTTGCGCGTGGTAGCCGATAAGCAGGAAAAGCTTCAATTGCGGCATGGCGGAGAACAGGCGCTCGTGCCATTGCTCGCTGCAAATCCTCGGAGGCGGCAAATCCGCCCCGCGGCGGTCCTGCCCGGGAAAGCAGAACGCCATCGGCATGGTGACGATGCGCTTGGCATCATAGAACTGGTCCCGATCCACGCCCATCCACTCGCGCAGGCGCTTTCCGGAAGGGTCGTCGAATGGCAGCCCGCTCCGGTGAACATGCGTGCCGGGCGCCTGGCCGCACACGCAGACCCGTGCCGTGGTAGACAGCCTTGCTACCGGTCTCGGCGAATGTCCATGCAGTTTGAAGTCTTCTGCGCACGTTGAACACTGGCGAAGCGACCGGGCGAGGCGCAGCAGGCGGTTACGCGGCGCCGAGGCTGTTCCAGGGGCCACATGCACCCCGGTGGGGCACGTGGAAGTCATTTCGCCTATTTCTCCAGGATGTCGTGCAGGACTTTTTCGACCCTGCGCTTGTGCCGGGTCTGCCAGATGCGGACCACGTACCACCGCCAGTACAAAAGGATAGTCCAGTAGCTAATAGCTGCACCGATGGCACCGCAGATCAGGGATCCGACGAGCAAAGGCAAACCAATGACATATAACTCCTCGGTAAACCAGGCCCAGGACCACTCGAACGCGAAATGCTGAGGAGGAATGTTGAGCACCCAACTGCCGACCAAATAGCCGGTGAGAAAGATCGGAGGGATGGTGACGGGGTTGGTGATCCAGACCAACAGCACGGCAAGAGGCAGATTCGAGGCAAACACGATGGCCAATGCGGCCGCCGCGACCATCTGTCCCGGGATGGGAAGGAATGCGCAGAACACTCCGATCGCGAATGCCCGGGCTACCGAACGGCGGTTGAGGTGCCACAAGTTGTCCTTCAATGCCACTGAGCCGAACAGGCGAAGCGTCTGATGCTCCCTGACCCGATGGAAGTGCGGAAGATATTTCTGTAGAACCTTGCGTGCCATCGGTGGTTACAGGGTAATTGAGGAACACCTAATACTCTACAATAAATTGTTTACTTTCGCTGTTTTACCGCCTGCTGATGCTGGATTTAGTACAGGCCGGAGGCTGGGTAATGGTGCCGATTCTGCTGTGCTCCATCCTGGCGTTGGCCATCATTTTGGAGCGTAGTTGGGCTCTGCGGCAGGGCCAAGTCATGCCGGATGGCCTGCTGGCACAGGTACGAGCTTGGTTGCAGCAGGATGCGCTGGATGGGGATCGCCTTGACGCGCTGCGCAACAGTTCGCAATTAGGGCGCGTATTGGCGGCCGGCTTGAATCTCCACCAGCAGACGCTGGAGGAACGCAAGACGGCGATCGAGGATGCGGGCCGTCGGGGTGCGGTCGAGCTGGAACGCTTCTTGGCGGCACTCGGCACCATTGCGATGATTTCTCCCTTGCTGGGCCTTCTGGGGACGGTCTGGGGGCTCATCGTCGTGTTCGATCAGATTATGACGACGGGGCTGGGGCAGCCATCGGATCTGGCTGGGGGTATTGCACAGGCGCTGATTACTACCGCGGCTGGCTTGGCTGTGGCGATTCCGGCCGTAATCTTTCACCGCTTTTTTCAACGCAAGGTTTCCGTACTGATTTCTCAAATGGAGTCAGTGGCGCACCAGCTGATGGATGTATTGCAGCAACGCGAGCAGGGGACACCGTGAAATTTCAGGTTCGCCAAGGAGATGCTTTTTCGATCCCGCTGACGCCGCTGATCGATGTCGTGTTCTTGTTGCTGTTGTTTTTCATGCTGACCACGACGTTCAGCCAACTCGATTTTCTGAAAATCCAACTGCCGCGTGGTGAAGCGGAAACGGCCGGCACCGAGGTGCGCATCAACCTGGCCATTGATGCAATGGGGGACTATTACCTGAACGGGCAGCTTCTTCCAGACGAACCCGAGGCCTTGGCGGCACAGTTGCACCTCGCGCTCGCGGATCAACCAGACGCGGTGGTCTACGTTTACGCCCATGCGTTGACGCCGCACCAGTCGGTCGTGTACCTGATGGCGCAAGCCCGGGGGCAGGGTGTGCAGCAAATCCGGGTTGCAACATTGGGCGAGCGCTTGCCATGAACGAGATTACGCGCCGTTCCGGCATGGACATTTATCGGCAGTTGCTGCGGCTTGCCCTGCAAGGTCAGAGCGGCATCCTGACATTGGCGGTGCTCGGCATGGCGATGGAGGCTGCAACAGGCCCCGCATTGTCGGCGCTGATGAAACCGATCCTGGATGGCGCGATCGTCGAGCAGCAGCCGGACGTCATCCGCTGGGTACCGCTGGCGTTGATCGGGATTTTCGTGCTGCGAGCGGTCGGCTCGTACCTCAGCGCCTCCTGCATGGCGCAGATTGGTGCGCGCCTGGTCCGGGACCTGCGGCGGAAAATGTTTGCACGCCTGCTCGAATTTCCAGCGGAAACCCACGACCATACGGCTTCCAGCGATTTCCTGGCGCGCATCACCAGCCACGTCGAGGGCGTGACAACGGCGGCGTCGAAAAGCCTCACTATCCTGATCCGGGACAGCCTGATGGTGATCGGCCTGGTCGGCTGGATGCTGTACGTGAGTTGGATCCTGACGGTTGCCTTCCTGGCGGCCGTGCCGGTGTTTGCCTGGCTGATTCCAAGCAGCAACCGAAGAGTCCGGAAGCTTAGCCACCGCATGATGGAGGCGCTTACTGCGACCGTGCAGAACGCCCAGGAGGTAATTCAAGGTTACCGGGTCGTGAAGGTGTTCCAGGCCGAGACGATGGAAAAAACACGTTTCGATGAGACGACCGAGCATTTCCGGAAGCGACAGGTTCGCACGCAACAGATGGCGGCCTTGGTCTCTTCGATCATCATGCTGCTGGTCGGGCTGGCCTGGGCCGGCATCGTCTACCTGGTGACGCTGGAAGGAGTGCTCAGCACCATTACGGTCGGTGGGTTCGTATCGTTCATGTTCGCCATGCTGATGCTGCTGGCTCCGGCACGCAATCTGGTGCAGGTCAACACCCGGCTGCAACAGAGCATCGCCGCCGGACAACAGGTTTTCCAGATGCTGGATACCCCGGTGGAACAGGATCAGGGCGAACATTCCAAGCAGGATCTGCAGCATTCGATCGTCTATGACCGGATCAGTTTGCGTTACCGCAACACGGATCGCGAAGCGCTTCGCAATGTCTCGCTGACGATCCGACGTGGCGAGACCGTGGCCTTGGTCGGGCGTTCCGGTTCCGGCAAGTCTTCCCTCGCCAACCTGTTGCCGCGTTTTTACGCCCCGCAGAGTGGAGAAATCCGGATCGACGACATTCCGATCAACGACCTGCAGTTGTCCAATCTGCGGGGGCTGATCAGCTATGTGGGACAGAACGTGGTGCTGTTCAACGACACGGTGCGCAACAACATCACCTATGGAGTGGATCCGGATCAGCAGCATGACCTGGAGTTGGCGCTGCGCAGTGCGCACGTCGACGAATTTGTGGCTCACCTGCCACAAGGCCTGGAGACCATCATCGGGGAAGGGGGTGTACAGCTCTCTGGGGGTCAGCGACAGCGCCTGGCCTTGGCCCGAGCCCTGTACAAGCGAGCACCGATCCTGATCCTGGACGAAGCGACCTCATCGCTGGACAGCGAGTCCGAGCGGTATGTGCAGGAGGCCTTAGACAAGATCATGGAAGTTTCCACCACCCTGATCATCGCGCATCGATTGTCGACGGTGGAACGTGCAGACCGGATCGTCGTCCTGGATCAAGGCGAGGTCGTCGAACAGGGCACGCATGAAGAGTTGATTCAGAGGAATCAGGTCTACAGAAAGCTCTATCAGCATCAATTCCAGGATACGGGAGATGTCGAAGAACGCCCGCCCCGCCGCGGGGAACTGCTGGAGGAAGAGAGCACCCGGCATCAGTCCTGGGTGACGCGTTTTGCTGAGACTGTCTGGTACGAGGATAGCCGCTGGGTGTGGGCCTTGCGACCGCTGAGTTGGCTGTATCGCACCGGCGTGTTCCTGCGACGGCTCTGGCGTCGTTGGCTGAATCGGCCGGCCGCCTTGCCCGTGCCTGTGGCAGTCATCGGCAACCTGAGCGTCGGAGGCACCGGGAAAACCCCTCTGGTGGTCTGGCTTGCGCTCCGGCTTCGAAGCTTGGGGGTGTCGGTCGGAATCGTGTGCCGGGGCTACCGGGGCGACAGTCCAACCTGGCCCCGAGAGGTTGATGCCGCGACCAGCCCCGATGAGGTCGGGGAGGAAGCGGTTCTGATTGCGGCACAGACGGGCTGTCCCGTGTTTGCAGGCCCGGACCGGGTTGCTGCCGCGCAGGCGCTTTGCGAGCGGCATACCGTCAGCATCATCTTGTCGGATGACGGGTTGCAGCATTTGGGCTTGTCGCGGGAGATCGAGATCCTGGTGGTGGACGGCAAACGCCGGCACGGCAACGGCTTGTGCCTGCCTGCCGGGCCGTTGAGAGAGCCGCTCGGGCGTGCACGTTTGGCCGATTGGATCTTGGTGCACGGAGGAGATCCGGAGCCAGGAGAACACCGGTTTGACTTGCAGGTGAAACACCTGCGCTCTTTGCTTGACGGCAGCACGACCCCGCTGTCCAGCTTTGCGGGGCAGACCGTGCATGCGGTCTGCGGGATCGGGAATCCACACCGGTTCCTGGAATCCTTGGCCAGCGCCGGGATCGACGCGATTCCGCACCTCTACGAGGATCACCACGCTTTCCGGGCCGGACAACTCGACTTTGCGGATGGTCACGCGGTAATCATGACGCCCAAGGATGCGGTCAAGTGCGAGCGTTTTGCCCGTGAACGGTGGTATTCTTTGGAGGTCGACGTAGCGCTGGAACCGGTTGTTGCCGAGGAAATCATCGGCAGCGCGCAACGTGTCGTCGAGGAGAATCGAAAGGCGAAGGCACTGGATTCCTTGGATGCCGAAGCGAGGACATGAGCAGGAGTCAGGAACAGATGGACAAAAGACTATTGGATATCCTTGTCTGCCCGGTCACCAAGGGCCCGCTGCTGTACGACCGTGAGCAGCAGGAATTGATTTCATTGTCGGCGCGCCTGGCTTACCCGGTGCGCGACGACATTCCGGTCTTGCTGGAAGAAGAGGCGCGCGGACTGTCGGAAGAGGAATACCAGCGCTACCGGCATGATTCATGACCGACCCTTCCATGTGGCGATTCCGGCGCGAAGCGCGTCGACGCGACTGCCGAACAAGCCACTACTCGAGATTGCCGGAAAGCCGATGCTGCAATGGGTTTTTGAGCACGCCCAGCAGAGCGGAGCCGCTTCGGTCGTGATTGCGGCGGGCGACGAAGCGGTGGCTGACTGCGCCCGTTCGATTGGTGCGCCGGTCTGGATGACACGCCCGGATCATCCGAACGGGACAGCCCGCTTGGGCGAATTGCTGGAATATCTGGACTGGGACGCGGATGCGATCGTGGTCAATGTGCAGGCAGACGAGCCGATGCTCCCGCCCGCCCTGATCGCTCAGGTGGGCGGGAATTTGGCCGCGCGGGACGAAGCTTTCGCGGCGACTTTATGCGAACCCCTCGGTGAAGGGGATTGGGATCGCGCCCAGGTCGTCAAAGTCTGGCGGGACGAGGAAGGATACGCCGAAGGATTCAGCCGGGCGCCCCGGCAAATCGAAGAGGCACGCTGCCAGCGCCACTTGGGGATCTACGCCTATCGCGCGGGCGGGCTTGCCCGGTATGTCAAGTTGCCCCCGGCGCCGCAAGAACTGGAGGAATCGCTGGAACAATGCCGAATGCTTCACCATGGCCTTCGCGTCCATGTTGAGCCGGGCGTCGAAGCGACAGCGCCGGGCGTGGATACGCCCGAGGATCTGGCGCGGGTGCGCGCCGCGATGGAGGCTTTGGCATGAATGCCGGCAAACGTGCATTACTGCTGGTCGCGCACGGTTCGCGCCTGCCGGAGGCCAATACCGAGGTGGCCGAGCTCACCGACCGGCTGCGCGAGGCATCCGGTGACCGGTATGAGATCGTGGCGCATGCTTTCCTCGAAATTGCCGAACCGGATATTCCGACGGGAATTGACGTCTGTGTCGCACAGGGTGCGGCACAGTTGTGGGTTCTGCCGTATTTCCTGGCCGCGGGCCGTCATGTCCGCGACGACGTTCCGGCCTTGCTGGATCAGGCGCGTGAGCGGCATCCCGACGTACTCATAAACCTGTGCACGCATCTGGGCGCGGAGGCCAGTCTGCCCGAGCTGCTGTTGCAACTGGCCGGGGGTCGTTCCGCCTGAAAATGGCATGCGACCCCGTATAATGCCGCGTCCGACCCTTTGCAAGGATTGCCATGTTTAAAAAAGATCTGACCATTGCCGGATTCGACCCGGAAGTCGCTGCTGCGATGGAGGCGGAACGTCGCCGCCAGGAAGAACATATCGAACTGATCGCCTCCGAGAACTACACCAGTCCGCGAATCCTGGAAGCCCAGGGGTCGGTGCTGACCAACAAGTATGCGGAAGGTTATCCCTCCAAGCGTTACTATGGGGGATGTGAGCATGTGGACGTGGTCGAGCAACTGGCGATCGACCGTGCCTGCGAGTTGTACAAGGCGGATTACGCCAATGTGCAGCCACACGCCGGGTCCCAGGCGAATGCGGCGGTGTACACCGCGCTGCTGCAACCGGGCGACACTCTGCTTGGCATGGCCTTGGCTCACGGCGGACACCTGACGCATGGCTCCCATGTCAACTTTTCCGGGCAGAACTACAACGCGGTTCAGTACGGGTTGAACCCGGAGACAGGGGAAGTGGACTACGAGCAGGTAGAGCAATTGGCTGCCGAGCACCGTCCCAAGATGATCGTGGCCGGATTTTCCGCTTATTCGCGGGTCATGGACTGGCAGCGCTTCCGCGACATCTCCGATTCCGTTGGAGCTTTGCTGATGGTCGACATGGCACACGTCTCGGGGCTGATTGCCACAGATCTCTACCCGAGCCCGGTTCCGGTTGCCGACGTGGTGACTTCCACCACCCACAAGACACTGCGCGGACCCCGCAGTGGTTTCATTATTGCCCGCGAGAACGAGGAGATCACCAAGAAGATCAACTCCATGGTGTTCCCCGGGATGCAGGGTGGCCCGCTGATGCATGTCATCGCGGCGAAGGCGGTGGCGTTCCGCGAGGCTGCCCAGCCCGAGTTCAAGGAATACCAGTGCCAGGTATTGGCCAACGCCAAGGCTATGGCCGAAGTATTCATCGAGCGCAACTACAAGGTCGTCTCCGGCGGGACTGATGACCACCTGTTCTTGGTCGACTTTATCGCCCAGGAACTGACCGGCAAGGAAGTTGATGCTGCGCTGGGACAGGCCCACATCACGGTGAACAAGAACACCGTTCCCAACGACCCGAAGTCTCCGTTCGTCACCAGCGGCATCCGGGTCGGCACACCCGCGGTCACGACTCGAGGCTTCCAGGAAGATGAATGCCGTACGCTGGCCGGCTGGATGTGCGACATCATCGACAACTTGGGCGACGAATCCGTAATTGACCGCGTGCGTGGGCAGGTGCAGGAAATCTGCGCGCGCTATCCGGTGTACGAGGCCGACTAACCGGCCTCGGGCCAGGGAGCGGGAGCACTGCCGAGGAGATCGTGCGCTGCCCGTTCTGCAAACACGGCGATACCCAGGTCCTGGATTCCCGACCGGTGGGTGGGGGCGATCAAGTGCGCCGCCGCCGGCAATGCCTGAATCCGAACTGCGAGCAGAAACGTTTCACGACTTACGAGCGGGCGAAGCTGAAGCTCCCGGATGTCGTGAAGAAAGGGCAATCGGTCCCACAGGCTTTCGATACCGAAAAATTGACATGGAGCATCGAGATGGCATCGCGCAACCGGCCCGTCAGTTTGGACGTGATCGAAGAGATGGTCCAGAACGTCTGCGACCGGGCGCGCTCTTATCCGAGCAGGAGCATCTCGAGCCGGACGATCGGGCTATGGGTGATCGACGAGTTGCGCGAACGGGATCAGATCGCCTGCATCCTGTATGCCTCGGTGTTCGAGGAAATCACCACGATCGAACAGTGGCGGCAGTTGCTGGAACGCGAGGCCAATGCGCTGCCGGAATCGGCCAGGCGCAAACAGTTGGACTTGTTGAGCAGGGAAGAGACTCCGGGCGACCTTCCACCGCCATGACGGTGCAGGAGACGGACGCACGCTTCATGGAAGAAGCGCTGGAACTGGCGGAGCAAGGCCGCTATACCGCATCCCCCAATCCCTGCGTCGGGTGCCTGGTGGTGGCCGATGGTACCGTGGTCGGGCGGGGATTTCATCGCCGTACCGGGGAACTTCACGCCGAACCGCAAGCCTTGATGGAGGCAGGAGACCGGGCGCGCGGAGCCACGATGTACGTGACGCTCGAACCTTGTGCGCACCAAGGGCGCACAGCTCCGTGCGTGTCGGAGATCATTGCCGCTGGCATCGTGCGAGTTGTATCCGCCTGCGAAGATCCCAATCCCCAAGTGGCTGGACGCGGCCACGGGATGCTGAAGGAAGCGGGCATTGAATGCGAGGTAGGAATTGGGGCCGAACGAACGCATGCATTGAACCGGGGGTTCTGGAAACGTATGACGACCGGGCGGCCTTGGGTCTGCGTCAAGCAGGCGATGAGCCTGGATGGCGGGACGGCGCTGGCCGACGGACACAGCCAGTGGATTACAAGTCTGGAGGCACGCGCCGATGTGCAGTGGCAACGGGCTCGAAGCGGAGCGGTGCTGTCGACGGCTGCGACCGTAGGCCGGGACGATGCCCGGCTCAACGTTCGCCTGAAAGCACAGGTATTGGGCGTCAGCCAGGTTCGCCAACCATTGCGGGTGATCATGGATCGGAAAGGGGAACTGTCGAGCGATCTTTCCCTGTGGTCGGTGCCGGGGCCCTGCGTGGTCTACACCTTGGATGAGCATGCCGAAAAACTCCGGACGGTCATTCCGTCCGAAGCGGAAATCCAAACAGTGCAGGCTGGCGGGAAAGGGCTGGACTTGGCAGCGGTGCTCTCGGGGTTGGCCATGGATTACGAAATTAATGACATTCTGGTCGAGGCGGGCGCGAAGTTCGTCGGCGCACTGATTCAGGAAGACCTGGTCGATGAGATGGTGGTCTACATTGCGCCCCGCTTGCTGGGTGCGGATGCCGCGCCCCTGGCGGAATTGCCACCGGCCGAAGGCCTTCCGGAACGCTTGGGTTGGACGCTGCAGGACGTCCGTGCGCTGGGCCCCGATGTCCGCATTACCTACCATCGGAGCCACTGAAGTGTTCACGGGCATCGTCGAGGCGCGGGGCCGGGTAGAAACTGTGGGAGACACGGAGTCAGGGAGTTCCATACGCATCCGGCATCCGGGGCAGGGCCGTCTGCAGGGAATCCGAACGGGCGATAGCATTGCCGTCAGCGGAGTCTGCCTGACCGCTTGCGTGGTGGAAACGGAGATCTTTGAAGCGGATTTGAGTGAGACGACGCTTGCGCGTACAACGCTGGGCACTCTGAAAGTTGGGGATGAAGTCAACCTGGAGCCGGCCTTGCGCGTCGGCGAGCCGATGGGCGGGCATCTTGTGAGTGGGCATGTCGATGCGGTGGGTACGATTACGGCGATCGAGGCAGAGGGTGATTGCAGTCGGGTAGAGGTGGAGGCCCCGGCGGAAGTCCACCGTTATCTGGTCCCGCGCGGTTCGATCTGTGTGGATGGCGTCAGCCTGACCGTCACCGATGTTGGGGCGAATGCATTCAGCGTCACGCTGGTTCCGCACACTCGTGTCGTCAGTTTGGCGGGCGATTACCGCGCCAGCATGCGGGTCAACCTGGAAGTTGATATGCTGGCGAGATATCTGGAACGCCTTCTTGAGGAGCGCGGCAGGTCATGAACTTCAATACGATCGAGGAACTAATCCAGGAACTGAGAGCCGGGCGGATGATCGTGCTGGCCGACGACGAGGCACGAGAGAATGAAGGAGACTTGGTCGTGGCGGCTTCGCTGGTGACGCCGGAGCACATCAATTTTATGACCCGGCATGGACGCGGCCTGCTGTGCCTCGCGATGACTCGGGAACGCTGCCAGCAACTGAATTTGCCGCTGATGGATCCGACCACGGACGAGGCGCACCGAACTAATTTCACGTTCACCATCGACGCGCACGAGGGCATTACCACGGGTGTATCGGCGCATGACCGGGCCACCACGATCCAGGCCGCCGTCACGGCAGATGCCCGACCGGGCGACATCCTGCAGCCTGGACATTTGCAATGCCTGATGCAACAGCCTGGGGGTGTTCTGACTCGTGCCGGACATACGGAAGGCGGGTGCGATCTGGCGCGGTTGGCCGGTCTGGAGCCGGCCGCCGTCATCGTGGAAATCCTGAATGAGGATGGCACGATGGCACGACGTCCGCAACTGGAAGCGTTGGCCGAGGAACACGGCCTCAAGATCGGCACGATCGAGAACCTGATTCGCTACCGGGTCGAGCGCGAACCGACCGTGCGGCGCGGTGCCAGTTGCCACTTGCCGACCGATTACGGAGAATTCGAATTGATCGCCTACGAGGACCTTACGGTTGACACGGTGCACCTGGCATTGGTTGCCGGGCCGCTGGACCCGCAGAAAGCAACGCTGGTGCGCGTACATGTGCAGAACACGCTCAGTGACGTGACTCTGGCTTCAGTGCCGGACCTGGGCTGGCCGCTTCGTGACGCACTGCAGCGGATTGCTTCCGAGGGTCAAGGGGTGGCGGTGATTCTGCGCTGGCCCGAATCTCCCCCGCGTTTGCTGGAACGCGTCCGGATGTTGCACAATAGTCCTGAGCCGGCTCGCACCCGAGTCGTCCCAACGGATCGACGAGTGCTGGGGGCTGGTTCGCAGATTCTGGCTGACCTTGGAGTCCGCCAGATGCGCTTGATGAGCGCGCCTCAGGTGTTCCACGGCCTGGGCGGGTTCGGACTTGAAGTTGTGGAACATATTGAGCGATGACAGATTCCTTGCCGCATTACGATCAGATTCGCGACCCGGACGAGAAGCGGGCGCTGGCCGACCCGGGGATGGATTTCGCGCTGGTTGCTTCTCGCTTCAACGAGCCGACCGTCAACCGGCTGATCGAAGGTGCGGCTGCCACGCTGGTGGCGCGTGGGGCTGACATCAAGAATGTCGACCTGATTCGAGTCTCTGGTTCGTTCGAATTGCCAGGCACGGCACGGCTGTGCGCGGATACGGGACTGTATGACGCCATCATTGCGCTGGGCTGTGTTATCCGGGGGGAGACCCCTCACTTCGACTACGTGGCCTCCGAATGCGCGCGGAACCTCGCGCACCTTGCTCGACAGGAAGACGTGCCGATCCTGTTCGGCGTGCTGACGACCGACACCCGGGAACAGGCCGATCAGCGCTCGGCCCTGTTCGACGATTGGCAGGATCCGTCGCCCAGGATGGAAGGCGGGCGGAAAGTCAGCAACAAGGGAGCCGAGGCGGCGGTGGCGGCACTGGAAATGATTGAAGTGTTTGCCGAGATCATGGAGGATATCGACGACGATGACGACGATGATGACTGAGTCTCCCTCATCGTCGGAAACTGACCGGGCCGAATATCGCGGCCGACATTGGGCCCGCCGTTTGGCGCTGCAGGCCCTCTACCAGTGGGACATGTCGGGAGAAGAGATCTCCGGGTTGCTTGACCAGTTCTCCCGGAAGGATGACATCCTGAGGGCCAACACCCAGTATTTCGAGCAGTTGGTGCGAGGGGTCGTGGCGCATGAAGCGGACCTGTGCAAGCAGTTGACTCCGATTCTAGACCGGCCAATCAAGCGCCTTGACCCAGTGGAACGGACAGTCCTTCGTTTCGCTTGCTACGAACTGGCACACTGCCGGGAAGTACCGACTGCCGTAATCCTGTCCGAGGCGACCCGGCTGGCCGGGAAGTTCGGAACGGACAAGGGGAGCAAGTATGTCAATGCGGTACTGGATCGGGTGGCGGTCGACCTGCGCAAAGCCTGTGCCGCCTGAATTCAGGTCCGGTTCGGCCTAATCGGCTCTCCGCTACGCCAGATGGGATTTTGGCATGGACGAAGATACGCTGATCCAGCGGTATTTCAGCTTTGATGCGGATTCTCCGGGTTTGATCCAAGGGCCTGGAGATGATGCGGCGTTGTTGACGTTGCCACCGGAAGCTTGCGCGATCAGTACTGACTTGTTCCTGCAGGGAGCGCATTTCGACCCGGGAGATGATCCCGCCGATCTCGGACATAAGGCGCTAGCAGTCAATCTCAGCGATCTAGCAGCGATGGGTGCCACTCCGGTGTGCTTCACGCTCGGTCTCGTCATGCCGCGCATCGACGAAGACTGGATCGCCGGCTTCAGTGAAGGAATCAAAGGCCTTGCGCGGGAATATGGGGTTGCGTTGGCCGGAGGCGATCTGTCGCGAGGAGAACTTGGGGTTTGCATCACGGTCATCGGGACGCTGGAAGGAGATGCGCCGGCCCTACGGCGCGATGCAGCGATGGTCGGAGACAAGATCGGAGTGACCGGAACCGTCGGAGATGCTGCCTTGGCCCGTCTATATCCAGACCGGTCTGGGCTGGAGAGTTGCCGCGAGCGACTGTATCGCCCGCAGCCGAGGGTGGAATTCGGTTGCACCATCCGTGGGCATGCGCATGCGGCGATAGACATCTCGGACGGTGTCTTGAAAGACTTGGGGAGATTGCTCAAGGTGAGCGAAAAGGGTGCTTCGGTGGAATTGACGGGGATTCCGCTATCCAAGCCGGTCACCGAGGAACGGGCAAAGAGCGGGGACTGGTTCTCGATTCTGGGGGGAGGCGAAGATTACGAATTGGTATTTACGGCACTGGAGTCCGAGTGGGAAAACATCCAGGAAATCGGGCACCGGCTCGGTGTGCCAATTAGCAGTATCGGGATAGTGGATGGCGATGACGGATTGAGATTGACCGAGAAGGGTGAATCGGTTCCACTACCATCGCAGCTCGGCTACGACCATTTCGGCGGTGCCTGACGAAGCATGCGTATCACTTGGCAGGGCTTGACCGTTTTTCTGGCAACTGGCTTCGGGGTGGGCTATTGCCCGAAAATTCCGGGCACCGTCGGAACCCTCTTGGGGGCGGTGCTCTACTTCGGATTGTCTGCACATCCTTGGTCTCTCTACGTGCTGGTACTGGGAATCATGCTGGTAATCGGGGTCTGGTTGTGCGAGCAGGCGGTGGAGACTTTCGGAGACCCTGATCCCAAAGAAGTCGTGTGGGATGAGATGACCGGTTATCTAGTCGCCATGGCGGCGGCACCGCGTAGCTTGGCTTGGGCGGTTGCAGGGTTCGTGCTTTTCCGCATATTCGACATTGTCAAGCCGGGGCCCATAGGTTGGGCAGACCGTCGGTTCAGTGGAGGGGTCGGCATCATGCTGGACGACCTATTCGCGGGAATCCTGACGTTGCTTGTGCTCGGTGTGGCCGAGTGGACGCTGGGATTTATCTGATCTGTAGGGCGCGTTCTAAAGATTTCGCAAAAACTGCACATCGTACAAAGGCCAGGTAGAAATAATCCCACTTTGTGTCGATCTTTGAATATTGGCGAATTTGACCGCATGCTGTGGTTGGTATCGTCCGATATATGATCCAAGGCTTCGCGCCCGTGTGCGCTTACCGCTCTTTACTTCCACGGGAATAATGACACCTTTCTTATCCCGGTGCAGAAATTCGATTTCAGCGTCTCTCTGCGCCCAACTGTAGACCGGATACCCGATGCGCGAGCGATATTCAACCAAAAAAAAGTTCTCGGCGATGAATCCCTTGTAATCTATCATCTGACCTTTGTGGTCGGCATATCTGAGTCCTAGGAGATGGCCGAGAATTCCAACATCGAATAAATAAAGTTTGAAGTCATTCTCTTTGCATAAAGGAGCTAGAGGAATCGTTGGGCTTGACCTAATGGGATGTGATTTCCACGCTAGGCGCGTTTTTTCGAGCCAGTCTATAGGCCCACGCAGGTCCTGATAACGTTTTTTCCGAGAAATCACATCACCAAAGCGATAGCGTTTGACGGATTCATCCATAGTTTTAGACAATTGCATTGGGATGTTTCGGAACACAGCTTCGATGTGCATTGCCTGTACGCCACCGGAATATTTCCCGAAATCACGGCAAAATCCTCTAACGATATTTTTGTGGGTTGCCTCGACCATTCCAATTCGATCATGGATGCTGAGAACTTCATGAGACCAAGCACTCACTGCCTCTGGCATACCCCCAACAAAGTAATAATCGCATAGGTATTGCCAAAGTTTTTGGTGAATTGCGGCTCCTCTACGGTTCTGGATGAATGCGTCTAGTACTGGTTCGGATGCCAATTCTCGTAAAAATTCCTCGAAACATAACGGAAACAACTCGAGACTTTCAACCTTTCCGACAGGAAAAGAATCTAACAACCCGATATTTGATCCAGTAGCACAGATATAGCCGGTCGGCATATCCTCAGCAAAATATTTAAGTGAGTCTACTGCCTGTTGGCAGTCTCCAACTTCGTCGAAGAACAGTAAATCATGTTCTGGAGCGATACGTTCGCCTAACATTATTTCCGCATTAGCAATAATTTGGGCAGGGGAGAGGCCATCTTCGAAAATGCGGGCTAGTTCTGGATTGGCACGAAAATCAAGTTTATGGACGCGACGAAATTCTTGAGCACCAAAAAGATCTTCGACAAGATAAGTTTTTCCAGTTTGGCGCGCCCCGTCAATCAAAACGGGCTTGCGCTGAGCTTGATTTTTCCATTTAACAAGCTCTTTGTATGCGAGTCTTTCCATGAATGAAAATGTTGAATTACCAAAAATATTTTATCATAAATTTTTATTTACGGCAATTTATCCTAGATATTACTGTATTAATGATACACTTTTAACTAGATAAAAGCGTAGATTTCATGCACTTTCTTCTATATTATTTCTTGATGGAATTTAAAAATTTTGGGAATTATGTAGCAAAATCTGCAAAAGTCATTTCCGCCGCTTCAACTTGAATCTCACAGACAACTCCTTCATGGTCGGCTCCCGGTTCTCCCAACGGGTCTTTTTCTCTATCGGTTTCAGCAGGATGCTCTTCAGCGCATCCTGAAAGTCTTTCAGTGAAACCGGCTCATGGTTGGCGGGGTCTAGTTTCTTGACCATGGAAGGGGAATTACATTGAAGAGGGGGATTATTTCCCCTTCGATAGAAATTCGTGTCCAGCCCAAGTCAAGTTCAGGATTAGACGTTCTTCGTCCAGCGTTTCCTCATTCAACTGGAGATACCCGGCTTGTTCGCACAGCATGACGTGATAATCAACCATCCCCTTTTCATAACCAGCGAATGAAGGGAAAACAAGTGAACCAGATTTTGCATGATTCCGAACATAGATCAGAATCATCCTAATTAATTCCATGTCTCTTGGCATATCACCCTAGACCTGTTTATGCTGGCACAGCCTATTGCAATATGCTAAACACCATCTTGTACCTTTGTCAATAGAGAAAGGCCGGGAACTATATAGATAATTTGACAGGCGTGGCTGACAGATAAAGACGTTCGATTTAGGACCGGGCGGTGTGGTATCTATTTAAGACATAAAAAATTAATAATGTAATTATCGTGCTTGCCCCATAGGTAAAGTAATCAGGCCCGCTACTATTATCAATCACCATATTATTTATGCCTACAATCATAGCGAGCGTGGCCCAGATAGAAGCAGTAATGAATGGAAATTTTCTTTTTGTTTTTGGGAAAGCATAATATGCCAGACCGACAAATAATATTCCACCCAAAATCCCGCCCAAAATAACTGTAGTTAAAAGGAGTGGCCCGAATAAAGAAATGCCGTGTTGTTCGGCAGTTATGGTTATCGCTCCTATCCAAACCAAAATAAGGAGCCAAGCAATCCACCCCAACGTTACCGCAAAGATTTGTCGAACATTTTCGAGTATGCGTTGAGCTTTGTTGTTCATGAAGCTTCTCCTGTCAAGTTACCTACATAAATCCCTAGAAACAGGTGGGTTTTTCGGATTCTTCCGTATAATTCCCTAAAGAAAGGCCAGTCATTGTGACCGGTCTTTCACTTATTCGCCGGGGGATTAGTTAATGCACAAAACCGATCCGTCCCCTCAGCGAGAACTATACCTTTTTTGTCAAGTGCAATGATCGCTTCCAGATAGGCTTTTATCTGTTTCGGGTCACTCTCCATTTTTAGCGCCTGATACATTTCATCTTCTTTCCCTAACAAAATATCCATCCGCCTGTGACCTATCGTGTCTCCTTTCTTGCAACGTTCATGAAGAATATTCCCCTCAAATTCATCATATGACATGGCATGCCCAGAAATTAAGAGAGTGGCCAAGGCCATGACTGAAATTGTTGTAGTTATTAGTGTTTTCATAGGCAATCCCCATAGTTATACAATTTGCATGATTCACCCTTACGCTGTCAGTTCCTTGTAGGGAATGCGCCTACCGCCCATTCCCTTGACCAGGGAATCCATGCGGTCGATTGTATCAATCTCGCAATTCCCCTCATTGAGACGGAAGGTGAACTCGTTCAGGTAACGATGCAGGTGCTTCTTGCTGACATGGTGGAAGGTTCCATTCACGCCGCGCTTGAGGACTGCCCAAACTGATTCCACGCCATTGGTGTGCGCCATGTCGTTCACGTATTCCTTCGCTGAATGATTGACGGTGTAATGCCGGTGCGCGATACCCGTGTAAGACGAATTCTCGTCCGTGTATATCGTGGAACCCGGTCGGACATTCTCATGCACCTTGCCCTGCAAGGTGGACTTGGTGGTGTCGGCAATCGGCATGGCCTTCACCTTGCCACCGCGTTCACGCATACCCAAGACGGCCTGCTTGCCGCCCCCGCCGCCGCCGACATGAAGTTTCTTGCTCTCATGCTTATTGTCTTCCAGGCCGCCGATGTAAGTCTCATCCACTTCAACCGAACCGAACAGTTTGAAGTCTCCCTGCTGGCAAGCTTCGCGGATCCGGTGAAGCATGTACCAAGCAGTGCGTTGCTGTACGCCCAGTTCCTTGCTCAACTGGAGACTGCTCACGCTCTTGCGGGCAGTCAGCACCGAATAGATGGCAACCACCCAGTTCTGCGTGGAAGTCTTGGATGCGTGCATGATGGTGCCGGTCTTGACCGTGAAGTTCTTACGGCAAGGCTTGCACCAGTAGGTGAACGGCTTGCTCTTCGGCTTGCTAATGTTCTCGATGCCACCGCAATGCGGGCAAACCGGAGTGCCACCCCATCGAGCCTGTTCCAGCCATTCCACGGCCTTGCGCTCGGTTGAAAACATTTTCAGCAACTGGGTGACGCTGATGGTTTCTGCTTTTCTCTTGCTCATTTCTTATTCTCTGCAAATGATTTCCTTATTTGCAGATTATTATATCTTATTTTCTGGGAAAAGTCAAGCCCTTGCAGATTTTGCTACATAATTCCCAAAATTTTTCTTTAATTATTGTAGGGAAGTAAAATAATTGTATGCGCCCGCGAGCAACGCTTGGCTCTATCCTCTTCGGAGCCTTATGGATTACTTTAAGTTGGCCAGAGGTGGTGAACTCTCTGCAAAACACGCTGGGCAATCTTGGCATGATAGGACCGGAGTGGCACTGGTGGAATTACCTCGGTGTCAGTATTGGTGCCCTGATTTTATTGTGGGCTATATACCCGAAGCTCAAGAAGCCACTGCCGACGCTTGCTTCCGTCATAGGCAGAATAAAGGCTTGGTGGGATCGACTGCCGGAGCCTTTAAAAGAAATTTTAGAGGACGCATGGGAGCCTTTCGACTTTACCTTTTACATTGTGGTTCGGATGCTCCCAATTGTCTTGTTCATAAGCCTTCTTGTCTGGGGCATAGGACATTTAGCCAAATGGTGGGGTTAACATAATTCGCCACGTGGTTTTCGTAGGAATGTATGGTTTTTTCTGGGAGAGAGAAAGGGTTCTAACCATATAGAGGAAAATTCTAAACATAGCTGCTGGCAATGGAGTTAGAGAAAAAAGCAAACCAGAACAAATACTCATATCTCTCCTTGGGTAAGATCGTATATTAATCCCTGTCGGGATAGAGATTGATTACGATTGAAATGTGTCAGAAATAGGGAATGGCTTAACCGTGGATCCAACCGAAAGCCCTGTCCAGTGGACCTACCGAAAAGGCCGTGGTGCGATCAGCAACCCGCCGGGACGCTATGAGCTGGAACAAATCGAATTCCAGCATGATGGCCGCGAATACGAGGAAGGAACCCTTGCGACACGCTACTTCGACGCTCCGGCAAAAAGCCTGATCAATTACAACAAATCACCTGACATTGCGCTGGACCGCTCTATCAATCCCTACCGCGGCTGTGAGCATGGCTGTGCATACTGCTTCGCGCGGCCCAATCACGCTTACTTAGGGCTGTCGCCTGGTTTGGACTTCGAAACCCAGATTTTCTGTAAGACGAATGCAGCGGAAATCCTGGAACGTGAACTTCGGGCTCCCCACTATCGATGTGGGACGATTGGTCTCGGCTACAACACGGATGCCTACCAGCCGGTCGAACGTCAACTCAAGATCACCCGATCCATCCTCGAAGTTCTGCGGGAATTTCGCCATCCAGTCTCGGTTATTACCAAGTCCCCCCTGCTTGAGCGGGATATGGACATCCTGCAGGACATGGCCCAGGATGGTCTCGCAGAAGTGGTTGTCTCCGTCACGACGCTGGATGCAAAACTCAGCCGAACTCTCGAACCTCGCGCCGGGGCGCCTCATTCGCGGATTGCGCTGGTGGGGGCGTTGTCGCAGGCGGGGATCCCGGTTGGCGTCTTGGCGGCTCCAATGATTCCATTCCTGAACGACGGCGAACTGGAGGACATCGTCAAGGTCGTGGCAGAAGAGGGCGCTTACTGTGCCGGGTACGTAGTCCTGCGTCTACCACATGAATTGAAGCAACTGTTTCGGGAATGGCTTCAGCAACACGTTCCGGAGCGGGCCGAAAGAATCATGAATACAGTTCGGAGTCTCCATGGAGGGGTTGACTACAATCCCGAATTCGGACGCCGCTTGAGCGGGCAGGGAGAATTTGCTCGTCTGCTTCGTCAGCGTTTCACGCTGGCCTGTAAACAGCATGGATTGAACGGGCAGCGCCGCTCGCTGCGGACGGATCGGTTTCGTGTGCCGTCCGACCAGGCGAACCTGTTCGAATAGAGGGGATCTCAATTATGACTCCGTCGCGCGCGATGCTTCCGGATTATGTCGATTCCGGTTTACGCGTCCTGTCGGTAGGGCTTAATCCTTCTCTCATCTCGATCCGCGAAGGCTTCTATTTCGCCAATCCTCGGAATCGTTTCTGGCGAGCCTTCGATGAATCAGGCTTGGCCGAATCCCAAGGCGAACCCTCGCGGTTGCGCCATCAAGTGCTGTTGGAGCAGGATCGGATCGGGTTTACCGATGTGGTCAAGCGACCCAGCCGGCAGGGGCATGAATTACGGGCCGGAGATTTCCGGCGCGATGCGCCGCGCCTGTTACAGTTGATCGAAGAAATCCGACCAGTCTGGGCTTGGTTTCACGGCAAGCAGGCGTATCGCCATTTCTTGAAACACGCTCTTGACCTGTCTCCGAGGGAAATCCGCTGGGGGTTGCAGTCGCGAATAATCGGAGAGGCGCGTGTATATGTCACACCCAATCCAAGTCCGGCC
Source organism: uncultured Chromatiales bacterium (assembly GCA_964526195.1). Classification (GTDB taxonomy): domain Bacteria; phylum Pseudomonadota; class Gammaproteobacteria; order Poriferisulfidales; family Poriferisulfidaceae; genus Poriferisulfidus. The sequence continues at coordinate 150,764 of CAZGIH010000017.1, read as the reverse complement.
AATGCCGCTTATTCGCTGGCCGACCTCCGACGTCGCTATCGCCGCTTGGCAAGCCATGTCAATGTGTAAATCCAAATACGCTCTTGTTGCGATCTTGTGGCTTTCTGCAGCTTCGGCCGAGACCTTGCCCCCGCCGCAGGAAATCATCTTTACCGCACCGGTCTATCAATCCGAGGACACAATCGAACTGACCGCCTACCTGTATCGGCCGGAGGGGCAGGGTCCGCATCCGGCTATCGTGGATTTGCATGGTTGCAACGGGATCTGGCCGGTGCGTTCGAAACCCTGGTTCGAAAGCTATCTTGACTGGGGCTTCGCAGTCCTGCAGGTCGACAGCTTCGGGCCTCGCGGACAAGACAACATCTGTGGCAGTTTGTTCGCCATTCCAACCTGGCAGCGGGCTCGGGATGCGCATGCGGCGAAGCGCTGGCTGATGGAGCAGTCTTGGGTGGCCGCTCAGGAAGTCTACCTGACCGGGTTCTCACATGGCGCGACGACGGTCCTACTCGCTTTGCACGATGATCTGAATTCAAAACAGCCGTTTGTGGGAGCGATCGCAGTTGCACCCTGGTGCCTGGATCAGTTCGGAAACTCGCACACGGACCTGCTGATCCTGATCGGCGGGCAGGATCAGTGGACGCCGGCGCAACGTTGCAAGGTGATGATCTCGGTTCGCCCTGAACGGGTCGAACTGGTGATCTATGAAGATGCTTATCACAGCTTCGACGCACCAGGTGTCGACAGCATTTACTTAGGACAACGGGTGGCCTACGATGCCCAGGTCACCCAAGACGCGATGAATCAAGCGCGGGAGTTTCTCAGGGAGCGGGTGGGGGCGCATCTGCGCCGGGGAGAACTATTGCGCTGAGACGATCTTCCGCAGGGGATAGTAAAGGCCGAAGTGATCGCCAGTGATGTGCAGATGCAGGGTGTCATTCTGGGCCTGGGTGTCCCCGACATGAGCCATCCCGGCGTAGTGACCGTCCGCGGTACTGCAGGAGGCAAGCTCCAAGTTCGCGTTCAGGGCATTGATGCTGGGGCGAATCTTCTTGAGAGTCCCATAGTAATTGCACCCGGTACTGTCCGTCCCCTTGATTTCGCCCGTCGGCATCACGTTGATGCTGATGCTGAGTTGATCCGAGATATACTCCCACAGCCCCGCAAGTTCAGCGACATCGACCGTGCGCTCGAACAGCGGGTCGTAGTTCAAGGTCAGCGTGCCGGTGTCCTCGCCCGTGGTCAAGTACTGAGCGGTAATCACGGAGGCCTGCTCACTTACCGCTCCGTTTAGCTGCACGGTTCCGAACAAGGAACCGTCGCGGATGTACATCGACATGTTGGACTGGTATGTCTGTTCATCGCCGACCACGGTGCCACGATAGACCACGTTGGAACTCACACTATAGGCCGAGACAATTCCGCCCACGTACAGTGCGGTAAAGTCGTAGGGTCCCCGGCCTTTGATGTCGAATTCACCACTCCACAGCCCGTCCAGGACCTGTGGTGGGGAATCATCCGTGGCAAGGGAGGAGAAACTTGCGGCCAGCAGCAGGGCGCCGAGCCAGGCAATCGGTTTTCTAGTCATCCGTAATGTTGAGTGGGAAGCAGGCCGCCGGAAGGTTGGTCGCTTTGGAGTAGCCGTGAAAGGCCGAACAAGGCAAGCCCGAACAGCAGAGTGGCGATCAACGTGTGGTGAAAGAATGGAATTGCGGCCACATAGCAAGCAAGCAACCCAGCCGTGGTCATTGGATAAAAATCGCCCTGCAGCCAAACTGCGAAGTTGGTCAGCAGGAAGAACAGCGCAGAGCCGGAAACGCCAGCCCCCAAAGTGGTCAGCACGCCCGGAGGGTTAAGCATCCAGCGACCGAGTCCTACGCACAGGGCGACGGCCAGGTAGACGGCCCAGACTTGGTCATGGAATCCCAGCACCAGGTCTCCGGCGGCCATGCCGAGCAGCGGAACCACAAGGGCGTGAGAAGGGCGCATGTATAGAGTGCCGCAGAAGAGCGCCGCCGCCAGCACGGGGGTGAAATTCGGAGGGTGCGGAATAAGCCGGGAGAAGACGATCAGGAGGATCAGCCCGATGGCGATCCATGCACCTTGCTGCCTGCGTGGAAGTGTCTGCATGGTTGCAGGGATTTTACCTTATTGCGAATTGACACTCGCCTGCCGAACAGGGAAAATAACTCGCCACAGTGGCGGGGCTATAGCTCAGCTGGGAGAGCGCTTGCATGGCATGCAAGAGGTCGGCGGTTCGATCCCGCCTAGCTCCACCAACCCCCTCCGGATAAATCAGATCCGCCGCCCCAAAGCGCGGGACTGACTCCACTTGTGGCCGGTTTTGGCATAATAAACTTGAATTTTTCCCTGCCTACCACTCCAAGTTTTCTCGTGCACGATGTTGCCTGAGCACCCTGTATCGCCTCATCTGCAGATCTATCGCCTGCCGCTGGCAGCGGTTTTATCGATCAGCCATCGCATTACGGGCGTGTTGCTGACGGCTGCTGCGGTCGCGTTGGCTTTCCTGATTGCGGCAGCGGCCTATGCGCCGGCCCTCTGGCAAATTGCCATGACAGGGTTGCAGCATCCGCTGGGACAGGTCGTGTTGATCGCCTGGACGTTCGCGCTGGCATTTCACTTGTGCACCGGAATCCGGCACTTGATCTGGGATGCTTGCGTCGGACTCAGCATGCCGGCCGTGCAGGCAAGCAATTGGCTGGTCTTGGCAGGGTCCACTACGCTGACGGTCGCCGTCTGGGCCTGGATCTGGACATGAGCGGATCCGGCACGGCACGGCGGCACTGGTGGTTGGAGCGGATCACCTCGGTCGCGTTAATTCCCCTGTCGGTTTGGCTGATCTATTCCTTGGGTAGCGGAAACCTGGCGGATCTGGCCCATTTTGGGCAATGGGTCGGGCAGGGCGACACAGCTCTTTGGCTGGGCCTGTTCTTCCTGGCGTCGCTCTACCACGCCAAACTCGGCCTTGAAGTCATCATCGACGACTATGTCAGCAATCCGGGATGGAACCGGATCATGCACCGCATCGCCCAACTGATCCTCCTCCTTGCCCTCGTTGCTGCCTTTGCGGGGCTCCTGCACTTCCTGACATGACTGACGCCTACAAACTGATCGAGCATCATTACGATGTTGTGGTTGTCGGTGCCGGTGGAGCCGGGCTTCGCGCGACTTTAGGCATGGCCGTGAAGGGTTTGTCGACCGCCTGCATCACAAAGGTGTTTCCGACTCGCAGCCACACGGTCGCCGCGCAAGGCGGAGTCAGTGCGGCACTCGGCAACATGGGGCCGGACGATTGGCGCTGGCACATGTATGACACGGTCAAGGGTTCCGACTGGCTGGGCGATCAGGACGCCATCCAGTACATGTGCCGTGAGGCGATTCCGGCCATCATTGAACTCGAGCATTACGGGGTTCCGTTTTCACGGACGGACGAAGGCAAGATCTACCAGCGTCCTTTCGGCGGCATGACGACGCATTTTGGCGAAGGGATCGCGCAACGTACCTGCGCTGCCGCAGACCGAACCGGCCACGCCATCCTGCATACGCTGTATCAGCAGTCTCTCAAGCATCAGGCTCAATTTTTCATCGAATACTTCGCCATGGATCTGGTCATGGACGACGACGGCCGGTGCTGTGGCGTAGTCGCTTGGGATCTCGCAACCGGGGAATTGCACCATTTTCACGCCCACACGGTGTTGTTGGCGACGGGGGGATACGGGCGCACCTATTTCTCCTGCACCTCGGCACATACCTGCACCGGGGACGGCAACGGCATGGTGCAACGTGCCGGGTTGCCCCTGCAAGACATGGAATTCGTGCAGTTCCATCCGACCGGCATTTACGGCGCCGGCTGCCTGATCACGGAGGGAGTGCGGGGAGAAGGAGGCTACTTGACCAACAGCAAGGGTGAACGTTTCATGGAACGGTACGCGCCGAATGCCAAAGACTTGGCATCGCGCGACGTGGTGAGCCGCTCGATGACCATCGAGATCAACGAAGGACGGGGCTGCGGCCCTGAAGCGGATCACATTCACCTGCACCTGGAACACCTCGGTGCCGACGTCATCAAGGAGCGTCTGCCCGGCATCGCGGAATCGGCACGCATCTTCGCCGGGGTCGACGTGACTCGTGAGCCGATCCCGGTCTTGCCGACGGTGCACTACACCATGGGCGGCATTCCGACCAACTACAAGGGCGAAGTGGTGACGGTGCGAGATGGGGACCCGGATGCAGTGGTGCCGGGATTGATGGCCATTGGGGAGGCGGCTTGCGTTTCGGTGCACGGGGCGAACCGCTTGGGCTCCAACTCTTTGCTGGACTTGGTTGTCTTCGGTCGCGCAGCGGCCATGCGAGCAACGGAACTCATTACGCCGGGTGGTGCTCATCCGGAAGCGCCGCCCTCGGCAGTGGAACGGATCCTGGATCAGTTCGACAAGGTTCGTCATGCCAATGGCGCCACCCCGACCGCGCAACTCCGTCTGCAGCTTCAACGCGTCATGCAGAAGCACGCGGCAGTGTTCCGCACCGGCGAAACACTGAAAGACGGCTTGGAGCAGGTCCGGGCCGCAAATCAGGCTTTCAGCGACATTCAGGTCAGCGACCGATCCATGATATGGAATACCGACCTTGTTGAGACCTTGGAACTGCAGAACCTGCTGCCGCAGGGGCTGATGACGCTGGAGTCCGCGTTGAATCGCCTGGAGAGCCGCGGCGCTCATGCCCGGGAAGACTACCCGGAACGCAATGACGACGAATGGATGAAGCACACGGTTTGCTGGTTCGGCGAACAGGGATCATGCCGCATCGAATACCGGGATGTTCACATGCATACCTTGGATGATGAGGTGGAAGTGATTCCGCCGAAAGCCCGCGTATACTGACACGAGAAAGAACCGGACCATGGCTCAATTCACCCTTCCTGCCAATGCGGTCGTTCGCAAGGACGGGCGCCGGTATCCCGCGCCGACGGATGCCGAAAACGTACGGTCGTTCCAGGTCTACCGCTACGAACCGGACGAAAGGGAGAATCCAAGACTGGACCACTACGAAGTGGATCTGGACCAGTGCGGCCCGATGATCCTGGACGTACTCATCAAAATCAAGAACGAGGTCGACCCGACCCTGTCGTTCCGCCGTTCCTGCCGCGAGGGAATCTGCGGTTCCTGCTCCATGAACATCAATGGACGCAATACCTTGGCGTGCACCTGCGGAGTGGACCAGTTCAAGGGGGACATCCGGATCTATCCGCTGCCTCACATGCCGGTGGTTCGGGACCTGGTGACGGATCTGTCGGGGTTCTACCGGCAGTATGCCGCCGTGGAACCATGGCTGAAGAATGGCGCGGACGAACCGGAACGCGAACGCTTGCAGCAGAAGGAGGACCGTGCCCGGTTGGACGGCCTGGAAGAGTGCATCTTGTGCGCCTGCTGTTCCACCAGTTGCCCGAGCTACTGGTGGAATCCGGACAAGTACCTGGGGCCGGCGGCCTTGCTGCAGGCATGGCGCTGGCTCGCGGACAGCCGTGACCAGGCGACGGACGAGCGGCTGGAATCTTTGGAGGATGCCTTCAAATTGTACCGTTGCCACACGATCATGAATTGCACCCAGACCTGTCCCAAAGGGCTGAATCCTGCGCGGGCCATCGCCGAAATCAAGAAAATGGTGGCCTTGCGCAAGTCCTGACATGTCGGAGCAGGACCGGTTGCGCTGGCACTGCCGGCGTGGCACTCGGGAGTTGGATCTCATGCTGATGCGGTATCTGGAACAAGAATATCCTCAGGCTTCCACCGCCGAGCGTGCGGCATTCGCGCGGCTACTGGAATGCCCGGACCCCGAACTCCAGGAAATGTTCTTGGGGGCACAAGCCGCCCCGGACCCGGAGATGGAGTCGGTCGCCCGGAAGATACGCACAGGCACGCCGGATCATGACTGAATTCTCCACATCCCTGGCCACCACCCCGCAGCCTGCCACGTTGATGGCGCTCTACGACGTCAACTACCAGTGCCTGCTCGCCCTGTGCCCATCGCTGCGCAACCCTGCCATGCAACCTGATTCGTATCTCGATGACTCCCTGCCAGATCAACCACCGCTGCAACTGGTGTTCTATGAGCATACTCGGCATACGGCCACGCTTGGTTTGGCCTGTTGTCGAGACGGAGAGGGGACGGAGTTCCCACCGGATGTACAGTTGCGCCTGTACCGGGATTCCCGGCAGGTCGAACTACTTGCTCATCACGGGATTTCGCTACTCCCGGGTCGGATTCCGGAAGGGAGTTCTCGGACGGAATGGTTGTCTCACCGCTATTCCGGTAACCGATTCCTGTTCGACTGGTTGCGGGATTGCCTTCGACGGGGCTATCATTTAGCGCCGAATTCCGGACGCCTTGCATGACTCACCCCGATTTCCAGCCCTGCGCGCATAATCGTACGCCGCCGGCTACCCGCATTCTCGACCTGCCGGGGGACTACGGACAAACCGATTTCGTAATGCGCCGTGGTGGCCGTCTGGCCCAGGTTCAGGTCGGCTATGAGACTTGGGGCACTTTGTCGCGAAATCAGGATAACGCCGTCCTGATCTTCACCGGGCTGTCTCCGACCGCCCATGCCGCATCCAATGAAGAAGACGACACGGCTGGCTGGTGGGAGTATATGGTTGGGCCTGGCAAGGCGATCGACACGGATCGCTTTTTCGTGGTCTGCGTCAACTCTCTGGGTAGCTGCTTTGGCTCGACGGGACCTTCTTCCTGCGATCCGGTGACTGGCCAGCCTTATGGCGGGAGCTTCCCGGAACTATCGATCGAAGACATTGCGAAGGCTGGGCACCATGCCATGTGCGAACTGGGCGTGGACCATGTCCACACCGTCGTCGGCCCCTCCATGGGTGGCATGTCTGCGTTGGCCTATGCGCTGCAGTACCCGGATGAGTTGGACTATCTCCTGGTGATTTCAGCGGCCTGCCGGGCCTTGCCATTCACGATCGCGGTGCGGTCGCTGCAACGGGAGATCATTCGCTGCGACCCGGAATGGAAGGGCGGCAACTATGAACTGGATGCTGAACCGCTCTGCGGCATGCGCCTGGCACGCAAACTTGGACTGATGTCCTATCGGGCGGCTCAGGAATGGCGGCAGCGCTTCAACCGGGCTCGGGTACCGGAGCACCGTGCCTCGGACGACATGTTCGGTGTCGAGTTCGAAGTGGAGTCCTACCTCGAATACAACGCGCAGAAATTTATCGGCACGTTCGACGCCAACAGTTATTTATACCTGTCCCGGGCTATGGATCTGTTCGATGTCGCCGAGCATGGCGGCACGGTTAATGCCGGGCTGGCCCGGGTCCATGTGCGCAAGACTCTGGTGATCGGCGTGGAGAGCGACATTCTCTTTCCGCTTGAGCAGCAGAAAGAAATCGTAGCCGGCCTGCAAAAGGCTGGACGCGAAGCCGAACTGGTCGTGCTCCCGTCTATCCAGGGCCACGACTCGTTCTTGGTCGACGCGGAACGCTTCTCGCCCGTCGTGCAGGAATTTTTTGCCGGGATTTGAGCCGGGATCAGCCGCGCTGGTCGAGCGCGACGTAGTCTCGCTGGGTATGTCCGGTATACAGTTGGCGAGGACGGCCGATTCGGAACTGCTTGTCCGCCATCATCTCAAGCCAGTGTGCGACCCAGCCCGATGTTCGGGCGGTAGCGAAGATTACCGTGAACATGTCCAAGGGAATCCCCATGGTCCTGAGAATGATGCCGGAGTAGAAATCAACGTTCGGATATAGCTTGCGAACCACGAAGTATTCGTCGTTCAGGGCTGCCTGCTCCAGGGCCATGGCGGTTTCCAGGAGCGGGCAGTTCGGATTGCCTTCCCCGTGTTTCTCCAGCAGGTCGTAGCAGATTTTTTGGATTAGCTTCGCGCGCGGATCGTAATTCTTGTAGACCCGGTGCCCAAAGCCCATCAAGCGGGTATGGCTTTCCTTGTTCTTGGTCTGCTCGACGTATTCCTCAACTGAGACATCCGAAGCATGAATTTCTTCGAGCATCTGGATTACGGCCTCGTTGGCGCCGCCGTGCGACGGTCCCCAAAGCGTTGCTACGCCTGCAGCGACGGCCGCGACCGGGCTGGTCTCGGAACTGCCGGACAGCCGGACCGTGGACGTAGAGGCATTCTGCTCGTGGTCGGCGTGCAGGAGGAACAGGATGTCCATGGCGTGCGAGAAGAGGGGCTCAGGCTCTGAGCCGAACATCATGTGGAGGAAATTGGACGTAAAGTCGAGCTCCGGGTCGGGGTCGACGGGATCTTGACCGGTTCGATAGCGGTACCCGAGCGCCGCCAGAACCGGGACCTGTGCAATCAATCGCCGCGCCATGCGCTGGCGATACGCCTCGTCGAACACGTCCAATTCAGAATGATAGATCGAAGCGAGATGAGCCAGCCCGGCCATCAGCATGGCCATTGGATGGGCATCTTTCTCGAAAGCCTGCATGAGTTCCCACGAACCATTGGGAATCTTTGTTTCTGACTTGATTTCTTGAGCAAATGTGTCCAGTTGATTCTGTGTCGGAAGTTCACCGTTGAGCAGCAGGTAGGCCGTTTCGATATGGTTGCCGGATTCCGCGAGTTGTTCGATCGGATAGCCCCGGTAGCGCAGAAGGCCGAGGTCTCCGTCGATGTAGGTGATCTCGCTCCGGCAGCTGGCTGTGGAGACGAATCCGGGATCCAGCGAAAAATAGCCCCGTTTCTTGTACAGATTGCTGATGTTGACCGCCGCCGGCCCTTCGGTCGACTCAGCGATCGATAATTCGACTTCCTTCCCGCCGTTGGTCAATTTGATTTTTCGCTCGGGCATAAATATTCCAAATCCAACACCTTTCGCGCCCCCTCAAGTTGCGCGAACTTCTGGACCAGATTTTTGGATAACACATTTTACACGCAAGAAATGGCCGTTTTGTTGCATGCCGGTTGCGTGAGGGGGTTCAACCGGACGAAATGGGGTGTCGGGACAGGTCGTTTTGTTAGAGCAGCGTCCGGATAAAAGCCGCGATGGCAGGGGGATCGTTCAGGTCGAGATGCGGCAGTGTCAATCCGGATGGCGGGGGTGCATCGGTCGCCAAGGCGATGATGTTGGAATCATCCGGATACAGGTACGGATGCCCCAAATCCGGTCGGCACAGCTCGATTTTGGGGAAAGCTTCGCGTTTGAAGCCTTCCACCAGGATCAGATCAAGTGATTCGGCATCCAGCTTCGGCAGAAGTTCGGCTAGGGTCATTTCCTCTTCATCCTCGCCCAGTTCATGCATCAAAGCCCAGCGACGGCCCGAAGAAATCAACATTTCCTTGGCTCCCGCCTTGCGCAGCCGGTAGCTGTCCTTTCCCGGTTGATCCACGTCGAACGCGTGGTGGGCATGTTTGACCATGCCGATTCGCAGCCCCTGTTCCACCAGGATTGGCACCAATCGGGTCAGTAACTCGGTTTTCCCGGTTCCACTGAATGCTGCGAAACCCAAAAGGGTGGGAGATTGGGAGTCCATCAGAGCGTCAATTCCTCGTGGGTGTTGATGTTTCGAAATTCATCGGGGTTTTCGAAAGGGACTTCCTCGAAGCCCTGCGCGCCATAGAATTCGTCAATTTTACGCCCGCCGTGACGAAGAAAATCGTCCAGGGCATCCGAAAGATCAGTGTGCAGCACTGCAAAGACCGGCTGCAGGCGTCCGGCGCAACTTGCAACGGCGATCCGGGTTCCTGCCTGCGCAAAAGGAGAGGCAAGCTTGGCCGCTAGGTTCGGGCCGACCTCCGGGCTGTCGCAGGGGACGCAGAGCAGCAGTTCCGTTCGAGCGGCGCGCAATCCGGCGAGAATGCCGGCAAGCGGCCCTAGAAAACCGTCTTCCGCATCCGCGATCACGGGGTGACCGAACTGCGCGTACTGGTCGTGACTGCGGTTGGCGTTGATCAGAATGGCCTGAACTTGCGGTTCGAGGCGCTCAAGGACATGGGCGATCAATGGGCGCCCTTGGTAGGGGATCAGCCCCTTGTCCTGTCCGCCCATGCGGCGTGCCATGCCGCCGGCAAGGATCATGCCGGTCAGCGGAGGAGGTCGAACGAGAGACGTGGGCATGAGATCGCGGCAGTAGCTAATCTGCTCATTTTGGCGCATTATGGCTCTGTTCGGAGTACGAGGCTTGAGATTTCAATGACCGAAGTTAAACCTTTCACCGTTCGCATCTAACACCTACCCAAATTAAGTGAGCCGGATCAGTTGCCCGACCCGGCTCAAATTTTATGCCCCGAAGGGCTTGTTAACGGGTGACCCTCAATCTCTAAGCGGCTACCCTTAGTTATGTATATTACACTAACCGGTTCCGCTATAGCTGTGCGACCAATTCCGCAATGACTCCTTACCGACTAGGTTTGGATATGGGCACCAACTCTATTGGTTGGTGTGCCGTTACGCTTGATGCGGATAAGCGCCCCTCGGGGGTGTTGGATGCGGGAGTGCGCATTTTGACCCCCAATGATGAAGCGGGAAAAGATCCGAAATCCAAGACATCCTTGGCTGCAAATCGTCGAGACGCACGCAGTGCACGCCGCCGTCGGGACCGTTTTTTGCGCCGCCGAGATCGTCTAATGTCCATTTTGATCGAGTCAGGCTTGATGCCTCGTGATAAAGATGAGCGGAAAAAGCTTGAGAAAATTGATCCTTATTGGCTACGTTGCAGGGCTTTGGATCATCGGCTTGATTTGTTTGAACTCGGTCGTGCCTTGTTCCACATAAATCAACGAAGAGGATTTAAATCGAATCGGATCTCTGATGCAGATAATAATGAAAAAAGTGCGATGAAGCAGGGAGCACAAGCACTCAAAGAGAAAATCGTAGAGGAACAAGAGTTTCGGACGCTTGGCGAATTTCTCGCTAATCGCCACCGAAGAGACAAGGAAGGGTATCGCATCGACAGAGAAGGAAACCGAATCAAGAAAAGCAAGGATGACAATGGCGGAGGCTCACCATCGCCAGTGCGCTTCCGGCCGACATCTAAGGGTAGCAAAAATCTCTATGACTTTTATCCAACACGCGAACTTGTCGAGCAAGAGATTGATTGCATTTGGACGGAGCAGAAAGTTCACTATCCAGATATTCTCACTGAACAATTGCTTGAAAAAATTAGGGAAACGATCCTTGAGCAAAGGCCACTTAAACCACAGATTGTCGGACGTTGCACATTGCGTCCAGACGAAAACAAAGTCTTTGTGTATCAGGGAATTGAAATTGATATGGGTGAGCGAACGCCAAAGGCACATCCGCTCTTTCAGAAATTCCGGATCCTTCAGGACGTGTGCCAACTACGACTTGTTCGACCCGGGTCCCCGGAGCGTTTCCTGACTCTTCCCCAGCGCGATGCTCTTGTGGCCGTACTGGAGCGGCGGCAATCAAGAGTCGTCGCATTCGAGGCTCTTAGGAAAGCACTTCAACTGCCGGATGGCATACGTTTTAACTACGAGGGCTTAGGCCGCGACGGCTTCCAATCGGATCAGACTGCAAGCAAGCTAAGAGCAAAAAATTCTTTTGGAAAGGCTTGGGATTCACTTACCAGCACGGCTAAAGACGAGATTATAGAATGTCTTTTGTCTGACGAGGATGAAGAACGCCTTCACCAGTGGCTTCAAGACAAATTTAACCTGAAGCAGGAGGCGGCCGAGAAAATCTCTGATGTGCGTTTGCCTCAAGGTCACGGCAACTTTGGCCGCTCAGTGTTGCGTGATATTGTCCGGGTTATGGAAACTGAATCGGAAGAATGTACGAATACGGAGACTGGAGAAATATATCAGCGACCTTTAACCTATGACGAAGCTGTCCAGCGTATTGATGAACACCACTCAGATCTGAGGCCCGATCAACAGACCAAACTTCCATACTATGGTGAAGTGCTTGCGCGTCATGTCATCTCTCGACCATCTGCCCCAGAAGGGAGCCAGGACCGGATAGGGAGAGTGCCCAATCCGACTGTCCATATTGGACTCAATCAACTGCGCAAGATCATCAATGCGCTAATAGCGACATACGGCCCACCAGATGGGATTGTGGTTGAACTAGCTCGTGAACTGAAGTGGAGTAAGGAGCGTAAGCAAAAAGAAAACAAGAAAAACAAAGATAATAGAGAAGCGAACGACAGGAACCGCGACCAGCTCAATGCATTGAATGAAGAAGACACATATGCAAACAGGCTTCGCCTGCGACTGTATCACGAACTCCCCCCAGATGAACGAGTGTGCATCTACACGGGAGAACAAATATCAAAGTGCGCGCTGTTCAGTGATCAAATAGAAATAGATCATATTTTGCCTTATTCCCGCACACTTGACGACGGTTTCATGAATAAGGTGTTGTGTACACGTGAAAGTAATCGGGAAAAACTAAACCAGGCACCTGCTGAAGCATGGCACGGCCAAAAACTTCTTGAAATCGCTGAGCGTGCTGAGCGGGTTATTCCCAGAAAAGCTTGGCGCTTCTTTCCTGATGCCATGGAGGATTTTGAGGAGAAAGGTGGCCTTGCAGCTCGACACCTAACAGACACACAGTACGTATCGCGCCTTGCAAAGACTTATCTTGAGCATATCTGCAAACGTGTCGATGCTTCTCCCGGACGACTTACCGCGATGCTACGAGCTCGGTGGCGACTTGGTGCCATTCCTTCAATCCAAACCGGAGGTGGCACAAAGATTAAAAATCGGAAAGACCATAGACACCACGCTGTCGATGCGTTTGTTCTGGCCTGCACTGACATAGGGTTGCTGGATCAGATATCAAAAGCATCAGGTCGCTCCGAAGAATTGAATCTTGAGAGACTTTTCCCCAACAATAGTTTCCCAATTCCTTTTTCGGGGTACTGGGAGGCACTGGATAATTCAATGAAGAAATTGGTTGTTAGCCATAAGCCTGATCATGGAATTCCACCTAACGCACAAAGCAACATCCACGTTACTTCTGGAGCCCTACTTGAAGGCACAGCTTACGGGGAGGTTAAAGCGACAATCGAAGGAAAAGAATACAATCTTGTTGTCCGGAAACCTATCAGTGAGTTGACAGATAGTGAGATAGATCGCGTACATGATGCTTCTTTGCGTCGGGATCTTCAACAAATCCGTGATGCCGCAAAAAGAGCTGGTCATAAATTGAAGGAGGCATTAGCTGAATTTGGAGAAAGCTCCGGCATTCGCAGAATTCGAATACTGAAAACGGAAAAATCGGTGTACAAAGTTGAGCATGGCGATGGATTTTATAAGCTCTATTCCGCTGGCGACAATCACCGCATTGAGATTTATTCATTGCAGGATAAATGGCTGGGTGAAGGCGTAACTGTCTTCGATGCCAACCAACCCAACTTCACACCTAACTGGCGCAACAAACATCCCAATGCCGAGTTGGTTATGAAGGTACACAATGGCGATCTCGTGGAGGCAGATTTTGGGAATGGTCGAACCATCTATAGAGTTTGCAGTTTGGATGCTTCGGCTAATCGTCTGAAACTCGCACCTCACTACGAGGCAGGTTCGTTGGGCGAACGTCATAATGACCCAGACGATCTATTCCGTTACGAAATTAAAAGTTATTCCACCTTAAAGACAGCAAGTGCGTGCCTTGTACGTGTTGATTCTATAGGTCGAGTTTTCCCGATAAAGCACTGCTAATGACCGGGCGAATTGTAGAGATTGCCGAGGATGGCCACCATATCAGTAAGTTTCGCGGCTTTCTTACAATTGAATCACAAGGCGAGGAGATCGGGAGGGTTCCACTGGATGATGTGGCAGCAGTGATTGCAAGTGCACATGGCATTACGTATACGAACAGTCTTTTAGTTGCATTAACCGAACGCTGTGTCCCTCTCGTAGTATGTGGTGTGAATCATCGACCGGCTGGTTTTCTCTGGACTGCGTCCGGGCATTATGAACAGGGTGGGCGGATATCGGACCAGGCGTCAGCATCCAAGCCCCTGCGTAAGCGTCTTTGGGCTCAAATTGTTTCTGCAAAAATCCAGGCACAAGGTATAACTCTCGCAACAGTTGGAACAACGCATAAAGGATTCAATCGTCTTGCTCGCTCCGTACGCTCCGGGGATCCAGAGAATATAGAGGCTCAAGCGGCACGTAGATACTGGCCGCTTTTGTTTGGCAAAGATTTTCGCCGTGATCGCTATGCAGAGGGCGTCAATGCAATGCTGAATTACACGTATACGGTATTACGTGCGGGCGTAGCTAGGGCAATTATGGGTGCTGGACTTCACCCCAGTTTGGGCTTAGCTCACCGACAACGTGGGAATTCCTTTGCCCTCGCCGACGATCTAATGGAACCATTCAGGCCAACCGCAGATATGCTTGTCTACAATCTCGCGAAAGAGGGTTCTACTGGTGTAAACAAAAACACAAAACCAGAACTTGCGCGGATTCTTTTTTACGACATGGATACAGATACTGGTGCAAGCCCAATATCTACATGCCTCCACCACTTGACTCTTTCTGCTGCCCGTTGCTATGCGGGAGAGGCCAAAAAATTAGAATTCCCCCGGTGGACGCGACCGTTAGGCACAATACAATGAATACACATTGGCCAGTTTTAAGCGGGTATCGAATGATGTGGCTTTATGTCATGTTTGATCTGCCCGTAGGGACAAAGGCTGAACGTAAGGCAGCGACGAAGTTTCGAAATTTTTTGCTTGACCACGGCTTTGAGATGGCACAATTTTCAGTCTATTTACGTTTTGCCGAAAGCAAAGAGGCAGTTGAAACTCAAGTGAAGAGGGTGTGTTCAGCCTTGCCAAATCGTGGCAAGGTACATATGATGACAATTACTGATAAACAATACGCTAATGCCCGCACTTTCGTGGGCGGAAAAAGCGAAAGTGGTGAAAAAAAATTGGACCAACTAGTCCTCTTTTGAGACTTTCAGTATGAATAATTCTGATAAAGATAAAAGGAAAGCCCTTGTAAAACAAGGGCTTTCAGTGGTTGCATTTTAGCCGCTTAGAGATTGAGGGCCAGCCGCAACATTGACTACTGACGGAACATGGTTTCTAATATTTTAGCCGCTTAGAGATTGAGGGCCAGCCGCAACGGTGATCCATTACTGCTTCCTCCTTCGTTTATTTTAGCCGCTTAGAGATTGAGGGCCAGCCGCAACTGAAATACCTTTCTGTCTATTTGTCAACCTATTTTAGCCGCTTAGAGATTGAGGGCCAGCCGCAACAATTATTGAGGATGGTAATTATCCCCATGGATTTTAGCCGCTTAGAGATTGAGGGCCAGCCGCAACTTGCTTGGGCGTCATGTCAAACTTCCACACATTTTAGCCGCTTAGAGATTGAGGGCCAGCCGCAACGAACCGCTTTAGTTGCTTATTAGCCTTATCATTTTAGCCGCTTAGAGATTGAGGGCCAGCCGCAACCACCTGGCGGTCGATCAACTGGACAATCGAATTTTAGCCGCTTAGAGATTGAGGGCCAGCCGCAACGGTGCCTTGGCGTCATGTGTATGGCGAGCAATTTTAGCCGCTTAGAGATTGAGGGCCAGCCGCAACGACGGGATTCCAGTATAACCCGCTCATTCTATTTTAGTCACATAGATTGAGTGCCGCAACATCATCTAAACTTCGTACTTGACTGTCATTCTGGCACTCGGGGCGATCCGGGCACATCTGTGCGCGAGCCCCGCATAAACCTATTGGTAAAGGAAGGTGCCGAATGAGGTACAGAGTGCATCTCCGACGGGTTGGGCCGATGCCTGAATAGCGACGGAAACCTACTTGCGGCAAGGTTTGCCGCTATAAGTCAATGCCATTGGGGCTATTCTTGACTTCTTTATTTGATTGGATATCGAATTTATAGGGTGGTACTGGTATGCGGGTATACTGAAACAGTCCCAAAGAAATTTTCAAGGATCCAAATGCAATGTCGGAAATAACCGAGAATCAGCGCGAGGAGATCGAGGCGGCCGTCTATCGGCGTCTTGTTGAGCACCTGAGGAGCAAGCCCGAAGTCCAGAATATCGACTTGATGAACTTGGCGGACTTCTGCCGGAACTGTCTCTCCAAGTGGTACGTGGCCGCAGCAGAAGAGCGAGGCGTGACCCTGGATTATGACGCAGCCCGGGAAATCGTCTACGGCATGCCATATGCCGAATGGAAGTCCCGGTATCAGAAAGAGGCCACTCCAGAGCAAATGGCGGCGTTCGAAGCCAGGGAAAAGGCCAAACAGGCGTCTTGATCCATCATGGGCGCGGAACTGGGCGACCCGCAACTCTTACGCTACAACCGGCAAATCGTCTTGCCGGAGATTGGCATCGAGGGGCAGCAACGCCTGCTCGAGTCCCATGTCCTGTTGATCGGCCTGGGGGGCTTGGGCTCCCCGCTTGCCATGTATCTGGCGACTTGTGGCGTGGGCCGGCTGACTCTGGCCGACCCGGATCATGTTGAGTTGGCGAACCTCCAGCGCCAGATCCTGTACGGGACATCCAGCTTGGGCCGCGCCAAGGCCGAGGAAGCTCGGCGGGTCGTGGAGGAACTGAACCCTGAAATTCGCATCGATACTGTCGCCGAATACCTGAAGGGCGATTTGCTGCGGGAGCAAGTTCAGGCAGCAGACTTGGTCGTGGATGCCACGGATGATTTCGAGACCCGCTTGGCGATTAACCAGGCTTGTGTCGAATCTGCGACGCCTTTGGTCTCCGGCGCGGTGATCCGGATGGAAGGCCAGGTGGCGGTGTTTCGCAATCGAGAAGAAGGGGATGCTTGCTACCAGTGCCTGTTTGGCGACGAACCCGTGCCGGAGGAGGGCTGTTCGGAAACCGGCGTGCTGGGTCCGGTTGCCGGAGCGGTGGCTAGTGTGCAGGCAGTCGAGGCGGTCAAGTGCCTGTTGTCCATAGGAAAACCTTTGTATAACCGGTTGTTGCTTTATGACGCGAGGGAGGCACAATGGCGCGTAGTGGAACTGATTGCGGATGAAAAGTGTCCGATTTGTAGTTCCATTCGCAGATGAGAGAAGTGGCATGCTGATTCGAATTCCCAAGCGCTCGGACGAGAAAGAATCCGCGGTAACGGATCCGGAGATCTATCGGCAGCGCCGCGTCTTCATGCAGCAGTGCGCGGCTGGAATGGCAGGCTTGGCAGGTGGTCTGTTGGTCGGTGGGCAGGCTCAGGCCGGGCTGACCCTCGGCACGCCCCGGTCCAGCCCTTATTCGACCGACGAAGAGCTGACGCCGATGCACGCGGCGACCCACTACAACAACTTTTACGAGCTGGGCTACAAGAAGGAAGACCCCTCGCGCAACGCGGCGGCCTTGATCACCGAGCCCTGGACTGTCGAGGTAGAAGGATACTGCGAGAACCCGGGAACCTATGCAGTCGAAGACCTGGTGCCAATGGATCAACTGGAGGAGCGAATCTACCGGCTCCGCTGCGTGGAGGCCTGGTCGATGGTGATTCCATGGGTGGGCGTGCCGCTGGCGACTGCGTTGAAAAAGTTGAGGCCGACGTCGCAGGCTCGCTACGTGGCTTTCCAGACAATTCTGGATCCGGAGAACCTGCCGGGACAGCGCCGCGACGTACTGGACTGGCCCTACGTCGAAGGCTTGCGGATCGACGAGGCGATGCATCCGTTGACGCTGCTGACCGTCGGCATGTACGGACAGGTGCTGCCCAATCAGAATGGTGCCCCGATCCGAATCATCGTGCCTTGGAAATACGGTTTCAAGAGCATCAAGTCCATCGTGCGGATCCGGTTTGTCGAAGGCCAGCCTCCGACGGCATGGAATCGGGCCACCCCGCACGAATACGGCTTCTACTCCAATGTGAATCCTGAAGTCAACCATCCACGCTGGAGTCAACGGCGTGAACGGCGAATCGGGGAGTTCCGGAAGCGGCAAACGCTGATGTTCAACGGCTATGCCGAGGAAGTTGCGCATCTCTACAGCGGGATGGATCTGCACAAGTACTTCTAGATATGCGTACGCCCACAGCCGCAGGGTGGGTCAAGCCTGCGCTTTTTCTGCTGTGCCTTGTGCCGGCGATTGACTTGGCTCATGGTGCCTGGGCGAACACTTTGGGAGTCAATCCGCTGGAAACCCTGACCCGATCTACGGGAACATGGACCTTGCGGTTCCTGTTGCTGACCTTGCTGATTACGCCCTTGATCCGTGTCACGAGGACACCCGCGCTACTGCGTTACCGGCGGATGCTGGGATTATTTGCTTTCTTCTACGCCTTGATCCACTTGGGAACCTATCTTTGGTTCGACAAATTCTTCGATTGGCAGGAAATCTGGCTGGACATTCAGGACCGCCTGTTCATCACGGCAGGCGTGACAGCTTTTCTCCTGCTGGTGCCGTTGGCGTTGACCTCGACCCGGCGCGCCCAACGGGCCCTCGGAAACGCTTGGAATCGTCTTCACCGTCTGATCTATGTTGCGACGACTGCTGGGCTCCTGCACTATTTCTGGCTGGTCAAGGCGGATTACCTGGAGCCAATCATCTACGCGTCGATCTTTGCCGCTCTCATGCTGGCGAGGATTCGCAAGTCCTCCACCGTCAGCGTGTCTGGTATCTCTTAATAAGAATATCTCTTGCCTGATTGATTTTACGAGTTAAATAATCGTTTCCACCGCGGTCAGGATGAAGCTTTTGTGCAAGGGCGCGGTGCGCTGAGCGAATTTCGGATTCTGGAGCCTGAAGGGACACGCCCAAGATCTGAGCGGCTGTTTCTGCTGACATGGCGGCCTCCTCGAAATCGTCCGTACTGCCGCTTCCGGGAGTTTCTCCGGCCTGCCAGCCCGTTTGGGTCCGTTGGAGGTAGGCGCGCAGAAGGGCTGAGGACTGCAGGTCACTCGCACAGGCCTGCAGCAGATTCTCCAGCTGCGAAAGGGTGAGCTGAGATAGCTTTTGACCTGCGAATTCGCCTTGCCGGATGGTGCCGTCCATGGCACCTGTTCTCCGGTCGATGGTCAGGTCCAGCCATGCCGTCTGCAGGTGGATCTCGGAAGAACCGAAGGAGCGGCGAGCCCAGGACAGGAACGGGAGCCAGCGCAGCAAAATCGCGGCCTTGCCGAGGAATGGCAAGATTCCGCCGACCACGGCGACAATCCAGTGGGCGCGTCCGGTCAGAACCATGGCGATCAAGCCAATTCCCGCCAAACCGGCAAGCCATTGGTAAAGTCTGCGGGGGGATTGCTGGTACTGCCACCGCAAGAATAGGAATAGCCCGAATAGAACGAGGGCGACTAGCAGGAACCTCATCGAAACGAAATTGTCATTGATGCGGGAGACAATAAGTGTATGATAACGATTCGAGGGCAGGGGGGAACGCCCTTGAATAACTATAAGGAGGAAAATCCATGAAACAAGCGATTAATGTCGGAGGCTTAGATCTCGAGATTCATATTGAGCAGAAGGGCGATAGCGGTCCCGCGCTGCTGATGGTGCACGGGATTCCGACCAACAGCCGGCTGTGGCGCCATGCGCAGGCAAGCTTGTCCGACCGCTACCAGACCTATGCAATGGACATGGTCGGCTATGGCCAGTCGAGCATGCCTCTCGATCAATTCACTCATTCCTTGACAAACCAGGCCGAGGCCATCAAGGCGGTGATCGAAGGACTGGGGCTGGCGGGAAATGTCATCCTGGTCGGCCATGATCACGGTGGCGGAGCCTGCCAGATCTTTGCTTCGAAGTACGTCGACCTCATTAGCCGGTTGGTCCTGATCAATCCGGTTGCTTGGGACTACTGGCCGGTGCTGGAAGTCGAAGCCTTCAACGGCTTGGTTGGTGCCCCGGATGAAGTTCTGGGCCAGGCCATGGCTCAGGCAGCAGCGGGCTTCCACGGACTCCTGCTCATGGGCAGTCACGACAAGATCGCGTTCAGCGACAAGAACGTGAAGGAAAACTATCTCTCGTTCTGGGCCCGGGGACCGGGATTCACCGGCTTCAAGTCGTTGATCCATGTCTGTTCGGAGCCGAGCAACGAGGAAACCATGAGCGTGGACCACAGCAAGATTACTTGCCCGACCATGGTGTGCTGGGCACTGCATGATGCCTGGATGCCAGTTGAGTCCGGACGCCGGCTGAAAGATGCCATTTCGGGTCCGACACGGTTCGAAATCATCGAGCGGGCTGGGCACTACGTGCTGGAAGACCGGCCGGACGCAGTCGTCGATCTGATTGATGACTTTGTGACCGAGTGGGCCAACGTAGATAGCGTTACCCTGAAAAGCTAGGATTTCTGCTCTCACGCGAGAGCAAAAATCCACGTTTTGACTGCGGAGAATACATCGGGAGGCAATAGCATTGCCTCCCGGTAGTTTCGTGAGTCAGGGATAGGAGGGAGGATCATAGACGCCGAGAGTTCCGCCCGACGCGCAAGCGTCCGCTATCAGCCTGATGAAAACCCGCCGACGGTACTCGCCTTCGGCTTGGGCCTGCAGCTCGCCATCCTCTGTATTTCCGGCATTGTCCTGACTCCGGCGATTGTCGCCCGGGCGGCCGGAGGGACCGAAGCCTTTCTTTCTTGGATCGTGTTCGCCGCCGTTGCTGTCAGTGGCGTCACCACGATTCTGCAGGCGGTTCGAGTTGGCCGGATTGGTGCCGGCTATACGCTCGCCATGGGTCCGTCTGGAGCCTTCATCGCGATCTGCATCACGGCCATCGCGGAAGGAGGGCCAGCGATGCTGGCCACTCTGGTGATTCTCTCGTCGTTCTTCCAGTTCGCACTTTCCGCACGGCTTTCGCTGTTCCGAAGGGTTCTGACGCCAGCTGTGGCAGGTACGGTCATCATGCTGGTGCCGGTCACCATCATGCCGATCATCTTCGGCTTGCTGACATCCGTACCCGAGGGGACCCCCACATCGGCCGCCGCACTGAGTGCAGGCGCGACCTTGTTGGCCATCGGTGGTATTGCCCTGAAAGCAACCGGCATCTTGCGCCTTTGGGCTCCAGTCATTGGAGTGGCTTTTGGTTCGGTGGTAGCCGGACACTTCGGACTCTATGAAGTAAGTCGCGTTGCCGAGGCTTCATGGCTGGGTTTCCCGGAAGTTGGGTGGCCGGGTTACGACTTCAGTTTCGGACCAGTCTTCTGGACGCTTGTGCCGGCATTCGTGTTCGTGACCCTGGTCGGAGCCGTGGAGACCGTAGGCGACTCCGTTGCCATTCAGCGCGTTGCCTGGCGCCGCCCCCGGGCCGTGGATTTCCGTGCAGTACAAGGCACAGTGGCAGCGGATGGAGTCGGCAACCTATTGTCCGGTCTCTTGGGGACTGTGCCGAACACGACCTATTCGACCAGCGTCTCCGTTGCCGAGCTGACCGGAGTCGGAGCCCGCAGGGTCGGGGCCGCTCTCGGCATGGTTTTCCTTGCTTTGGCATTCTTCCCCAAGGCGCTTGCCGTCATTTTGGCGATACCCGGCCCGGTTGCCGGAGCGTACATTGGCGTTCTGCTGTCGTTGCTTTTCGTAGTCGGCATGAAAGTGGCGATTCAGGATGGCATCGACTATCGAACGGGCCTGATCGTCGGAATTTCATTCTGGATCGGAGTCGGGCTGCAGAACGGATGGATCTATCCCGAATATGTTTCTGAATTCGCAGGCGGCCTTCTGAGCAACGGAATTACGGCGGGCGGCCTCATGGCCATTTTCATGACGCTGTTCATGGAATTGACGAAACCCCGCCGCCACCAGATCGAAGTGGTTCTCGATGTCTCAGTCCTGCCGAGGATCGAGGAATTCCTTCATAAGTTCGCGTCTGGTCAGGATTGGAGCCCGGCAATGATTGACCGCCTTTCTGCCGTCACCGAGGAGACCCTGCTGACGCTCCGTGAGCAGGAAGACAGCGGAGCCAGCGAAGACAGGCGCCGCCTTCTATTGACGGCACGCAGGGACGACGACGAAGCCGTCCTTGAATTTGTTGCCGCGACGGGAGAAGAAAACCTTCAGGACCGAATTGCTTTGCTTGGCAAGCAATCCATTTCATCTTCGGTTGAGCGCGAAGTTTCCTTGCGGTTGCTAAGGCACCTGGCATCCTCGGTCTACCACCAGCAATACCATGACACGGATATCGTGACTGTGCGTGTGGAGACTCCGGTTGCACCCACCAGTGATGAGAACTGATTTTTCTCCGTCAGGAGAGCAGGTCGGCAATCGTCTCGCGCTCGCTCAGTAATTCGGTCTCGTTGGCTTTAAGTTGCTCACGACCGAAAGCGTCCAACTCTAATCCGGATACGATGGTGTGCTCGGATTCCGAGCACTGACACGGGAAGGAAAAGATGATGCCTTCCGCCACTCCGTATGAGCCATCCGAGAGCACGCTCATGCTAACCCAGTCGTTCTTAGGCGTCCCTTGAACCCAATCGTGCATGTGCAGAATGGCCGCATTGGCGGCCGATGCCGCGGAAGAGGCGCCACGCGCCTCGATCACCTTGGCACCGCGCTGTTGGATCCCCGGTATGAATTCTTCCCGATACCAGTCCGTGTCTATCAACTCCCGGACTGGAGTCCCAGAAGCCGTGCAATAGCCGATATCGGGATACATTTTCGGAGAGTGGTTCCCCCAGACCGTCATTCGGGCGATGTTGGCGACTGGTTGGTCCGTCTGTACTGCCAACTGCGAGCGTGACCGTTCATGGTCCAGACGGGTCATCGCGGAGAATTGGCGCGGGTCGAGATCTGGAGCGTGGTGCAGCGCAATCAGTGCGTTGGTGTTGGCCGGGTTGCCGATGACCAGAACCCGGACGTCGCGGCTCGAAAAATCATTGATGGCCTTGCCTTGGGGGCCGAAGATTTTTCCGTTTTCCTGGATCAGATCGCTGCGCTCCATGCCTTTCCCGCGCGGACGCGCCCCAAACATGAACACGTAGTCTGCGTCCCCAAAGCCTTTTTCCAGATCATCACTCAGAAGAACATCGCGTAACAAAGGAAAAGCGCAGTCTTCCAGTTCCATCGCGGTTCCACCGAGTGACGGCATAGCCGGAGGGATGTCAATCAGGTTCAAGGCGACAGGCTGCTGGTCGCCCAAGAATTCTCCGGCCGCGATGCGAAACATGGCTTGGTATGCAATGTTGCCGGCTGCGCCGGTGATGGCAATTCGCTTGGGTAGGTTCGTCATGGTCGGGCTCTTCTGAGGGTAGATGATATTAGCAAGAGATCAATGAAGGCGGTGTGACCGCCCTAGGTATGCTTTGCTCCGCATCTCGTGCAGGCGGCTCGCAGTTCGCTCGAATTCCCGCTTCAGACGCTTGCCCCGGTACAACTGGTCGGGTTCGTCCGCCGCGGAAGCAATCAGCGTCACGTTGCGGTCGTAGAACTCGTCGATCATTTCAACGAAGCGCCGTGCGCTGTCGTCCATTGATGAATCGAAGACAGGGATACCTGAGATCAGCACGGTGTGGAAGCAACGAGCAATCGAAATGTAGTCGTTGACGCAACGAGGCGATTGGCACAGGTTGTCGAAGTCGAACCAGATCGCGTCATGTGACAGGCGCTTGACTGGGATGGTGCGGCCTTCGACTTCAATGGTTGTCTCTTTTCGATCCAGATCTGACGCTAGGTGCTGGAAGTGACCCAGTAAGACTGGCTCTGCGGTTCCGTTGCCGCTGAGGCAATAGGTTTCAGTCTGGTCGAGATGTTGCAGGCGATAATCGCAGGATGCGGCCAGTTCGAATACGGTCATGTGCCTCTTAATCGATTCGATCGCAGGCAAGAATCGTTCCCGCTGCAACCCACCTTCGTAGAGGTTGTCCGGAGCCGAGTTGGAAGTTGCCACCACGGTGACCCCGTGCCGGAAAAGACCCTCCAGCAGTCCGCCTAGAATCATGGCATCCGTAATGTCTGACACGAAAAATTCGTCGATGCAAAGCACTTTGTATTTTTTCGCCATGCGGGCGGCAAGAAGATCGATGGGATTGCGCCGGTCCTGCATGTGTTTGAGCTTGTGATGGATGTGCCGCATGAAACGATGGAAGTGCATGCGCCGTTTCTTGCGCAGGGGAAGGGAATTAAAAAACAGATCCATCAGATAGGTCTTTCCACTTCCGACTGAGCCCCACAGCCACAAGCCGGACGTCGACCCGGGCGCGCCAGACTTCAAGCGACGCAGCCGGTCGCTGATCAGCATTTTGGCGCGGGAATGTCGGGTCAGATGATCAAAGACAAGCTGGAACTGTTGAGCGGCTTCATACTGCGCCGGGTCGGGCGTGTACTGCTTCCGGGCGATTTGTGCTTCGTACGTGTCAATGAACATAAAGACATGCGTGACCGCAAAACGAATTCCTATTCTACATAGACACGCTTGACAAATTGACGTTCCCCCAACCGGAATCAGCGTTCAAACTGTAAGATAGATTTTTCACCCAGCCTTGCTGCTTGCCCGAAATGTCTGGCTCCACAATCCGAACCCGGTTTGCTCCAAGTCCGACCGGCGCTCTGCATTTGGGAGGCGCTCGCACTGCCTTATACAACTGGCTTTATGCCCGGCATTGCGGTGGAGAGTTCATCCTTCGGATCGAGGATACCGACCGGGAGCGTTCCAAGGAAGAGCACTGCCAGCAAATCATGTCCATGCTGCGCTGGGTGGGTATGGATTGGGATGGCGAAGTGGTCTATCAATCGAAAAGGTCATCACGCCATCAAGAAATTATTCAGAAATTGGTCGACCAGGGAGATGCCTACTACTGCGACTGTTCTCCAGAGCGTCTGGAGCAATTGCGCAAAGAGCAGATGGCGGCAAAATTAAAACCGCGCTACGACCGCCGTTGCCGCGACCGGGGCAATCCTCCGTCGGTGCAATCGGCCATTCGGTTCAAAACTCCGCTTGAGGGCGACGTGGTTGTTCAGGACAGCCTGAAAGGGGAGGTGAGCTTTTCCAATTCCGAACTGGATGATTTGGTGATTGCCCGGGCGGATGGAAGCCCGACTTATCACTTGGCCGTCGTGGTGGACGATATGGACGCTGGCATTACGCACATCATCCGAGGGGATGACCATCTCAACAACACGCCGCGCCAAGTCAATATTCTTTCTGTGCTGGGTGTGGATGCGCCGGGCTACACGCACCTGCCGATGATTCTCGACGAAAGCGGGCGCAAAATGTCGAAGCGAAATGACTCCGCTGACATGGCGCACTATCGCGAGCGAGGATACCTGCCCACGGCTCTGGTGAACATCCTGGCGCGCATGGGTTGGGCGCATGGAGATGACGAACTGTTTTCGGTTGAGGATCTGATCCGGCAGTTCGACCTTTCCGGGCTGAATCCGGCCGCCAGCCGGATCGATCCGAAGAAAATGGCTTGGGTCAACCAGCGGCAGATGGACCGTGTTCCCGCGGAAGAGATCACCGAGGAATTCGCTTGGCACTGTGCCCGCCAGGATTTGGACTCTGACGCATTAAGCCCATCGGACAGAAACGCGCTAATTGAAGTGCAGCGCAAACGCTGCCGCAATGTCGCGGACATGGCGGCTCAAAGCCGCTGGTTGCTGCTGGAAGACCCGGGAATGGATGAGTCGGCGCGGGAAAAATTCCTTACCCCAGAGGCCCTTACGATCCTGCAGGAGTTGGCGGGTGAGATGGTTCAAGCTGACTGGAATGCAGAATGCCTGAAAAACCTAGTTGATACCGCCTGCGAACGCCATCAGGTCAGACCCAACAAGATTGCACAGCCGCTACGTGTCGCCGTGACCGGAGGGACAGTCTCGCCCTCTATTGAGGACACTTTGGTTTTGCTTGGCCGGGAACGGACGCTGCAGCGGTTGCGGAATGCTATTTCAATTCCTAACTTGGATTGATGGACAGGGTACAGTTGCATAAGAACAAAAGACACAACAATCGCCGGGCTTCGGTTTCATGGCTACTCCGCAATGGCTGCAATCGTAAAGTAGCAAACAAGCATCAGTTGGCATTGTTTCCATGGCGGCGTGGCCACATGCGGGACACGTAATGACTGTTTCGAGGATCACTTGTTCCATAATTTTCCGCCAGGTGTTTCCTATGATTCTAGCAATGACTGATACAATCTGCTCCCAGCAAACTGGTACATTTGACGAACAGAGCACTTTTGACTAGAGTGCGCATCCGATTGCATGGTCCCCATCGTCTAGAGGCCTAGGACACCGCCCTTTCACGGCGGCAACAGGGGTTCGAATCCCCTTGGGGACGCCAGTTTTTCTTAACGATCTCAGTAGCTGGATCGCAGGGTTCAGCCGAAGGTGTATTTTGTGTAAGAGTCAGTCAGGGTCGAATGCCGGTGCCGTGCTTGAGTAACCGCAAGCAGGCATAAGTCAGCACGACGATGACCACGATGATCAAAAGCAGAGAATTGACCGTGTCCACTTCCTGAATTCCCATCCAGCCGTAGCGGAACAGCCCGATCATATGCAGAATCGGGTTGAACAGGGAAACCTGCTGCCAGAAGGGTGACAGCATGTCCAGAGAATAAAAAATCCCTCCCAGATAGGTCAGGGGGGTTAAAACAAAGGTCGGAATGATCGAGATGTCGTCGAAACTTTTTGCATAGATGCCGTTGATGAAGCCAGCGAGAGAGAACAAGATGCATGTCAGGATGGCAACCGCTAATATCAAGCCGAGATGGGAGAGTGGAATCTCGGCAAAGAAGACAGTCACCGCTGTTACCGCCAGCCCGACGGACAATCCGCGCATGATGCCGCCTCCGACAAAGCCGATCAGGATAATAAAGTTCGGTACCGGGGAGACTAGTAATTCTTCGATGTGTCGCTGGAATTTTGAACTGTAGAACGAAGAAACAACATTGGCGTAAGCGTTGGTGATGACGGACATCAAGATGAGACCAGGGGCGATGTAGTCCATGTAGCGGTAGCCGTCGATGTCGGCCAGTTGCGAGCCGATCAGTTCTCCGAAGATAATGAAGTACAGGATGGTTGTGATGGCCGGCGGCAGGACCGTCTGGACCCAGATGCGGGCAAAACGAAAATACTCCCGGATCAACATGCTTTGGAGAGCGATCAGTTGCTGTTTCAACGGCATGATGCTAGTCAAAATGGTGCCCGACCAATTGCAGGAAAAGCTTTTCCAGTCGGTTGGTCTTGTTTTTCATGCTGAGAATGTCGATGCCCTGGGCACTGAGTTCGCTGAACAAGCGGTTCAGGTCGGCGCCTTTGCCGACCGTAGCCTCCAGCGTTCGGGAATCCGGACAGTGCAGGGCGTAGCCGTCAATCTGCGGACAATGGGATAAGGGGCTTTTCAAGTAGAGAACGAAGTGTTCCGAGTCAAGTTGGTCCAAGAGTTCCCGCATCGTGGTGTCAGCACGGATCCGCCCATTGGAGATGATCGCAATGGTGCGGCACAATTGCTCCGCCTCTTCGAGGTAGTGTGTAGTCAGGATGATGGTCGTTCCCTGGGTGTTAATTTCCCTGAGGTAGTGCCAGAGGTTGTGGCGGATTTCCAAGTCCACTCCTGCGGTCGGTTCATCTAGGATCAGGAGTTGGGGGTCGTGGACCATAGCTCGTGCAATCATCAAACGACGCTTCATGCCCCCCGATAGTTCGCGGGCCATGACCGAACGCTTGTCCCACAGGTCGAATTGCTCCAAAAGCCTTTGTGAGCGCTTGGCGGCATCTTGGCGGCGAATGCCGTAATATCCGGCTTGGTGCATGAGGGTCTCGCAGACCGGATCGAATTGGTTGAAGTTGAACTCCTGTGGTACCAGGCCGAGGCAGGCGCGGGCAGCTGCATAGTCGCGAATGATGTCGTGTCCGAAAATGGCGACTGAGCCTTCTGAAAACGTCACCAGTGAGGAGATGATGCCGATGGCGGTGGATTTTCCGGCTCCATTGGGCCCGAGAAGCGCAAAGAAGTCTCCGCGCTGTACTTCCAAGTCAATGCCATGCAGTGCTTCTACGCCGTTGGCGTAGGTTTTCTTGAGTCCTTTGATTTGGAGCGCGGGAGCCAGAGACGAAGTCATTGCGCCACTACTATAGCGTCAAAAATTGCTCCTAAAGCATGCTGTCGGCTCATCTCATTGATTTACAATGAGCACCGAGGATTTTATGTCTAAGCGAACTTTCTGCATTGCCCCGATGATGGACCATACGGACCGTCATTTCCGGTATTTTCTGAGAGTTTTGTCACCGCATGCATGGTTGTTCACCGAAATGGTGACGACGGGGGCGGTTTTGCATGGAAAGACCGAATCCCTGCTTGGATTCGGCCCGGCCGAACAGCCGGTCGCGCTCCAACTCGGAGGTAGTGATCCGGATGACTTGGCTCGCTGTGCCGCTATCGCCCAAGATTTTGGTTACGATGAGGTGAATCTGAATGTCGGTTGTCCAAGCGGCCGCGTTTCGGCAGGGCGTTTCGGGGCTTGTTTGATGAAAGAACCTCTCAGGGTTGCGGATTGTGTGGCAGAAATGCAGGCAAAAGTCCACGTTCCAATTACGGTGAAATGCCGCATTGGTGTGGATGGACAGGATACGGAAGAGACTTTGACGGAATTCGTGCAGACTGTTGCGGATGCTGGCTGCCAGACGTTTTATGTGCATGCGCGGGTCGCCGTGTTGTCCGGGCTGAGCC
This sequence comes from uncultured Chromatiales bacterium, assembly GCA_964526195.1. Taxonomy (GTDB): domain Bacteria; phylum Pseudomonadota; class Gammaproteobacteria; order Poriferisulfidales; family Poriferisulfidaceae; genus Poriferisulfidus. The sequence goes on along the minus strand of CAZGIH010000017.1, from coordinate 122,200 downwards.
CGAAGCAGAACCGCACGATTCCACCCTTGAACTACGAGCGTGTGTGGGCACTTAAACGCGAATTTCCGCATCTGACCATTGTGATCAACGGCGGCATTCGCTCGACCGGGGAAGTGCAGCAGCACCTGACTCAGGTCGACGGCGTAATGGTCGGGAGGCTCGCGTGCGAGGATCACTGGGCCATCCGGCAGATCGAGCAGGCCTTGTTTCCGGGCTCAACAGCACCAAAGACGCCACTAGAGGCATTTGACACCTACTTGCCATATTTGGAAGAGCAGTGCAGGGCAGGGGTGCCGCTGGCTCGTATGACGCGCCATATCACGGGCCTGTTCCGTGGATGCCCAGGCGCAAAAAGTTGGAGGCAGGCCGCCGCCTGTCCAGATTCTTCTGCATCGGCTCTCCAGGCTTTGCGGGAAACTGCCTGCCGGGTCGCATACGCATGACACACTGGATTCGTTTCGAGTACGACGGCCGGATACATTTCGGCCAACTGAAGGATTCCACCATCCTGGTGTGTGAAGGTGACATGTTCACAGCGCCCGTGCAGACTGATGAAACGGTCACATTGGATGAAGTTCGTGTGTTAACGCCGACTGTGCCGAGCAAAATGCCGGCGCTTTGGAACAATTACCAGGCTTTGGCTGATGAGAAAGGTTTGGAGTATCCAGAAACCCCTCTATACCTGTTCAAGGCCACTTCCTCGTTTTTGGCGACCGGAGAGATGATCATGCATCCGGCCTCGGTGACGGAAGACGTGTTTTACGAGGGGGAGCTCGGGATTGTCATTGGGCAAACCGTAAAAGAAGCCTCTTTGGACGAGGCAGAGCAAGCCATTTTCGGCTATACCTGCATCAATGACGTGACCGCATTCAGTTTATTAAAGGAATATGCGGGATTTGACCAATGGACACGATCAAAAGGATTCGATACGTTCGGGGTATTCGGGCCAGTAGTCGCTACTGGGCTGGATTACCGGGATTTGGAGATCGTGACACGTGTCGATGGCGAAGAAAAGCAGCGTTATCCGGCTTCAGACATGATGATGTCGCCAATGGAAACGGTTTCGCGGTTGTCCGAGAATATGACCCTATGCCCAGGAGATGTAATCTGCTGTGGGACCTCGGTAGGGCTTGGCCCTATGCCGCGCGGCTGCACTGTGGAAGTCGAAATCGAGGGGATTGGTAGCTTGCGAAACGAGTACCGTTAGACTCTTTCCCCGACCTCGATAATCTTGTCAGGTCTAAAATCAGTCTCTGATTTTTCAAGTGGATATCCGCGAGCATTATTAATAAATCTAGTTTTTCCCAGAACAAAGTCATCTGGCTGGTGCGTGTGGCCGTATAACCAGAGATCAGGCTCAAATCTCTCCGCCAAATCTTCACATCCTGCAACGAAATAAGGATTTAGCCGATCTCCCTGGTAACGGGCGGCGATACATTGTGAAACGGGTGCGAAATGCGTAATTACTACGTTATACGGGGCATTTGACGAGGCGAGTGACTCCTCAAGCCAAGTGCGTTCCTTTCGATGTAGGTTTGCGCAATCAGTACGGCGAAAAACCCTGTTTTCAAAGCCAATTGCGTAAAAATCACTAACGGATTCTTCCGCATAAAGCCCATATAAATCCGCTTGTTTGGCCCCAAACAGCGTGAAATCGGACCACAGCGTACACCCGTGGAAAGCGACATCACCGTATTGGATACGGCGACAATTCAGTAATTCGATGCTGAATTGATCAGTATCGCGCCGGATCCAGCCCAATGCCCGATGGTAGTCATGACGATAAAACTCGTGATTTCCGGGCAAATAAAGGATGGGCCGATCTGTTCGCGAGCGGTAGTGCGCAAGGACTTCGGTGAGATTTGCAGGGCTGTCGACATATTCTGAGATGTCGCCAGCGAGAACCAGAATGTCATGATCCGGCAGTAGATACGGCCATTCGCTGGAATCGCCGAAGTTATGGTGCGTATCGGACAGAAGGGAAATGCGCATGATTGCAGCCGGTTTCGAGCCTAATAGTACCGCCGAAAGGCGCTTCTGCACACCCTGGGGAAACAAAAACTTTACATAATATTCCTTATGCGAAGTAATTGGTTTGGCAATTGGGGTAGTTTGCCGCCCCGGCACAAATGTCTCTAGGGCCTCCTTTTCGGCCAAAACAAGAGGAAATCAGCAGGAATCTAGAATTTTGCCTTGACCATTGCCTGGGCAACCGATTCGGTTATTCCGGGAATTCCGAACCTGTTATCCCAATAGAGCCACTCTACGCCGGCATACAACCATCCGGGCCGATTCAGCATATGACCCAAATCCAGCAATAATTGAGGCTGAGCAAGGAAATTACGTTTTGAATAGGCAGGTGTTCCGGATTTCCCCTCGGAACCGGCCCAGTCGATAAAGCCTGAAAAACTCCACCGCGCCCTGCCAATTTCGAAATCAGCGCCCCAGACCACAGTGATTTGCCAAGTGGATCCCGATAACTCAGAGTTTTCTCTTAGATACCCGTTGACTTGGAAAAAGTTGAAACTAGGAATTGCAAGATCGATAGCTCCCCCGATTAAGTAGTTGGAAACGCCTTCGCCGAGTTCAACTGTGCCCGACAGTAAAACATCCTGGATTAGCCCTATAGAAAAATCCTTGCCGGTAATTTTCGACAAGCTCAGCCGTGGCGACCATTCCCCGTAGACGGTGTTATCGCCTTGGACGAAGTTCGTGATGTCGACAAACACGAAATTGTCCCCATAGGTCCAGCCATTGGCCCACTCCAGAGTGAGAATATCCACCTGCTCAGGTTCCAGCTCGTAGTTTGATCCATAGAGATACTGAACGTTAAATGCATTCCAGGCCTGTGCTGCAGTTGGAAAAGATGCTGTTACCGCCCCAAGCAGGAAGAAGCAGACAGAGCGAATTATTGGATCTTTCCAGCGCAATGCATTCATGATGACACGCGGCGTGTTTAGTCGCGAGGAAAATTCGGGAGGAATGGAAGTTCTGTGCCCAGTTGAATTATTACACTAAAATCTGTACAATCAGCCCGACGGTGCTCAATGCTTGGTAATCTTACTAGCAATGTGCGCCGCAAAAAGTGCACTAAAAAAACAAAACAACACAACTCTGGAGTTGACATGGATAAAAAAGCAAAGGCATTGGCCCTAGGGGTCATCTTGAGTGGTGCCTTCCTCACTGGATGCGGCGTTCCTCAGGCGGTCATGGATCACCTTGCAACGTTGGATTCCCAAGTTGCTGCGGCTCAGTCGACCGCGGATGAAGCATTGCGCATGGCCAAAGCGGCAGATCACATTGCGTTCCAGGCTAATGAGAAAGCTAATACAGCTGACGAATTGGCACGGATGGCAATTTCCTGCTGCGATGCGAATTCTCATCGCCTCAACACGATGATGCATGACATGCAGAAGAAGTAATCTTCAGCGTTTGATTGCATCAAGAAAAAGGGCCTGTTTTCAGGCTCTTTTTCTTTAACTGGAGTCAGCCGGCTTGTCCAGGCTCCATAACAGTTCCGGCCTGCCCTCCGGCACGGCGACCTGAACCGAGCGGTCCCAGCCGACTGCGATCGGGATTCCGAGCCGTTGCCGTGCAACCTCCATTACCTGCTCCCAATAGATTACGTAATCTCCTGCCGGGAGTTGCTCTTCAAGAGCAAGAATAGGTTGAAGGATATCCGTTTCTTCAAATACAGGATGCTTCTCCGGCATCGGAAACTCTTCCAGCGGTTTGGGGTGAGCCTCCACGTAGACGATGCCATTTAGCAGTCCGACCTTGATTGGCATCGACGTGATCTCGACGGGGGCGTCGATGGGCACTCGATGCACCAACTCGGCGATGTCGTTGGATCGCAGCCGGATGCAACCGTGGGTTACTCTCATCCCGATACCCTGCTCCCGGTTTGTGCCATGGATAAAGTAACCTTCTGCGTCCAGCATCAGGGCATACTGGCCGAGCGGGTTGTCTTCGCCCGGCGGAACCACTTTCGGCAGTTCTTCTCCCCTCGCCTCATGCTCGAGGATGACAGATTTTGGAGGATACCAGTTCGGGTTTTCCAGGCGATCCAAGACCCGAGTCATCCCGATCGGGGTTACCCAGTCAACCCGCCCCGCGCTGATCGGGTACGTCCGGACCTGGGGTTTACCGTCCAGATCGGTGTCATAGTAGTAGAGTCGAAGTTCCGCGAGATTCAGCACCAGGCCTGTGCGCGCCTTTCCCGGTAGAATGTATTGTCGGGGTATGTGCATACGGATGCCTTCTCCCGGCATCCAGGTATGCACATTTGGATTGGCCGACAGCAGTTCATGGTATCCAATCTGATGCATCTGGGCCAACATCGGCGTCGTTTCACCGTAGTGAGTCGTGATGTTGTAGGAGATTCCCAGCACAGAATCCCCGTTTTTGGGCAGATTCAAGAGTTCGGCACTCGCCATCGGCAGGTTCAGAGCAAATACCACCCCGCCCCAGAAGCTTTTATCCGCGATGTTCATAATGAAGCTTGCCAGACTGTTGAATTATAACAGAATTATCCATGTCTTATAGCGAATTATTTGAATTAAATCCAAGCCTGGTTCACCTGAATCATGCAGGAATTTCACCTTGGCCGAGAGCGACTGTCAAGGCTGTAACCCAGTTCGCTTATGAAAATGCGAGCTGGAGTTCCCGCCGTTATGAGATGTGGCTGCAGGAAGAATGGGAACTGCGAGAACTTGGCCGTTGGCTCTTGGATGCTGAATCGAAAGACGAGATTGCCTTCTTGAAGAACACCTCCGAGGGAATTTCTGCCGTGGCATTTGGGCTGGACTGGAAGGCTGGCGACAACATCGTGCTGGCACGGGAAGAGTTCCCGTCGAACCGGATTCCCTGGGAAGCCGTGGCCACACAGCATTCGGTTGAGATTCGCTGGGTGGATGTTAATGCCACAGACGCTCCCGAACAGGCACTCCTTGAGCAAGTCGATTCTCGTACCCGTCTTTTGACAACAAGTTCAGTGCACTACGCTTCCGGGCTCATGATTGATCTTTCCCTGCTGGGGCATGCCTTGCACGACACCCCTACCCTGTTTTGCGTGGATGCGATCCAGAGCCTGGGTGCGCATTCACTTAGTGTGCGCGAAAGCAAGATCGACTTCTTGGCGGCCGATGCCCACAAGTGGATGTTGGGGCCGGAAGGTATCTCATTGTTCTGGGTACGTCCCGAGTTGTACGAGCGGCTCGGTCTGTCGCAGTATGGCTGGCATATGGTTGCTCGAGCCGGTCATTACGAGGAAACCGTTTGGGAAGTTGCTCCTGATGCCAGACGGTTCGAATGCGGGAGCCTGAACACACTTGGCATCTATGCCCTGCGTGCCAGTCTGAACTTATTGCACGAAGTCGGCATGATCGAGATTGAGGAGCGTATCGCAGACCGAATCCAGCAGCTTGACCAATCCCTCCGCGCCTTGGAGTGCCGAATACTGACACCTTCGGAACCAAACCGGCGAGCCGGGATCCTGACTTTTGCGCCTCCTCGCCAGGAGAGCGAAGAGGTGTATAAACGGTTACTGGAACGCGGGATTCTCTGTGCCGCACGCGGAGGTGGAATCCGCTTCTCTCCTCACTTTTATACGCCGGCAAACGCTTTGCAGTTTGCGCTCGAGACCTTGCAGGAAATCCTCGACAGCGATCCCTAGTCCGACGGGTGCTGGGCGGCGCCCGTTAGCGCCAGGCAGGCCGCTTCCAAGTTTAACTGGGGTGCCGGGATAATCGCTTCTCGCGCCCGGATTTCCAGTAATTCCCGATAGGCTTGGAGGGCCGCTCGAATACTCAAAACAGAATCTTTCTCAGCCAGCTTGCTTCGAATGTCTTCCACGGCCCGATCCAGTACCCAGACCAAGCGCAGATCCATAGAAATATCCTCTTGAACTTCTTCACTACCCGCCTTCTTTCCGCGTGCCTTTCCCTGGGTGGGAGTCACATTCCATGCGCTGGCAAAGGCTGTCTCTGACTGCCTGCCTTCCAAAACATCAGTCAAGCCCTGTTCGAATTCGTTTCGGAAATCTACTTGGTCGTCCTGTTGCATTTGCAAAGCTCGCATCGGCATACCGCCCCCGGCCTGTAGAGCACTTTTGGCTTGTTCGGGAGCCATGAATTCGGATAGCCACGCTTGACTCTGCTCCGCATCCGGTTCCGGTAAGGCATATCTCTGACATCGGCTCCGAATCGTTGCCAGTAGGCGCCCTGGTTGATGGCTGATCAAAAAAAGCATCGTGTCGGGAGGTGGTTCTTCGAGGCTCTTCAGCAGCGCATTAGAAGCCGCTCGTGTCATTCGTTCGGCCGGCTCGATTACCAAAAGCCTCATGTGCCCGTAGTTGGCTTTCAGGGTCAACCTCTGAATGATTTGATCTCGGATGTCTCCGATTCCGATAGAGTAGCGTCCGATGGTCAACCAGTCGATGTCGGGATGAGATTTCCTTTCGAGGTGGCGGTAAGACACGTATTGCTTGCATGAAGGACACTGATCGCAAGGCAACCCCTGCTCGGTTGGCGCACGACATTGAATGCCGCGGACGAACATTTCAACCAGCCAGCGCTTGCCGATTCCGGACGGGCCGGTAACCAGTACCGCATGCGGCAGTCGGCCTTCCCGGTAGGCCATCCTCCACTGTTTCCAGAGCGGTTCCAGCCAGACTGGTATTTGTTTCTCGAGCATTAGATCAGGCCGCGCAGGATTTCGAGAAGTTCAGTATGGACTTCGTCGACCGGACGCTCTGCATCGACTACCCGATAACGGTCAGGTTGAGAGTTCGCTTGGTCCAGGTAGTACTGTCGCGCACGAGTGAAAAATTCCAAATCGTTTTCTTCATAGCGATCTTTTTTCTGCCCACGTCTCTGGACACGTTCCAATGCTGTTTCTACTGACGTGTCCAAGACAATAACCAGATCTGGGCGCAGGTCCGGGAGAAGCCATTGCGCCAACTGCTCAACCCGATCGACACCAAGTCCCTGCCCTGCCCCTTGGTAGGCGAAACTGGCATCGAGAAAGCGGTCTGTCAATACCCATGAACCAGCTTCCAAGGCCGGTTTGATACGAGTATGGACGTGTTCTGCCCGTGCCGCGAAAATCAGAAGCAGTTCCGCTTCCACGCTTGCAGGAGCCTGGGTCTTGGACAACAAGACCTCCCGCACGCGCTCTCCAAGTTCCGTCCCTCCGGGCTCCCGCGTCGCCAGGCAAGGGATTTTGTGGGACTCAAGCAGGTCCACGAGGGCTGGCATATGAGTCGATTTCCCGGCTCCTTCGATGCCTTCAAGACTGATAAACATACCCTTCCGTGGCATCACTTCCCGCCCAGTTGATATTTTCGAACGGCTTCCATGTGCTCCTCGTAGGTTTCCGAGAAATAATGGCTTCCATCTCCGACCGCAACATAGTACAGGTTTTCGGTTTCCAAGTCCGGTTGGAGCGCAGCCTCCAGGGACCGCCGGCCCGGATTGCAGATGGGTCCGGGAGGGAGCCCATGGATTCGGTAGGTATTGTATGGATTGATTTCGGGATCCGCCCGCAGGTGCTTCCGAGTCAGGTTATTGTCGAAATCTGCCCCTAGGCCATAGATGACCGTCGGGTCTGCCTGGAGGCGCATATTCTTGCGAAGGCGAGAGATCATGACGCCGGCGACTTCAGGGCGTTCCTCATCCAGAGTGGTTTCTGCTTCGACAATGGATGCCAGAATCAGGGCGTCCCTCGGTTCGTCGTACGGCAGCCCCGAGGCACGCGTGGCCCAGAGTTCTTCCAATGCCTCGCGCATAGCCATGATGCACAGTCCTAGGATCTTGTAATCCGGATCACCCCGATAATGCTTGTAAGTGTCCGGAAGACACGCCCCTTCCGCCTCGTCTGCTGTGGAATACCCGAATCTCAACAAGGGATTTGTCGTCTTTTTCACCGTAGGATTCTTTTTCAATGCTTCCAGTATCTCGCGCATCGTCCAGCCTTCGAAAAAAGTTTGTCGATGCAGGACACCGCCACCGTCAATCAACTCCTTGAAAACTCTCAATGTCGCCATTGGGCCGACCAGGACATATTCCCCGGCCTTAATCCGTGTTTCGGCTGCCAAATATTTTGCTGCAATCCAAGCGTACAGATGCCCAGCTACGGCATCGTGTTCGAGCAACTTGTCGGTGATCTGTTTGAAACTATCACCTTTTTCAATCGTGATGGCCACGACATGGTCTGCGGGAATGGCATTTTGGCTCAAGACGCTCCAAACATGTACGCTCAATGCCACGACGGAAACAAACATCAGCATGGCAGCGAGGCGTAGGTATCGAGGCTTCATGAGAGTTCCAGTCCGTCGATTGTGCGTAGAGCTGGGAGCAGATCCGAGAGCGGGTAGTTGCGGCCGTCAAAGAAGCGAACCGGCCATAGACCGATCAGCGTATTGCACAAGAACAAGGCCTGCGCGTCGTGCAGTTGTTCCAGCGTGATCTCGGTTATTTCCACCGGGATACCCAGTTCAGGGGAGCGGTCGATGATTCGCTGCCGAGTGACGCCGGCCACACCGCAGCGACTCACGTCGGGAGTCATCAGCGCATCATTGAAGACCAGAAACACATTGCTCATGGTGCCCTCGATGACATTCCCGTCCACATCCAGCATTAGGCCCTCTTCCGCCTCATCCTGCCACTCCTGCCGAGCCAGCACTTGCTCCAGTCGATTGCAATGCTTGAGGCCCGCCAGCGCGGGATTATGCCCCAATCGGGTTTGACACAACCGGACGCGGACACCTTCCCGCGCGTGTTGCGGGGGATAGTCCGGCCAGTCGTTTGCAGTGAGAATCCTGCGAGTGGTGCCCTTTTCTGGAATTCGGTACCCGCGCGGCCCGGAACCACGGGTCAACAGGATCTTGACGGCTTTTCGGGAAGCGCCTCCGCTCAGTTCGAAAACCTCACGCTCGAGCAAGGCCTGCTCCGGACAATGTAGGCCCAACTGTTGGCACCCCTCGCTGAGTCGCTTCCAGTGATCTTCCCAGCAACGAATCTTGCCTTCGAAAACTGCGAGGGTTTCAAACAGTCCGTCCCCGTAATGCAGGCCCCGGTCCGTTGCGTCGACCTGAGATTGTGCGACGCCGTCGACCAGAATCATGAGGGAGATTTAACTCGGAGCCCTGCCCCGTTCAAACACGCTTGAAGACCAAACTGCCATTGGTCCCGCCGAAGCCGAATGAGTTGGAGAGGACCACTTCCACCGGCGCTTCGCGAGCCGTATTTGGAACATAGTCGAGATCGCAATCGGGATCCGGAGTCTGATAGTTGGTGGTCGGGGGAATGACTTGATGGTATAGGGTCAACAAACTGAATACGGCTTCCACGCCTCCGGCGGCACCGAGCAGGTGCCCGATCATGGATTTGTTGGAACTGATTGCGACTTTTCTAGCATGATCCTGGAATACCGTCTTGATGGCATCGGTCTCCGCTTTGTCGCCGGCTGGCGTCGAGGTGCCGTGCGCATTGATGTAATCCACTGCCTCCGGGGCAATCTGGGCATCCTCCAGCGTTCGGCGCATGCAGCGAGCCGCCCCCTCCCCGCCTGGGCTTGGCTGGGTCATGTGGTGGGCGTCCCCATTCATTCCAAATCCTATCACCTCGCCATAAATCCGGGCTCCCCGGGCTTTCGCAAATTCGTATTCTTCAAGCACCACCACACCGGCCCCTTCTCCCAGGACAAATCCGTCGCGATCGGCGTCCCAGGGACGCGAGGCAGTTTCCGGATCGTCATTATGCGAGGAACACAAGGCCCGGGCCGAAGCGAAACCGCCGACTCCAAGCGGGCTGGTCGCCATCTCGGCTCCTCCTGCCACCATCACCTCGGCATCACCGTGAGCGATCGACCGCGCCGCCAGCCCGATGTTATGCGTGCCCGTGGCACAGGCGGAGACGACCGCGATGTTGGGGCCTTTGAGATTGAACATGACAGACAGGTCGCCTGAAACCATGTTGATGATGCTGCTGGGCACGAAGAATGGAGAGATTTTGCGTGGCCCGGAAGCCTCGTAGAAGCCGTGATTGTTTTCGATGCACGGCAAGCCTCCGATCCCGGAGCCGATGGCGACCCCGATGCCCAATGCGTTCTCGTCGGTTATGTCCAGTCCTGAATCCCGAATCGCATCGGCCGCGGCCGCGATGCCGTAATGGATGAAGACATCCATTTTCCTCTGCTCCTTGGGGGAGATGTAGTCGTCGGCATTGAAATCAATAACCGAACCGCAGATGCGTACCGAAAAATCGGTTGAATCGAAACGCGTGATGGGGCGGATTCCGCTATGTCCGGCCGTCAGGTTTTCCCAGGCTTTGGAGACTGTCGAGCCGATCGGCGAAACTACTCCAAGGCCAGTGACTACGACTCTACGCCGAGACATGTTGGGGTCCGGATCGGGTCATGGGGAACGGGATTGCCGAGCACTGATGATCGTGGGATCCACCAGAAATTCTTTACTCGGGCAATTTCTAGGCTGATTGGTATCTAGAGGGAGATGGCTTATTCGCTGGAACCGTCCTTGATGAAATCCACCGCCTGTTGGACGGTGGTGATCTTCTCGGCCATCTCGTCCGGGATCGTTAAGTCGAATTCCTCTTCCAAGGCCATGACCAACTCCACCGTGTCCAAAGAGTCGGCGTCCAGATCAGCAACAAACGCCGAGGATAGTGAGACTTCGCCCGGGTCTACGCCCAGTTGCTCCGAAACGACTTTCATGACACGTTCTTCGATGTTGTCGCTCATTATGATTATTTCCTCAAGTTGATAATTGAATTGTGGGAGATTGAAAGCGGTGATGCAGCAATGACGCTTTCATTCCACATTCTGTACCAATTATAGCAAGACCAGCAACGTGGATTCCGGGGTGGCAGGTCGGCTGATGGCGGTTTCCCGCGGTCAGCCCATGAACATACCCCCGTTGACATGGAGGGTTTCTCCCGTGATATACCCTCCCCCATCCCCAGCCAGATAAAGCACCGCAGCCGCGACATCATCAACCGTCCCTAAACGCTGCAGCGGAATCCGTTGCCGCAGCCCGTCCTGCTGCTCGTCTGAAAGTTCCCGGGTCATGTCCGTCTCGATGAATCCAGGCGCAATGCAGTTGGCCGTGATGCCACGCGCGCCGACTTCCTGGGCCAGCGCCCGGGTGAACCCGACCAGCCCGGCCTTGGTGGAAGCATAGTTGGCTTGCCCCGGGTTGCCGATATAGGCGACTACGGAGGACAGGTTAATGATGCGCCCGTGCCGGGCCTTGAGCATGCCGCGCAGGCAGCCGCGAGTGAGCTGGAAGACTCCCCGCAGGTTGGTGTTGAGCACATCGTCCCATTCCTCGTCCTTCATACGGAGGAGAAGATTGTCCCGGGTAATGCCGGCGTTGTTGACCAGGATGGTTGGCATACGGTCCTGTTCCCCCAGTCGCGCGAGCAGCGCATCAATCGAGGCCGGATCCTGCAACTGGAGAATTTCGCCGGCTCCCTGCAATCCGGACTCACTCAAAAGAGTGCCGACTTGTTGCGCCCCCTCTTGCGTCGTGGCGGTGCCGGTTACGTAGGCGCCGTTTTCCGCTAGTGCCAAAGCGACGGCCCGACCGATCCCCCGGCTGGCACCGGTGACCAAAGCATTCTCACCCGGCATTTCCAATCTCCCCGAGCGCTTGCTCCAAGCTATCCGGAGATTCCAGACATAAGCCGCGTACTGATTTGCTGATGCGTCTGCTCAGCCCTGTCAGAATTTTCCCCGGTCCCATTTCAATCTGTACGTCCACGCCGTGCTCCGCCATCCACAGTATACTTTCCGTCCAGCGCACTGGCGAGTAAAGTTGGCGCTTCAATGCGTCCCGGATCCGTGCCTGGGCAGTCTCCACACTGACATCGACATTGTTGACGACTGGAATTTCCGGATGCGTGAATTCTACTGCCCCAAGGGCCTCCGCGTAGCGATCGACTGCCGGGCGCATCAGGCTGGAGTGGGCAGGCACACTGACATCCAATAACATGGCGCGGCGTGCGCCGGCCTCCTGACAAGCTTCTATTGCCCTCTCCACGGCCGAGCGATGCCCGGACAGCACCACCTGCCCGGGTGCGTTGAAGTTTGCGGTTTCGACGACTGTGTCTGGCGACGATATCTGTGCGCAAACATCGCGCACCTCGGCATCCTCAAGTCCAAGCACTGCGGCCATGCTGCCGACCCCTGTCTCCACCGCCTGCTGCATCAAATCACCTCGGAGACGCACCAATGGTGCCGCGCTGGAGAATTCCAGCGCTCCAGCCGCGACTAGGGCCGAGTATTCCCCGAAGCTATGCCCGGCGAGATAAGCGGGCAACGGGCCTCCATGCTTCTGCCACACTCTCCAGATTGAAATTTCCGCGGCCAGCAATACCGGCTGGGAATTTCGGGTCTGATTCAGTTGTTCAGCTGGTCCTACGCTGACGAGCTCCCATAAATCCTCGCCCAGTGCCTCGGAAGCTTCCGCAAAGGTTTCTTCGATTTCGGGATGAGCCTCGGCAAGGCTAGCCATCATTCCAACCTTCTGGGCGCCCTGCCCTGGGAATACGCAGGCAAACGTCATGGCGTGCTTTCTCCTAACTTGTACTTCGATACGACATGACTGATAATGAGCCGGCCACAATCCAGCGACAAAGCATGCCGAAGGAAGAACATATCGAGATGGAGGGGGTCGTTATCGAGACCCTGCCCAACACTATGTTCCGGGTTGAATTGACGAATGGGCATGTGGTCACGGCCCACATTTCCGGTCGGATGCGAAAACATTACATCCGGATCCTGACCGGCGACAAGGTTACCGTCGCACTGACCCCGTACGATCTCAGCAAAGGCCGCATCGTTTACCGCACTCGATGAATATCGGTTAGTGCACGGTTTCCGGCAAGCTTTCGTCCGCCGGTTCCACAGTCATTCTCAGTCCCGTCTTGTTCGCCGTTAGGCGAACCGTTCCTCCCTCGTTTAGGGCTCCACCCAGAATTTTGTCTGCCAGCGGAACCCGGATCTGATCCCGCATGACCCGCTGCATGCAACGGGCCCCCATCACGGGATCGAATCCTTCGCGGGCAAGCCAGCGGCGAGCCCGGAGATCCGCTTTCAGCCAGATGTTCTGCTCGTGCAAGGATTCCTGAAGTTCACCTAGGAGTTTGCCGACCACTGCCAAGATATTTTTCTCGTCGAGCGGAGCGAACTGGACGGTGGCATCCAGACGGTTCCGGAATTCAGGGGCGAAAACCCGCTCGATTTCCCGCTGAATATCGGTGGCGTGATCCTGTGGCGTGAAGCCCATGCTGGCGCGACTGGCCTGCCCCGCTCCGACATTGCAGGTCATCATGAGCAGCAGGTTCCGGAAATCCACGGCCCGCCCATTGCTGTCGGTCAGCTTGCCGTAGTCCATGACCTGAAGCAACACGTTCATCACGTCCGGATGAGCCTTCTCCACCTCGTCCAACAGCAACACCGCATACGGGTGCCGCATGACCGACTCGGTCAGCAACCCCCCTTCGTCGTAGCCGACATAGCCTGGCGGAGCCCCAATCAGGCGTGCCACTGACTGGCGCTCCATATACTCCGACATGTCGAAGCGCAACAACTCCACACCCATCACTTCCGCCATTTGGCGGCAGACTTCCGTCTTACCGACCCCGGTCGGGCCGCTGAACAAAAAGGCACCCATCGGGCGTTGCTCCGGTTTCAGGCGGGCTCGCGAGATCTTGATTGCCTGAGCCAACTGATCGATGGCCTCGTCCTGTCCGAAGACCAGGGCCTTCAGTTTTTTATCCAAGTCCAGCAACGCTTTTGCTGAGGAAGTGTTGACGCTGCGCTCCGGGATTCGCGCCATCGTTGCGACCGTGCGTTCGACATCATGCACGTGTATGGCATAGGGCGCCGGGTTCTCCAACTCCAGGCGGCAGCCGGATCCGGTCTCGTCCATCAGGTCGACGGCCTTGTCCGGAAGTTGCCGGTCATGCAGGTATTTGGCGGACAAGTCCACAATCGCCCGGATGACATCTTCGCTGTAGGTGACCTGGTGGTGTTCCTCGTAGCTTTTCTTCAAGCCTTCAAGGATCTGGTAGGTTTCCGCGATAGAAGGTTCCTGCACTTCGATCCGGCGGAATCGTCGCGCCAAGGCAGAGTCCTGTTCAAAGATCTGCCGAAATTCGCGGTGAGTGGTGGCCCCGATACAGCGGAACCCCTCTGTCGTCAGCAGGGGTTTGAGTTGGTCGGCGGCATCCATTGCCATGCCGGAGGCCGAGCCCGCTCCGACCAACATGTGGATCTCATCGATGAACAGGATTGTGTCGGGGCGTTTCTTCAAGTTGTTCAGGAAATTCTTCATGCGTTCTTCGAAATCCCCACGGAACCGGGTCCCGGCGACGAGATTGCCCACGTTCAGGGAGAGCACCGTCGACGAAGCCAGGCTCTTCGGGACATCGCCCTGGACGATCTGCCAAGCAAGCCCCTCGGCCAACGCAGTTTTGCCAACCCCTGCCTCGCCAACCAGCACCACGTTATTCTTCCGCCTCCGCCCCAGAGTACGGATAACCTGATTCATCTCATCCTGTCTGCCGATAAGCGCGTCAATTGCTCCCTCGCGTACACGCTCGTTCAGGTCGGTTGCGCAATGTTCCATGGCAAGCTTGTTGCGTGCCAAAACCTCCATTGGGTCGCTGCCGCGCCGGGATGGCTTCCGGCTTTCCGTATCCTGTGCACCAAACCGGACGCGATCCATGCGGACCCGGAATTGCGAAACCTGATCGCGGTCGAGCCCGTGTTTCCGAAGCAGTTGCACCGCGTGTGACTGTGGCTCTTCAAAAAGCATCTCCAACACATGCACGCCGGTGGGAACTTCGAAAATCATCTGGGCGCGTGCCTGTACCCGGCTGACGCTGCGTGTCTCCTCGACCTTCTGCGAGGTGTTATTGGTCCGGGGTGTGTGGCGATCGATGAATTCGAGCAATTCATCCTGAAAGACCGACAGGGCGATTTCATGCTCGCGGAAGAGCCCCTGTGCGGTCGGTTCATTCAGGATCGCGAGGACGATATGCTCCAGGGTCACATAGCCGTGCCCACGGTTTCGGGCGAGCTGCCAGATTTCCGACAGTGCACGTTCGAACTCATCGCTGAATGCGCCGCTCATGGCACCCTCCCCTGCGATCTGCAGGATCCTTTCGGCACGCGAGCCATTTTGCCTGCCCAGTGCGTCGGCATCAGGATATGCGCCCGAAAGTTCGTCATTTACCGAAAATCACTCTATCATATCCGCGACGCAGACCAGCTTTGATTTTCCACCATGGATTGGACGCCTCATCTAACCGTTGCTGCAATTGCCGAGCGGGATG
This sequence comes from uncultured Chromatiales bacterium, assembly GCA_964526195.1. Taxonomy (GTDB): domain Bacteria; phylum Pseudomonadota; class Gammaproteobacteria; order Poriferisulfidales; family Poriferisulfidaceae; genus Poriferisulfidus. The sequence goes on along the minus strand of CAZGIH010000017.1, from coordinate 106,841 downwards.
GCCGATTCCTGCTGGTTGAGGAACAGGTCAATGGAGAAACGGTCATAAACCAGCCGGCCGGGCATCTGGATGCCAATGAAACCCTGATGCAAGGCTGTGCACGGGAGATGCTCGAAGAAGCGGCTTGGGAGTTCAACCCGGAGGCTTTGGTCGGCGTCTACCAGTACCTTCTGCCTGACTCGCCTCACATGTATTTGCGATTTGCGTTCTGTGGCCGGCTGATCCAGGAATATCCGGACCGGGAACTGGACGACACGATCATTCGGACCGTGTGGATGACGCGGGACGAGATCGCTGCTCTGGCAGAGCATCGGCGGCGCAGCCCGATGGTGCTGCAATGTGTCGATGACTACCTGGCTGGGATTCGGCACCCGCTTTCGCTCATTTCCTCCTAGCCGGGTTCCGCCATGCCGGCACAAATATTGATCGGGTTGTCCGGAGGAGTCGATTCGGCTGTTGCGGCCTGGAAGTTGCGCGAACGCGGCACCGAGGTCGAGGCCGTATTCATGAAGAACTGGGAAGAGGACGACACCGAGGAATATTGTGCGGCGGCAGCAGATCTTGCTGATGCCCAGGCGGTTTGCGACAAGCTCGACCTCCGGCTGCACACCATCAATTTCTCCGCGGAATACTGGGATCGCGTGTTCCAGGTCTTCTTGGCCGAGTATTCGGCCGGACGCACACCGAACCCGGACATCCTGTGCAATCGAGAAATCAAGTTTCGAGCTTTCCTGGACTATGCCCGGACGCTTGGCGTAGATCGTATCGCCACTGGTCACTATGCGGGTGTCCGGTTTCATGGGCTCGCTCCCGAGTTGATCCAGTCCGAGGACTTGGACAAGGATCAGACCTATTTCCTTCATCGCTTGGATCAGGAGCAACTGGCCTCTTCCCACTTTCCCCTGCAGGGCATGACCAAGAAAGAGACTCGGGAGCAGGCACGCCGGATCGGGCTCCCGGTGCACGACAAGAAAGACAGCACGGGCATCTGCTTCATCGGGGAGCGGCGTTTCCAAGATTTTCTAGCAAGTTACATCCCGACCCAGCCCGGCTCGATTGTCGATTCTTCCGGGCGCAAGCTTGGAGAACACCAAGGATTAGCATTCCAGACGATCGGCCAGCGAACCGGCCTTGGTATTGGCGGAGTTTCCGGAAGCGACGAAGGTCCTTGGTATGTTGTCGACAAAAACCTTAAAAACGGCCAGTTGACCGTAACTCAGGATCGCAACCACCCAGCCTTGAATGTCCATGTGCTGGAAATCGAATCACCGCACTGGATTGCCGGCAATCCACCTGAAGAGCAATCGCTCAAGGCGCGGATTCGCCATCGCCAGCCTTTGCAGGGTTGCCGACTGGAACAGAATGGAAAGAACTGCCGGGTACACTTCGCATTGCCCCAATGGGCCCCGGCCCCAGGCCAATCGGTGGTGTTTTACCTTGGAGAAGTCTGCCTGGGCGGGGGCGTTATCTTGAAAGCGTTGGATACAGATTCCGCCGCTTCGTAGACGGTTTCGTGCGAAAATAGGTGTTTGTCGCCGCCCGCCAATCTTGGCGGAACATTAAAGTTCATTTTTTCTAAACGAAAACTTACGCAATTACAAGACTATGGGAAACAGTTATAATACAAAATCAACGCTCAAGGTGGGCGAGGAAACTTATCAGATATACCGGTTAACCAACCTGGAAGGTGCCAATCGCCTTCCATTTTCACTGAAAATCCTTCTAGAGAACCTGTTGCGCCACGAAGATGGCCGCACGGTCACCTCGGAAGACATTCAGGCTCTGCTGAACTGGGATCCATCCGCCGAAGCCAGCCAAGAGATCGCGTTTCGCCCTGCTCGCGTGCTGATGCAGGACTTCACCGGGGTTCCCGCCGTGGTTGATCTGGCTGCCATGCGCGACGCCATGGGCGTATTGGGCGGTAATCCGGAACGCATCAATCCTCTGCAACCGGCTGAACTGGTCATCGATCACTCGGTCCAGGTCGACCGATTCGCCAGTGATCAAGCATTCGATCTCAATGCAAAACTGGAATTCGACCGGAATCGGGAGCGCTACCAGTTCCTCAAATGGGGTCAGAACGCCTTTAGCAACTTCAAGGTCGTGCCGCCAGACACCGGCATCGTGCATCAGGTCAACCTCGAATATTTGGCACGCGTGGTGTTTGCGCAGGAACGCGATGGCATGCTGGAAGCCTATCCCGACACTTTGGTCGGTACCGATTCCCACACGACGATGATTAACGGTATCGGTGTTCTAGGCTGGGGCGTGGGAGGCATCGAGGCGGAAGCCTCCATGCTCGGCCAACCGATTTCCATGCTGATCCCCCGTGTCGTCGGTTTCCGATTGACCGGCAGCTTACCGGAAGGCGCTACCGGTACGGATCTGGTGCTGACGATCGTCCAAATGCTGCGAGAGCACGGCGTGGTTGGGAAATTCGTTGAATTCCACGGCGATGGGTTGGATCAACTGTCCATCGGAGACCGAGCCACCATCGCCAACATGGCACCGGAATATGGGGCAACTTGTGGGTTGTTCCCAATTGATGCCGAAACAGTCAATTATCTGCGCCTGACCGGCCGGGACGAACATCTGGCCGATCGAGTCGAGGCCTATGCAAAAGAACAGGGAATGTGGCGTGAAGCTGGCGATAAGCCGGTCGAGTACAGCGAATCACTTGAACTGGATCTTGGTTCAGTCGAGCCAAGCTTGGCCGGACCCAAACGGCCTCAGGATCGGGTGCCGCTACGCGAAGCGGCGTCGCAATTCCAGGCCCGGCTGGAAGAGATTAACCAGGCGCGCAACAAGTCACAGCAATCCAGCCTGGGAGTCGAAATCGATGGCCAGGCTTGCACCGTGGGCGACGGGCTGGTCGTCATCGCCGCCATTACCTCCTGCACGAACACGTCCAATCCGTCAGTCATGGTGGCCGCTGGACTGGTCGCGAAGAAGGCAATGGAACTGGGACTGAAAGCTCGTCCTTGGGTCAAGACTTCCCTGGCTCCCGGCTCGCGCGTGGTAACGGACTACCTGGAGCGGGCTGGTTTGATGGAAGCCTTGAAGCAGTTGGGCTTTCACTTGGTTGGCTATGGCTGCACTACCTGTATCGGCAATTCCGGACCTCTGCCTGAACAGGTCTCGAAAATCATCCAAGACAATGACTTGACCGCCGTATCCGTGCTGTCCGGCAACCGGAATTTTGAAGGACGAATCCATGCCCAGGTCCTGATGAATTACCTCGCTTCACCGCCCTTGGTGGTCGCGTACGCCATTGCTGGGCGAATGGACATGGATCTGTACCGGGAGCCGATTGCCACGACACCGGAAGGCCAGCCTGTCTACCTGAAGGATCTCTGGCCGACTCAACATGAAATTGCCGAAGTCATGGGAGGCGCGTTGGATGCCGGCCAATTCCGGGCAAGCTACCAGAACGTGTTCCAAGGCGACGATCATTGGGCAGGTCTTGAGAGCGTCTCAAGCGGGCTCTACGAATGGCCTGACTCGACTTACGTGTCGCATCCGCCCTACTTCGAAGATCTTTCCATGGAAGTGGCGGACCCTGTCGATATTCAAGGCGCACGGGTACTGGCATTTCTTGGCGACTCAGTCACGACCGACCACATTTCACCAGCCGGCTCCATCGCTGAAGATAGCCCAGCTGGGCGCTATCTGATCGCACGCGGAGTACAACCGGCCGACTTCAATTCCTACGGCTCGCGCCGAGGCAACCATGAAGTGATGATGCGTGGGACCTTTGCCAACATCCGGTTGCGGAACCGCTTGGCCAACGGTGTCGAGGGAGGCGTAACCCGGCACTTGCCGGATGGCGAATTGATGTCGATCTTCGATGCGGCCATGAAATACCGTGAGGAAGGAGTCCCGCTGATTGTGCTGGCTGGTAAAGAATACGGCTGCGGTTCGTCTCGCGACTGGGCCGCCAAGGGCCCGCGGCTGCAAGGTGTGCGCGCTGTCATCGCGGAAAGTTACGAGCGAATTCACCGATCGAATCTGATCGGCATGGGAATCCTGCCACTACAGTTCCAGCCCGGAGAAAGCGCGGAATCGCTGGGGCTGACCGGTGAAGAAGTCTTTGACATTCTTGGTCTCGATGCTGCCAGCAAGCCGGGCGGACGGCTGAAGGTGACTGCGACTGCGGCCGATAACGGGGGCGCGACGAGGACATTCGAGGTAGCGGTGCGTATCGACACCCCGCAGGAATCGGAATACTACCGGCATGGGGGAATTCTGCACTACGTGCTGCGCCAGTTGGCCGCTTAAGCGGCTCCCTTTCCGGGACTCTATGGCGCTGGTTGCCGGTTACTTCTGAATCCCTCCGCGGGTCAACGCGCCCGGATCCAGGAGACGTTTCAATTCCTCTTCGGACAGGTCGGTCTGTTCCCGCGCCACATCGATGACTGGACGCCCTTCCGCATAAGCCTGCTTGGCAATGGCTGCCCCTTTTTCATAACCGATTACGGTGTTCAATGCCGTTACCAGAATCGGATTCCGCTCAAGCGACTCTTGCAATACTGCTTCGTTGACGGTGAAGCCAGAAATCGCCTGATCAGCCAGAAGACGCGAAGAATTAGAGAGCAACTCAATGCTTTGCAACAGGTTGTAGGCAATCACCGGCAACATGACGTTCAACTGGAAGCTGCCAGACTGCCCTGCCACTGCAATCGTCGCATCGTTCCCCATCACTTGGGCGGCCACCATCGCCGTTGCTTCGGGAACCACTGGATTGACCTTGCCCGGCATGATGCTACTGCCTGGCTGCAGGGCTGGCAATGCGATCTCTCCAAGACCTGCCAGGGGACCGGAATTCATCCAGCGCAAGTCGTTGGCAATTTTCATCAGGCTCACGGCCACTGTGCGTAACTGCCCGCTGAGTTCCACGGCCGTATCTTGGGCCGCTAGTCCCTCAAATTTATCCGGCTTGGATTGAAAGTCGAGCGAAGTGTTGCTTCGAATCGACTCGATGAAAGCATCCTCGAATCCTTCCGGGGCATTGATGCCGCTGCCCACTGCGGTACCGCCCTGCGCCAGTTCCAGCAGCCGAGGCAATGCCGCCTCGATCCGCTCTATTCCATAGCGGATCTGACTGGCCCAAGCTCCGACTTCCTGTGACATTCGCACCGGCATCGCATCCATCAGGTGGGTGCGCCCGGTCTTGACCTGCTGGTCCAGGTCGGCTGCCTTGGCCTCCACCGTCTGGCGCAGATGCCGCAAGGCAGGCAACAACTGCTCATGAAGCGCCAACGCGGCGCTGACATGCAGGACGGTCGGGATCACGTCGTTCGAGCTCTGACTCATGTTGACGTGATCATTGGGATGCACGCCTTTCCCTGCCAGATGTGCAACCACCTCATTGGCGTTCATGTTTGTGCTGGTTCCGGAACCGGTCTGAAACACGTCAACCGGAAATTCCGCGTCATGCTGACCATCCGCGACCTGCCGGGCGGCCTCGATGATGGCATCGGCTTTTTCCTGCTCCAGCAAGCCTAGGCTCGCGTTGGCTTCCGCGCAGGCTTGTTTGACCAAGCCGAGCCCATACAGGAAAGTGCGCGGCATGGTCAAGCCGCTGATCGGGAAGTTTTCAACTGCACGCTGGGTTTGTGCACCATAAAGGGCATCTTCGGGAACCTGGATTTCTCCCATGCTGTCTTTTTCTGTGCGGTATGAAGCCATTTGATAAAGAAGACAGTTATTCGCAACGGGCAGTATAAAGGGTAATTCCCAGTATAATTAACTTTGAAAATCCTGTTATTTGAGAGTCGCACGTTTGGAACTTTCTCCATTGACTGCCCTGTCGCCTGTTGATGGGCGCTACCATAAGACTACAAACACGCGACTGCGCCAGTTATTCTCCGAATTCGGTCTGATTCACCACCGCCTTGAGGTGGAGGTCGCATGGCTTTTGGCCTTGTCGGATCATCCAGCGATTCCGGAGATCCCATCTTTGTCCGATGCAGCCAAAGAGCGCCTTCAGGCGCTGGTTGCGGGATTCTCTCCCGATCAGGCCCAGCAGGTCAAGGATATCGAAAAAGAAACCAATCACGATGTCAAGGCACTGGAGTACTTCTTACGCGAAAAGCTCAAGGAAGATCCGGATTTGGCCGCGCTGGAGGGATTTATTCACTTTGCCTGCACTTCGTGGGATGTCAACCATCCAGCCTACGCTCTGATGCTCGACCGCGCCCGCACGGAGGTCGTATTGCCGGCACTGGAGCGCCTTGAACAAAACATTCAAAGCATGGCTCATGAATATGCGGACATCCCGATGTTGTCGCGCACGCATGGCCAGCCCGCCTCGCCAACCACCGTCGGCAAGGAGCTTGCGGTGACGGTTGCCCGGCTCCGACGTCAACTGGAGCCTCTTCGAAGCATGCGTTTCCTGGGCAAGATGAACGGTGCCGTCGGCAACTACAACGCACACCTCGCCGCCTATCCGGAAGTCGACTGGGCTGATCTTTCCGAAAAAGTTCTGGATTCACTCGGACTGGACTCGAATCCCTATACCACGCAAATCGAACCCTACGACCAGTTCGCGGAATTCTTCCACTGCCTGATCCGCATCAACAACCTGCTGACCGATTTCGCGCGGGACGTCTGGCAGTACATTTCTCTAGGCTACTTCCGGCAAAAGACCAAAGCCGGCGAAGTCGGCTCCTCAACCATGCCGCACAAGGTCAACCCGATCGACTTCGAGAATGCAGAGGGCAACTTGGGGCTGGCTTGCGCTGAGCTGGACTACTATACGAACAAGTTGCCGATTTCACGCCTGCAACGCGACCTGAGCGATTCCACGGTATTGCGGAACATGGGTGCGACCTTGGCATGCAGCACCAATGCATACGCCGCGCTTGAGCGCGGCTTGGGCAAGTTGGATGTGGATGCGGAGCGGTTGGATGATGACTTGGAAGCCTGTCCCGAGGTTTTGGCGGAAGCCGTCCAAACCGTAATGAAACGTTATGGCCTGCCGGATCCCTACGAACAGCTCAAGGCATTTACCCGGGGGCAGCGCATCACCCGGGAGAACTTGGCCGAGTTCATTTCGGGACTGGATTTGCCTGACCAAGCTAAGCAGCGACTGTCGGCGATGACGCCACGCGACTACATCGGTGCCGCAGCCGAATTGGCACGCCGGGTCTGACTAAACTTCGGGGCAGATTCGGCAATGGATCTTTCGCTCCTCAATTTCATCAACCATCCTATGGTGGGCACGCCATATGGCTCTGTTCTTGATCTCGCCATCATTCTGGCGATTACGTGCTGGCTGCTATCGGTCATCACGCGCGAATATTCGTGGGTAGATCGGGTCTGGTCGGTCGCCCCGGCCATTTTCTGCCTGATCGTCGCGGCAAGCGCCGATTTCGAGTCATCCCGTCTGAACCTGATGACGCTTCTGATATGCCTCTGGGCGATCCGCCTGACATTCAATTACGCGCGAAAAGGAGGCTATCAACCCGGCGGGGAGGATTACCGGTGGGTCTACATGCGCGAGAAAGCCGGGCCTTTCTGGTTTCAGGTCTTCAATATCGCGTTTGTTGCCCCTGGGCAATTGTTCATTATCTGGTTGTTTACCTCGCCCATACACCACGCCTGGACCGCCATGGAATCACCGCTGAACTGGCTGGACGGATTAGCCGCCGCCTTGTTCGCCCTATTCTGGGTCGGGGAGGCTGTCGCGGATCAGCAGATGTGGCGTTTCCAGCAGCAGAAAAAAGCACGCCAAGAGCAAGGCCTTCCGATCGAGGCCCCGTTCATCACAACGGGACTATTCCAATATTGTCGACATCCGAATTTCTTCTGTGAACTCGGGATGTGGTGGGTGTTCTACCTGTTTGCTATCGCCGCGACCGGAGAAATTTTCAACTGGAGCGGCTTCGGTCTTATTGCGTTGACCGGTGTGTTCTTCGGCTCGAGCAGAATGACCGAAACCATATCCGCGTCGCGCTACCCTTCCTACAGCGACTATCAGGCGGCAACGCCTCGTTTGATCCCATTCACTCGGCTGGGTTGCATCAAATCCGTGTCTTGATCTGAGCCGATCCGTCTCTCGGATGAGGACAAGCGGGATTCAGATTTCCAGTTTGTTCCCAATTACGTCCTTGATGTTCGCCAAGGTGGGCTCGACGCTTTCCAATTTCACGTCCTCGACCACGCTGGGGTCTTTCAATCCGTGCCCTGTCAGTGTGCAGACCACGGTACTGCCATTTTCGATCTTGCCCGAACGGATGTCTCGCATGACGCCCGCCACTGACACTGCCGAAGCCGGTTCGCAGAAAACACCTTCATTGCTGGCCAATTGCCTTTGCATTTCCAGGATTTCTTCGTCCGTGCATTCATCGAACCATCCGCCCGACTCGCGGTGTACGATCCAGGCGTAATCCCAACTCTGCGGGTGGCCGATGCGGATGGCGGTTGCTCGGGTTTCTGGTTTCTCCACCCATTCGCCTCGTATGAACGGGGCGCTGCCCGAGGCCTGATAACCCACCATGACTGGTCGCTTGTCGACCTGTTTCGGCACTTCGATATTGTGTGAGGCCAACGAAGACTCGCAGGCTTCCGTCACTTCGGAGCGATGGCCGGCCAATTCACTGTATCCGAGCCAGTGCGCACTGATGTTGCCAGCATTCCCGACCGGAAGGCAATGGTAATCCGGCGGGCTCCCCAATGCCCCGACGACTTCATAGGCGATGGTTTTTTGCCCCTGAAGCCGGTAGGGGTTGATCGAGTTGACGATGGACACGGGCATTTCCTTACCCACTTCCCGGACGAGACGCATGCCGTCGTCGAAGTTCCCCTTGATCTGGAGGATGGTCGCGCCGTGCATAATCGCCTGAGCGAGTTTTCCAAGTGCCACGTTTCCTTCTGGAATCAGCACGAAACATTCCATGCCGGCCCGAGTGGCATAAGCTGCAGCGGATGCCGAAGTGTTGCCTGTAGACGCGCAGATGATCGCCCGGCTGCCCTCTTCCGCGGCCCGGGTCACCGCCACAGTCATGCCTCGATCTTTGAATGAGCCGGTCGGGTTGAGTCCTTCGAACTTGGCAAAAACCCGGCAGTCCGTCCCCCATTCGCGAGGCAGTCGTTTCAATTCGATAAGCGGGGTATCACCCTCGCACAGGGTGACCGCGGGCGTGTCCTGAGCGATCGGCAGGAATTCCCGATAGCGGTCAATCAACCCGGTGTAGCGTCGCGTTTCCATATCCCATTTGACCCCCCTCTCATTTCAAAAGTTCTATCCGAATCCTCTGAACCGGGGCAACGATGTCGTTCAATTCCTCGATGCGCGAAAGCGCCTGATCCATGCGATCCTCCGGAACTTCGTGGGTCAGCAGAATCACCGGAACGCTACCGTCTGCACCTTGGATATCGGGCTCACGCTGCCGGATTGCCTCGATGCTGATTCCTAGGCTGCCTAAAATGTCGGTCACCGAAGCCAGCACGCCAGGACGGTCGATTGCTTGTAATCTCAGATAGCAGGCAGTCGTAACCTGCCCGATCGGCAGGATAGGAATGTCACTCAACGCATGGGGCTGGTAGGCCAAGTGCGGCACTCGGTTTTCTGCATCGGTGGTCAGCGTACGCACCACATCCACAAGATCCGCGATGACCGCCGAAGCTGTCGGGTCTCCACCGGCACCGGCACCGTAGTACAGATGCGCACCCGCCGCATCGGATTTCACAACCACAGCATTCATGACGCCGGCAACATTGGCTACCAGACGTGAACACGGGATCAGGGTGGGGTGGACTCGCAATTCGATCCCTTCGTCTGCCCTCTTGGCGATGCCCAGATGCTTGATTCGGTAGCCTAGAGAACGGGCATCCGCGATGTTTTCCGAAGTGATATCCGAAATCCCTTCAACATGCACATGATCGTAAGACAAGGGAATGCCGAAGGCGATTGAGGCCAGAATCGTCAGTTTGTGTGCAGCATCGGTGCCGTCGACATCAAAAGTCGGATCTGCCTCCGCGTAGCCGAGCCGCTGCGCTTCGGCAAGTACCTCCGAAAACGGGCGGCCTTCCTCTTCCATCGCCGTGAGGATGTAGTTGCCCGTGCCGTTGATGATCCCGGCAATCCATTCGATCCGGTTCCCGCTTAGGCTCTCCCGGATGTTCTTGATGATGGGGATGCTGCCCGCAACGGCTGCCTCGAATGCAATGTTCACGCCCTTCTGTTCTGCACGAGCGAATATCTCGCTCCCATGCAGGGCGATCAGGTGCTTGTTCGCGGTGATCACCGGCTTACCCTGATCAATTGCACGCAGGATCAACTCACGCGCGGGATCAATGCCGCCCATCAGTTCGATCACCACGTCCACTTCCGGATGATCCACGACTTGCTGTGGGTCCTGCGTCAGTTGGATTCCGTCAAGGTCGCAATCCCGTTCCTTGTTCAGGTCTCTGGCACAGGCAGCGACGATATTCAGGCGCCGGCCGGCCCGGCGTTCGATTTCTTCCTGGTTGCGCGACAACGCGCGAATAACGCCGCAGCCCACGCAACCGATCCCCAGCAACCCGACTTTCATCTCGTTTCCATTCATTCTGCGTCCCTCATCATCGACTTGATATTGCGCAGTGCCTGACGGGTCCTTTGCGTGTTTTCAATTAGGCTGAAACGGACATGTCCGTTGCCGTGCTGCCCGAACCCGATTCCCGGTGAAACCGCGACCTTGGCCCGCTTCAAGAGCATCTTGCTGAATTCGAGCGACCCTAGGTCCGCGTAGGCTTCCGGAAGTGGCGCCCACACAAACATGGTCGCGGATGGCTTCGTCACGGGCCACTCCATCGCGTTCAGTCCGTCGCACAGCACATCCCGGCGTTCTTGGTACATCTGGCAGATTTCGCGGACGCAGTCCTGGGGTCCTTCCAACGCGGCGATGGCGGCCACTTGAATCGGAGTGAACAGCCCGTAATCCACGTAAGACTTGATTCGCGAAAGCGCACTGACCAAGCGTGCATTCCCGCACATAAAACCGACCCTCCAGCCTGGCATGTTGTAGGACTTCGACAAAGTATAAAACTCTACCGCCACGTCCTTGGCGCCTTTCACCTGCAGAATGGACGGAACCACGTAGCCGTCAAAGGCCAATTCAGCGTAAGCGATGTCCTGGACTACCCACAACTTGTATTCTTGCGCGATGTCCACCACCTTGGCGTAGAAATCCAATCCCACGCAATGCCCCGTTGGGTTGCAGGGAAAATTCAGCAGCAACATTTTCGGGCGCGGCCAACAGTTCTCGATGGTCTGCTGCAGGGAGTTCAGGAACTCTTCTTCGTCGTCTATGGGCACGTAGTTTAGCTCGGCTCCGGCGATGACGCAGCTGTACGGATGGATCGGATAGGCCGGATTCGGCACGACTACCATGTCTCCCGGGGACAGCACGGCCAGAGCCAGGTGGGCCAAGCCCTCTTTTGAGCCGATCGTCACGATGGCTTCCGTCTCCGGATCGATCTCTACGTCGAATTTTTGTTGGTACCAGCCAGCGATTGCTTGGCGCAGGCGTGGAATGCCGCGCGAGGTGGAATACCGATGCGTGTCGCCCCGGGTCACGGTTTCGCAGAGCTTGTCCACGATATGCTGCGGCGTGGGCTGGTCCGGGTTGCCCATCCCAAAATCGATGATATCTTCGCCGCGCCGGCGCGCCTTGGATCTCAGGTCGCTGACGATGCTGAATACATACGGGGGAAGGCGCGAGACGCGCTGAAACTCTTCAGTCATGAGAAAACGGCCGCCAGTCGATTTTCTATAATTGAGTGCAACGGCCTACGCCTTGCATTTGCGCCATTATAGTCAGTAGCAATGGAATTTGCGGAAGATCACGCGGCAGCGGAATTCATCATCCACTCGTGTAGCGCGGAGGGGGTCCGCGTCAATGGGCAGGATTTGACGGAAAGCTTCATGCTGCTGCCTAGCCAGCCGGTGCAGACGTGGCCAGTCGTCGCCGGCGAACCATTGAAACCGGAACATTTCTCAACGGTAATCGAATATCAGCCCGAATTGGTAGTTCTCGGCACGGGCGCGAATCTCCAATTACCGGACCCGGAGATTTACGGGGCACTGCTGAGCCGGGAGATCGGTCTGGAAGCGATGACCACAATCGCGGCCTGCCGAACCTACAACCTGCTTGCCCAAGACGGGCGGAATGTCGCGGCCTGCCTGATCCTGCCGGCCTAAGGCAGGTATTTCAACGGATCGACGGCATTCCCCTTATAACGAATCTCGAAATGAAGCCGCGGTGACTTTGCCGCTGTCTTTCCCATATGCGCAATCGCTTGCCCTCTCTTGACCGATTGCCCCTCATTAACCAGCAGGCGGTCGTTATGCGCATAGGCGGTCAGGAAATCTCTCTTGTGTTGCACGATGATCAGTTTCCCGTAACCGACCAGCCCTTCCCCGCTGTAGACCACCTTGCCCGGGGCTGCAGATACTATCTTTTGTCCCATCTTGCCGGAGATCGAGATTCCCTGCTTCCCCGATCCCTTGGAAGAGAATTTCCGGATGATCTTGCCCTGAGCCGGCCAAATCCAGTTGATGCCGCTTTTTGCGCGGGTCGGTGCCCGTGAAGACGCGGCAGCGCTTTTGCTCTTTTTCCCGCTGCTGGCCACGGCCTTGCCTGACCGCGCCGGAATGATCAGCTTCTGCCCGATTTTTATTCGGTTGGGATTCTTGATCTTGTTCCGTTGGGCGATGTAATACCAACGCGTCTTGAAGCATGCTGCAATTTCACCCAGTGTGTCGCCTTTGCGCACGATATAGGTGATCTCCTTGTCCCTGACCGGATAGCAGGCTTTCACCTGTTTTTTGGGGGTGGTTGATTTTTTCTTCGATGGAATCGATGACTCGAAAGGCTCGACCAGCAGGTCTGTAAGAGTCGCGCAAGAGACGCTCCCTGTGCACAGTACCCCAAGGATCAGGGCCTGCCAGATACCTTTCTTCAGAACCATTCGCGGTACACGAAGACCATAACCAAAATGGCCACGATCAGCCAGCCGACAGATTCTACGTGGCGGCGCAGCCAAGGCTCGTGCCGAGCACCCACCCAGTACACAAGGCCAGCGACAAGGAAGAATCGTGCTGCCCGGCCCACTGCCGAGGCGATAACAAAAGGCACCAGCGCCAACGCCATGAAGCCGGCACTGATCGTAAACACTTTGTAGGGGACAGGTGTGAAGGCTGCAATGAAAACAAACCAGACCCCCCACTCTTGGAACAGCCGCTGTGCCTCGGCAAATACCTGATTTCCATCATTGGCCAAAAGCCAGGCTGAAGCCCAGTCGAATGCCCAAGCTCCCAGCAGGTATCCGAAAACGCCACCGAGTACTGAGAAAACCGTCGCAAGAGCCGCATAATGCAGCCATTTCGACGGTTGCGCCAACACCATGGGTGCCAGCATTACGTCCGTCGGAATGGGAAAAATGATGGATTCCGCAAAACTCAGGACGCTCAAGGCCCAAGGTGCCCGGGAGTGACGGGCCCAACGCAGAGTCTGGTCGTATAGAGGGGCAAACAAGCGCATATTCAACCTGCCTGGGGTACCAGTGGCACAAACAACACGTCCAAGAGCTCTTCTCGAGTGACGCCTCTCACTGTCCTGACGTAGCGTACCAGCGTCTGGACTTCATGGGGCGCACCCTCCGGGATTAGCAGTCGACCCCCTTCAGACAGTTGTTCCAGAAGCGCCTCGGGCGGGGCCGGACTGGCCGCCGTAAGCATGATCGCCTCGTAAGGCGCACGTTCGGGCCACCCCTGGCTTCCATCGCCCAAGCGGGTGGAAACGTTGTGGATACCCAGTTCGCGAAGTCGTTGGCTCGACTGTCGATGCAACTGGGGGATGCGTTCGATGCTGTAGACCCGTTTCACCAGTTTGGCCAGAACTGCGGATTGATAGCCGGATCCGGTCCCGATCTCGAGCACGATCCGGGGAGATCCCGCCTCCAGCAGGGCCTGCGTCATGAAGGCGACCACGTACGGCTGGGAAATGGTTTGATCGTAGCCGATGGGCAAGGCGTCGTCGCGGTAGGCGTGACGGGCGACCGCATCGCTCACGAAGCGGTGCCGGGGAGTCTCCAGAATGGCTTGCAAGACCGCCTCGTTCCCAATCCCCTTCTCACGCAAACGCTCGATCAGGGCCGCTTGGTGCCGAGCAGCCGTCATACCGGTCCCTTCGTTTTGATGCGCTTTCACAAAACTATCTGTTGCAGCCATTCTGACAAGTTGTCGAAATCACGGTGCCGAGTCAAGTCCACCTGCATCGGCGTGACGGAAGCGAACCCTTCGCGCACCGCATGAAAGTCGGTGCCTTCTCCGCCATCCTTGTCCGGTCCCGGTGGTCCGACGCGCCACACGGAACGATCATCTTCATCCTCTTGCCGAATCGCAGGTTCCGCGCGATGCCGATGGCCCAACCGGGTCATGCGCAAGCCGCGCAAATCTTCTAACGGCAAATCTGGAACGTTGATGTTGAGGATGATTTCTGGAGGAAGCGCCCGTTCCGACAGGCGCTGAACTAGGGAACAGGCAATGTGCGCAGCCGTTTCATAGTGTCTCGGAGTACGGGATGTTATGGAAACCGCGATCGCCGGGAACCCCAGTGTCCGCCCTTCCATGGCAGCCGCAACCGTACCCGAATAAAGCACATCGTCTCCTAGATTGGCTCCATTGTTGATGCCAGACACGACCATGTCCGGCTCCGGCTCCATCAGTCCGGTGATGCCAAGGTGCACGCAATCGGTCGGGGTGCCCTCTTCCACGTAATGGAATCCGTTAGGGGCAGTGCATACGTGAAGGTCGCGGTCAAGCGTCAAGGAGTTGCTCGCGCCGCTACGGTCGCGAGAAGGTGCGATCACCGTCAATTCGGCCAACGTGCCCAAGTGCTCGGCCAGACACTCAAGACCGGGAGCCTGGTACCCATCATCGTTGCTCAGCAGTAGGCGCATGGTATGTGCAGAATCGCCGGAGCCCGGAAGCCGGCTTGTTCAGTCTATTTTAACTTCGCACCCGCAAACTTGGAAAGAATAGATTTATGCCTGCCTTTCATACAGAACAGCCTCGTGTGAAAATGAGTCGGATATACTTGGAAATCAGCCGTTTTCCCTGCCCCGGCCATGGACAAAGCACGCAACGAGGATCTTGAGGCGTTTGAGCAGGCCATGATGGGCGTTGCTCCTCTCGGGCGCCGCTCCCGCTCTGATCGCGCACTCTCGGCGCCCGAACCCCAACCTCCTGCGGCACGGCAGACGGCACGAGAACGTCCGATTGAAGTTCCTGCAGCAGAACCCATGGATGGACGAGAGATCCTGAATTGGCGCCGTCCTGGGTTGCTGGACAAGGAGTACCAGAATTTGCGCAGAGGCCGGTTATCGCCTTCTCCTGAGGAAATAGACCTGCATGGCCAAGACGCGCGAGAAGCCTGTACTACTATCGTGGCTGCCATCGCACGCGCACAACAGGCAAATCGCCGTTCCGTGTGCCTGATCCACGGGAAAGGACATCGCTCTGAGAACCGGGGCTCACGCCTGAAGGGATTGGTTAACGCCGCATTGCGCCAGCACCCGGAGGTTCTCGGCTTTCATAGCGTTCCCGGCAACACCGGGGCCGTCAACGTCCTTTTGAGGAGGGCGCGTCGATGAATGCCAAACCCTCTTTCAGTTGCATGGATGATTTTGATCCGGAGTCGATCACGCCGGATCAGGCAACTGAGCACATTCAGTCTGTCGTCCAGCCCATAACGGAAACAGAAGCGGTTCCGACCATGGAGGCGCTGGATCGTGTGCTGGCTGTCGAATTACGCTCGGAGATCGACGTGCCCGGTCACACAAACTCGGCGATGGACGGCTATGCCGTGCGGGGGCAGGACTTGCCAGCCCAAGAACCCAAAACTTTCACTTTGATCGGGTCGTCGTTCGCGGGTCATCCCCACGACGGTTCAGTAGGTTCTGGAGAATGTGTTCGCATCATGACCGGTGGGGTCATGCCGGATGTGGCGGACACTGTTGT
This sequence comes from uncultured Chromatiales bacterium, assembly GCA_964526195.1. Classification (GTDB taxonomy): domain Bacteria; phylum Pseudomonadota; class Gammaproteobacteria; order Poriferisulfidales; family Poriferisulfidaceae; genus Poriferisulfidus. The sequence continues at coordinate 90,832 of CAZGIH010000017.1, read as the reverse complement.
CATTCAGGAGCGAATCCGGGCGGTTAGCGATACGGAAATCGAAATCTCGCCTGGAGAAAAACCCGGACAGAATGTCCGGGCTGCGGGCGAAGACATTGCAGCAGGAAGCGTGATATTGGAACCCGGGCATCTGCTCGGACCTGCGGACTTGGGCCTGCTCGCCTCAGTCGGCATTACCGAGGTTCCCGTACGATGTCGCATTCGGGTCGCTTTCTTCTCGACCGGGGATGAACTTCGGGAAGTTGGAGAACCTCTGGAGGACGGCCAAATCTACAACAGCAACCGCTACACCTTGTCGGCCATGCTGCGGCATCTTCATGTGGATGCTTTGGATCTGGGTGTGGTGCGTGATGATCGTGCCGCGGTTGTCCAAGCGTTCCATGACGCTTCTGAGCAGGCTGATATGGTCATCACATCTGGCGGAGTCTCGGTCGGAGAGGCCGACTACGTAAAAGAAGTGCTGAGCGAGTTGGGTGACGTGAACTTCTGGAAAGTTGCTATCAAGCCTGGGCGCCCCTTGGCGTTTGGCCGGATCGGAGCGGCGAAATTCTTTGGCTTGCCTGGAAATCCAGTCTCAGTGATGGTGACTTTTTACCAGTTCGTGCGACCTGCCCTGCTCCGCATGGCGGGTGCCACCGAGCAGCCACCATTGGCTTTGCGTGTTCCGGTTACGTCTTCGCTACGCAAGCGGCAAGGGCGTGTGGAATACCAGCGGGGTATTCTCCAACAAATGGAAGATGGTAGCCATACGGTTTCCTGCACCGGGGCACAGGGTTCCGGCATCCTGACTTCGATGAGTCAGGCAAACTGCTTTATCGTGCTGCCGTTGGAGCAAGGCCGAGTCGAAGAAGGCGCTATCGTGGAAGTGATTCCGTTTAGCGGGATCACCTAAGCGGGCTCAGCCCGGAGTGTTCTCCTCCACCCAACGCCGCTCGCCCCCTGCGAGGGTTTCTTCCTTCCAGAAAGGCGCGGTGGATTTCAGGTCTTCCATGAGGAACCGGTTGCCCTCGTACGCGACCTTCCGGTGTTCCGCCCAGACTGCGACCAGGACGATGTCGTCACCGGGATGGATTTCTCCGACACGGTGCCGTAGAAGGACGGCTGAAAGCCCGAACTTGTCTCGCGCCTGACGCGCGATTTCTTCCAAATGGGCCTGAGTCATTTCCGGGTAGTGTTCAAGGCGCATGGACTGTACAGTCTCCCCCTCGTTCTGTGACCGCATCGTGCCCACGAACACCACCATTGCGCCACATTTCTCGCGCAATTCCGGATGATCCGACAAGAACTCCTGGATCTCTTTCCAGGGCTCCAAAGGTTCGGTAATCACGCGCGCGTTCATCTCTATGCTCCTGAGCACCAGCGAGGCTTTTCCTCAAGGTTTTCCCAGAGAAGACATTGTAACTGCGGCATAAAAAAAGCGCCGCATGAAGCGGCGCTTTTTTTCGAGCACGATGCCTGATTAGAAGCCTTGGAACGGATGGTCCGTGCTGTCCTTCTGGGAAAGCATGTCGTCCACAGTGGGAACTCCGCTCACGGCGTTGGCGATAGCCTGCTTAGTAGCCTTATAGTTGTTTTCGTAGATCGCCGCATCGCTGTCGGCCTCCCAGTGGATGAACACGCCAACACAGACATACAGGTTGCCGCTTTCATCTTTCGGAAGAACCCCGGCCTCAACTGAATCCGCAACAGCCATGGCGACAGCCTTCTGGGCGGGTCCGAACATCTGGACAGCCTGTTTGGCGCCCTTGATCGTGACCTTGTTGTACATCATGGTGTCCGGCTTACACGGCAGGTTCGGTGCCACTACAGCGAGCAGTGTCGTGAACCCGTCCTTGTTGTTGACCAGACCGTTGCAGAAAGCCGTCTCCACGGCAGAGCCGCGCGGGCCAATGAGAAGATCGATGTGAGCGATTTCTGCCATTGTCCCGGAAGGGTCATTGTCATTGACCAAGGCCTCTCCAACGAGAACTTTATCGATTGCCATTGTTGATTTACTCCAGTTTTTGTTTTTGTTTGCAAACAACGGATCCGTCAAATCACGCAGACGCACCCGATGGGTTTCGGGAATCATCTCCCTGTGACAGGACATCCGTGTCCCTGTCGTCGCTCCACCCGTCGAGTCGGGCGGCCAAAACCCCCGCTAGGGTCAAGTCCGCCGTGGTTCCTGGGCTGAGACCGGCACTCTTCCAAGAAGCATCCAGTTCCAGGAGCTTAGGCCGAAGAATATCTGGAGCATCAGCCCCGCAAAATTCATCGGCTAACTTTTTAATCTTACCACTAACTGACTTTGCTGCCTCTTCACCGTGCACGCGAGCAATGTGAGAGTCCGGATAGCGTCCGAGAAGAGTCAGGAACACACCGGCCATCGCCCACCGTGCATCGCCCCACTGGAGACAGAGCGATTCCCATTGCGGTCGGGCTTCGGCAAAGACGATCGGAAACCCATCTCGGTACTGTGCCGCGATTTGGTCTCGTTCGGCAGCCAGTGCCATGGCCTCCTGCAAAGTTATTCTCGGTCGCTCGCGGATATCGGCTTGCGGTGACCGCCCCAAGCCCGCCGGCTGCATCAGTTGAATGGCCCGGTATACATCTCGCGCGTCATTGACCGTGGTTTCCGCCAAGACCGCTTTCACGCGCTGCTCCAGGTCCGGAGGGTTCTCCCGGTAATAGGCGGAAACCAGTGGTGCTGTCAGCAGCAGGACCCCGAGATTGGTATTGCAGCCTGCCACGCCCCAGCTAGCCCGGGCTGCTTCGCGTATTTGCCGGCCCAAACTCCAATCCGGTCGAGTAACCAATTCGGCTGCCGCCTGAGCACTCCGCCGGAAGTCTTGGCATGTTTTCCCGTGGCCTTCCCCATGCAGTCCGACGTTGCCTGGTTTCAACGCCTGCAGATCCAGCAGGCAGGCATACAGAAATTGCCGCGAGGCGAAACGCCAAGGAGGATCGTAATAGGCGCGCAGGTACTTGGCCATCGGAATACTTGTTCAGGAAGGCGAAGATCCTCCGTGACAGTGCTTCAGGAACCCTTCGATCAAAAGATCCGAAATGTTTCCTGGATGGACCTGTTGCAGTCCTCGCCATGCTGGGATGCTGTTGACTTCGGTGACCCAAGCGACTCCTTGTCGATCGCGCATCAAGTCCACTCCTGCATACGGCATTCCTACCGCCATCACTGCACGTTCTGCCAATTGAGCCAGTTCTGGCTCCAGCGAAGCCGGGTGACCCTGCCCACCGTTAGCGATATTGCTGATCCAGTCTTCGCCTTCTCTTCGCATGGCTGCGGCGGCCTGACCATCAACGACCAAAATCCGCCAGTCACAACTGCGGGTTGAAACCGGCTCAATATATTCCTGCAAATAGTAGATCCCATGGGACAGATCGTAGTAAGGGTGCGGGTCGTCCCGTGACAGGCGCTTCAGCCCCTTGCCCTGCGAGCCGAAGATGGGCTTCGCCACCACGTGCTGGTGAGTTTCGAACCAATTGTCCAAGAACTCGCGCATCTGCCGAACATCCCGTACCGCGAAAGTTCGAGGCGTTGGGACGTTGTGATGCGCGAACAGGAAACTTGCGCGGATCTTGTCCACACTGCGTTCGATCGCGCCAGCGTCATTGTAGACTTTGACGCCCAAAGCTTCCAAGGCATGCAGGATATCCAGGTAGAAGATGACTTCTTCTAGGCTTCCCCCTGGCACTTCGCGGATGAAAACTCCCGACGGCAACCGCTCTTCAAAGCCGGGGATCCTGATTTTCGGTGCGCTGTTTTGTACTTCTAGGCAGCACTCCTGCAAGCGAACAAAATCACTTTCCAAGCCCTTCGTTCCCAAAGCTTGGCGGAGCTGGCGGCCATGCCAGCCAGGTTGATCGGTCACGATGGCGTAGCGCCCGTGCTCGATCATTCCCTAAAGGATTGCTCCAGCAATTCGTGGTTGACCGCGCCAGCGGCAAAGGAGCGGCCAGTCCGGATGTTATTGACTAAAACCCGGGCTGGGCTGAACAGCATCGGATCGACTTGGAAGAAATCGTACTCGTGGTCCTTGAACACCTGAGCGAAGGGTTTGCCGTAATCACGGGACGTGCTGCTCGGCAGCTCGGTCGCGAGTCTTTCCGCTTCCTCGTCGGTGGACTGGACGAACAGTTTAATCTGTCCGCCGAACAGGATCGCATCGTTCGTGCGCCCCATCATCTTCACCATGCCGGAACTGTCGAGTGGCGGGATCGGGGCGCTGCCGATGCCGTCCACCACGCAGCTCAGATCGAAACCCAGCTCGTGCGCTTTGTGCAGCCCAACCTCAAGAACCCGGCCGACCACCTGCACCGTCCCCGCGAGGCTTGTGGTCGGCGTCAGGATCAAAGTCAGGTTGAACGGCTCGACTCCGCAGTCCTGGCAGATCTTATCGCGCACCGCACGCGGCGGAATCTTGTCGACTTCTAGCACCAGCGCTGTGCAGATGTAGGAGTCCTTGTAGTCGATCTTCTCGAACAGTTCTTCCTTCTGCGCCATGCTGCGGGCCGGGCCGGACCCCAAGGCATGAAAGCCGCTTTCCTTGTCGTTTAGCGACCATCCCGCATATTGACTGGCTAGGCAGGCCAAGACCGGGTGTTGCGTGTGAACGTGTATGGTTAGCGGCCAATCCCCCGATCCGCCATAAGTCAGTGTGGCCTGCCCCAGGCCCCCCATGCAAATTTCTGCGATCTGGCGTCCCGCCTCGATCCCGCCGATTGCATTAATGCCGCCATCCACCACCCAGATCCCTTCTTCTGTCTGAGATTTCACGATGCGCAGGCTCCACGCCTGATCGGAAAGGGATCGAACTAGGGGTTCAACCTGACGGTTGAGGCTAATGGGCAACTTCATGCGCAGAGTTCCCAAGGGGAAACAGATGAATGGCGTCGGGCTGCAGGCAAGCCAAAACCTGATGACTCAGATCCTGTAGGCTGGCACGAGCCTCGTCCGCATCGCGGTAATGGCCCCGCACAGTGCACAGGGGCTGCCCGGCATCAATATCGGTTCCGGCATTCGGCAGATCAGCTGCCCCATCCGGCCACTTCCAATTTGCCACGCCAGCAATTGGGCAAGGAGCATAGACAACCTGCATTCCTCGCACGCCCTCTCCTCGTTCTAAGGCAGGAGCCAAGTGTCCGTCCGGGTTTCCGGTGAGGCAGGTTTCGATGTGCGCGTTCATGTAATCGGAGACAAAACGATCCGCATAAAGCTCGCAAGTTGCCACTAATCTTGGATTCAAATCCACGAGTTGCACTTCCTTTTTAGGATCAACTATGAAATCGATGCCGCAGAGGCCAAGAAGATCTAAATCACTCGCCAAGGTCTGTGCCGCCCATTGTACTTGCTCAAAAACCTCCGGCAAAGCCCTGATCGGGCCGATCGCGCCACTCCAAGCGTAAGGCGCATCCGTTCTTCCCGAAGGCAACAACTGGCTGATTCCGATGACATGGGCTACCCCTCCGGCTGCGAGGAAAAGCGCGGAATGCGGTTCGCCTGTGCATTGGCGCTGCCAGTAGAAAGAATTCGAAGTGCCTTGGCATTGTGAAGCTGGCTGCACATGGCATCCTCCTGCCCGGCCTTTTTGTTTAACGAGCCAGCCTTCTAGAGCTTTTGGCCGCTGAGCTCTGGTTTCCGGTCCAGAGATTCCAAGTTTTTCCAAACGGTTCGATAGCTGCACAGGATCGGCACACAGACGTACGGTGCCGGGTGAATTGCCTAGAACCCGAACGCAGGATTGCAAACGATCCAGGAACTCTGGATGCGATTCAAAACCGGAGCCGTAGGCCAACAGGTCGTCTGGCTGGCTTCGTTGGCACACAATTTCCAGTATTTCCAAGGAGAACTGATCATCTTCCAGATTCGCCCGGATCACTTCATCGGCGTTCAGGTCCGCATCGAGAAACCCGTCAATCGCCACGACCGGCCGCTGGCAACGCATAGCCGCTTGGGCATGTGCCCGCACCGAAGCGGACAGCAGGAACAATTTCCTGCTATTCCGAAGCACACTGGCGCGCCACTTCGAAAGCGTGTTCGAAATGGAAATAGACCGGCTCTTCCGTCTCGCGCATCTGCTGGAGCAGCCGATGCTGGGTCTGGTACTTCACATTTCCGATGGCAAGTGCACCGATGCCGACCGCCCCGCTCTGGGAATCCTCGATTGGGCTCCCGTCGTCCATTACCCCGAGGCCATGGATGCCGGATGGGGGGACGGCATTGACATCGGCCGCCACTTTTAGCTTGGGCGCATTGGCCATCTGTTCTTTGGATACTAATTGGATTCCCGCTGCTGCCGAGGCGAATACGACATCAGTCTCACCAAGGAGCTGGTCAAGTTGATCATTGGCTTCTCCGTCAACAGCCGGATCCGCGCCGTATTTCTGGTTGCACAATTCGGCCGCACGGTCACTTTTCTCTTTCTGACGCCCCAGGATGGTGACTCGGGCTCCCGCGTTTGCGGCGATAACCGCCGCTGCCGATCCGACTGGGCCAGTTCCGCCAAGCGCTACGATGCGCTGGCCCGAAAGTCCCTCTCCATGCCCGTCGCGCAACGCTTTCTCGACTTTTGCCACCATTGCGGCTGCCGTTGTGAATGCTCCGCTGGGATCAGCAAATGCCGAAACCACAAATGGCGCCACCATGGATTTCTGGCACGTCTCCAGCATTTCCATTGCCTGGTGCATGTCGCGTCCGCCGATGAACAGGCCGGTCCGCTTGACACCACTCGGTCCCCGCGAAAATATCGCGTCTTCGACGAGGCCTTTGACTTCGTCGCTTTCTATCTGGATGTATGGAATGCAAGCGTCCCAGCCCGCATCGTATGCCATGTTGGCATCAAACGGACTCAGGTTTTTCGCCGAAGTCAGCATGTGTAAAAGGTATTTCTTTTCCATGATCTTCCTTTTTTTCAAGTTCTTGTGTTGGTTTTCTTTTCCTGGCGACGAGATTCTTCTTCCATTCCAGCACCAACAGTCAGTTGGTGCCCACGGTTGGAAGCCTCGATGATCCGGAGATCCAGATCCGGATCGATGGGTTGAAGCTTCTTCGCCAGTGCATGAGCTTGGGTTTCGCTGTCAGTCAGGACAAATCCGGTTGGCCCCCAGGAACTTTGCCCAACGCCCTGAAAACCAAGTTGTTTGGCCTGTTTCAGGAGGCGAGTGATTTTCACGTGGAAAAAGCGTCCGCCTTGAGCTGGTGCGAAATAGTCTCCAACCTTGTCCTGCAGCTCGCCAATCCCTTTGGCAAACCTTTCTAGGTTAGATTCAAGCAGGGACGGCAAGATGTGCATCAAGGTCAAGCGACACAAATGTGCCGCATCCGAAGCGGGAAATTCAGGTAAATCGCCGAAGGCTCGGCGTTCCGCTTCGCCTGAAAGGCCTTCTTGGCTGCTGCGCGCCATCAGCAACATGATCCGCCAATGTTCGGGAAATGGGTGCCGCGCAATTATCGGAGCAAGCGAACCATCGCTTCCCCGCCCGCCGTCGACCAGAAAACCTCCCTGTTCGAATGCGCCAATGCCGATCCCGGAACGTCCGCCTCGGGCAAGTTTCTCTGCAATTTCATAAGGATTCAGCTTCAACTTGTACAAATGGCTAACAGCAGTGCCAACGGCTAAAGCCAACTGCGTGCCGGATCCCAATCCTGCATGTGGCGGAATCGCTTGATGGACTTCAATGCTGACCGCACCTTCCTGTCCCATCATGCCCAGCAAGCGCTGGGCGTATATAAGTGCGCGTTCCGAATCGGGCCCCTTGGCGGAGAATTCCGTACTGCGGGAGCAATGAAGACGGGTGGTGATCTCCTTCAGGCTAACGCCGATCCCGCCGAAACGTCGGCCAAGACCGCCATGAAGGTCTAGAAAACCGAGATGCAGGCGCGCAGGCGCCTCGACTTGGATGATTTGACCCACTGATCCTGCCTGAGAATGGTTTGGCGAAAAAGTATACAGGAAATAAGCCTTTTTAGGCCACCCAGGCCCGTGCATTCTGGAAAAGACGCAGCCAGGGAGCCTCTTCTCCCCACTCCGAGGGGTTCCAAGAATACTGCAAGGTCCGAAAAACACGTTCCGGGTGCGGCATCATGATGGTGAAACGCCCGTCCGTGTTAGTCAACGCGGTTATGCCCTCTTCCGAACCATTCGGATTGGCAGGGTAATCTTCCGCGGCAGCCTTTCCATTTGCATTGATATATCGCAGGCAGGCTGTTTCCTCCAAGTCCGCCATGTTGCATTGCGGATCGATGCGTCCTTCCCCATGTGCGACGACGATCGGAAGGCGGCTGCCGGCCATGCCTTGAAGCAGGATAGAGGGTGATTCCAGAATCTCCACTTGGCATAGCCTGGCTTCGAACTGCTCGCTGAGATTCGGCACGAAACGCGGCCAATGCCCTGCACCCGGGATCAGATCTTTCATTTGGGAAAACAGCTGGCAGCCATTGCACACACCCAGCGCGAAAACTTCTGGACGCTTGAAGAATTTCTCGAATATCTCCCTTAGGTCTTTGTGATACAAGACATTTTTTGCCCAACCCCCACCGGCTCCGAGAACATCGCCGTACGAGAATCCGCCACAGGCAGCCAAGCCCGAGACATCATCCAGAAGATGCGGATTCTGCTGGAGATCGCTCATGTGCAGGTCCCTGCAGATAAAACCGGCCCGGGAGAACGCGGCCGCCATCTCGAATTGCCCGTTGACGCCCTGCTCCCTGAGAATCGCGACGATGGGCGCTGTGCCGGCTTGGATATAAGGGGCAGCGGGGTTTTCCTCTATTTCATAGGACAATTCGGAGAAAAGCGGCGGAGTATCCCATTTCTTCCTGTTTTCATGCTCATTGCGAGCACATCCCTCATGATCCCGGCGACGGGCGATCTCATAGCTGGTCCGGCCCCACAGTTGCTCAAGCTCGGGTAATGGCCAAACCCCGATTTCCTCACCCTGGCATCGCAATTGAAGCATCGATTCGGTATTGGGGGTTCCGATTGGCTCGCATGTGAGTTCGGCTTCCTTGAGCCGACCTATGATTTCCTGCACCTGTGTGCCCCGAACCTGCAATACTGCGCCAATCTCCTCGTTAAACAGGTAGCCCAACACTTCGTCCGCTTTGACTGGAAAATCTATTTCCAGACCTATGCGGCCAGCAAAGGCGCATTCACAAAGGCAAGCCAGCAATCCCCCGTCTGAGCGGTCGTGGTAGGCCAGAATCGCATCTTCGTCCAACAACGCCTGAATCTGATCGAAAAAAGCAGCCAAAAGCGACGGGTCGTCCACGTCCGGAGTCTCCGAGCCGGTTTGACCGTACACTTGTGCCAGTGTCGAACCGCCGAGACGCCGTTCGGAATTCAAGGACACCAGCAACAAGCATGAATCGGCCATGCTTTGCAATTGTGGCGTGGCATATCGGCGTACGTCCTCTACCGGGGCAAATGCCGAGACAACTAGCGAGACCGGAGAAGTTACTTGCTTGCCTTCCCAGGTTGCCTGCATGGACAAGGAATCCTTGCCAACCGGGATCGCGATGCCGAGCTTGGGGCACAAGTCCATGCCAACTGCCTCGACCGCCTCATACAGCCCGTAAAGTGCCTCTGCTTCGGAACTCGCAGCCATCCAATTCGCAGACAGGCGGATCCGGGCCCGGTCGAGCACCTTCACGCTGGCTAGATTGGTAAGGGCTTCTGCCACTGCCATGCGAGCGGAAGCCGCTGGGTGATGGACGGCCAAGGCCGGCCTCTCCCCCATTGCCATGGCTTCTCCCTTGACTCCATCGAAATCACAGGCCGTCACTGCCGCATCCGCGACTGGAACCTGCCAGGGTCCAACCATCTGATCCCGGACTGTCAGGCCCCCTACCGAGCGATCCCCAATCGTAATCAGGAAAGACTTGGAGCCCACGCAAGGCAATGTCAGTACACGCTCTATCGCTTCCGGGATCTCAACACCCTTCAGGTCCAGCGGCACATCCGGCCAATCTATCGAGGGCACGGCTATATCCATCTCGGAGGATTCCCCGAACAAGAGCGTCAAGGGCACGTCTGCCGCAGTTTCTCCGAAATGTGGATCTTTCAAGCGCAATTGGCCGTCAGCGGCCGCCTGTCCAACTATCGAGAATGGGCATCGTTCCCTACGGCACAGTTCGGAAAAACTCTCAAGCGCTTCCTGCCGGATCGTGAGCACATAGCGCTCCTGTGACTCATTGCACCAAATTTCCCGTGGTGACATCCCGCTGTCTGCACATGGGATCTCGCGCAAATCCAACTCTGCGCCACCCGGCTTTCCGTCAATCAGTTCCGGAATGGCATTGGAGAGCCCGCCGGCACCCACATCGTGCAAAGCCAGAATCGGATTGTCTGCTCCCCATGCTGTGCACTGCTCAATGACCTCTTGGGCGCGACGCTGCATTTCAGGGTTGCTGCGCTGTACCGAAGCGTAGTCCAGTTCCTCGTCTCCCGCTCCCGTATGCTGCGATGATGCGGCTCCGCCCCCCAAACCGATCAACATGGCCGATCCTCCCAGGACCACGATCAAGGCCCCTTCGGGAATTGGCTGTTTCTGCACATGGTCCTTGCGGATGCTGCCAACGCCTCCCGCGATCATGATCGGCTTGTGGTAGCCGAATGTCTTGTGTCCCGTAGGTGCGGGCGCCTCGCTTTCCAGGGTGCGAAAGTACCCGGTCAGGCATGGCCGGCCGAATTCGTTATTGAAAGAAGCCGCCCCGACCGGGCCCTCGATCATGATGTCCAGCGGTCGAGCCATGCGAGGCGGATGCTCCCGGGACAAATCCTCCCAAGGCCGCGGCCACGTGTCGAGATTCAGATCCGACACCGTGAACCCGCACAGGCCCGCCTTCGGGCGCCCTCCCCGGCCACAGGCGGTTTCATCGCGAATCTCTCCCCCGCTGCCCGTCGCAGCGCCCGGGAATGGGGAAATGCCCGTCGGGTGGTTGTGCGTCTCCACTTTGATGACCATTCCATAGTCGTCGTCGACGGCCTCCCACGCACGAGTCTCCGGATCAACCGCGAAACGGCGGCTACGACCGAGATCAAGTACCGCGGCGTTGTCGCGGTAGGCCGACAGAGTCCCATCCGGCGATACGGCATGCGTATGCTGGATCATCTCGAACAGACTCTTCGGCATCGGTTTTCCATCAATCGTCCAGCGTGCATTGAAAATCTTGTGTCGGCAGTGCTCAGAATTAACTTGGGCGAACATCATCAATTCGGCATCCGTGGGGTCACGCCCAAGTTTGTGATAGGCCTGGATCAGGTATTCGATGTCGGTTTCGGAAAGCGCCAGACCGTATGCTTGGTTAGCCTCGCGCAAGGCTTGGGCCGGGCTAGAAGTCAGGGAAATCCTTTCAAGCGGTGCAGGGTCCGGGTGTGCGAAAAGTTCGTTGCATTGCTCTACATCAGACAAGATCGACTCGGTCATCCGGTCGTGCAGAAGAGCGATCTGCCCTGGAGGAATGACCTCTGTTCCCTGTAAGCGATATTCGACTCCCCGTTCCACTCGCAGAACGGCGGTCAGTTCGCAATTCCGGACAATTTCGGTGGCCTTACTGGACCATGGCGAGATCGTGCCGAGTCGCGGGACAACAAGGACTGAGGGACCTGGAGTCGGCTCGTTCGCGGTCGGTGCGTAATCTAGGAGCCCTGCGAGGATTTTCTCCTCAGTTGAGTCGAGAGCCCGCTCACAGTCCACAAAATGCAGGAAACGTGCACTGGAGACCTGCCCGCGACCGTGCGCTTGCAGGCGGACATTGAGCCTGTGTTGGGAATGATCGGTCAGCGCTTTGCCGCCAGGGTAAGAGCAAACAGGCATGAAAATGACGGTCGGAAGATCGGTTCGTACGGACAGGCAAGCGAACTCCATGCCTATTATCTCGTATAATGGCCCCTGATGACTTGGGGGTGACTTGGCTTCGACGGCGGTTACTGAATCCAAGGCGCATGCCGAGGCGGCAACGACCTCGTAAAAAACGGTTGCGAAAAAATTAGTTGCCAACGACGACAACTACGCACTAGCCGCTTAATCTCGGCTAGTCATCCTTCCGGGAGATGCTTGTGGATCCCGATCTGGATGTCGACTACACAAGATCGCCGTTCGGTCTGTCTGGAGCCGGAAGGTTAAATCAAATATGCAGGCTGGCGGTCATCGGGCCCTGTCCGTCGGGTGTTGACCGTAAGACAAAGACGGTGCTAAGCATGTAGAGCCGAAGAGGAGGAACTGCCGGACGCGGGTTCGATTCCCGCCACCTCCACCACTGAGATATCCGATAACGTCCTACAGCGTACGAGGGATGTTGGGCTGGTAAACTTGCCTTTCGAAACCACGGGCGCATAAATTAGGAGGACGACTCTAATGGTACTAGCACGCGACGCGCGCCAGCGCAAACTAACAAAACTTAGAAAAAGTCAGAATAAGGCAGTCAGTAAGAACAAACTCTACTACAAGGGTGCTTCAGAATTTCATCCGGTGCACCGTATCAATCTAGACTTGCTGATCTATAACCGCCATAACGGGCGCCTTGAGAGCGAGATGCAAACATGGCAACAGTCACATGCGATAGGTGATCACGAATACGACGACGAATTACATGACCTGATAGGCTTGTTTCTTTGGGACACTAATCGGTGTCGGATAATATTCTGAGTAAAAAATGATCTAATTATTGGGGAAAAGTCAATGACATTATCTCCTTGACGGTAGGCAAATTGTGACTAATAGATATACCCTCCTAAAATATGCCTGCGCATCGGGAAGAGCCATATGAGAAGTAAGGAAACCGGCACGGCTGGTCGCAGCGAGGGGGTTGCGCGCGAATTTGGGGGGCCGCTTGGGACAGCAAGCATCATGATCCTGTCGCATGCATTGATACTCTACCTGTGGATTGCGTGGCGTTTCCACGATGGCGCGGTTTTTTATCCAGCAGAGTTCTCCGATGTCGGTCCATTCTTTGCTCTGCTCTGGGAGCAAATCACCACATACGCGGCGCCGACGTGGGAAACATTTGCCATCTATTCGGCATTCCTGGTCGTTCAAGGGCTGTTGGCAGCTTTTCTCCCGGGATTGGAGGTCAGGGGCCTGCCCATCCCGTCCCGCGGCGGCCAGCAATTGACCTACCGCTGTAACGGCATCACCGCCTGGTACATCACGCTGGCCTTGGTTGCCGCGCTGCACTTCACCGGCATCTTCCCGTTGCAGACGCTCTATGAACAGTTCGGGTCCTTTCTGATCACGGCGGTGATAACCGCCAACGTAATCGCGCTCGCCATGCACTTTGGAGCGAAGCTGACCGGCAACACGGAGGGAGAGGAGTCGGGCAATTTCTTCTACGACTTTTTCGTGGGAATCTGGCTCAATCCACGCATCGGGACGCTTGACCTGAAGATGTGGGCCGATGTCCGGGCATCGTGGTTCACGCTCTTTCTGCTGACCGCAAGCGGTGCCGCGCACCAGTACGCCACGTATGGCACGGTGAGCAGTCCGATAGTCTTCATGGTGGTAGCCCACTTCCTCTACACCAACGCCTGCGCGAAGGGCGAGGAATGCATCCCCACGACCTGGGACATCTTCCACGAAAAGCAGGGATGGATGTTTACGTTCTGGAACCTTGCCGGGATTCCCTTCATGTATTGCTTCAATTCCATGTACATTGCGTCTCGGCCCCCCTTCGAGCATTCGACCCTGTACACGGGATTCTGTTTCGCGCTTCTCTTGGGCGCGTACTACATCTGGGATACGTCGCAAAGCCAACGGAACCACTTTCGGATGCAGCTCAATGGCTCATACGTGAAGCGAAAGACATTCCCTCAATTGCCGTGGGCAACTCTCAAGGACCCTGACTGCATGAACACCCAGGCCGGCTCCAAACTGCTCGTCGATGGATGGTGGCGTTACGCTCGAAAGCCCCACTACACGGCGGACGCGCTGATGGCGACATCGTGGTGCCTGATCTGTGGATTTGATCATTTCCTGCCCTATGTCTACGTGATTTTCTACGTGGTCGTGATCCTTCATCGCGCGAACCGGGACATTGCGCGTTGCAAAAAGAAGTACGGAACGGACTGGGGTCGCTACTGCGAAAGAGTTCCATACCGGTTCATCCCCCATGTGTTCTAGATCGTCTAGCCGCCTCCCGCTGTGGTTTTTAGGATCGTGTTCAGACAAAATCGCATTTCCCTGCGCCAATACTCACCCGCCATCCCAACGCCGACACGACCCGACCTGACCCATGACCTTTGTCGTCCTTGAAGACTGCATCAAATGCAAGTACACCGACTGCGTGGAAGTCTGCCCGGTCGAGTGCTTCCACGAAGGCCCGAACTTTCTGGTCATCGACCCCGAAGAGTGCATCGACTGCGCGCTGTGCGTGCCGGAATGCCCGATAGGCGCCATCGTGCCGGAAAAAGACATCCCCGAGGATCAGCTGGAATTCCTCCAGATCAATGCCGACTTGGCGAACGAATGGCCGGAAATCAACTGCCAGAAACCTCCCCCGCCCGATGCGGACGAGTGGCGCGGCAAGTCCGGGAAAAGAGCGCTGCTCGAACCCTGAATGAAGCGGATCGACTGTCCCCTGCATATGCCGCTTGGGGGGTATTGCGCGAAAACCATTCTGGAACACCACGCGGCAGCCCTGCCGGATCTGACCCGCCTCGCAATTCTGGTGCCAAATGTCACGTCGGGCCGAGCCCTGCGGTCGGCACTGCTTACCCACACCGGATCCGACCACCAAGGACTGCTTCTGCCTCCCATCCTGACTTTCCCGGCATGGGCACGGCAGTACAGCCGCTTCAACGGTACGGAAAACCATTTATCCGAACTGCTGGACTTGGTGGCTGCCCTGCAAAAAAGCGAGGCTTTGCGGTCTCTAGAACAAGCGGACTCCTGGTCGCTCGCCCGCGAGATGATGGAATTGTTCGACCAGCTGTGGCTCAACGAAATTTCATTGCCATTGGATCAGGGAGAATTGACCTCACGACTTCAGGATTCCTACCATATTGCCGCTGAGCCTCCTGAGCAGTTAGGTAACGAGGCTCGCATCATCCACCTGCTGTGGACTGCTTGGAGCAAAGGTTCGGGGAACTTCCTCAGTTCGGGAAAATACTACCGTGAGGCTTTGCGTCACCTGACTCCCCCTCTGGAGACGCAAGCCATCTACGTCTGTGGTCACGACCGGCTTGCGGCAGCCGAAATCGAAGCACTTGAGCGACTCGACCAAGAAATTCCAGTTTCCATTCTCACCCGGCCCAAATCTCTCATTTCTCTGGATGCAGAGCCACCTACCGAGAGCACTTCGCCCTCTCCCTATGCCGCTATTCTCCAAGAGGCTTTCGCACAGGAGGAATCCACCATGGTGGAACGTGCGCGAGCCTGCCAGACAGATTGCCCTGAAGATCCTCTGAAGGGTCGGCTTGCCACTTTTGTTGCGGAACAGGCGGAGCCTCATGCCCGCGCGATCGACATCCAGATCCGGCGCTGGCTAAAAGAAGGTCATCGGAATATCGGGCTGGTTGCAGAGGATCGCAAATTGGCACGCCGGGTTCGCGCCTTGCTGGAACGCGCCGGCATCCAGATCCAAGACTATGCCGGCTGGGCTCTCTCCACCACAAGTGCAGCCAGCACGATCGAGCGGTGGCTTGAATGCGTGAATCAGGAATTTCACTACTTGGCGCTTCTGGACATTCTTAAATCTCCATTCGTGCGCTTGAAAGGAACCTCCAGCGAACCAGATCGAATCGAAGACTTCGAACATCTTCTGTATCGCCGCAATATTCACAGTGGTCTGGAAAACTATCGGCAGACCGCAGATGGAGAACCTGACTGGCTGGACATGCTGGAGCAGATTGAGCAAGCTGCCCGCCCCTTGCTGGCACTGCGAGAGTCGACCGGTGGAGAGTATATGCAGGCCCTGCTGGAAAGCCTGGATCTTCTGGGTTGTCGGATCTGCCTGACCAGTGACCAAGTCGGGAAGCAGGTTTTGTCGGAACTGGACCGCATGTGTTTCCAGTTATCACAAAGCGAGACCCGGTTGCCGAAATTCCAGTGGGATGCCCTGTTGCGCTGGATGCTGGAACAACAGAACTTCCGGCACAGATCCTCTCAAGATATGGTTTCCCTGATTAAACTCAACCATGCCCATCTCGCCCGATTCGACGGCCTGATCGTTGCTGGCATGGACTCCCGCCACTATCCGGGCACGGATTCTTCTTTTCTCGTATTCAACGACTCAGTTCGCGCTGATTTGGACCTGGCCACCCGAACCGAACTCAAGAAACTTGATTTGCAACGATTCCTATCCCTGATCCTATCCTCCGAGCAGATTCTCCTAACCTACCAGAAAACCGATCAGGGTGAGCCGCTCTTGCCGAGTATCTGGTGGACCCAGATCGACGTGTTCCATCGCTTGGCGTACAAGGCTTCGCTCAAAGAACCATCCTTGTCCGTGCTCAGCCTGCATCCGGATGCCTGGGTACGACTTCCCGGGCTTCAAATCCGCGAGACTGCCTCCGAAATCATGCCGCACCCTCCCGCCAGCCCGGACCTGCTGCCAAGCAACATTTCGGCCAGCGGACACCAGGCCTTGGTCGATTGCCCGTACCGCTTCTATGTCCGAGACATGCTCCGCATCCGGGAAACCGACATGATCCGCGAGGAAATGGATAACTTGGAGTTCGGCAACTATGTCCATCAATGCCTGAACGCCTTCCATTCCGGTCTCCCTGACGCTCCGGGACCGTGGCAAGGCCAAATAGACGGGCGCGAGGCTGCTGCGTTCAGGCTATTACAAGAAATCGGGGTGTATTTCATGGACCGGCTGACGCCGAGCCTCTCGAACATCGTGTTCCTAGAGCGATGGAGATCCATCGCACGTCGCTACGTGAAAATTCAACAATCTCATGAAAAACATCAGGTTATCCTAGAAAGTGAAAAGGAAGTAGAGCATAGGGTTGATGAAGGATTGATGCTTTGCGGGCGCGTTGATCGGATGGACGAGGATCAGGACGGGAATCGTATCGTGATCGACTACAAGACTGGCTCCAAAAGAATCTCCAAGGATGAAGTGCGAAGCGGCGAACAGGTTCAATTAACCAGTTACGCGCTGATGACGGAACCCATCGGACGAGCCGAGTACTGGTGGCTAAGCCAAGATCCGCAGAAAGAAATACCCTTGACGTCCGTGGAGGGCGAATTTCTGGAGGCGCTCGGCCAAAAAGTGCACGGCCGGCTACGTGAGATGTTCCAGGACTTGCGCGCAAGCCACGAAATGCCGGCTCATGGAGACGAAGCGACTTGCGCTTTTTGCTATGCGCAAGGAGTGTGTCGCAAGGACGTAGAAATCGGAAATTCCGCGTAATCCACCTTTTCTGGCCATCGCCACGGCGATGGTTTTTCCTTTAAGATGCCGCTTCCCGGTCCGCTGCGGTTCCCGCCTCGAAAGAATTGGTTTTTACGCCTAACTCTTCAAGTGTCTTGCACAGCAGGAGAAGATCTTCCAGCGACTGAGCTTTCCCTTGCGGCCGACGGAGCAGATAGGCCGGGTGGTAGGTGGGAATGACGGGGATTCCCGATTTTGACACTTCAAACACGGTACCGCGCAACCGACCGATGGGCGTCTCCACCTCTAGGAGATTGTGCGCTGCCACGGCCCCCAGTGCCAGTATGACTTTTGGCTGGATCAAATCAATTTGGCGATCCAGGTAGGGTCGGCATGTCTCCGCCTGCTCCGGTGTCGGATTTTCATTGTTCGGCGGGCGACATTTCAGGATATTCGCAATAAATACCCGCTCCCGGCTCAGTCCGATTGCTTCCAGCATGCTGTCCAGTAGTTTCCCGGCTCGACCGACGAATGGTTCTCCTTGGGCATCCTCATCTGCTCCGGGGGCCTCACCAATCAGCATAAGGTCTGCATTTTCATTTCCCACACCGAAGACTGTATTCTTCCGGGTCCGGTGCAGTTCACACAGAACGCACCCCGAAACCTCCTTGCGTATCACACGCCATTTTCGAAGGTGTTGTGCATCGGCGCCGAGCGTCAGGGTCGTGGTGGACTTCTCCTCTTCTATCTCTTCAGCAGCCTCGGGGGCCGCTAATTCACCGTCTCCCTGCGATTCCTTTTCTGCCTCATCTGCTGCACTCTGATCTCGATGGCTCCATCGACTCAGGCCTAACTCTTCGAGGTGTGGATCACTAGGCATGATTTTTCTGTCGGATATCAGGCTCTCGCTTTATATGTGATCCAGTTGCGGATGCATTCGACCAGGTTCTCGGATCAGTTTCCCAAGCGCATTCAGGTACGCATGCGCAGAAGCAATAACAATGTCCGTGTGTGCGCCTTGTCCATTGACCACTACGCCATTTTTTCTCAGGCGCACAGTCACCTCGCCCTGGGCATCCGTCCCGGTCGTGATGTTGTTGACCGAATACAGTTGCAATTCGGACTCCGAATTGACGATTTCCTCAATCGCTCTGAATGACGCATCGACTGGCCCTCCCCCCGAGGCTTCTCCGTCGAATTGCTCATTGCCCCGTGCCAAGGTGACACGCGCCACAGGCGTTGTCCCGACTTTCGAAGTGACTTCGAGGTCAACCAGCTGATAAACCCCTTGATCCGATTGATCGGCTTCCACCAGCGCCAATCTCCGCAGGTCATCGTCATAGATTTCATGCTTGCGGTCTGCCAATTCCTTGAAATGGGTGAAAAAGGCGTCCATTTCGTCATCCTCGATCATGATGCCGAGCTTCTGGATGCGATCCATGATGGCGCGCCGTCCGGAATGCTTCCCCAAGACGATCCGATTGTCGGACCAACCTACATCCTGGGCACGCATGATTTCATAGGTTTCCCGGTACTTGAGCACGCCATCCTGATGAATACCGGATTCGTGTGCAAATGCATTGGCTCCCACGATTGCTTTATTCGGCTGTACTGGAAAGCCCGTCACACTGGAAACAAGGCGTGAGGTTGGCACGATCTGGGTCGTGTCAATCTCAGTATCGCACTCAAACACGTCTTGGCGCGTGCGCACGGCCATGACGATCTCTTCAAGTGAGGCATTCCCTGCCCGTTCCCCCAAGCCGTTGATTGTGCATTCGACCTGGCGGGCACCATGGCGCACGGCTAACAGAGAGTTGGCGACAGCCAAACCCAAGTCGTTATGGCAGTGAATCGAAAACACGGCCTGATCCGAATTCGGAATACGCCCAATCAATTCTCCTACCAGTTCGCCGAACTGGAATGGCAGGCTGTATCCCACCGTGTCTGGGATGTTGATTGTCCCGGCTCCCGCCGCAATCACCGCCTCGACAATTCGGCACAGGAAGTCCCGCTCTGAACGCCCGGCATCTTCTGGAGAGAATTCCACATCGTCGGTATATTTCCGAGCCCGTTTTACTGCTGCCACGGCATGGTCGATCACCTGTTCCGGTTGCATGTGGAGCTTTTGCTCCATATGAATCGGAGAGGTCGCAATGAATGTATGGATGCGGGGGCGCGCGGCCGTCCTCAGTGCTTCGCCCGCTCGGTCGATGTCTTTGTCCAAGGCACGCGCCAAGCCGCAGACCGTACTGCCGGTGACCGCTTTTCCGATCTGCTTTACGGATTCGAATTCGTCCGGGCTGGCAATCGGGAATCCCGCCTCAATGATATCAACACGCATTTTTTCCAAGGCACGGGCGATATTCAGCTTCTCGTCCCTTGTCATGGAAGCTCCGGGGCTCTGCTCACCGTCCCGGAGTGTGGTGTCGAAAATGATCAACTTGTCCATTTCTGGATATTCCCTTGGCTTTGGCCCCACTATTGAGGGGGCATTAGGTCAACTGTTGGTTTTAGGCGTTTTACGCGCCAAATCGATTGTAGAGTCGTGTAATTCTGCCGCTATCGCGGCAGCAGGGAAGCAGACAGAAGCAAAGCAACACGGCGCACGGCCGTGTTGGGGGAATGGAAATTGTACGAACTTTTCATCATGGTGTCAGTCGGTACGGCTTCTAGAATAACCCATTTTCAACTTTTCCGCCAATGGGAATCGGCAAATACCTGCTCACAGAGCGCAGAAAACTCCAATCAGGCGAACGAGGGTCGCTGGCGGTGGTAGTGCTTGACGTCGCGGAAACTTTCGCCGCCTTCGTCAGCTCCAGCTCCCAAATACAGTTCTTGAACGTCGGCCCGTCCCATCAGTTCTTCGGAGGGACCGCGCAGCATGACGCGTCCGTTTTCAACCACATAGGCTTCAGTCGCGTACTTGAGTGCGATCCGGGCATTCTGCTCGGCAACCAGGAAACTCACCCCTTCGTTCTTGTTGAGGTTCTGCACGATTTCGAATACTTCTTCAACCAATTGTGGCGCAATACCCATGGATGGTTCGTCAAGCAGAATAAGTTTCGGACGCGACATTAAGGCTCGGCCGATGGCGACCATCTGCTGCTCACCACCAGAGGTGAAGCCAGCTTCACTTTTCCTGCGTACTTTGATGCGAGGGAAGTATTCATAGACCAATTCCAGATCTTTTTTCGCCTGCGCACGGTCTTCGTGGATGAATGCGCCTGTCATCAGGTTTTCTTCCACCGTTAGATGCGAGAAACAGTGCCGCCCCTCCAATACCTGCGAGACACCGCTTTTCACCAGGTCATACGCGCTCATTCCCGCGGTATCTTCACCAAGAAGATCAATCGAACCCTTGCTGATCTCGCCGCGTTCAGCTGGCAACAAGTTGGAGCATGCCTTGAGGGTTGTTGTCTTACCGGCCCCGTTGGCGCCCAGCAACGAAACGATAGCGCCCTTTTTTACCTGCAGGCTGATGCCGCGCAAAGCCAGAATGACTCGGGCATAAGTTACTTCGATATTGTTGATAGACAGCAAGACATCGGTCATGATTCTAGCTCCAGTTGTGTGGGGCTGAGTCTGATGCGAAGCGGAACACGCTTGGCGTCAGAGGCAACCTTTTCTGCTCATCCCTCCTTGAGGGAAGAGGTCAGGCGGGGGTTGCCCCCCGCCGTCCCTCTGAATGTATACCGTTTCGATTAGACGTCGAAATCGTCGCGCTGTGCAGGATCGTTGCAATCACGTGGGGTAATACCCTCGTTTTCGATTGCGTTTTCTGCCTTGGCATCGATGATGGCTTGAGAAAGCTCAACGTCACCATCAATCCAGTCACTTGCGACTTCCCACTTCGTCTCGGCGTATACCCAACGCATGAACTTGGCCTGGTGGCCGCCTACATGGTCCATGCAGTTGGTGATGATCTCCGGAACCAGGCCGTTAGCGCCCAACTCGGTCAGGCGTGCGGTATCCAGGTTCAGGTTCTCAAAGCCCCAGCGTACCTGAGCGGAATTGACGTCAGCCCCGAAACGAGCCTGAGCGACACGAACCGCCTCCAGGTGGATGACACCAGCCATCACGCCGAGGTTCCAGTAGTTGGAACCAATGCGGGATTTGTCCTCCAGGTCACCCTGGCCTTGGTCATACAGCTTAGCAACGATCTCATCGATCACCGTCGCCACGCGGCCCGTCGGGTGCGTGGTGATGGCCTGATAGCCGTTGGCGGAAGAGCCAGCTGGCTTCACGTCACCATCGTCATTGCTCCAAATGTTACCGATCAGGTTGGAAATCGGGAAGCCCATGCGGACACCAGTCTGCATGGCAACCGGATTCATCACACCCCAGCCGCGCAGCACCACGTAGTCAGGCTTCGAGCGGCGAATTTTCAGCCACTGTGAAGTCTGCTCGTTGCCCGGGTGGGGAACTTCGATCGCTTCAGATGAGCAATTATGCTTCTCGCAAAGCATGTGCGTGAACTCAACTGCCTCACGGCCATAAGTGGAGCCGTGGAACAGCAGGACGATCTTCTTGCCCGCCAGATTCTCCATGCCGCCTTCCAACTCGCCAATATAGGCTGTGATGATGGAATGCTCGTCATAGGTGTTAATACCTGGCATGAAGTAGTACGGGAAGACGTCGCCACGCTGACCTTCAGTACGACCGTGGTTGACTGCGATGATGGCAATCTTATCCTTACGGCCCTGTGCGACTAGAGAAGTGGAGATGCCCACGGACAGAGGATCGAAAAACAGAGCTTGTTTGCCCTGGAATTCTTTCTGCCGGTGATAGCATTCCACACCCTTTTGGTCATTGTAGTTGGTCTCACACTCATTCCAGATGATTTTCATGCCACCGACACCGCCTTCAGTCATGTTCATCAACGTGTAGTAGTCGATGATTCCACCGAAGTAGCCGGTGCCGCCCGTTGCGTACGGCCCCACTCGATAGACCGGCATGGGGATGTAGACTTCCCCTTCGGCCATCACAGGAGCGGTCGCAGACATGGCAGTGGCCATAGCGAGACCTGTTATCCAAAGTTTGGTTTTCATATTTCTTTTGCCCTCCTATAAGAGGCTTTTTAGTTATGAGCTTGCAGTTAACTGCTTTTCAGCAAGCCCCTTTGTACACCCAAAATTCCCTTTTAGCAAGTGCCCTTAGAGGGGTTTGGGAGTAGTTCTGGAAAATCAATAGGTTAGATTTTGTCTCTACGGCTCCGGCGCACGTCAGTGCGGAAACGGCCAAGTTCGCAATTTTTGCTTCGCCGTTGTCCACAATGCGGCCAGTCCACCCGGCTCGCGAATCAGCAACGCGATAATCAAGATGCCATACGTAATCTTGGCGACATTGTCCACCACTGCGGTATCGAAGGCCCCTTTGAACAGGTAATCGCCTGCCCAGGAAAAGAGGATCGGAAATTCGTATACCAAGACGGTACCGTAGAACGATCCCGCAATCGAGCCGAGCCCGCCGATAATCGCCATGAACAAGATCTCGAACGAGCGGTTCATCTCGAAGGTGCGGATTCCCAGAACCTGCAGATAGGCATAGCAGAATAGTGCCCCACCCACACCGCAGTAGAAACAGCTGACAAAGAATGCCAGCATTTTGGTTCGTATCACCGGGATGCCAATCACGCTGGCCGCGATGTCCATGTCGCGGACCGCCATGAAGTTTCGCCCGGTCGCACTTCGCATCAGGTTCTTGGCAAATAGCGCAAGTGCGGAGACGACGCCTAAAGACATCAAGTACTTGGCCTCGAAACTAGCCATGTCCACGCCGAAAACGTCCCCGATCCCGTAAAAGTCGAAGTGATGATCCGGCAGGGTGACCGTGGCAGTGGCATAGTTCAGGAAGTACGGATAGGAGCGGAAGAACCACAGCGCGAAATACTGCGCCGCCAGCGTCGACACCAGCAGGTAGAAGCCTTTGATTCGGATGCTGGGCAGGCCGAAGATGATACCGATCACGCCGGTCACCGTACCCGCCAACATCATCGCCAGCGGCAGATTCATCCATTCCGGGCTGCGCAGCATTATGTTGAATGTGAAGAATGCGCCAAAGCACATGAAACCGGCCGTGCCGAGCGACAACTGCCCGGTCATGCCAGTGAGAAGGTTCAGGCCGAGTGCGGCAGTGCCGTAGGCCAAGATCGGAATCAAGTGGGCTGCCAACCAATAATCGCTAGCGATAAAGGGCACGACGAAGACCATGAACAACATGAACACGACCATCGCCCATTTGTCGAAAGGAATCGGAAAGAGCTTCCGATCCCCAAGATAACTGGTAATGAATGTGCCGGTTTCGCGATAAATCATGGCTAAACTCGCTCGATGGTTTTCAACCCAAACAGCCCAGACGGTCTAAACAGCAAGAAGACCAAGGCGATGAAATAGGAAAACCAGGTTTCAATACCCTGCACACCTATCAAGTCGCCCAGATAGATCTCGCCCATTTTTTCGCCGACCCCAATGATCAGGCCACCGACGATGGCACCGGGAATCGAGGTCAGGCCACCAATCAGAATCACCGGCAGCGCTTTGAGTACCGCCTCCACCAGCGTGAACGATACGCTGACCCGTTCAGCCCACAACAGGCCCGCGATCAGTGCGATGATGCCGGTCACGGCCCATACCAAGGCCCACACTCGGGACAATGGAATACCCACCGCCATAGCGGCCAGGTGGTCGTCGGAGACAGCGCGCAGCGACATTCCGGTTCGGGTCTTCTGGAAGAAGACGGCCAATATCAAAATCATGGTGCCAGCCACGATCGTGGCGAAGACGTCGAATTTGGATATCAGAATGTCCAGCCATTCAATGTAATCGACGACGAAAACCGTCATGTTGACCGGATCCAGCAGCGCCAGATCCAAGAAGTCCGCCAGCTGCAGACCGTGGATTGCAGAGTCCCACATGTATTGGGCCAAGCCTTCGATCAAGATCGCCAGACCGACCGTTGCCATGAATAGCGATAGCAATGACTGGTTGGCCAGCGGGCGCATCATGAACCGCTCCACGAGGATCCCGAACACCACCATGGTGCCCGTCGAGACGAGCAGCGCCACCCAGAAATTCACGCTGCCCTCGGTTAGTTTGACGAAAGTCAACGCAGCAAACAACAGCATGGTGCCCTGCGCGAAATTGAAGATCCCGGAAGATTTGTAGATCAGCACGAAGCCGACCGCCACCAGCGAGTACATAACGCCGGACATCAGTCCGCCGACAATCAGTTCGATGAAAAAGACCCAGTCGAAACCCATGCTCGTCTCCCTCAGTGCGTCACGCCCAGATAGGCGTCAATCACATCTTGACTGTTCTTGACTTCGTCCGGAGTGCCATCCCCAATTTTTGCACCATAGTCCAGCACCACCACATGGTCGGAAATGTCCATCACCACGCTCATGTCATGCTCAATCAGAACGATGGTGGTCCCGTATTCGCGGTTGATCTCAAGCGCGAAGCAGGACATGTCCTTCTTCTCTTCCAGATTCATGCCGGTCATCGGTTCGTCCTGCAGCAACATGGTTGGTTCGGCCACCAGTGCCCGAGCCAACTCGACGCGCTTCTGCAGGCCGTACGGCAACTTGCCAACTGGTGTCTTACGGATGCCCTGCAGGTGCAGGAATTCGATGACTTCCTCGACTGCCTTACGGTTTTCTACCTCTTCGCGCCGGGCCCGGCCAATGTTCAGACCCTGCTCGAGCCAGGTGGAACGGATCTTCATGCAACGACCGGTCAGGATGTTCTCCAGTACGGTCATGCCTTGGAAAAGTCCGATGTTCTGGAATGTCCGGGCCATACCCAACTGGGCGATCTGCCGTGGGCGCATCCGGGTACAGTCCTGTCCCTTGAAGACTACCCGGCCTTCCTGCGGGACATAGACCCCGTTGATGACGTTCAGCATGGAACTCTTGCCTGCGCCGTTGGGTCCGATGACTGCACAGATCTCGCCTTCCGCCACATCGAAACTGATGCCGTTCAGCGCGGTCACGCCGCCGAACGCCAGGGTGATGTTGTCAATTTGCAGAATCGGGTTTCCAGTGGCCATCTCAAACGTTCCCCAAGGGCACGGTGTAGGATTCCTCGTCCACCGGGTCCGTATAAGTGTACTCCAATGCGTCGCTGTACAGCGCGTCGATCAACCCTCGGTGCTTCTCCTCCACTTCACGGCAACGCAACTTCCGGGTCGGCGTCACCTCGCCGGCCGAGGCCATGAATTCGCGGTTCAGGATGGCGAAGCGACGGAACTGCATGGCCGAGGTTTCAGGATCTTCGGCAAGGTCTTCGTTGACCTTCTGGATGTATTCGCGGACCATCTCCTGCACCGAAGCATGAGCCGAGAGGTCGGCATAACCCGTGTAGCGCAGGCTACGGCGGTCTGCCCAAGTCCGGGTGATCGTACCGTCAACCGTCACCACCGCGACCGGGTAGTCCCGCCCGTTTCCGATGACAATCGCCTGCTTGATGTATTCGGAAGAACGCAGACGGGTTTCCAGCATGTCCGGCGCGAATGCACCGCCACCGTTCAATGTCCCCATACGGGCGATCTGTCCGTGCACGTGCAGACGCCCCTGGTCATCCAGGTGGCCAGCGTCGTGAGTCCGCACCCATCCGTCCTTGATGCTGTCGGCCGTTGCCTCCGGATTCTTGTAGATCCCCTTCATCTGCCCCGGCCCCCGGAACCAGATTTCTCCATTCTCGATGCGCACTTCCGTGTCGTTGAGCGGCAAGCCGACCGAGTCCGAATTCCAGTCTTCGGAGGATTGCATGGTCACGCAGGCGCAACCCTCGACCTGACCGTACGTCTCACGCAAGTCGACACCAATCGCCCGGAAGAAATTGAACACGTCCGGCGCAATCGCATCACCGCCGGTCAGTGCCAGGCGCAGGCGACTCAAGCCGTAGATATTGCAAAACGGGCTAAACGTGGTAATGCGCGCAAACATGAAGAGCAGCCAGTCAGTGATGGAGCCCTTCTGACCTGCCGCCCGGTGCGAGGCGACCGTCATGACGGCGTTCAATGCCGACTTATAGATCTTGGTGTCAAACGTCCGGGCGCTCTCGATCCGGTTGGAAGCATGGGTGTAGATGTACTTGTAAACGTAGGACGGACCGAACAGGATGCTCGGACCGATTTCCTGCATGTTCTGCAGCACCGTATCGTCGCTCTCCGGGCAGTTCATGGTGCAGCCGGTCGTCAGGGCCAGCGAAAAGGAGAACAAAAAATCGCTGGAAACCGACAGCGGCAGATATGCCAGCAATTCATCCTTCTCGGTGATCGACTCGCGTTGCGCGATGCTGCGGGCCGTGGCGATCAGGGCGCCGTGGGACAATTCCACCGGACGCTCCGAGCGGCCGGTGCCGGAGGTGAACAGGATCGTCGCAGTTTCCCCCGGATCCCGTTGCTCTTCCACCTGTTCCAGAAATGCGGTCGAGGCTTCAATCCCTTCCGTGGCGTCCGACAGCACCATCAACTCGGGTTGGGTGTAGTTCTCCATGCCCCGCCCGTTAATGTAAAAAACTCTCTTCACGCAGGTCTGTCCGCATTCCAGCAAGGCATCCACATGCTGCTGCTCAAACGCGTAAACAATTTCGACATCAGCGGCATTAACTTGCTGCGCGAGTTCATCGCCAAACGTGTTCGAGCCGATCGGCACCACGATCCCTCCCAGACTGTGAACTGCGAGGTAACCCAAGTAGAAGTCGGTGGCGTTAGGACCGAATATTCCGACCGGGGTTCCCGCCTCGACTCCGTTTTGGCTCAGCGCTTGAGCCAAGACAGAAACTCGGTCGCGTGCTTGCGACCAAGTAATGGGCTTCCAGATTCCCATTCGCTTGGTGCGCAAAGCCGGGACATCCGGATTTTTCTTTGCTCGTTCCAGCAGTAGCGAGAGGAATGTATCCATCAATTCCAGCCTTGTCGAAAGTTTGAGACAGATATTTTGCTCATCTGCTCCCCGCGAATATTCCTAAAATCTTGGTGGCGCATTATAGCCAATTAGGCGCTGGCGCATTATACCTAATTCTTGGTATGGGCTTCGCGTGCCAGACCGGATGGTTTGTGTATCTTCACCGACGGGCTTGGAAAAATTTCTGGAGTAAGGTTCCGCTTTCCGTCGCACATACGCCCAAAGTCACGGCGAAACGATGGTTCAGAAAAGTCAGTTCACGTGCATCGTACGCGCCTCCGAGACAGCCTGTTTTCGGATCCGTAGCGCCGAAGACCAGACGCTCCACGCGCGCCGCGACTGCCGCACCCACGCACATCAGGCAGGGTTCGAGCGTGACGTACAGGGTGGCGCCCGGCAAGCGGTAATTGCCGACCTTCAGACTTGCCTCGCGCAACGCGACGATCTCGGCATGCGCGCTGGGATCGTTCCGTTCGATGCTGCAGTTGCGGCCAATCCCTACCACGGCACCCTCCAGTGTTACGACCGCACCGACCGGCACCTCTTCGGCGTTCGCCGCCTGCTCCGCCAGGTCCAAGGCCTGACGCATCATCGCCTCGTCAAATGCTTCTGCCGCTGTCACTCCCACTCCACGGTCGCGGGCGGCTTACCGGAGATGTCGTAGCATACCCGGGCAATGCCGTCGATCTCATTAATAATGCGCCGCGCGCAGCGGTCGAGGAATTCGTCCGGCAGGCGCGCCCATCGCGCAGTCATGAAATCCTGCGTCTCCACCGCACGCAGAGTCACCACGTAGTCGTAGCGCCGTCCATCACCCATCACGCCCACCGAGCGAACCGGCAGGAACACCACGAACGCCTGCGCGACCTGGTCGTATAGATCCCAAGCGCGCAGCTCCTCGATGAAGATCCGATCCGCCTCGCGTGCCAGTTCAAGGTATTCGGCACGCACTTCGCCCAGCACGCGGACTCCCAGCCCCGGCCCCGGGAACGGGTGACGACCGATCAGCTCCTGCGGCAGGCCCAGCGTCCGACCGACCCGGCGAACTTCGTCCTTGAACAGTTCGCGCAGCGGCTCGACCAACTGGAGGTGCAGGGTTTCCGGCAGGCCGCCGACATTGTGGTGCGACTTGATCAGATGCGCCTTGCCGGTCGCGGCTGCAGCCGACTCGATTACATCTGGATAGATGGTTCCCTGAGCCAGCCAGCGCACGTTCGGTAGCTGCTCCGCCTGCTCTTGAAACACGTGGATGAATTCGCGCCCGATAATCTTTCGCTTATCTTCCGGATCCGTCACTCCGGCCAAGGCGGAGAGAAATCGCTCCCGGGCATCAACCTGGATCATCTGGACACCCAGATGCTCGGCAAAGGTCTCACGAACCTGCGCCGCCTCTCCTGCGCGAAGCAGGCCATTGTCCACGAAGATGCAGGTCAACTGTTCGCCAATGGCTCGGGCCAGCAGAGCCGCTACGACCGACGAGTCGACGCCTCCAGACAGAGCGAGAACCACGCCATCTTCCCCCACCTGGGCACGCACCGTCGCGATGCGGTCCTCAATGATCGCCTCGGGTTCCCACAGCCCTTGGCAGCCACAGTATTGCCGCACGAAACTTTCGATCAGCCGTTGCCCTCCCAGGGTATGGGTGACTTCCGGATGGAACTGCAGCCCGAACCAGGGACGCGATTCATGTTCCAGTGCCGCGATTGGCACATTCTCGGTGGATGCCGTCACCCGGAACCCCTCCGGCACCGTCTCCACGTGGTCTCCATGCGACATCCACACCTCGGCCTCCGAATTCTCGCCAAGCGCTTCCATCAAGGAATTCGCTCCATTGCGACGCAATGTCGCCAAGCCGAATTCCCTGCGCTTCCCGGCACGCACCTCGGCGCCATGGCGGCGAGCCAGCGCCTGCATGCCGTAGCAAATGCCGAGCACCGGGACGTCTAAGTCGAGCACTGCGTCCGGTACTGGCGGATGGGCGTCTTCAGTCGTGGTCTCGGGACCGCCCGACAGAATCACGCCGCGGGGATCAAAGCCCCGAATCTGTTCCTCAGGCGCGTCGCAAGCGTAGATTTCGCAGTAGCAGCCCGCCTCGCGCACCCGGCGCGCGATCAACTGTACGTATTGCGAGCCGAAATCCAGTACCAGGATCCGTTCGGAATGGATATCCGCAGTCACGGATCAGATCTCGGTCCGATAGTTGGGGGCCTCTTTGGTGATCAGCACATCGTGTGCATGGCTTTCCCGCAAGCCTGCCAAGGTCACACGGATCAGTCGGGCACGACTGTGCAAGTCGCCCAGAGTACGGGCGCCAACGTAGCCCATTCCGGAACGCACTCCACCAACCAATTGGTGGAGTACTCCGGACAGTGGCCCTTTGTAGGGAACCCGCCCTTCGATCCCTTCCGGCACCAGCTTCGAGGGCTCCTGCTCTTCTCCTTGGAAGTAGCGTTCCCGGGAACCACGCTGCATCGCGCCGAGCGAGCCCATGCCCCGATACAACTTATAAGACCGTCCTTGGTACAACTCCACTTCGCCGGGAGCTTCACTCGTGCCGGCCAGCAGGCTGCCGATCATCACGGTCGAGGCTCCGGCCGCCAGTGCCTTGGCCGCATCTCCCGAGTAGCGGATACCGCCGTCCGCAATCACGGGCACCCCGCGATCTTTCAAAACTTCGCAAGCATTACCGATGGCGGTAATCTGGGGTACCCCGACCCCGGCTACCACCCGCGTGGTGCAGATCGAACCGGGCCCGACCCCGACCTTGACCGCGCTGGCCCCGGCATCCGCCAATGCTGCTGCCCCCTCTCCAGTCGCAATATTGCCTGCGATCATCTCCAGGTTCGGATACGCGGCACGGATTTTCCGCACCCGCTGCAATACCCCTTCTGCATGTCCGTGGGCGCTGTCCAGCGTCACCACGTCGACACCGGCCTCGACCAGTGCCTCGACCCGCGGCATCCCGTCCGCTTCGGCACCGACCGCGCCACCAACCCGAAGGCGGCCATGCTCATCCTTGCAGGAGTTTGGATAGTCGGTCGATTTCTGGATGTCCTTGACGGTCACCATCCCGCGCAAATGGAAGTCTGCATCCACGATCAGGAGCTTTTCGATGCGATGCTCCCGCAGCAACTCCTGGACGACCTCGAGGCTGGTTCCTTCCGGCGCGGTAACCAATCGTTCCTTCGGCGTCATGATGGTGCTGACCGGCGCATCGAGGTGCGTCTCGAAACGCAAATCGCGATGCGTGACGATGCCGACAAGGTCCTCACCGTCGACCACCGGCACGCCAGAAATGTTATGTGCGCGGGTCAGCTCCAGCACCTCGCCCACGCTGGCACCGGAATGGATGGTCAGCGGCTCGCGAATCACCCCGCTCTCGTACTTCTTGACCCGCCGTACTTGTTCGGCCTGTTCGGCGATGCCCTGGTTCTTGTGGATCATGCCAAGCCCGCCTTCCTGGGCCATCGCGATGGCGAGGTCCGCCTCGGTCACCGTATCCATGGCGGCCGAAACGAAAGGAATACGGAGTTCAATGCCCGGGGTCAACTGCGCCGTCAGGTCGACGTCGCGCGGCAACACTTCAGAATGGCCCGGCACCAGAAGCACATCATCGAACGTCAGTGCTTCTTCAACAAAACCGGCCATCAGCCTTCGAATCTATTGAGAATGTCCATACACTATCATAATGCATTGACCTTAAAAGTTCCAAATTCGATGTCCTCTCCCCCGTCCCTTTCCACCCTGCAAATCCGGCTCGGAATCTACGCTCGGTTGATTCGTCTGAACCGCCCAGTGGGGATCTGGCTGCTGCTGTGGCCGACCCTGTGGAGCCTGTGGCTGGTCTCGGGCGGTCTCCCGGCGACCCGGCTGTTGTTGATCTTCATTGCCGGGGTGGTCCTGATGCGCTCGGCCGGGTGCGCCATCAACGATTACGCGGATCGGGACCTGGACCGGCAAGTCGCCCGGACCCGCAACCGCCCGCTGGCGCGCGGAGAGATCCTGCCTCGCGAAGCGTTGGGAGTGACTGCCGTGCTGCTCGCCGGCGCGCTTGGGCTGACCCTGATGCTGCCCCCGCTGACTCTGGCATTGGCCGGACCGGCCGTCCTGCTGGCCGCCACCTATCCGTTCGCCAAGCGATGGCATCACCTGCCGCAGCTCCACCTCGGGCTCAGTTTCGCGTGGGCCGTGCCGATGGCCATCAGCGCACACACCGGAGACTGGCCGGAAGCCTGGGGTTGGCTCGCGTTCCTCGCCACCGTGCTGTGGGTGGTCGCCTACGACACGCTATACGCCATGGCGGACCGAGAGGAAGACCTGGCGGCCAGCAACCGATCCACGGCCATCCTATTCGGCTCCGCCGACATTTTCATGGTGGCGTTGCTGCAGGGGCTGTTCCTGCTGACAATGTTATTAATCGGAATCCGGCTCTCCCTGCCATCCGCCTACTACAGCGGGCTGGCGATAGCCCTCGCGCTGGTCGCCAATCAGATCTGGCGAGTGCGCGGCCGGGATCCGAAAGCCTGCTTCTGGGCTTTCAACGATAACGTTTGGGTCGGGGCGGCGGTCTGGGCGGGCATTGCCTTGGCTTTGGCGGATGGATAGGCAGACCAAAGGCTGCGCGACCCTGTTTCTTGCTTATAATCTGGAAAGGCTAACCCGCATTGCAGCACGCACGGCAAAATGATTCGACACGCCTCTGCCACGACATCCTGATGGGAAAAGATCAGACACTGGCGCTCCTGCGGCAGCATAAAGCCGCTCTGGTGCAGCAATTTGCCGTCTCGGATATCGCCATTTTCGGGTCGATCGCCCGCGACGAAGCCTCGGACACGGGCGATATCGACGTTCTGGTCCGGTTTGACGGGCCGACCACGACCGAAGGCTTCTTCGGTTTGCAATTCTATCTGGAAGATCTCTTCGACTGCCGCATTGACCTGGTGACGGACCAGGCACTGCGGAAAGAATTCCGCGCCCATGTAGAACGGGAAGCCATCCATGTCTGACCCTTGTACACTAGGCCGCGGTTGCGGATCAGCCTCCCGGTGGATATCATGAGATATCCTGTGGGAGTTAGAAGACTGGACAAAGTCAGGCAAAAACGCCATGCCTCACTGCCATGGCGGGTTCCCAGTTCACCGGGTTCATTTCCTGTCCTGGAGAGGGCACCTGGCGAGGGCGCGTGTACGTGAAAGATGACGAAGCATACCGGCGGATTGTGTTGGATCCGATCTCTGTCTGCGCAGCATACAAGCCAAAAATGGGGCGCGGCAGCAGCGCAGGTTATGAATTTGAAGATTTTCAGGAATTGTATCGGGCGGACGCCTTCTACAACTGGTTCGGACTCGACAGCCCATTGATGTATGCCGCCCATAGAACCGCAGGAGGCATGACCAGCATATATCGCCAGATCGGGATTGGCTGTGAACGTTTGTTTCGACAAATCTTAATCGACCAGTTAGATCTCTCCGCCGAACAGGCAAACTGGTCTTATGAAACCCGGGCCAGCCATGGGAAATTGCGTCGTTTGCATCTTGACGCCCGTATCCCTATTCCCGCTGTGCGTGACCCTGGGCGGCGGCGTCTTATAAAAGGATGGATGCGAAGAGCCGCAAGAGACCTGGGGGTGGCGGAAACGGTCAAGAATACCCTGAACGGGATCGTTTTTGAAGTCCGACAAGGCTACAAAAGCAAGGATAGCAAACGTCAAAATGCAGATATTGCGAACGCGGCCACCGCTTATGTGAATGCCTATTTGCCCTGCGTGTCTGTCTTGTCAAACCAGATAGACGAGGATATCCAGACCCGCTACCGCATGGAAAAGTGGACTGTGTTGACGGGAACCATTGGAACAGACAACGACTTAAGGTCTGTCTACGCGTTCATGAGGAAAATCGTGGGTTATGACCTGGCGGCCTTCTTTGAGCGCAATTCAGAAATACTGAAGGCGGAACTCGACCGAACTCTTCATTCTCTTTTAAGCGTCAAAAAATGAACGCCCTTCCGAAATTGAAGCAGCGTGTGGAGTACACCCACAAGTACAACACCCGATCGGGCCGGCACGGCTGGCTGAGATTGACTCCCGCCTATTCCGTGAAAATTGTCGAGGAAATTCTTGCAGATTATGACGGAAGCGGACCGGTACTTGATCCTTTTTGCGGAAGTGGCACCACTGCCTTGTGTGCCGCACAGTATGGGTTGCCCTCTACGACGACAGACATCAATCCTTTCTTGGTCTGGCTTGCTCAAGTGAAGACTCGAAAATACAGCCCGACCGAGGTTGCGTCGGCGAGAAACGCCCTGGAAACCTTGCTCGCCCGCATGGGAAAAGACTTTGATCCGGCACCCGTCCCCCCCATACACAAGATTGAGCGGTGGTGGTCTGATTGCAATTTAACTTTCCTCCGGGAACTGAGGGGAGCCATCGACGGACTTGGCGTTCCGCAAGCAGAAAAAGATTTGCTCGACGTGGCGTTCTGCAGGACTCTCATCAAACTCTCGAACGCCTCTTTCAATCACCAGTCCATGTCATTCAAGGATTGTCAGCCTGAACTCAGTCTGGTCACCGACGCACCCGCAATCTACAGGGCTGACGCCAGTCACGTTCTGGAAACCTGTCAGGACGACATTCATTCCGATACGACGGTGTGTCTGCAAGATGCCCGCTTCCTAGACTCCGACAACTTGGGCAAATTCGACTTGGTCATCACGTCTCCGCCTTACGCCAACCGCATGTCTTATATCAGGGAGTTGCGCCCGTACATGTACTGGTTGCGCTACCTCCATGAACCGCGAGAGGCTGGCGAATTAGACTGGCTGGCTATTGGCGGGACATGGGGAGTTGCTACCAGCCGTCTAAATGACTGGGCAATCCGTGAAAACTATCGGAATGAACATTTGTCGTCCGTGGTGGCCGCTATCTCAGGATCCCATAACAGACATGCCGAGACTCTTTCCAGATATGTTCGAAAATACTGCGAAGACATGTTTGCCCATCTGTCGTCACTTGCGTGCGTCCTGCGCAAGGGGGCTCGAATTCACTATATCGTTGGCAATTCGACCTTCTACGGGACGCTTGTCAGCGTCGAACGACTGTATGCGGATATGATGGAGGAATTGGGCTTTTCGAATATCGATATCAGAGCCATCCGAAAACGAAATTCAAAGAAAGAATTAGTTGAGTTCGTCGTTTCGGCGAGTTGGTAGCCCGAAAATGTCTGATCAACGTATGTCCCACGCCGCCCGTTACGACTGGACTCTTGCCGAAGTCCGCCATCTTCTGAATCGCCCGTTCAGCGACCTGATTCATCAGGCGCAAACCATCCATCGTACCTGCCACGACCCGAACCAGGTGCAGGTCAGTACCCTGCTGTCGATCAAGACCGGCGGCTGTCCGGAAGATTGCGCCTACTGCCCGCAGAGCGCGCACTACCAAACCGGGCTGGACCGGGAAAAACTGCTGGATCTGGAAGAGGTCCGGGAGGCTGCCCGCCGTGCGGTAGACAGCGGCGCAACCCGGTTCTGCCTAGGCGCAGCCTGGCGCTCGCCGACCGACCGCGACTTGGACGGCGTGGTGCAAATGATCGAAGTGGTGCGCGAACAGGGACTCGAGACCTGCGTGACGCTGGGAATGCTAAGCCATGAACAAGCAAAACGTCTCGCGGACTGCGGCCTCGACTACTACAACCACAACCTGGACACCTCGCCGGAGTTCTACGGCGAGATCATCACCACCCGGACCTACCAGGATCGCCTGGACACGTTGCAGCATGTCCGCGACGCCGGCATCCGGGTGTGCTGCGGCGGCATCCTTGGGATGGGCGAATCCCGGAAGGACCGTGCCGGGCTTTTGACCCAACTTGCCACTCAGGACCCCCATCCGGAGTCGGTCCCGATCAACCTCCTGGTACGAGTGTCTGGAACCCCCTTGGGCGAAGCGGAGGCACTGGACCCGCTCGAGTTCGTGCGTACCATTGCGGCAGCGCGGATTGCCATGCCTCACTCCATGGTTCGCCTGTCCGCAGGACGTGAAGACATGAGCGACGAACTGCAGGCATTGTGCTTCGTGGCCGGAGCCAATTCCATCTTCTACGGTGAGACCCTCCTGACGACGCCCAATCCCGACACCGCCCGCGACCAGGCGCTGTTCTCCCGCCTGGGTTTGACGGCACAACAAAACCCTTCCTCCGCTCCCTGAGCCCCCATGAAGGACTGGCGCCGCCCGCGCCCAGCGATTCTGCGGCGGCAGCGGATCCTCCGCGGAGCAACTGATACCGAAAGCGCTTCTCTGGACGGCCGCCTTCAATCGATCTGGTGTGACAACGATTACTTGGGGCTGAGTCGCGATCCTCGAGTTTGCGAGGCGATGGCCTCTACGGCCAAGCGCTACGGTGCAGGCGCGAGCGCCTCGCCGTTGATCACCGGCTACACTGAAATCCACCAGTTGCTGGAGGAACGCCTTGCCGCCTTTACCGGACGCGACCGGGCATTGGTCTTCAGCGCCGGCTACCTCACCAATCTCGGAACCGTGCAGGCGCTGGCCGAGCGCGGCGACACTCTTATCGAAGATCGCCTGAATCACGCCTCGCTGCTGGACGCCGCCCGCCTGTCACGCGCCCGATGCCTGCGTTATCGCCATGCCGACGCCGCCGATGCGGCCCGGCTGCTGCAGGAACATCAAGCCCGGCTGATTCTGACCGATGGCGTGTTCAGCATGGATGGCGATACCGCGCCGGTGAACGAACTGGCCGCCGCTGCCCGGGCACATGATGCCCTGCTGCTGTGCGACGACGCGCACGGCATCGGAGTGCTGGGAGCCCACGGAGGCGGGCTGCTTGAAGAAGCTAGGCTTTCGCAGATGGAAGTTCCACTGCTGGTGGGGACCTTGGGCAAGGCGCTGGGCGCCCAAGGCGGTTTTGTCGCCGGACCCGCTGATTTGATTGAGCACCTTCTCCAGTACGCCCGCAGTTACGGTTACAGCACCGCACTGGCCCCGCCGCTCGCGGCCGCAGCAGACCAAGCCTTGAAACTGCTGATCGACGAACCGGAGCATCGGGCACGCTTGCGCGACAACATTGAATACTTCCTTCAATGCGCGGAGCAACACGAATTGCCGCTGCAGCCTTCGCGTACCGCTATCCAGCCCCTAATCCTGGATGACCCGGAGTCCGCGCTCGCAGCCAGCCGCTCCCTGTCGGAACAAGGTTTTGCCGTCTGCGCTATCCGTCCTCCCACCGTACCCGAAGGCACCTCCCGGCTGCGCATCACCCTGTCGGCCCGCCACACACGCGAGCAAATCGAACATTTCAGCGAAGCGCTTGCCGCCTGTTGCCCTGCTAAACTGGCGCAATGACTCTTCGATACAGGAAAGTACTGCTCGGCATCACCGGCAGCATCGCCGCCTACAAGGCCTGCGAATTGGTGCGCCTGCTGGTTCGAGACGGCGCCGAGGTCCAGGTGGTCATGAGCCCGGCAGCGGAACAGTTCGTCGGCGCCATGACATTCGAGGCACTCAGCCACAGACCCGTGCGCACCGCGTTGTTCGACCGCGAGGCGGAAATGTCGATGAGCCACATCGAGTTGGCTCGATGGGCTGATGCCGTGGTCATCGCGCCCGCTTCTGCCCACTGCTTGGCCAAACTTGCGACTGGTTTGGCCGACGATCTCCTGATGACCCTGTGTCTGGCCACGCGCGCCCCGATCCTGGTTGCCCCGGCCATGAACGCGGCAATGTGGGAAAACCCCGCAACCCAAGAACATGTCCATGCCCTCATCGAGCGCGGAATCCAAGTCATCAGCCCGGACGTCGGCGAACAGGCATGCGGCGAGACCGGGCCAGGGCGCCTGCCCGACCCGGAGTATTTGCGGGCCGCCATCGAAGAGCTCGGCGCGGACTCCGCGCTGAAGGGCGTGCATGCCGTCGTCACGGCAGGACCCACCCGGGAGCCGATTGATCCGGCTCGCTTCATCAGCAACTTCAGCACCGGTCGGATGGGCTGCGCGATCGCCGACGCCTTGCTGGAGCGTGGTGCCCAGGTAACCCTGATTCATGGCCCGATCGACATTCCGCTTCCGCCGGATGCCGATTGCGTAGCGGTTACGACTGCCGCCGAAATGCTGGACGCGGTGATGGCGCACGTGGGCGACTGTCAATTGCTGATCGCGAATGCAGCGGTCGCGGACTGGCGTCCCCGGGAGACCACCGACCGAAAAACCCGGAAATCTCAAGAAGCGCGAACCTTGAACCTAGAACCCACTCCCGACATCCTGGCCACCCTCGGGCAAAAGGAGCCGCGACCGTTCCTTGTGGGATTTGCAGCGGAGACTGAAAACCTGGAAGAGAACGCCCGCACTAAGCTGCGCGCCAAGAATGCCGACCTCATGGTCGCCAACCGAATCGGCCCGGATGACGGGTTCGGAGAAACAGAAACGACACTTGAAGTGGTGGATGCCGATTCCGTCATGCAACTCGGCCCGGACTCCAAGAGCACTTTGGCACGGCAATTGGTCGATCACATTGCAGTGCGGCTGTCCCCTGTCTCTTCGGTAGTCGACTTCTCCCATGCTGCCCGTCGAACTACGCGTTCTCGATAAACGGCTCGGCGACTCCATCGAGCTTCCAACCCGCGCGACCGAAGGCTCGGCCGGGCTCGATCTTCGCGCCTGCCTGCAGGAACCCCTAACGCTGGAACCCGGCCAATCCGAATTGGTTCCAGCCGGATTCGCAATCCACATCGCGGATCCCGGCTACGCCGCGCTAATCCTGCCACGCTCCGGACTGGGCCACAAGCACGGCATTGTGCTTGGCAATCTGGTCGGACTAATCGACTCCGACTACCAGGGAGAAATCATGATCTCGTGTTGGAATCGCGGGCGTGACGCTTTCACGATCGAAGTCGGCGAGCGCATCGCGCAATTGGTTGTCGTGCCAGTGCAACAAGTCGAATTTAAAATCGTCGAAGAATTCCCGCAAAGTGCACGGGGTGCCGGTGGGTTTGGACATACCGGCAAAGAATGACGACCCCCGAACATATTTTCCGAGCCTACGACATCCGGGGCATTGCCGGCAGTGAACTTTCGGAGACTTTCGCCCGGCAGCTCGGGCGAGCTATATCGGCCGAATACCCGGAAGCCCGGGAAATAGCCATCGGCCGTGACGGACGCCATTCAAGTGATGCCTTAGCCTCGGCCTTGATAGAAGGCTTGTCCGATACCGGCGTCACCGTCCACGATGTCGGGCAAGTGCCGACCCCAGTCTTGTATTTCGCGACTCACGAATTCGGCCATGGATCCGGCGTCATGGTGACCGGAAGTCACAATCCTCCTGAATACAACGGATTCAAGCTGGTCATGCAAGGCCATACGCTTGCAGGTGACGACATCCAGGCTCTGCGTGTGCGCGTGCTGCAAGACCTGCCTCGCCCAGGCGGAGGAAATCGGATTGAGAAAGACGTATCGGAAGCCTACGTCAAACGAATTGCCGGAGATATCCAACTGGCTCGGCCGATGCGCGTTGCGCTGGATGCCGGCAACGGCGCCGCTGGCCCCATCGCCGTTCGGGTGCTGCGCGCCTGCGGGGCGGAAGTGACGGAACTGTATTGCGATGTAGACGGCGATTTTCCAAACCATCACCCCAATCCAAGCGACGCGAAGAACCTGCAAGACCTGAAGGCCCGCGTGCTGCAAGACGGGTTGGAGGTCGGCATAGCGCTGGATGGCGACGGCGATCGCTGCGGCGTGGTCGACGACACAGGAAAGATCCTGTGGGCGGATCGACAGTTAATGGTTCATGCCACCGACGTACTAAAGCGTGAACCGGGCGCCACTGTAGTATTCGACGTCAAGTGCTCCAGCCTGCTGCCGCAGGTGATCGAAGAGTCCGGCGGTGCGCCAGTGATGGCTCGAACCGGGCACTCGTTCATCAAGGCAAAGATGCGTGAAACCCAGGCCGCTCTTGCGGGCGAGATGAGTGGGCACCTGTTCTTTCAGGAACGCTGGTACGGGTTCGACGACGGCATCTATGCCGCTGCCCGGCTGTTGCAAATCTTGGCTGAAAAGGAAGAGCCTGCCAGTGCGGTCTTTGCCGCCCTGCCCCAAGCCTGCGTCACGCCGGAAATCAACATCCCGTTCGAAGTCGACGGCGACCAGCACCGGTTCATTGAGAAATTCTCGGCCTGCGCCGAATTTCCCGGAGCCCGTCTAACCCGGATTGATGGAGTCCGTGCGGATTTCGATGACGGATTCGGGCTGGCTCGCGCCTCCAATACTACGCCGTACGTGGTGACCCGCTTCGAAGGAATGACCCCGGACGTCATCAAACGAATTCAGGCCGAGTTCCGGAGCCAAATGCTTGCCGTGGACTCGGGACTGGATCTTCCGTTTTGAATACGAATCCTCCCTTTTCTGTCCTGTTCGTTTGTACGGGAAACATGTGTCGCAGCATCATGGCGGAGGCTCTTCTCTCCCACCATGGCAGCGATCGCGTCCGCGTATGCAGTGCCGGCAGCCATCCTGCCGGAGTCGTCCATCCCCTAGCCCTGAAAGTGCTGGCTGAGCTCGGCATTGATGCAAGCGACGCACGCAGCAAGTCCTGGAACGAGTTCGCCGGCCAACCTTTTAATACGATCTTGACCCTGTGCGATTCCGTAGCGGGCGAAACCTGTCCCTGGTTTCCTGATTCCGTCCTTCGGGCGCATTGGGGGACTCGAGACCCTTTCACCTTCATTGGAAACGAAGAGGAGACCCTCACCTGTTTCCGGGAGGTTCGGGATCATCTGGAGGCCCGTGTCCAAGCCTTGCTCAATCTGCCGCTGGAGACCCTGAACCCGGATGACCTGCGACACGAACTGGCTGTCATCGGACAGCGTTGACGCGTTCGGCGTCAGCCTGCCCCTTATAATGGCGCCTTCTCAAATCCATCGGATGCATTTATGACGCTCGCCACTGCCGACATTTCCGACCAGTACCCGGATGAAGTCCAGATCGCCGAACCAGGATTCCGCGATTACGGGGGACTCCCTGCGTTCGCAGGCCTGATTTCCACGGTCAGTTGCCAGAATGACAACTCAAAAGTCCGAGAGGCACTTGAAGAGGAAGGAAATGGTCGCGTCTTAGTCGTAGACGGCTCCGCCTCCATGCAGTGCGCATTGCTCGGCGATATCCTCGCCGCCATGGCGCACGAACATCAATGGGCCGGGGTCATTATCAATGGTTGCATCCGTGACTCCGCGGTGATCGCCACCATCCAGATCGGCGTCAAGGCGTTGGATACGAACCCCTTGAAAAGCGTGAAGCGAGGTCTTGGGGATCGCGATGTTCCAGTTCGTTTTGCCGGGATCGACTTCACTCCTGGCCACTGGGTCTGTGCCGACTCGGACGGCATCTTAGTCGCCCCCCGGGCGCTCGTTTAAGCTTCCGAAGGCCCGGCTTCAGGACTGGGGATCGCTGCGGCGACCTCCGCGGCGGCGCAATCGAGCCAAATACAGCACCGGTCCCGACAGCACATAGCCGCCAAACAGCAACAGCAACACGTTTGGCGGGTGGATCGAAAGCAACAGCAGCGCTCCCAAGATGGCCAGCCAAGTGACCAGGCCGACGCGGAACTTAGGCCGGGTTTCTTTGAAACTGTAGTAGCTAAACCGGCTGACCAGCAGAATGGCAATCAACAAGGTCGCCGCCAATACTACTTCCTTGAGTTCAGTTCCGGTGTAGCCATAACTATCGGCAACCCACATGCCCGCCATCAGGGTCCCTGCCGCCGCTGGACTCGGCAAGCCGCGGAAAAAGGCCCGGTCCTGGGAATGGGCGTGCGTGTTGAAGCGAGCCAATCGCAAGCCGACCGCTGCCATGTAAAAGAAAGCCCCTAGCCAACCAAGCTTTGCCCACTCACTGCCGACCGGTTGCATGAACTGCAGGCTCCATTCGTATAGCACCAGCGCTGGCGCCACACCGAATGCGAGCATGTCACTCAAACTGTCGTAATGCAGACCGAATTCGCTGGCCGTGTCCGTCAGGCGGGCAACTCGTCCATCCAGTGCGTCGAAGATCATTGCTACAAAGATAGCCAACGCAGCGGGCTCGAAACGTTGATCAAAGGCAAAGATGACCGCCGAGAACCCGGCGAACATCGCCACCGTGGTCAATAGGCTCGGCAGCAGGTAAATGCTGCGGCGATAGCGGCGGGGACCCTTCACGGGACGGAGCTTTTAAGAAATGACGTCGCGGCGTGAAGCCGCCGCGACATGGATATTCGGTTTCGGCTTAGACGAAGTTGACGATGCACCACGCGAGCAACGCGTATATCGCCCAAAACACAACCATCGACACGAGGTTGCCTATCATCTTTCTCCTCCAGAGTTGCCAGAGTATTGGTCACCGGGCATATTGCCCAAGTGTTCCAATTCTAACACGGCACCTGTCACCTAGTTGCGGCTGCGGTCCACCAGACGCTGCTCACGAATCCAAGGCATCATCTCTCGCAATTGCGCCCCAACCTTTTCGATGGGTTGGCCCTGACTGGCTTCGCGTAACTGACGGAGGTGCTCTGCCCCGGATGCATTTTCCCTCACCCACTCCCGGGCAAATTCTCCACTCTGAACATCCGCCAAGATCTTCTTCATCGCCTCGCGGGCCTGATCTCCGACCACCCTCGGTCCACGAGTCAGACCGCCATATTCGGCCGTGTTGGAAACCGAGTAGTTCATGTTGGAGATGCCGCCCTCGTAAATCAAATCGACGATCAACTTGAGTTCATGCAGGCACTCGAAATAAGCCATCTCCGGTTCGTAACCCGCTTCTATCAGAGTTTCGAATCCTGCCTCGATCAGAGCCGTCACGCCGCCACAGAGTACGGCCTGTTCACCGAACAGGTCGGTCTCGGTTTCATCGCGGAACGTGGTCTCGATGATTCCGGCCCGCCCTCCGCCATTGGCGCTGGCATAGGACAAAGCCGTTTCCCGGGCCTTGCCGCTGGCATCCTGGAAGATCGCGATCAAGGTCGGGACTCCCCCACCCTGCTTGTAGGTGGAGCGCACCAGGTGCCCAGGGCCTTTCGGAGCGATCATAATCACATCCAAGTCCTCGCGCGGGCGGATTTGTTCGAAATGAATATTGAACCCGTGCGCGAACGCCAACGTGGCACCTTGGCGGAGATTGGGTTCAATCTGTTCCGCGTAAAGCACGCTCTGGTGCTCATCCGGCGCCAACACCATCACGATGTCGGCCGCCGCCGTCGCCTCTCCGATTCCGGCTACCTCAATCCCAGCTTCGCGTGCTTTCTCCTCGGAGGCAGAGCCAGCCCGAAGCCCGACCACGACCGAAACTCCGGACTCCTTAAGGTTGTTGGTATGGGCATGTCCTTGAGAGCCATAGCCAATGATCGCTACCGTGCATCCCTGCACGATGGATAGATCCGCATCCTTGTCGTAAAAAACCTTCATAGTCAGCTTCCTTGCCGGCGCGATACCACCCCGGCGGTTGTTGTTAGTTCTGCCGAATAGAGAGCACTTGCTCGCCACGCGCAATGCCAAGCGGCCCGGAACGGACCACTTCCACCACTTCGTGTTCCGCCATCGCGGCCAGGTAGGCATCGATTTCCTCGCTGGTTCCGACCACTTCGCTGGTGTAGCACAGGGCGCTCACGTCAGCAATGCGCCCGCGGTAGACCTTGTTGACTCGCTGTAAGTCGTCCACGCAGCCCTCGTCGCGCAATCGCAGCTTGATCAGCGCCATCTCGCGCTCAACATGATTCTGCCCGGTCATATCCACCACCGTCACCACATCGACCAGCTTATGCAACTGCTTGGTGATCTGCTCCAGTATCCGGTCATCGCCAAAGGTTACGATCGTCATGCGGGACAGGGTTTCGTCCGGCGTCGGCGTCACTGCCAGCGATTCGATGTTGATGCCGCGTGCCGAGAACAGGTTCGCGACCCGCGACAGCGAGCCTGCTTCGTTTTCCAGAAGAACGGCCAGGATCCGCCGCATGTCAGGACAGGATCATTTCGTTATGCGCCGCGCCCGGAGCAATCATCGGAAACACGTTTTCGCGTGGGTCGGTCACAAAATCAGCGAAAACCAGCCGATCCCTGAGACTCAGGATCTCTCGCAGGGCCGGTTCCACGTCCTTCGGCTTCTCGATCTTCATGCCGACGTGCCCGTAACTCTCCGCCAGCTTCACGAAATCCGGCAACGCATCCATGTACGACATGGCGTAGCGGGAATCATAGAAGAAGTCTTGCCATTGGCGAACCATTCCCATATACCGGTTGTTCAGGTTGACGATCTTGATCGGCAACCCGTATTGTCGGCAGGTCGACAGCTCCTGAATGCACATCTGGATGCTCGCCTCCCCGGTCACGCAGCACACCTGCGCATCGGGATGGGCCAGTTGCACGCCCATTGCCGCCGGCAGCCCGAATCCCATGGTGCCAAGCCCACCGGAATTGATCCAGCGCCGCGGCTGGGTGAACTTGTACAGTTGCGCCACCCACATCTGGTGCTGCCCCACATCGGAAGTCACGAAAGCATCCCCGCCCGTCTGTTTGTACAGCTGGTCCAGCACGTACTGCGGCTTGATCTCGCCGTTCATGTCCTGCTGGTACGCAAAGGAGTCCTTTTTCGCCCACTCGCCGATCTGCTCCCACCACGCCGAGACGTCGGGTAACGTGTACTTGCCGTCGCGCAATTCGTCGGTCAGCGCACGCAGCACCTTTCGGGCATCACCCACCACCGGCACATGCGCCCGGAAATTCTTCGAGATGGACGATGGGTCGACATCGATGTGGATTACCTTGGCGTAAGGGCAAAAGCCATCCAGCCGCCCGGTGATGCGGTCGTCGAAACGGGCTCCAACGGCGATCAGGACATCGCTGTGGTGCATCGCCATGTTCGCCTCGTAGGAGCCGTGCATGCCCAGCATCTGGATAAACTGCGGGTCGGTGCCCGGATAGGCGCCGAGACCCATCAGCGTGTTGGTGATGGGGAATCCGGTCAGCCGCGTGAATTCAGTCAACTCCTCATGGGCATTGCTGGAAATCACCCCGCCGCCACTGTAGATGATCGGGCGCTCGGCTTTCGCGATCAGTTTTGCTGCCCGCTTGATCTGCCCGGCATGCCCTTCGATGGTCGGCTGGTAGGAGCGC
Source organism: uncultured Chromatiales bacterium (assembly GCA_964526195.1). Taxonomy (GTDB): domain Bacteria; phylum Pseudomonadota; class Gammaproteobacteria; order Poriferisulfidales; family Poriferisulfidaceae; genus Poriferisulfidus. The sequence goes on along the minus strand of CAZGIH010000017.1, from coordinate 46,470 downwards.
ATGTCCGGATCCTGCGGATAGGAAAAAACCATGCTCTGCTCCGTCACGTCCTTCGGAATGTCCACCACGACCGGCCCCGGTCGCCCGGTTCCGGCGATATGGAATGCCCGTTTGATCGCAAGCGGGAGGTCTTCCACCTTCTTCACCAGGATGTTGTGCTTCACGCAGGGCCGCGTGATGCCGACCGTATCCACTTCCTGAAACGCGTCATTGCCGATCAGCGCGGTGCGCACCTGGCCGGTGAACACCACCAGCGGCACCGAGTCCATGTAGGCGTCGGCAATGCCGGTCACGGCATTGGTCGCGCCCGGCCCGGAAGTCACCAGCACGACCCCGACTTTTCCGGTCGATTTGGCAAAACCCTCGGCTGCATGTGCCGCGCCCTGCTCATGGCGCACCAGGATGTGGTCGACTTCCTTCTGCTTGTGCAATTCGTCGTAAATATGCAGCACGGCGCCGCCGGGGTAGCCAAACACGGTGGTGGCCCCCTCCTCGACCAGGCAGCGGGTGAAGATTTCCGCGCCGGTCAGTTCCTCAGTCTCGGGATTCGAATTTTGCTTCAGGTTGTCCATGCGTAGGTTAAAAGCCTCACAGAGAGCATGCCATGCTCTCGCGCGCTATTGTGCGCCAAAAGCCGTTATTTTTCAAATTGAAATGCGAAGAAATGCAAATTTTAACTCCGATTTGTACCCACAATGCTAGAATCCAGACTTCATGCAGTTTTCTAGTGCCGACTAGAAGCGATCAGCGTGTCATGATCCCGTCACCCGAACCTCAGGGCACATCCTCAAGACAATGAGCCCCGACAACGGCCTTTCGGCAGAACCAGGCGGGCCTATAGCCTACATGGCAGGCAACAGCGTTGCCACCAACCTGTTCATGCTCGCCATTCTGTTCGCCGGCCTGGTGGCATTGACCGGCCTTGAACGGGAAGCATGGCCCACCGTGCCCTTCAACCAGATCGAAGTCTCCATGGCCTATCCCGGGGCGACTCCCGAGGAAGTGGAAGAATCGATCGTCGTCAAGATCGAAGAACAGGTCGAAGCACTGGAAGAAGTGAAAGCAGTCAAATCCATCGCGGCCCCAGGCATGGCATCCGTCAAAATCGAGGTGCAATCTGATACGGACATCAGTCAGGCGATGGACGACATCGAATCAGTGGTCAATCGCATCCAGTCCTTTCCCGCCAGCGCGGAACGTTATGAAATCAAGGAGTTGACCAACCGCCAGAGCCTGATCCGCCTCATTCTCTATGGTGACATCCCCGAGCATTCGCTGAAAGAGCTGGTATATCAGGTTGAAGACCGCCTGGCTTCGCTCCCCTCCGTGTCCCAGGTCGAAACCAGCGGCATACGCGACTACGAAATTTCTATCGAGGTGCCGCTGCGCCGCCTGCGGGCTCTCGGCCTGACTCTCGGCGACATCGCGGATACGATCCGCCGCAGTTCCCTCGATCTGTCCGCCGGCCGCATCGAGACCCGGGAGGCCCAAGTCCGCGTCCGCACCCTTGCCCAGCGTTATGACCAACAAGATTTTGAGGAAATTGTCGTCCTCAGCCGCGATGACGGCACGGTCGTGCGTCTCGGCGATATCGCCGAAGTCCATGACAGTTTCGAAGATATCGACCTGACCGTCCGGCACCAAAACCAGCCAGCCGCCTACATCGAGGTCTACCGGGCCGATGGCGAGCATGTCATGGATGTTGCCACAACCGTGCAGGAACACATCACGAATGTGGTCGCCCCTTCACTCCCCGACGGTGTGGAAATCTCCATCTGGAATGATGACTCCCAGACGTATTCGGAGCGCGTCAACCTCCTCCTCAAGAACGGCCTCCTGGGCCTGATGCTCGTCTTGATTGCATTGGCACTGTTCCTGGAAATTCGACTCGCCCTGTGGGTGGCGGCGGGTTTGGCCATTTCAGGAATCGGCACCTTAGCGGTCATGCTGGTATTCGACATCGCGATCTACACCATTTCCCTATTCGCATTTGTGCTCTCCATCGGCATCATTGTCGATGATGCGATCGTCGTGGCGGAACATATTCACTACGAGCGAAAACAAGGCAGGCCCGGAGTCATTGCGGCGATCCGCGGCGCGCGGCGCATTAAAGTTCCGTTGATATTCGCCGTGCTTACTTCGATCGCCGCCTTTACCCCCCTGCTCTTCATTCCCGGAGGCATTGGCGAAGTCTGGGGCGCATTGCCGGTTATTCTCATTTCCATGCTGGCGATCTCCTTGGTTGAATCGTTGCTGATCCTGCCAAACCACTTATCCCATCTGCATGGCCCCGAGTGGGTGCCAACCAGTGCGATCGACCGGTTTTTTTCACGAACCCAGAATCATGTAGACCACCTGCTGCGCAGGTTCGTGGAGGGCCCTCTGGATCAAGGGTTGCGGTTTGCGACAGGCCAGCCCGCCATTACGCTCGCGGGTGCCATTGGAATCTTTGTCCTCAGCCTCTCCCTCCTGCCGGCTGGCATCGTCGCCACGAATTTCGCAGGCGTGATCGAAAGCGACTACGCGACCGCGACTCTCGAAATGCCCGATGGGTCGACGGCCCAACGGACCTACGAGGTAGCGACGGAATTAGAGGCGGCCGGTCTGCGGGTCATCGAACGGCTCGCTCGCTCGCGCGCCGAAGGATCACGCCCCCTACTGTCCGGTTCGACAGTGACCGTGGGTCAAGGCCCGCGGGTCGAAGGCGGAGGACTGGAGCCTAGGCTCTCGCTGCGACCGAAAGCCAACATCGCATCGATCGAGTTCAAATTGTTGAGTGCGCAGGAACGGCAGATTTCCACCGGAGAGATCGTGCAGGCATGGCGCGACGAAGTGGGCGTCCTGCCTTACGTGCGCGGCATCGTTTTCAGCGGCGAGCTGATCGATTTTGGCAGCCCCATCGAGGCCGCGCTGTCCCACCCGGACCCTAAGCAGCTTGGGCAGATCGCGGATTCGGTTGTCAGCGGCCTACGCGGAATCGGCGGCGTCTACGACGTGCGGGCCGACCATACACCGGGAATTCGGGAGATGCAACTCGAACTGCGGCCCGAGGCGCGCACGCTCGGGCTGACACTGGAGGATATGGCCCGGCAGACGCGCGCCGCGTTCTTTGGCGCGGAAGCCTTGCGCGTACAGAGGGGTCGAGAGGAAGTTCGTGTTTATGTGCGATTGCCTGCGGATGAGCGAAATGCCATCACCGATATCGAAGGGTATTTGATCCGCACGCCCAGCGGGGCTGAAGTTCCTCTGAGCCAAGTCGCCCAGCTGAATGCGGGCACATCGCCGCCAACGGTCCGGCGCAAGGACGGGCAACAGGTGGTCACCGTCACGGCGGATGTCGATGACACCGTGATCTCCGGCAACGAGGCCAACCGCATCTTGGCCGATTCGATCCTCGCGGAACTCGTCGCCGCGAACCCCGGCCTGACGTATACGTTCGGTGGCGAACAGCAGCAGCAGATCGAATCCCTGGACTCGCTCTACCGCGGTTTCGTTATTGCCCTGCTCATGATCTTCGCCTTGTTGGCCATCCCGCTTCGCTCCTACACCAAGCCGTTCATCATCATGGCCGTCGTCCCACTCGGGATTGTCGGCGCGATCATGGGTCACTGGATCTTGGGCATCGCCATGAGCGCCATATCCTTCATGGGCGTTCTCGGCCTCAGCGGCGTTGTCGTCAACGACTCCTTGGTCATGATGGACTTCATCGATCAGCGGCTCCGCGAGGGCGACCCGGCGCAAACCGCGATCATCGAGGGCGCGAAGAGACGTTTTCGACCGATCTTCCTCACGTCCATCACGACGTTTCTCGGCTTCACGCCTCTCATTTTCGAGCGCGCCATCCAGGCGCAATTTCTGATTCCCTTCGCCGCGTCGCTGGGGTTCGGCATCATGATCACCACGGCCATGCTGATGTTCGTGGTGCCTGCGCTATCCGCGGTTCATTTGCGAGTGATTTCCCGGCGCGAAAAGTCCGGCGCCTCCGGCGCTTCCATGCAGACCCAAACCGCAAGCTAAGCGGCCGGTCGAGATCTGGTTTGGTTCGCGGGCGGCTTATTGCGCCGCGTCGGTCCCGGTCTGCACCGCCATCCCTTCCGTGGCGAAGGGAAGGCCGCCCGTGACTACCGGTTGCCCCTCTTCAAGGGCCCCGGCGACATAGGCTTCATCGTGGATGCGCTGCAAAACGCGGACCGGGACAATCCGCACGGTGCTGTTGCCGCGAACCGTCCAGACCTCGTTCCCCGACTGCAATGCCGCCCTGGGAACACGATAATACGCCTCTGGAGCGAGGCCTTCGATCACCACTTCCACGAACTTGCCGATCAGCAGCGGTGGGGCTGCGCCAGCCCCGTTCGGCGAGACTTCCCTGGAAAAAGGATCCGGCACGCGCACGACCACGTCGATGGTTCGCGTCTGTTTGTCCAGCGACACCTCGGCCCGATCCACATAGCCGTCCCAAATGTGGCGGTCCTCGCCGTACCGGGCGGTCACGCGAGCCGGCACCTGCTGCTCGGCATCGCCAGCCCGAAGCTCCCATAACCCGGGAACCAAGGCCGCACTGGCATCAGGCAGTGGCACCACCACTTCGACGGCATCCGTGGCAAAGAGGCGGCCGACCGTCTGCCCCGTGGTGACGAATTGCCCCAGATCCACCGATTCGTCCCGCACGTAACCGTCAAAAGGCGCCTGAATCCGAGTGCGGGACAGTGCCAGCTTGGCTTCGGCAACCCGGGCCTCCTCGCGGTCGAGCGCCGCCTCGGCCGCTTTCAGCTGGGGCTCCCGCAGGGTCAAGGGATTTGCCTGGCGTGCCGAAGACCCTCCATTGGAGCGCCGGCCGGAGAATTGTTCGTATTCGGTGCGGGCGATTTCCGCTTTTTCCCGGGCCTCCAGGAGTTCCACGCGCTTGCCCTCAAGGTCCGCCTCTGCCTCGCGGACGCGGTACAGGTAGTCTTCTTCTTCGATCCGGAAGATCGTCTGGCCGGCTTCGATCCGGCCGCCGCTCTGAAAACTCGGGTTGATCCACACCACCTTACCGCTGATTTGCGGAATGATGTCGACTTCCGCACTGGGCCGCACAGTCCCGGCCCCGGCCACCGGGATAGAGCCGTCGCCAAGGACGACGCGGCCGGTCTGCGCAAATGGAATCTGCGGCGGCGGCTCATGCCGCTCAGGTTCGGGCGCCAGGGACACCAGCAAGGCCGCCAACGCCACGGAGACGGCCAGGATGACCACGGCAACCAGGAGACCGACTCGTCTGCTCATGCTGATTTCGGAGATTTGATCCGGAACATTTTGCGTGATCGCCTATCGTAGCACCCTGATTCAGTCGGCAGATGCCGCAGGCCGCGAATCCGCCGCCTGGGTCGCATCTGCCTGAGGCGCGGTCGCCCCGGAAGCCACCCAGGCTCCCCCCAAGGCGCGGTGCAAGGCCAGGCGCGCGTAGCCCAGGTCGCGCTCTGCCGCCACCAGCGCCGAATTTGCGCTGACGAGGGTCTGCAAGGCCGTCAGGTAGTCCTCGTAGTCCGCCACACCGGATTGATAGCGTCGTTCCTGGTATTCCGCTTCAGCCCGCGCCTCCTCGGAGAAAGATTTCCGCAGCGTGTAGAAGCGATGGTGGGTCTCCCATCCGGACAGGGCGGCTTCGACTTCATTCACCGCGGTCACGACGGTCCGCCCATACGCGGCGACGGCCCCATTCCACTGCTTTTCGGCCAGCGTCACGTTTTGCTGCAGGCGGGATCCCTGGAAGACCGGCCCCAGCAGGTTCACGGTCAGGTTCCGGAACCATTGGTCGGGATGAAGCCAGTCCTTGAAATCCGAATTCTGCAGCCCGATCGTGCCGCCCAGCGACAGGGACGGGCGCAGTTCCGCCCGCCGCACGCCGACTAGGTAGCGGGCCGCTTCCATTCTCTGTCTCGCCGCACCTACGTCGGGGCGCTGCGTCAAAAGATCCGCCGGGATTCCAGCCGGGACGGGTTCAAGCACCCCCAACGGCGGTAGCGTATCCGGCAGCAAGTCCGCCCGGTCTTCACGGAACCCCCCAAGCAACACCCAAAGGCGCGCCTCCGCATCAGCCAGCCGCCCTTCGATTGCCGGCAGTTCGGTCTCCGTGTCCCACAGGCTCCGGCGCACCCGGTAGAGATCACGGGCGCTGTCCACCCCGCTGTCGTACCGGAACGAGGTCAGTTTTTCGCGCTCCCGGAAAATCTCTACGATTTCCTCCGACAACGCCCATTGGCGCCGCAGATAGGTGATTTCCAGGTACGTGCGGATGGTCTCGGCCACGACTCCGATGCGGGCGGCACGGTAATCCCACTCCGAAGCCAACAGTTCGGCTCCGGCGACACGTGACTGGTTGAGATTGCGGCCCCAGAAATCGACCTCGTAGGAGAAGTCGATGCTGAACGTGTAGGTGGTCAGGCTTATCCGGTCGGGCAGTTGCAGTTTAAAGTTTTCGTCCAACTCGTCCACTTGCGCGCCAATCCCCGCGTTGGTCGGCACGTTCGTGTCTTCGGCCGTACCGGCCGGCTGAACCCGCGGAGATCTAATGGAATCTGCAATTCGCTCTCTTGCTTTCGCCTGATCGACCCGAGCCACTGCCTCTGCCAAATCGAAGTTCGAAGCAAGGACGGCCTCGACAATCCGGTTCAGGGTGGGATCGTTGAATGCACTCCACCATTCCGATGGGGCATATGCGCCAGGCACGGTGCTGCCTGAGAATTCTTCGGGCAACTGTGACACCGGTTCGGAAGCAGGAGGAACCAACGCTGCCGAGCAAGCGGCAGTGAAACCACCGATTAGGCTCAAGAATGCCGCCGTTGATGCGGCACGCCATCGAAACCGGCGCGACTTTATCGGGACCGCTTTTGGATCAGTCAACCACTGGCGCGGCTTCGGATTGTTCCGACTAGTCAATGTCAGGCTGATGGACAACGGGTCAATTCGCATCGTAATGGGCTCAGCAAAGACTGCTGCTCCAGAGGATGGCCTGCCCATTATATTTGCACAAATCTGCAGATCCTACGATCTGGAAGGTTGCCTGTCGTGACTTTATAGAGCGTGGATCTCGGCAATTCGAAACTTCATCTTCTTCCTTGGCGCAGCGGTAGGAAATGGGTTGATTCTCATCTGATAGTCGTCAGGCTGCAACTCCAGTTTCACATGATGGGCGATGAACAGCAGATTGACCGCCATTTGAAAGTTGACCCAGTTATGCCCCAGGCAGGTATGCGTGCCCAAGCCATAGGGAACGTAGGCGCTTGGAGTCCGATGTTCCTGACGCTCGGGCAAACAGCGATCGATGTCGAATCTCAGCGGGTCCGTGAACAGGTCGCCCATATAGTGTGTGGCAGTGTGGCAACTCAATATCCGGGTCGGGCTCAGGAGCTCGTGCTCAGCGATAGTGCAACGGTTCATTACGGTCCGAATCTGCCATGGGATGACCGGGTACAGGCGCTCGGTTTCGAGAAACAGGCGACTGGCGACGTCAGCGTTCTCGGGGGCAAAATCCTCAGGACTGGGGTCTCGGCCGTTTCCGAATATCTTCTCCGCTTCGCGGCGCACTCTCTCGTACAGCCTGGGGCGGGCGATCATCGCATACAGTGCGAACGCCAAGGCGCTGCCAAGGTAGATGCTGGCCACGGTCGATGCAACAAACAGGAAACCAATATCAGTCTCCGGCATAAATTGCGGATCTTCGCGGTGGACTTCGAGAAGTGCATCGACGAGGTCCAGTGGCTTCCCCTCGCGAAGCGCCTGCGTGTGCGTGGCCTGGATGGTTTCGGTCATCTTCTGGATCACTTTCCTGCCCTGCTTCATACTGGGTGTAGACAACATGAACCTCGGCATGAGTTTGGTAACACAAACATTCAAGGCACGGTGTTCGAAAGCAAGCAACTCCTTGATGTAGCTGGAGCAATCAATTCCGATCGCAAGGTGGGAGACCTGCCGGCTCATGTGGTTCTGGCACGTTTGGGTCGCGCCGACGACCGACCCTTCCTTCCACTGTTTTATCGAGTATCGGCAGTGTTCCAGCACTTCCGGCAGCCTGTTCGCAATGGCGGCACGCGAATACGCCGAACGCAGTGACTTTCTCAGTCGGAAATGCTCGGCCCCATCCATGCCCGGCAATGTCCGGGAGGCCCCCAGCGCACTTTCAAAATCCTTGATGTAGTCCTTCGTGCGAAGATAGAACCTTCCATTCTTGTGCACCCACTGGTTCGCCTCCAGCCCGATCAGAAAAACCACTCGCTGTCCGGCCATCTTGAACGGCGATTCGACGACCGGGCCGTACTTCTCATAAACCTGGCACATGGCCTTGGGGATGTTTCCCTTACGGAAGTCCGACACCTTCAGAATATCGGAGGCTTTCAACTTGGGAATGGGTCTGGACGGAATGGCTTTCCGGGTTTTCAGCTTGACCACACTTTGCTTGACAGCCTTGGCAATAGATAAGCCAATCAGATCCATTGATGCAAGCGTTAAAATTCGTTCAAATTTCTCCTCATAATCTTCGGCTGAAAGAAGAAGCTTGAATCCATTACAGACATGCACCAGGCAAATCAGGATGGCATCGCGAGGATCCGGGATGACGTCCTCGAGAATGATGCTCAGAATCCTTGTTCTGGCGTCTTTTTGGGATGTGCCGCTGGTGACGGGATAGGCTTTGTCCCGTACAACCGAGCGCGATAGCGACCAAAACCCTCCCGAGTGAAATTCTAAAACACCCTTTTCAGATAGCCGCTCCAGCGTCATTTCGGCGATATCTTCGGAACGCGGCGTATTCTTTTCAATCCAGTATTGGGTTTTGTACACATCCTCTTCTTCGACAATCTCTTCCAATGTCGGGTCGAGCATGGGGTCCCCGGTCGGGGTTTCGTTAATGAGTTTCAAGGAATTTAAATCAACATCAATCCGGTTTTCCAAAGTCAGGTCGGCGATGACCGCACCCGCCATAACACAAGAAAAATCCCAGTCCGGCACCATTCCCAGGTAGCCGCTATGCTCGTCCAGTAGCAACAGAATCAGTTCTTCGGTCAGTCTCATCTTTATTTACAGCAACCCGCCTTGGGGGTCCTTAGGCTGAGGTCGCTACCCCCGTATAGCCTCAAGGCTCATTCATCCCCGATTTCCGGGCGAACAGATAGACCCAAGGCAGGAAACCCCGGTTGGCCGTGCATTGCTGAACATCGTCGGCTACGAGCACATTTCGGACGTGGATGCGCTGGAGGAAGACGCTGACCTGTGGCCGCGGGTGCGGGAGTATGGGCCGGAACTGCCCGACCTGCCGGCAGAGGCTGGCACGCCGCGCTTCCGGGGGCGGCCGGAGCCACACCCTTCCGTCGGCGAATTCGGTGCACGACTGGTTACTACACTTCCAGGTCGCGGTCAGAGCAGATTCCAGCCGATCAGCGCGAGCGCCAGCGTCAGGTAGGCGAGGGCGCCCCGCCGATAGATCTTCTTGCGCTTCATGTGGTGCTTCATGGCGGCAACGGCCTCTGCGCCGCGGGCGACCTGAAGGGTCGGCGGCAGGTCCAAGACGAACGAATTCGCGGAGAAGGCCAGCGCGCCCACGGCAAGCGCCGCGCCCGTGGTTCCCAGGACGCCGGAAAAGTGTGCCGCCACGATGGCGGCGGACGCCGCCACATAGGCGAGAATGCTGACCCAACTCGTCCCCAGGAACTGGCGGGCCGAAAGGCTGGCGATGTCGATATTGGGAATCAGCCGGTAGGACGTCCGGTAGCCCTTGATCGCATGGCGGTACTCGTTGAATGGAAGCCTCGCGCCGAAGATCCGGGCGCCCACCCAGTGCCCCCATTCGTGGATCGCGAAGGTCATCAGGAATCCGACGACGAGACCTACCAAGACACCCGGGATCATGCCAACCAGCCCGTCGGTGTTCAAGGACCACCAATGGACCGCCCAGACGAGAGAAGCCACAACGGCAACCGCCAAGGCATCGGCGAGCAACCACCCTGCCAACGTGGGGCGCGGAAACTGATGGGGTTTGCTTTCCATTCTCGTGAACCTACGTCAATTGTACAGGTTCAGGACATATGGGAGCAAGCCCGCCATGCGATTGTCGCGTCAGCGCTCAATCTGCCCCAGGTTCGCGTGAAGGACGGCGCCGTTCACGACTGGCTGCCGGGCACAGAAATAAAGGATCTCGGCAATCTCCTCCGGGTCGACCAATCGCCCCATGCCATTGCGGGTCGCCAGCTCGGCCAGGACGCCCTGATCGTTTACGACGTGCTCCCGCAGCATTTCCGTGTCCGTGAACCCGGGACAGACGCATGCCGTATGGATGCCGGATCCCGCCAGGTCCTGGCAGGTGGCGCGCATCAATCCCGCAAGGGCGTGCTTGGACACGATGTAGGAACAGGCGTTCGCCACCGCCCTCTCCGCCAGCGTCGAACCCACGTAGAGGATGGCCGACCCCTTGTCCATCAGCGGCGCCAGCAGCCGGCTCAACTGGGCCGGGGCGATGAGATTGACCTGCAGCACCCGCTCCAGGGTTTCGGCGGTAACGTTCAGCGCCGTATCCTTGTGCAGCAGACCCGCGTTGTGCACGACGACGAGGCGGCACCGGGCCGGGACGTGTTCACGAATCCGATCCTCGACCTGCCGGCACCATCCGGGCTCGCCCAGGTCGGCCGGCACGTGCACCGCACCCTCCACCGGAGTGCGGGTGCGCGAAAGGCTGATGACTCGGTAACCGTGCCGAGCGAACAGTCTGGCCGTGGCCAGGCCGATTCCCCTGCTGCCGCCTGTAATGACCAGGGTCTCGTCCACTCCGCCCGCCCGAACCGCCCAGGAATTCAGCGCACGTCCGCGCGCCAGCAGGCTGCCCCGTATTGGCCCGGCGCGGAGGAGACCTTCAGCACCACGCGCTCAACCCGGTCCGGCCCGAAGAAGGCGCGGTCCTCGAGTAGACGGGAAAGCAGGTAGCGCGAATATTCCTCCACGGTGGTGTTGCGCACGGGCAGGAGTTTCGTGTCCGGTTTTGCGAAATGCAGCGTTTCGCCGTTGAATTCGGCAAGGTAGTGTTCCCCGTGTTCGGTAATGCGCAAGAACGGGGATTGTGCGGGCAGCAGCGTGTACTCGTCCAGCTCCTCGCACAGGCGTCGCACCCGGGATTTCAACTCCCGATAGTCGAAGCACATCCCGTTCTCGTCGACCGCCGCGGTGACCGAAATTCCCACGCTGAAGTTGTGTCCGTGCAGGCGCTCCCGCTCGGTGGCGGAGAAGATCGTGAAATGCGCCGCGGAGAACTTCAGGTATTTCTTGTCAATTTCAATCGTGGCGCTCGGGCGGGCGGGCGAGCTTTCGGCGCTCATGGAGGACGGGCGGGACCTGCAGGCATCAGCCTCAGGCAAGGGCCCGGGCGATTTCGTAGCCGATGCACAGCACCAAGGGCCCGAAGCCGAGGACGACACCGGCGTAGCGGACATTTCTTTCGACCCGCGGCGTCGGACGCTTCCGCGTCACCAGTTCACCGGTGGCCAGCATCACGCCCACGCCATCCACCACCGGGCCGGGCAACAGGTTGATGATGCCCATCATGATGGAGAAGAGCGCAAACAGCCGAGCGTAGTCGACCCAATCGAGGGCGGAACTGTCTTCGCCGATGAGCAGCAGCTCAAGGGGCCCCGTGAAATTCAAGATGCTCATTTCCCGGAAGATCATCTTGAATCCGGCCGCCGCGGTGGTGATGCTCAGCACGAATGTCTCCTTGATGGCGCCGGCCAACCGGGCGATCACCGATTCCTCCAGCACCAGCCGCTCGGACGATCCGTGGGAAACCCCGAGATCCTCGAACACGTTCATGAAGCGCCGGTCGGACTGCCAATCGCTGATCGGCACCGCGAACTCGCGACGCTCCCCGTCCCGCGACACGCTGAACGCGACCGTCCCCGTATCGCCGACGCGGTCAAACAGACGGACCCCGATATCCTGCCAAGTCGTCACTTCGACGCCGTCGACGCCGACGATCCTGTCACCGTCGCGCAGCCCCGCCGCATACGCCTTGCTAGCCGTTTCCGCCTCGGGCACCTCGATGACCGGAACGGTCCCCTGCATGCCGCCCAGTGACAGAACTAGGATGACGACGAAGGCCGTGAGGAAGTTGAAACCGGACCCCGCCAGCGTGATGGCGAGCTTGGATGCGGGGTGGGCCTCGCGGAACGACCGCGCGGCATTGTCCTCGGTGATCGGGCTCCCCCAGCCGTCCAGGAGTTGCGCGAATCCGCCGAGCGGCAGCGCCTTCACGTTGAAGACGGTGCCTTGGCGGTCGGTCAGGCGCAACAAGGTGGGGCCCACGCCGAAGTCGTAGAACTCGACTTCCACGCCGGTCAGCTTGGCGGTGATGCAATGCCCCAGTTCATGAATCATCACCTGGAGCGACAGGGCGGCGATGATGGCCGTGGCGAAAAACATTATATCCATATGGTTCTACCCTAGTTCGCATGGGCATGTGCGAGGATTATAAACGAGCGGTGCCTCGCGATTTCGTGCCAATCAGGGGCGAAGTCCGGGCGGGTGCCTATCGGGAGCCGGTCAGCCGGGCTGCGCGGCGCCGAGCGCCGCGCCGTCGCGCCCGGAATTCACGCGCAGGAAGACCGCCAGCAGGGCTGGCACGAGAAGCATCAACACGGCCGTGGCAAGAAGAATGCCGAAGCCCAGCGAGGCCGCGAAGGGGACCAGGAACTGCCCGTGGACGGATTGCTCGAAGATCAGGGGAGTGAAGCCGAGGAAGGTCGTGACCGAGGTCAGCAGGATGGGCCTGAACCGCCCTTTCGCGCCTTCGACGATCGCCTCTCTCGCGGGGAGGCCCTCCCGCATCTTCTGGTCGATGAAGTCGAGCATCACCAGCGAGTCGTTCACCACCACCCCGCTCAGGCCGACAAATCCCATCACCGAGACGAAACTGAACGTGACGCCCAGGACCAGATGCCCCAGGATCGCGCCGATCAGCCCGAAGGGGATCACGGCCATGATGATCAGGGGCTTGGCATAGGAGCGGAGCGAGATCGCCAGCAGCGCGAAGATCGCGAACATCGCCAGCGCGAAGCTTCGGATCAGCGCGTCGAAGGCATCGAACTGCTGCTGGGCCTCGCCGCCGAACGTATAGGACAGATCCGGGTCTTCGGCTGCCAGTTCCGCTAGGGTCGTGGCCGCCAGCGTGGCGTTCGCCTCGGCGCCGGAAATCACGACCGGGTCGACGTCGCCGGTGATCGTGACGATACGCTGGCCGTCCTTCCGGCGAATGGACGGCGACGACGTCCCCAGGCTCAGCCGCGCCACGTGGCTGAGCGGCACGTCCGCTCCGTCCGGCGTGCGGATGACGTACTGCTCGAGGTCCGTGATGGCGTCGCGCTCGTCGGCGGGCGGGCGCACGTACACCCGCACCTCGTCCCGGCCCCGCTGCACGCGCAGCGCTTCCTCGCCGAAAAATGCCGCCCGAACCTGTTGCGCTAGGTCTTCCGCCCGGATCCCCAGGGTGTGCGCCTCCGGTCGCAACTTGAGCTGCATCTCTCGAACCCCGGTTGCGTGGTCCGAGCGAATGTCGAAGACCCCTTGCAAGCCCCTCAGGCTGGACACCACCGATTCGGCGGCCGATCCGAGGCGGCCAGCATCGGGGTGCGACAGCACGGCTTCGACCGGAGCGCCCAGCGCGATCACCTCGCCGGCGAAGCTGATGCCCCGGACATGGGGCATGAACCCCACCTCTTCGCGCCAGGCCGAAAGGATCTCGCCCGTGCCGACCCGCCGATGCCGGGCCCCCAGCAGCTTGAACTCGACCACCGCGATGTGGGATTCCGGGTTCAGGCTCGGCAGGGGAATCAGCCCTCCGCCCTCCCCGCGCGCGCGCTGCCCGACGGTCAGGGTCACCCCGGACAACAGCGGCGGCCCGTCGTCCGGCAGGTCGCCCGAGAGCCGCTCGATCACGCGGCGGCCGGCCGCCTCGACCTCCATGGCCACCTCATGGGTCCGCCCCAGCGGAGTTCCCTCCGGCATCTCGAGGCTGACCGTGACGAAGTCGCCTTCCACCTGATCGGCGAAAGTCGTCCCGACAATGCCGGATGGAATCAGGGACACGCTGAGCAGAAACAGCCCAACGGCACCGGCGACTACGACCCCGGGCTGCATCGTCGCGAAGCGCAGCCCCCGCTCCAGGGGGCCTGCCAGGAATCGTTGGAGCAATTCGTCCACCCGGCCCTGGCTGCGTCTCAGGAATCGATCGACCGCGGCGGTGGGCTGCCAGTCGGGCCCCGGCAGGTGGGACAGGTGGTTGGGCAGGATCGCCAGCGATTCCAGCAGCGAGATCAGCAGCATGGAGATCAGGACGATGGCCGTCGGCAGGATGATCTCGCCGATGCCGTCCGGCAGGAATAGCAGAGGCGAGAACGCGGCGACCGAAGTCAGCACCGCGAAGATCAGCGGCTTCTTGATGCGCCTGACGCCGCGAACGGCCGCGACGAACCCACTGCGCCCCTGCATTCGCTCGTGGTGGATGTGTTCGGAAACGACGATGGCGTCGTCCACCACGATGCCGATCGCCAGCACGAAGGCAAGCAGGGCGTCGGCGTGCAGCGGAAGGTCGAGCGCCAGCACGACCGCCAGCGTCCCGATCCCCGAAACCACGAGGCCGACCGCCACCCAAAGGGCCAGCCGGATCTCCAAGAAGAGCGCCAGGGCGAGAAAGACCAGGCTCAGGCCCAGTGCGCCGTTTTTGAGCAGAATGGCGAGGCGCTCGTCGAACAGCCGCGACTCGTCGTTCCAGACCGTGATGCCCACGCCGTCCGGAAGCGAGGGGATCAGCTCGCTCTCGAGGAAGGTCCGCGCCGCCTCGGCCACATCGGCCACCTGCTCGCGGTTCGCCCGGTAGACTTCGATGAACACGGCGGGCTTGCCCTGATGCCGGACGATGAGGTCCGCGTTCTCGAACCCGTCCCGCACTTCGGCGATGTCGCCGAGCCGCAGCAGCGTGCCGTCGTCGCCGGCCCGGACCACCACGTCCTCGAAGTCCCGCTGCACGTACCGCTGCCCCAGGGTGCGCACGCGCACCTGGGACTCCAGAGTGTCGATGCTGCCGGCCGAAAGGTTGAGGGAATTGCGCCGCACGGCATCGGCAATGTCGTGCAACGTCAAACCGAGGGCGCGCAAGTGATGGGACGGCACTTCGATGGAAATCTCGTAGTCGCGCATCCCGCCGGTGTCGGCGTCGGTCACGCCGGGCAGTGCGGTCAGCCGGTCCTTGGCCTGGTGGGCCAGCTCCTTCAGCGATCGTTCGGAGATGTCGCCGTAGAGGATGAGCCGCAGGATGCTGCGGCGGTTGGTCATCTCCCGGAACGTGGGTCGCTCGGCGGACCCCGGGAAAGACTGGATCTGGCTGACGGCGGCGTCGATCTCGTAGAGCGCCTCGCCGATGTCGGTGTCGGACTCGAGCTCGATGCGGACGGAGGCCATGCCGGGGGCAGCGACCGATTTGACCGACTTGACCTTCTCCAGTGCGCGGACGCGCTCCTCGATCTTGACCACGATCGATTCTTCCACTTCCTCCGGCGATGCGCCCGGGTAGGCGACCGAGACCTCGACGTGATTGAACGGCAGCGTTGGCCATGCCTGCATGACGATCCCGCCGAGGGAAAGCAGTCCGGCCGCGACGATCACCCACATCAGCAAGTTGGCGGGAACGCCGTTGCGCGCCATGTAGGCGAGGGGCCCGGGCGGTTCTCCTTCGTATCTGCCGTTCGCGTTCATTGCGTTGAGAAAATCCGGCTCTGCACGGCCGAACTTCGGATTGGCAGTGCCTCGCGCGCGCCGACGGGGACGACGGGAAATCGGAGATGTCTGCTCACGGCTTTTGCCCGTGCCGCCATGAGGATGGCCGGGTCATCCATGTAGACATTGTACCCAGTCTCCAACGCAGGCTTTCCTTGTGGCTGTGTTGTGCCGACCGGCCAGCCGGTATAATCCGCGCTGAATGCCTCTTACTTTTATCCTGGGCCTCCTTTTCAGAGTTATTCGAGCACAAGACCACCCCTTCTCATGAGATTCGCTGAAGAAATCCTTTTGATGCTGCTCGACGAGAAGACGGGCTATTTCATTCCCATCCCGGAGTGGAAGATGTCCTGCGTGCTCGCGGGGGGGGTCCTGCTGGACCTTGCGCTGGAAAACCGCATCGATACGGATGTGGGGACGCTGACTCTGATCGATTCGACTCCCACCGGCGATGGACTGCTGGACCCGACGCTGGCGGAAATCGCCAGGATGACCGAAACCCATACCCCGCAATTCTGGGTCGAACGCATTGCGCGCACCGCGGATGCAATCAACACGGAAGCGCTCAACCGCCTGTCCAAGATAGGCATCCTGGATGCGGACGAAGGCGGATTCTGGAACCTGTCGAGCAAGGTGGCCCGCTCGGGCCGCTACCCCCTGGTGGATGGCCGAACCGGAGAGGAAATCAAGAGCCGAATCATGCGGACGCTGCTGGACGATGAGATCCCGGATCCGCGCGACATCGCCATCATCGGCCTCATGCACAACTGCGGCGGAATCCGTGCGATGCTCGAGCCCGAGGAATACGAACAGGCCGAGGAGCGGGTCGAGCTTCTCAGCAAGATGGACCTGATCGGGCAGAACATCGGGGCCGCGGTGCAAAGTTCCTACCGCCCTCCCGAAAGCATGCGCACGGTGCGCCACCGGGCTATGCCGGTCATCGGGCTGAAGGACATGATCCTGTCGAAGACCTTCCGCGCAAGGGACCTCCCCCGGTTCTTCGCCGAGCAGGCTCAAAAGCATGGGCCCGTATTCGAACTCCGGGCCGGCGGCCGGGAACTGGTCATCATCGCCAGCGCGGAACTGAATCATTGGTTCATCCAGAAAGGCCGACTCCATGTCCGCTCGCAGGACTTCATCGCAGGCTTTCAGGAAATCTGGGGAACCGGGCGGTCCATCGCCAGCATGGACGGCGCCGACCACTTCCGCATGCGGAAGATCGTGCGGGCGGGCAATTCCCGAGCAGTGGTCGAAGATCGGCTGGATGAAGTGCTGGCCCTAGCCCGGGGGCACTTCGACTGGTGGGGAATCGGGAACGGCGTGCGCGGCGAGATGGCCTGCCAGCGGATGGTCGGCGAGCAGGTCGCCAATCTCAGCGTGAGCATTGCGCCGGCCGACATCCTCGACGACCTCCTCAAGTTCGAATACCGGACGCTCCTGGCCACGGTGCACAAATTAATACCCCGCTTCATGCTGCGCACGCCCGCGATGAAGCGGGCCCTCGGGCGCGTGCTGGAGCTTTACGCCCAGATTCACGCCTCGCATACGCCGGCCCAGCGGGCGGGCAAGCGCCGGGACCTGGTCGACGACCTGATGGACCTGCACTACGCCGACCCGCAGTTCCTCCCGGAAACCGATCTCGGCTTCGCATTCATCGCGCCGATCATCGCCGGGCACTACCTGGGGAGCCAAATGTCCTTCGCCATCTACGAGATGCTCGCAAACCCCGACGTGCACGAGAGCATTGCCGCCGAGGCGGACGCGCTTTTCGCCAGCGGCGACCCGACCGGCAAGGACCTCGACGTGGCGGCGATCGACGTGACGCACCGATTCATCCTGGAGACCCTGCGGTTGCACCCCGTGATCCCCATGCACCTGCGAACCGTCATGAACGGCTTCGAGGTCGAGGGCTACAAGGTTCCACCCCACACCACGCTGATGGTCGCGTTCACCGCCCCCCATTTCGACGAGAGATTCTTCAAGGACCCCCTGAAGTTCGACATCGACCGCTTCGCGCCGCCCCGGAGCGAGCACAAGCAGTATCCGGGCGCCTACGCACCCTTCGGCATCGGGACGCACACTTGCGGGGGCGCGCGCTGGAGCGAGCTGCAGTTGGCCATGAACCTGATGCTGATGGCCCATCACCTTGAACTGGAACTGGATCCGAAGAACTACAAACTCGGGATCAACCCGCTCCCCAAGATGAGTCCCGACAGGAAATTCGGCTTCCGGGTGGTGCGGCATCGGCATCCTTTCGAAGCCGTCGAAACCGCGTATCACGGCAGAAAACTAAGATGAAGCCCGCGCTCTTCAGAGAACTGCTTCGGAGAACGCGGGCCTGCCGCAGCCGACCCCTCGCTCAGAACAGGAAACTACCAACCAAGCTCCAGGTGCGCGGCTCGCCAAGCGTGCAGCGCTTCGCGCCCCGGTATCCTTCGGCACCCGCGGCGTCGGCCAACCCCAGGGAACTGACCAGCGGCTGGGCGTATTTGGTCTGACAGTACCCCTCGTCAAAGATGTTTTTGATAAACAATGACACTTCCCAGTCGTCATTCTGACCACGCACGCCTGCCCCTCCATTGAAGAGGTTATAGTTGCTTTGCATGGTGTCCGGATCCTGATTGGTGTCCGCACCCACATTCTGATCATCAACAAACTGGTACTCGCCCCGGATGAACCAGTCCATAGGAGCATCGGGCATGGAATCAGACCACTCAGCGGAAAGCGCCACCTGCCATTTCGGGGAGAAATGGTTACGCTCACCTTTCAGATCTTGAGTGGGAATGCCTATTCTCTGGCATCCTTGGAGCACCTGCCCCAGTCCTTGCGCAAGAGCAGGTTGTGCTTGTATTAGCGGACCCACGACTCCCTGACAAAATCCGGCATAACTGTTGTGCCCCGAAGTCCCCGAAATCCTGCCCGGAAGCGCGGTGGCATCGGGAAAGGAGTCAAACTCCGAGTCCAAATAACTTACGCCCAGTGTGGCGTAGAATTCTTCTCGCGGCTGAAACTGAAAATCTAATTCGACCCCCTGCTGCGTCAGGTCACCAGAATTGTGAACAATTAGATTCAGCCCATCGAATTGACGTTCCTGGAAATCGCTGATCTTGGTGCGATATAACGTCGCATTGGCGACCAGTTGCCCGTCCCACATGGTTCTCTTGATACCAAGTTCGTAATTTTTGGTGGTTTCAGTGTCGAATTTCCGGGTTCTCCCAGTCTCTGCAACCTGACTGTTGAAGCCATCGGGGTTGAATCCACCCGACCTGAAGCCGGTTGAGAAGTTGGCGAACAACATCGTGTCATCATCAAGAAAATAGCTGAGGTTGGTCAACCAGGTGACTTTTTCCTCATCGTGAGCAAGACTTCTCAAGGGTTCATCTTGGCGCAAGTCCAAGCCAAACGGATTAGTCGCCGAGCCCGGAGCAGCCAGTTGATTGTAGACAACGCTTTCGAATTCCCCATCCTTTTC
Organism: uncultured Chromatiales bacterium; assembly: GCA_964526195.1. Taxonomy (GTDB): domain Bacteria; phylum Pseudomonadota; class Gammaproteobacteria; order Poriferisulfidales; family Poriferisulfidaceae; genus Poriferisulfidus. The sequence continues at coordinate 27,215 of CAZGIH010000017.1, read as the reverse complement.
GCTCCGGGTGTAACGCGCCCCCGCAGCAAGGCGCCATTGCGGCGTCAGGTTATAGGTCAGGTGCCCATAGGCAGCATAGTTGCTAACATCTTGGGTAAACTCCGACGAGAACATGTCCTCTCCGCCAGCCATGCAAACCGAATACGCACTCAAGCCTGCTGTTGCGAGTCGCGTCTGTTGCGCGGTCAAAACTCCTTGTACCGCAGTTGCTAAGGGGCCACCTTGAGATTGATCCACAACTGCTGCCGCTGTCACTAGGCGGGTGCTGAACATGGTGGATGAAACAGCCGACAAAGTCCTGACCATCCCACAGAAATCTTTCCCAAGGCGGGAGTAGTTGTCCAGGGAATATTCCTCATCGTAATAGTACAGGCCAAACACGTACTCAATATTTTCACCCTCGGGAGAAAGAATCTGCAGTTCCTGCGAGAAGGTTTTCGCGTCATAGAACTGATCCGTCGGAACCAAGTCCGCAGGCAAGCGAATGACCGGTTGGTCCAAGCTGTCGTTCTCCCAGTCCCGGTAGGCTGCTATTGAACGGATCGTATGACTGCCCACTGCCCAAGTGATCTCGCTGCTCAGGCCCCACTGCTCATCATCAGCATCATCACGATGCATCTGGTGGATCTTGTGGTCGTAAACGTCACTAGTCTCCGGCAGCTCTCCAGTAGGAAGAATTTGGGTCAACCCTAAAAGACTCTGCCCCGGCGCCGTATCACCGATGAATTCGATGACCGCGCCTTCGTTCCTGACCCGGGAGAAATCCACCGTCAGGAGAACATTGGTATTGTCGTTCGGAGTGAAAAGCAATTTCCCCCGGACAGTGATATCCTCCCAGTCGCCCACGATGCTCCGGCTACCTTGGTCAGTGTAGGTGTTGTCGCCGTAGCCATCGCGCTCCGAGGCCTGAAATGAAAGGCGGGCCGAGGCCTTCTCGGAAATTGCGCTGTTGATATAGCCGGAAACACGTTTCTCGTCATAGTCGCCATAACCGACAGCAATCCTTCCTTCGTGTTCGTGCGTCGGGTTCTTGGTGACGATGTTCAGCGCACCCATCGAGGCGTTGCGCCCGAACAAGGTGCCCTGCGGGCCGCGCAGCACCTCTGCTCGATCCAGATCGGTCATGCTGCCGACGACCGAAGACGGTCGCGGATAGTAAACGCCGTCAATGAAAACCGCCACAGTCGGCTCAATGGCGCTGTTGCCAACCGACCCTACCCCCCGCAGGATAATTCGCTGGTTGGCAATCGTGCTGGACTGAGGCAGACTCAGGTTCGGTGCATAGCGCGCCATATCCCGGAGGGTGTTGACGTTCGATTTCGTGAAAAAATCGTCGGAGAAAGCCGTCACGGAGATCGGCACGTCCTGCGCGTTTTCCTCGCGTTTCTGCGCCGTAACCGTGACTTCTTCGATTTCCGCCACCGCCGGGGCACACAAGGCCATGGCAAGAAAGAATGAAATGCCTGTGGGGAAATGTTTGGTCGGTCTCATGATCTCTACCCTCGCTCCTGAGACAGAAGACATAAAAAAGCCGGTCACCAGAGGCGCCAGCTCATTCGTTGGGGCCGAATTGCTGATGAAAAACAACGTCTTCGTGGCCTGGCATTCGTGCGCAAAGCGTTGCTCGACGAACTGATCTGGAAATCTCTAATAGAAAAATTTCCCTGTATAATCAGCATGATAAAACCACAAGTTAAGACTTGCTAGACTAGGGATTATAGCACTCAAAAGCCGGAAATCCAGCCCTGTTGTTGCTAAGATATCGTCGCCGAAAGAGTCAAGAAGTCAGCCCATCGGATGTCGTTTGAAAGTAACAGCCAGGGTCCCCGGCCAGACTTCCGATCATTCCATAGATTCATGCGGATAAAGAACCGGGCGGCATTATTTCCACCCGGGCGTTTGGGGGAGCAATCATCTAGGCAGGAAGCGGCCCCTGCCGAGCAAAGGTCAGGCTTTCTGCAGCCGGAAATAAAACTTTCCGCCCTCTTCGGAAGATTCCAGCAACGGGTTTCCGGTCTGTTTCGAGAATGCCTCGAAATCCTTGACCGCGCCGGGGTCGGTCGCAACCACGCGCAGAACCTGCCCGCTCTCCATAGAGGCCAGGGACTTCTTCGCGCGCAGGATGGGAAGAGGGCAATTCAGCCCGGAGGCATCCAGCTCCTGGTCAAAATCCGCCATGTGCGTAAACTCCTGTCGATAGTCAAAAGTTCATTATATCTGGCGTACAATGATTGCATGGTGGTTTCATGCGCGGCTGCGGCCTACGGCATGCGGGCGTCAGACAGGAAACTTCAACTCAAAGTCCTTTGTCTTACTCATATGGCGCGGCAGGGCCGCGCTTGGGCATCTTCGACACACGCGGAAATCGACTTTCACCTCCCCGCCCTATGGCCATCTTCCAAATCTTGAGTCTTCGCCCCACGCGCGCCACAGCCTTGGGCCTGATATTGGTCTTGCTCAGCGCCGGTACCGCGTATGCCGACACTGATGTCATTGACGATTCCGAGTTGCCTAGTGTCGGCGAGCCGGCCGACCGGGTCATGACCCAGGCGGAGGAAGCTCGAATCAAGCGCTTCCTCAAGGCTCGACTGTATGGCTACTTGCCAGTCAGCGAAGACCCAGAGTCCAACGCCTATATCCGATCTCTCGCGGACCGCATCCTGGATCAAGCTGGAATCAGGCAAGAATTCGACCTGCTGATCGTGCACAACCGGCAAGTCAATGCCTTCGCCATGCCCGGTGGACTGCTAGCCTTCTATACCGGCCTGATCACGAAAGCGCGGAATGAAAGTGAGTTAGCGGGCGTCATCGCGCACGAAATGGCGCATGTCACACAGCGCCACCTGGCCCGGATGCAGGACTACATGAGCAACTCAAACTTCAGTCTCCTCACCATGGCTGGGGTTATTTTGGCCGGAGTCACGCAGAATTCCGCGCTGCTACCGGCAGCCGTATTGGGTCAGGCTATGGAAACGCAGCGCTTCCTCAACTACTCCCGCGCCAACGAGCAGGAAGCGGATCGATTCGCAAGCCAGTTCTTGGCAAAGTCCGGCATTGATCCGAACGGAGTCGCAAACTTCTTCGAGGTTCTGCTCAAGCACTCCGATCATCACTACGGAAAGGACTTCGAATACTTGAGTACCCATCCGACCACCCCCTCCCGAGTTGTGGAAGCCCGGGACCGGGCGCGGCAGTACCAGGGCGCTTTTATCCGGGATACGATGGAATTCCGCTTCATCCGCGAGCGCATGATTTCCCTGCAGACTCCCACGCATGAAAGGCTGGATCTGTTCCAGGACAAGATTAATGCCGGTCATGAACCGCAGGCGTCGGAACAATACGGCATTGTGGTGGCCTGGCAAAAGCATGGTGGTCATGCCCGTGCCCTCAAACTCTTGCGCGGCATCAAGACGGACGTGCCAGAACTCCGCCTTTTGCTAAATCTAGCGGAGGCTGAGTCGCAAAAGCATCTGAACCAAGTGGATCAGGCTGTTGAGATACTTGAATCCCTCTATCAGGAATACCCCATACATACCGCAGTGGAGTTCTATCTGGCGCAGGCGTACCTGACGGCCGGGCAGGCCGATCAGGCCCTGAAACTGATTCGCAAACGCATTCGCCGGGGGATCCAGAGTCCCCAGACCTATCGCCTACTTGCCGAGGCCGCCAACGCCACACATCAACCGGTTATTTCGCATATCGCACTGGCCGATCACTACCTCAGCAAAGGGCAACTCCGGCAGGCTGCCAACCAGCTGGAAATCGCGGAAAAGCACACCAAGGCAAATTCTGCAAACCAGGCCCGGATCGATCACCGCCGCAAGGAAATCCTGATTATGGCGAACGAACTTTACTGAACCTGCCGTACAATGAATCTATGAAATATCCAATCCTGCCACAACGATCGCGCCGCCTGCTGCTACAGGTCGCCACCGCCATGCCGGTACTGGCTCTCGCCAGGCCGGCCCTCTCCAGCCTGCCGAAATCATTCACGGCAGAAACCCTTGAAGATGCGCTGGCCGAACTCACCGGCGGGCAGAGCATCCAAGATCATCCCGACATTGAGCTGGACGTGCCGGATATCGCCGAAGACAGCGGCAAGGTCCCGATCCAGGTTTATGCCCCGCTCCCCGGCGCCGAGAAAATCAGCATCCTGGTCGAAGCCAACCCGGTTCCACTGATTTCTATCTCTCACCTCCAAGGGCGGGCTGAGCCTTACGTGTCGCTACGGGTCAAGATGCGTGAGACTTCGCGCGTTATCGCACTGGTGCATACGCCTGACGGAATTTTCCAAGCTGCAAGAGAAGTGACGGTAACCGCCGGTGGATGCGGATAATTTCCCGCACAGCAAGCCACAAATTCTGATTTAGATGCAAGCCGGGCGTCCGCCCGGCCTTAATCACATTACTCGACGATACTCGCCAGCGTCTTGGGCATCGGCGCGTAATCCGGCGCAATCGCCTTGGCCGGGCAAATCTCCACGCAGGCGTAGCAGCGGATGCACTCCTTCTCGTTGATGTACAGCGTGTTGTAGTACAGCCCGGCTGTGGCCGCCGGTTCGATCTGTTCGTACTCCATGGTGCCAGCGGCTCCGCCGTTCTCGTGACGCAGACTCGCGACTTCCACGATGCAGTGCTCGACCGGCTTGACCATCAGGCACTCGTCGCACAACACGCACTTGGTGTTGTCGATGATCGGCACGGGGGAACGTGCATCTTCGAACTTGTCGTAAAAGATATCGCGATCTGACAGCCCGGCCTTCTTCAGCACCGCGATCCCTGCGTCGATCATCGGCGGCGGACCGCAGAAATAGGCTTTCATCCGATTGATGTTCACTTGCCCGTTGGTCAGGTAATGTTCCTTGAAATAGTCCGTCACCAAGCCGCGCCCACCCGTCCAGTCGGAATCTTCCGGCTCCTCGTTGAGAACCTGGTGGAACTTCAGCACATAGTCCGGATGCCAGCGCTTCTGCAGCGCCTCGATTTCCTCTTCCAGGTATAGGTCCTTTTGCGTACGGGCCCCATAGAAGAAATAACAGTTCCGGGCGACCTTGAGGTTCGCGGCATGCTCGATAATGGCGTGAACCGCGCTCATGCCAGAGCCACCCGCGATGCAGACCATGTCTTCGTTGGACGGATCCAGCTTGAACTTGCCGAGCGGACCGGACAGGGTCACCTCCTCTCCGGTGCGGTCTCCTCCCGCCAGCCAGGCGGACAGTTCGCCCCCTGGCACCAAACGGATGTAGAACGTATGTTCTCCCGGGTTTTCCGACTCTGGAGCACGGGCAAAGGAATACGGGCGTGGCTTGCGAAGGCCCGGGACGCGGATGGCCCAGAACTGGCCCGCCTCCCCGATCTGCCCTTCATGATCACACTGCACCACGATCTCGTAGGTGTCGTGCGTCAGGTTCCGCATGCTCTTGACCTGTCCTCTCCGGTATCCGACGCGCAGCGTCTGGATTTCGCGGTTCGGCTGCGGCAGGGCCAGCGGGTCCCGGCAGCTTTCAAACATTTCCTGTGCCATCAATTGAAGACCTCCGGATGCTCTTGCTTGGCATATTCGAGAATTTGTTCATCGGTCGCCTCGGAGTCCCGATTCTTGTTGCGCCATGCGGCAATATAGCCATCGACGCCCCCCAACTCCTTGAGGCGTGCCTTCTTGGTGGTCTCCGGATCTGCCTTCTCGATCTCGGCCAGGCACGAATAGAAGGTCGGGCTCAGGCCGAAGTCGGTCAGCATCTCCGAGTTCAGGACATTCACGTTCACTCCCCCCGGAGTGTTGCTGCCCTTGAACTGCTTCTGCGTCGCACATACGCCGTCGAGCAAGCCGTTGATGATGACCGCATAGCAGTAGGTCTCGCCCCGCTCGTTGTACAGGCGAACCAGATCGCCGTCCTCGATTTCCCGTTCCCTGGCGTCGTTGACGCTCATCTCCACCGTCGGCCGGGACATCATCGCCTGCAGCCTCGGTACCGACTGGAACGAGTCGCCGATGAAGTAGTGGGCGGCCGAACTCAGCACCTGGATCGGGTAATCCTTGCGTTTCGGATCCTCCTGCCCTTCGACTTCCGGATTGTAGGTCGGCAGCGGGTCCTGCCCTTCATCCGCCAGCGTCTGGCTGAAGATCTCGATCTTCTTGCTCGCGGTCGGCCAACCGATGTTCAGGAAGTCGCGACGCTTTGATTTGTCGCTGGCACGGGCCCAGCCGTTCTTCTCCAGTTGCTCGTAGGTAATCCCCTCCATCAGCGGGTTGACCTCCTCGTCAAACAGGATGTCGCGGATCATTTCCTCGTCAGTCTGAGTGAACGCGTTGTCGCCTTCTTCCACGTAGCCCATCTTTTGCGCCATGCGGCGGAACAACTCGGTGTTGGCACAGCTTTCACCCAGTGGCTCGATGACCGCCTTGTTCAGGTTGAAGTGCCAGTGCCCGTAAGCGGCATGCAGGTCCATTCGTTCGAGCTGTGTGTCCGCCGGCAGGACTACATCCGCATAGTTGCAGGTGTCCGTCCAGAACGTATCGTGCACCGCCACGAACAGGTCGTCGCGCATCAAGCCGCGCCGCACGTTGCCCGAATTCGGCGCACAATTCGCCGGATCCGAGTTGTACACGAAGATCGACTTGATCGGCGGATCCAGTTGCTCGTCGTTCACGCCGATGTCGTCGGCGAGAGCGCGGCCGATCTGCACCATGTTGACCACCCTTTTCTCGGCCCGATTGCCGAGGTCCGGGCGTTGCAGCTTGGCCAGGTTGAACTGCAACCACATTTCCTCCAGCGTCCCGAATGCGGCACCGCCGTTCGGCTCGCGCCAAGAACCGGTGATGCAGGGCATGACCAGAATGGCCCGACAGGTCTGCCCCGAGTTCTGATGCCGGTTGAGGCCGTAGTTGGCGCGGATGAAGGATTTCTTCGCCTTGCCGTACATCAGGCCGAATTTCTCGATATCCGATTCTGACACGCCGGTGATTTCCGACACTTTATCGAGTGGGTATTCGGGGAGTTTCTCGTTGATGAACTGTTCCCAACCGATCGTCTGCTCGCGCAGGAATGCTTCGTCATGCAGGCCGTTGTCCACGATGACCTTCATCGCACCCAGCGCCAGCGCGGCATCGGTCCCAGGACGCGGCTGGATATGCCAGTCCGCCATCATGGTCGTGCGGGTGATCCGGGGGTCGATGACGATCAACTTGGCGCCACGCTCCTGAGCCTCGCGAATGAACGGAATGGCATGCACCCCCGTACTGACGAGATTCGCGCCCCACAGGACAATCAGCTCCGCGTCCTGCACGGCGTCATGGACGGCCGGCCCATTGGCCACGCCATAGGTATGGATGCCAGCCCACATCGCGGCGTAAATGCAGATGGATTGCTCCAGCCGGGCCGCTTCCATCTTGTTCCAGAAGCGCTGGTCCATTGCCCAGTAGCCCAGCATCCCCAAGGTGCCAGAATAGGAATACGGCTGCACGGCCTCTGATCCGTACTCGGCGATCACTTCCTTGAAGTTGTCGGTGACCATGTCCAGCGCCTCGTCCCAACTGATGCGCTCGAACTTGGCACCGGGCCCCTTGGGGCCGACCCGCTTATGCGGATAAAGGACCCGGTTGTCGTTGTAAACCAAGTCCAGGTAATGATTAACCTTGTTACACAGGTAACCGCGCGTTACCGGATGCGTGGGGTCGCCCTGGACCCGGACCGCGCGCCCTGTGCTGTCGTCCCGGGTGACCAGCATGGAGCAGGTATCCGGGCAGTCATGCGGACAGCACACATGGTGCAAAGAGTGCCCTTCAGGCACCTTGATTTTTGAAACTTGCGTCATAACCGATCCTTGAAAATCTCGCGGAAGGCAAATTGCCTTGAACCCTTTGAATTATACACAAATCCGATAGGGGATTAGCCCGCTCCAACCCCTTCTGGGCACGCAGGCACGGTTTCTGTTATCAATCGTTTCTAGGGCCACACGGCGTCAATCGAGGGTGGTGGGTCGTGCAGGGATCGAACCTGCGACCAACGGATTAAAAGTCCGGTGCTCTACCTAGCTGAGCTAACGACCCAAGATCCCGCCTACACCGCCTCGTGGCGGCGCCATTTCTGGGGAACCAGGCGCAGGTCGGCCATTCCGGTAACCAGCGCACTTGCCCAATTCGCCTCGTCTTCGTAGACCATTTTGTAGTATTGGACTTTCATCGTCAACGCGCTGCCCAGGCAAATGCTCACGAAAGTCAGGAACGATCCGGTCGCCAGCGTGGACACGCCGGAGACCGCCTGACCGACCGTGCACCCGATCGACAGCACTCCGCCGAACCCCATCAGCAGCCCGCCGAGCACGTGGCGCCCCGCGTCGCCGAGCGACTGGAACCACTCGACCCGCAGCCGCCGCGAGACCAGCGCGTAAAGGAATGCGCCGATGATCACGCCTGCCCCCGCCACCAAGGCGAAGCTCATGAATCGGCTGGCGAAGCCGGTCTCCAGGTAGCGGATCAGGATGGCCGCAGGTTGCACGAACGTTAGCGACTGGGCTCCGACTCCGTATGGCTGCTCATCGCCTTCCAGGAACGCGACTTCCTCGATTAGGACCTGTCCCATCGAGCCGGCGGTCACGTACCAAGCCGCCGCCACGCACAGTCCCAGCACGATGCCGGCCAGCACGTTGTCCCGGTTCTGCAGGAAATCGGAAGAACGCAGCACCCAGATCAGCATCAGGACTCCAACGATCAGGCCGATGGCGAGTGACGCCGCGGCCCCCGGCAATCCGAGCGGGCCGGACACCGCCGCTCCCAGCGACTGGTCCGCGATACCGAGATTGCGCAGGTCGATGAATACCGGTTCCATCCACTGCAGGAAGACATAGTAGCCGAAGTTGGTGAAGATCATCAGGTAGCCGGCGATGCCCATCGCCAGTAGCACTGCGATCGACTTCAGGTTGCCCCCTCCGATGCGCACCATGGTGCGGTTGCCGCAGCCGGAACCGATCGTCATGCCGATGCCGAACAGGAGCCCGCCGATGAGGAAACGCGGCCACGGGAACACGGCAGAGCGGTACGGCGGCCGTCCGGTCTCCGCACTCGCGGTCAGGCTCATGTCCGCCAATCCGATGTATTCGAGGATGGCCACGCCCAGCACCGCCACCGCCATGCCGAGCACCCAAGCCCGCATGCGACCGGAGTCGCCCATGTTCACGAGGTCCGAGACGGCCCCCATCGTGCAGAAATTGGTCTTGTAGGCCACCGCGCCGAGGATGATCGTGATGATGAACCCGGCGAACAGAACCTGGCGGTAGATTTCAAGTTCCATAGGAAGTCATGAGTCGTTGCGGCAATTGTTCAATTGTACAACGGAGCCCTAGGCTTGCCCTTAGTTTACTTGGGCTCCAGGCCACTACATCCCCCAAAGGTATCCTTCAGGAGTTCACGGCAATTACAAAAAAGGATTCTGAATCGTCAGAGAATCGATTTGCTGCCCATGCTGCAAATCTTCACTGTAGAGAACCTTACACCCGGCTTCCTGTGCCGCCGCAATAATCAATGAGTCATAAAAGCTAAACCGGTGGAAAGCCTGAATGTCCAAGGCACGTTGATACAGCGATGCGCTGGGGTAGATACGCCAGAGCGGCTTTAGCGATGTGTCCAGATAGCGCTTGGCCTGCTCAGCCGTCAGTGCAATTTCCGCATGACGCGCGATGACATTGAGACATTCCTGAACTACTTGGAAGCTAATGCAAGATCGACCGGTTTGTATGCCCTTCCGAATCAACTCCCCCGCAGTTTTCGACTTGGCTTCGTCTTCAGCCGTCAACTGGTAGACAAACAAATTGGTGTCAAGGAAACTCTCAACGCTCATTCATTTCCTCTCGAGTCAGCTTCCGCCCGACAACGAGCTGCCCACGCAGGGCTCGAATGGTTTCGTCATACGCTTTAAGTTGATCTTGTACCCGAGAATATTCGGCCAGCCACAACCTGAACTGAGCGTTCAACGTGGTTTTTTCCTCCATCGCCCTTTCTCGTGCTGCTTCGATCAGGGCTTCATCGGCACTTAATGTAATATTCTTCATCTTTATCACACTGTAAATGTGCACACTATTATAGTGTATATTAATAATCCAAGCACCTCAAGCCCTTAGTCACTACTCCCGGTAGCGGGTTGGGTCTTCGATTCCCGCGACCTCAAATCCTTCCCGGCGCAACCGGCAAGCTTCGCAAGCCCCACAAGCCCGGCCTTCAGAATCTGCCCGGTAGCACGAAACAGTCATCGCATAGTCGACTCCCAGTTGCATTCCGGCACGGATGATCTCGGCCTTGGTCCAGTCGATCAGCGGTGTGTGGATGCGGAACGGACGCCCTTCCACTCCGTCCCGGGTCGCCAGATTGGCCATCTTCTCGAATGCCGATATGAATTCGCCTCGGCAATCCGGATAACCCGAATAGTCAATCGCATTGACTCCAATGCAAATGTCGTGAATGTCCCGCGCTTCGGCCAAGGCAAGCGCGATCGAGAGGAACACGGTATTGCGAGCCGGCACATAAGTGACCGGGATCCCGTCGTCCGGTCCTTCCGGCACGACAATTTCCGGGTCGGTCAGCGCCGAGGCACCAAACTTTGCCAGATCAAGGTCCATCTCCACCAACTCGCAATTTGCTTCCCGAGCCAACCTCCGAGCCGCCTGCAGTTCCGCGCTGTGCCGCTGCCCATAGCGGAAGCTCAGAGCCGTTGGATCAAATCCCTTGGCGCGTGCCCAGTACAGAACCGTTGCCGAATCCATGCCGCCGGACAACAGCACGACGGCCGGCCTAGCGTCCCCGGACATCACCCCACAGCACCTTGTGGAGCTGGACTTGCAGACGCACCGGCAATGCGTCGGCCACGATCCACTCCCCCAGCTGCCCGGCATCCTGTTCCTCCCAGGATGGCGAGAAAAAGACTTCGCAATCCCACGTGCGCCTTTGAACCTGGTTGCGCGCCCATTCGTAATCCTCGCGCGAGCAAATCACGAACTTCACCAGGTCCGTAGGCTGGAGGTGTTCCAGGTTGCTCCAGTCATTGCGCGCCTCTTCCCCGCTGCCCGGGGTCTTGATGTCCAATGCCTTGAAAACCCGCGGATCCACTTCCGAGACAGATAGCGCGCCGCTGGTCTCCAGGGTCACGCGGTAGCCCCGGTCGCACAACTCGCTCAGCAGTTGCTTGCATTCCGGCTGTGCCAACGGCTCGCCGCCGGTCACGCAGACGTCCTGAACCGGTTGTGTGGCCACCGCCCCCAGGATTTCCTCCAGAGTCATCCATTCGCCTTCAGTGAAAGCGTAAGCCGTATCGCAGTACCCACAGCGCAGAGGGCACCCGGTCAAACGGACGAATGCGCTCGGCCGGCCGCTGGCCGACCCCTCCCCTTGGATGGAATGGAAGATTTCGGTGACACGCAGCCGGATGTCATGTGCGCCCTCCGGGCTCATCACTCTCCGCCCGCCCGACGCTGCAACCGGTCCAGCCGCAACTGCGCGAGTCGGGCAAGATCACTGCCAGGATTTTGCTCGCGAACCTCGGTCAGAATCGTCTCGGCTTTCTCGAAATCACCCAATTCGAACCAAGCGTAGCCAGTCTTCAGGCGCGCCACTTCGCGGCGCGGATTGGCCTTGTCGGCAACGACCTCGGCGAACGCGGCGATCGCCTCCTGGAAGCGGCCTTCCACGTACAGGGCCTCACCGAGCCAATATCGGGCTTCCCCGGCATCCTCGTGAGCCGGGTGCTTGATCAGGAATTCCCGGAACGCCTTAGCTGCATCGTAGAAATTGAGATTCCTGAAAGCTTCCCGGCCCTGTCCGTACAATCGCGCAGCCGGCTGGGTGATCTGTGGCGAAAAAGCCTTCTCTTCCGCAGCAGCCGACGCTTCACTTTCTTCCGAACCCAGTGCGACCTCGGAAGCCGTCTCTTCTTCGATATCCGGGGCATCCACTGGGACGCCCGGGTCCTGCTCCACCAATTCGACCGGCGGCGTGAAATCCTCCTCGCCCTCGACGGCAAGCTCACTTTCAGCAGCAGAGTGCTCCATCTCCTGAACCTGAGGTTCGTCCTGCTGGGCAAGCAAAGCCTCGACTTCCTGTCGCAACGCCTGCTGCTCTGCCTCCAGGCGGGTCAGTTCCTCAACGATTCGTTGGATTTCCGAGGGACCCTCCGGCACCGGAGCCTCCTGCTCGGCCTCGAATAAGGCGGTCGGGTCAATTACATCCTCAGACTCCGAGGAGTCGTCCGACCGGGCCCGAAGAGCCTCAATCTCCTGCCGCAATGCCTGCTGTTCCGCTTCCACGCGCTCCAGCGCCCGGATGACCCGTTCAAGCCATGGCGACTGCGGGTCCGGTTTCGGATCAGGATCCTGCGCGAACGCGCAGACACTGTAAACAAGACTGCCCGCCAACGCGAGCACACGCCCTCTTCTGTACCAACGGACGCGGTCGGTCACTCTTCCAGGATGATTTCGACCCTGCGGTTCTGTCTCCAGATGCCTTCGCCCTGGCCCGTCGTCGCAGGGAGTTCCTCGCCGTAGCTGACCCAATCCACCTGTTCCGCCAAAGCACCCAATTCCAGGATCATGTCCCGGACGCTTTGTACCCGTCGCTCGCCCAGTGCCAAGTTGTAGGCCCGGGTGCCCCGTTCATCCGTATGCCCCTCCAAGCGCAGTCGGCCCGCAGGGTTGTTCTGCAAATGCGCCGCCGCACGCTGGATGATCTCCGCGAACCTCGGCTTCACCGTGGTGTTGTCGTAGTCGAAGTAGATGGTCATGCCCCGATCTGTGGCCCCTGCAGCCATCTCGGCTACAGAACCATCCTCCGAACTGATGTCCAGGTCCCCCGCAATGATGTTTCCTTCATCGTCCAGAGCCACGCCCTCGACGGCACCCGGATCCTCTTCCAGCAGGATCTTCGAGTCTTCCACGGCGGCCGGAGGTTCTTCCTCCGGTACGCCACAGGCGCCCAGGACAACACCAAAACCCAGCAGGATCAACGGCGGAGCGGTGCGTGAAGAAAATCGTCGCATTGGCATTCCTTTTAGCGTCGGTAGGGAGACCACGCAGGCTCCCGGACGTCTGAATGGGCAAGCGGGAGGCGCTGACGAATTCTACCATTATGGCTGGCCAGCATCAGGATTTGTTCCCCGCTCCGGGTCGTGCTGGCGTAGATCAGGCTGAATCCGTTCGGCGCAAACGACGGCGCTTCGTCCAAGGTTCCCGAAGACAAGGGAAACAGGCCCTCGCTCTCCGGCTCGAACAGCGTCACGCCGTAGCCGCCCGCCTCGGTCGACTGGACGAAGGCCAAGTAACGACCGTCGGTGGACACCACCGCATCCGTGGCGTAGTTGCCCGGGAGGGGCAATATCCGGGCCTGCGCATCACGTAACCCCTGGCGATAAAGTTTCGGCTTGCCGCCCCGATCGGATGTGAATACCAGTCCCTGCCCATCGGCTTCCCAGGCCGGTTCCGTATCGATTCCCGCACTGTAGGTGAAGCGAGACAGGGAACCCGTGTCCAAGGCGTAGATAAAAATTTCCATGTCCCCGTCCACCGTCATGGCCAAGGCCAGGCGTCGCCCGTCGGGAGAGAAAGCCGGGGCGCTGGAACTGCGCCCGGAATCCGGCAGCGCCCGGCGGCTTGCGTCTCGCAGGTCCTGAAGGAACACCTGAGGCCGCCGAGTTTCGAACGACACGTAGGCCAAGCTCATCCCATTCGGCGACCAAACGGGTGACAGCAGCGGGTGCGGCGAAGTGAGGATCGCGATTGGATTGTGCCCGTCCGCATCCGCCACATACAGGCGATAGCGGACCCGGCCTGCTTCACGAGTTTGACCGATATAGGCGATTCGGGTGTCGAACGCACCGGGGATGCCCGTGATCTGTTCGTGCAGCGCGTCCGCGGCCTGATGCGCCAAGCGGCGCAGTTGCTTCGGCTTCGCCGACAGGCGGCGCGCCAAGACAGCCTTGCCCGCCAGCAGGTCGAACAACCGGATATCCAATTGGAGCCGGCCTGCTCCCGGGGACACCACCGCCGTTACCGCGTACTCTGCCAAATGGCCATCCCAAGCACCCCAGTTCAGATCTCCCTCGCGCACGGCCGCCCGCGGTGCCGTCCCGGGGTCCAGCACGTTGAAAAATCCGCTTCGTGCCAGGTCCGCTCCAACAACTTCCGCCAGTTTCCGCTCGGATTCCGAATACGCCACCAAAACGATGCGGATGCCCTGCTCGACTCCCTGCTCAATGTCAATGCGGAATTCCGCTTGTGCCGCACCCACGAAAAGAGACAACAACAGGACACAGGCGCGCAGGCGAGCAGCGTTCATGTCAACGGGGTGCTTTTGGACGGAAGGTGATCACCAGATGGCGATCAAACAGCTCCGCGATCGGAGGCCGCGGCAACGGGCTGGCCTTCAGCACGGCATTGCGCAGGGAATCCTGCCAGGCCTGCGAGGCCCGGCAGCCACGCACCTTGGCGGACAGTACCACGCCTCTTTCATCCTGTTCCACCACTACCTCGCAAGGCGAGATGTTTCCAGCCGCCGGGGGGCGCAACCAGACTCGTTCGATTCTTTTCTTGATCGCAATGCGCCAGATATCGGCCTGCCGGGCCCTCCGGGCGGCTTCCCGCTGCCGCCGCTGCGCCTGTTCCTGTCGGCGCGCCTCCGCCCGTTGCTCGGCTTCCTTCAGTTTGCGCGCCTCCTCTTCGGCCTTGCGTTTAGTCTCGGCCCGTTCCGCTGCCCGCTTCTTCTCCTCTTCGGCCTTCTGGCGTGCCGCTTCCTCACGCTTGCGCTTCTCCGCAAGCTTCCGCTCGGCTTCTTCTTTTGCCTTGCGTTTCGCTTCGGCTCGCGCCTTCGCCCTCTTCTTCTCTTCAGCCTTCCGGCGCGCCTCTTCCTCGCGTTTGCGTTTTTCCGCTTTCTTACGCTCGACCTCCTTGCGCTTCGCTTCGCGCCTTTGCTCCAGCAATTCCTCGTCTGCCGCCTGAACGCGCACCGCCTCGACATCCGGTCGGGGTGGAACGTTGGACTGGGCCGGTTCGGTGCCGAATTGCAGCAACAGCCCAGCGACCACCGCATGAACGGCAATGGCCCCGATCCAGGAGAGAGGGCTGATCCGACTGGGACGGGTTCCTCGTGCCGCCTGGCTCATGGGGTCTCCGGCGGCGGCTGCGTGAGCAGACTCAGGGCCGGGACTCCCGCCTGGTCAAGCCGGGCGATGGTCGTCGCCACCGTGCCGTACGAGAGCCGGGCATCGGCCCGAACGTACAACGTATCGTCCCCACCTTCCTGCATCATTCCTTCGACCAGACCCGGCAGGTCCGCCTCTTCCACGGTGTAGACGAATACCCCTTCGCGGATCAGCCGCAGTTCTCCGCGCTGGTTGATTTCCAGCACCAGCGGCTCGCGATAGGGTTCCAGATTGATCGGCTCCGACGGCGCTTCCGGCAATTCGATCAACAGGCCCTGCTGCATCAACGGCGTCGCGATCATGAAGATCAAAAGGAGCACCAGCATGACGTCCACGTACGGCACGATGTTGATTTCCGACATGTGCCGGCGGGAAGTCCTCAACGGATTCACGATTTCTCCTGGTTGGCCAGAGCCTCGCGCTGCAGGAGCGTGGTGAACTCTTCAATGAAGTTGCTGTACTGCGTCAGCAGCTTGTCGGCCCGATCCGTGAACCGGTTGTAGGCGATGACCGCCGGGATGGCGGCGAACAGGCCCAGGGCGGTCGCCACCAGCGCCTCGGAAATTCCGGGCGCGATCATGGTCAGCATGGAGGCGCCCCGGGTCGGATCCAGCGAATGGAAGGCATTGATGATGCCCCAGACCGTCCCGAACAGCCCGATGTACGGGCTGGTCGAACCAATCGTCGCCAGCACCGGCAGGTGCATTTCCAGGTGTTCCGCTTCCCGGGCCAGCACCACCCGCATGCTGCGCACCGCCGTATGGCTGATCGTGTCCGGCGACAACTGCTTGTTCCGAGCCAACTGCACGTATTCCCGGAAACCGGCGCAAAACACGTCCCCGAGCGGCGGGCGCGACTGCCGCTGTCGCATCTGGTCGTAGAACTGCACCAGTTCGATGCCCTGCCAGAACTTGTCCTCGAACTTGATCGCTTCCTGATGCTGCCGGCGCAGGATCTGCGACTTGTTGAAGATGATGACCCAGGAGACGAACGAGGCCAACATCAGGATCAACATCACCCCCTGCACGGGCAAGGACGCCTGACCCAACATCTCCAGAATCGAAAATTCAACCATTACATTCACACTTTTCGTAAAGGTCGGGAGGCAACGGTGCGGGCGACCAGGTGTCCGTGCTCAGGCACGCCACCTTGATGGTCGCCTCGGCCAGGCATTCGTCCTCCCGCCACAATGCCTGACTGAAATCCAGCGAGAGCCAGGCCCGCCCGGACAACCGGGTGCGCACCATCAGCTCGTCGTCCAATCGGCCCGGCAGCAGGTAACGCGCGGACAAACTGTGCACCGCGAACACGCGCTGGCACTCCCGTTCCAGCGCGGCTAAAGTATACCCGCGATTCCGAAGCCATTCGGTCCGTCCGCGGTCCATGTAGCGGATGACCGCCGCATGGTAGAGCACGCCGCCCGCATCGGTATCCTCGTAATACACCCGCACTGGAAAATCCTCCCCCATCAGTCCTCCGACCGCGTCAACGGCAATTCGTCCGTCCCCGACAGCGGTTCAAGCCCCAAGTGCTCGCGCACCCGCGGCGTGGCGACCCGGCCTCGGGGAGTCCGCATCAGGAATCCCAACTGGATCAGGTAGGGCTCGACCATGTCCTCCAGCGTCCCGCGCTCTTCGTTGACCGCCACCGACAGGCTGTCGATACCGACCGGCCCGCCGTTGAATTTCTCGATGATGATGCGCAGGTATTCGCGATCCAACCGGTCGATACCACAACGGTCGACGCGCATGAACTCCAGCGCCTCCGCGGCCACCGAGGCAGTTACTTTCCCGTCTGCCCGGACCTCTGCGTAGTCTTGCACCCGCCGCAGCAAACGGTTCGCAATACGCGGCGTGCCACGCGAACGACGGCCGATCTCCAATGCACCGTCGTCATCGATCGGAATGTCGAGGATATCTGCCGAGCGGTGGGCAATGCGAGCCAGTTCCTCCGCGGAATAGAAATCAAGCCGGCCGACAATGCCGAAGCGCGACATCAGCGGCGGCGTCAGCAGTCCGGCCCGGGTAGTCGCACCGACCAGCGTGAACGGAGGCAGGTCGAGCTGGATCGAGCGCGCTGCCGCACCCTCGCCAATCATCAGGTCGATCCGGCAATCTTCCAATGCCGGGTACAGGATCTCCTCCACGGCCGGCTGCAGGCGGTGAATCTCGTCGATGAACAGCACGTCGCCTTCCTGCAGGCTGGTCAGGATCGCCGCCAGGTCCCCGCCGCGCTCCAGAACCGGTCCGGCTGACTGGCGCAGCTGCCCACCCATCTCGTTGGCGACGATGTGTGACAGGGTCGTCTTGCCGAGTCCCGGCGGACCGAACACCAGCACATGGTCGAGCGGCCGCTCCCGACGTCGCGCCGCCTCGATGAAGACCTCGAACTGTTCGCGCAACTCTGCCTGGCCGACGAAGTCCTCCAGTTTGCGCGGACGGATGCTATTCTCCAGCGATGCCTCGCCCGGCGCCGCGCCACGCTGCAACAGTGTGTCCTCGCTCATCGCACGCTCCCGCGCAAGGCCTCGCGAATGATATCCTCGGCCTCCAGCCCCTGCGTTTCGATCGCCCCGATCATGCGCCGGGCCTCGGCCGGCTTCCAGCCCAGTCGAACCAACCCCTGCTGTGCTTCGTATTGCGGCGTGGCCACTTCAGCGACTTCGGTATCTTCCGCCTTCAGTACCATGTGCTGCAACTCGACCAGCAACCGCTGGGCGGTCTTCTCGCCGATCCCCGGCACCTGGGTCAATCCGTCCAGGTTCCCGGCCTCCACATGCTGGCGCAGTATCGCACCCGGCAGGGCCGACAGGATCGCCAGTGCGGTCTTGGCGCCAATCCCGGAGATCCGCATCAGCTGGCTGAACCGCTGGCGTTCCGCTTCGTCGGCAAAGCCGAATAGTGTGTGTGCGTTCTCGCGCACGACCAGCAGGGTCGGAAGCACCACTTCCGAATCGTCCTGCGGCAGGTTGTCGAACGTGGCCATCGACGCCAGTACCCGGTAGCCAACGCCACCTGCCTCCACGATCAACTCCGGAGGCTGGCGATAGGTGACGGGCCCGCGCAGATACGCGATCATGTCGCGAGTTCCTCCGGGGTCAGCAGCCGGCTGTGCGCGTGGCACAGAGCCAACCCCAATGCGTCCGCTTCATCCGCCTGCGGCGATTTGGCCAATCCCAACAGGCGTTGCACCATGAACTGAACCTGCTCCTTGGTGGCCCCGCCCTGACCGGTGATCGCCTGTTTCATGCTGCGCGGAGAATATTCGAACACCTCGACCTGGCGCACCACGCAGGCGCTGATCAATGCCCCACGCGCCTGACCGAGCTTGAGTGCCGTGCCCGCGTTCGCGGCGACGAACGAGGACTCGACTGCCGCGCAGTCCGGCGCATGAATCTCAAGCACTTCGTCCAGTTCCTGAAACAGCTTTCCCAATCGTTCCGGGATCGAGCCCTGCCCGGGGCATATCTGTCCGCTGTCCCGGTAGCGGTGGCGGTACCCGTCGGTCTCGATCACGCCGTAGCCGGTACGCCGCAAGCCGGGGTCCACGCCGATTACCCGGATCATGGTTCAGTCCGCATACAGGGCATCTGGAATGCTTGCGTTGGTGTAGACATTCTGCACGTCATCCAATTCCTCCAGCCCGTCCACCAGTTTCATCAAATTCAGCGCCTCGTCGCCTTCCAGCTCGACCAGGGTCTGCGCCCGCATCGTCACCTCGGCATGATCCGGCGTCTGCCCCGCCTCGGTCAGGCCTTGCCGGACCGTTACGAAGTCCTGGGGCTGCGTCAGCACTTCCACCGACTCGTCGTCCAGCACGGCCAAGTCATCGGCGCCGGCCTCCACGGCCTGGTCCATCAGGTTGTCCGCATCCGTGCCGGGCGCATAACTCAGCACCCCCACCGCCGAAAACAGGTAAGTCACCGAACCGCTGTTGCCCAGGCTGCCGCCGTGCTTGCCCAGCGTGTGCCGGACCTCGGAGACCGTGCGGTTCCGGTTGTCAGTGAGGCAGTCGATCAGCACCGCCACCCCGCCCGGGCCGTAGCCTTCGTATCGGACCTCCTCGTACGCGGCGCTGTCCGCATCGCCGCAGCCGCGCTTGATCGCGCGCTCCACCGTGTCCTTCGGCATGTTCGCCGACACCGCCTTGTCCACCGCCAAACGCAACCGGGAATTGTCGGTGGGATCCGGCCCGCCGATCTTCGCCGCCACCATCACCTCCCGAATCAGCTTGGAGAACAGTTTCCCGCGCTTGTCGTCCTGCCGCTTCTTGCGGTGCTGGATGTTGGCCCACTTGCTGTGACCCGCCATGATCGATGTGCCCCGTCACAACCTCCGCCTATGATAAACCCGGAGGCGACCCGACCGGAACCCAATCCAGAATTGCTTGCCGGTTCGTGTAGGAGGACGCGCGCTGCGCCGCCTCCACCCGGGGCAGCCACTCGTATTCCGAGTGCTCCAGGGCGTCCAAAGTCACCGGGCATACTTCGGGAACAGCCAGACGAAAAACATGCTCGCGGTTTTCCGTGACCCCCTCGGCGTAACGGTGGCGCCAAATCTCGTAGATTTCGAACAAGTGGCTGTCATGGCAGTCTTCCAACGCTGTCGCATCCAGGCCCGTCTCCTCGACCAACTCCCGCCGCGCCGCCTGTTCCGGCTGTTCGCCCCACTCCAGGCTGCCGGTCACCGACTGCCAGAACGTCGGGGGTTCGTGCCGCCTCAGCATCAGCACTTGAGAGTCTGCGCTGTAAACCACCACCAGCACCGACTCCGGTCGCTTGTGGGAAAGCGCCTCCGCGGTCATGAACGGGTTTTGATCCGGCTGAGCCCCAGTTCGCGCAACTGGTCCATCTCCACCATCTCGGGTGCCCCCGTCAACAGGCAATTGGCCGTTTGGGTCTTGGGAAATGCGATCACATCCCGGATCGCTTCGGCGCCGGTCAAAAGCATGACCAAGCGATCGAAGCCGAATGCGATGCCGCCGTGCGGCGGGCAACCGTAGCGCAGCGCATCCAGCAGGAATCCGAATTTTGCATGCGCCTCCTCGGCATCGATGCCAAGCAGCGCGAAGACTGCCTCTTGGATTTCCGGGCGATGGATGCGAACCGATCCCCCACCGACTTCCACCCCGTTGATCACCATGTCATAGGCTCGTGCCCGCACTGCGCCAGGGTCGGTTTCCAACTGCGCAACATCCTCGACCGCCGGTGCCGTGAACGGGTGATGCATCGCCAGCCAGCGCTGTGTCTGAGGGTCTCGTTCGAGCAGCGGGAAGTCGACCACCCAGAGCGGCTGCCAACCCTCTTCTCTCAGGCCCAAATCCTCCGCCAAGCGTTCGCGCAGGAAAGACAGCGCGGCGTTGACAATGTCGGCACGATCCGCGCCGAACACGATCAGGTCCCCGTCCTGCGCCTCCGTGCGTTCCAGAATGCCGGCCACCGCCTCGTCATGCAAGAACTTCAGGAATCCCGCTTGCAGGCCCTCGCGCCCCTGCCCGACCTCGTTGCACTTGATGTACGCCAGCCCTTTCGCGCCGTACGGCTTGATTGCTTCGGTGTAGGCATCGATCTGTCCGAGGCTCATGCCTGCCGCCCCTGGGATGCGTATTGCCGCGACCCGGGCTCCCTCTTGGTTGGCCGGTCCCCGAAAGACCTTGAACTCTACCTCCGTCAAGAGATCCGCCACGTCTACGAGCTCCATGCCGGAAATCCGCAAATCCGGTCGGTCGGTCCCGAACCGGCTCATGGCCTCGGCATAGGCCAATTGCGGAAACGGATCCGGCAGGGAAATCCCCACGGCATCAAACATGGCGCAGGCCAGACCTTCCATCAATTCCAAGATGTGTTCCTCTTCGAGAAACGAAGTTTCGATGTCAATCTGGGTGAATTCCGGCTGGCGGTCCTGACGGGGATCTTCGTCGCGGAAGCAGCGCACGATCTGGTAGTAACGGTCCACCCCGCCCATCATCAGCATCTGCTTGAACAGCTGCGGGGACTGTGGAAGTGCAAAGCACGCACCGGTGTGGGTCCGACTCGGTACCAGGTATTCGCGGGCGCCTTCCGGGGTCGCACGGGTCAGCATCGGCGTCTCGACTTCCAGAAATCCCAGTCCGTCCAGGTAACGCCGCACCGTGGCCGCCAGCCGGGCACGGGTGCGCAAGCGCTCCTGCATCACGGGCCGGCGCAGTTCCATGTAGCGGTAGCGCAAGCGGTGATCTTCGTGCACCTGCTCGTCGTCGAGCTGGTACGGCGGGGTATCGGCCGGATTCAGGATTTCCAGTTCTTCGCAGACCACTTCCACTTCACCAGTCGACAGCGTCGGGTTGACCGTGCCTTCGGGACGAGCCCGGACCTGCCCCGTGACCGCCAGCACGAACTCAGTGCGGATCTGCTCGGCCAGCGCGAACAATTCGGCCTGCTCGGGGTTCACCACGACTTGCACGAGCCCGCTATGGTCGCGCAGGTCGATGAAGATGATCCCACCATGGTCGCGGCGCCGGTTGACCCAGCCGAACAGATGAACCGCCTGCCCGATCTGGTCGGTCTGGACCTCCCCGCAGTAGCAACGTTCCTCAGCCATTGGCTGCCCCGGCCTGTGAGGCCTTCCCGTCGGACGGCTTCGCCTCGGACTTGCCCGAAGCGACCTTGTCCTTGCCGGATTTTGCTTCCTTCTTCTTGGCCGCGGCCTGCTCTCCATTCGTGTCCTTGCTCGGTTTCTTTCCCTTGAAGTCGGTCTCGTACCAGCCGCTGCCCTTGAGGCGGAACCCGGCCGCCGTCAATTGCTTGCACAAACGCTCCTCGCCGCATTGCGGACACTGGGTCAAGGGAGCGTCGTCGACCTTCTGCAGCACCTCCAGGTCATACCCGCAGGCTTCGCAACGGTACTCGTAAATCGGCATGGTCAGATCAGGCGTGGCTGGTCGGCGGGCAAATTATACGGGCCGATCCGGTCGCCAACCCGGATCAGGCCGCCTTCCAGAACGCGTGCCGTCACACCACCCATTCCGGTCATTGCGTTTTTTCCGCCGGCGCCCAGTGCCGCATCCATGGCACGGCAGGGCGGACAATCGCCAGTGCCTTCAAACAATGCCGCACCCACCCAAAACCGCTGTCCGACCAAGGCCAGGAGATTGATACCGGACACCAGCAGGTTGCGGCGCAGCAGGTCCGGTTTCGGTGTGCGCTCCGACAGCGACTCGATCACCGGGAGATGTTCGGACTGCATCAAGGTCACCTGGCGCCGTCCGCCTGTGCGTCGGGTCGCATGATCCTCGGCCAGCCCTCGGCCCTGGATCGCTTGTACTTCCTGAAGTTCCGTCACTGGCTGTCCGCGTCTCGTGCGGATTCCGATCCACTCGACTCGGCCCGAAGCAGGAAAATGCCCGCGTGGCCCATCCAGGTTCATCCCGCCGCACCCAGCCGGGTCACACCATTCATCCAAGGTGCCAGGCAATCCGGAATCTGGACCGATCCGTCCTCGCTCTGATGATTCTCCAGTACAGCCACCAGCGTGCGGCCGACGGCAAGGCCGGAACCGTTCAAAGTATGTAACGGTTGCGGTGGCTTTTCCTGGCCAGGCCGGAATCGTGCCTTGATCCGCCGCGCCTGGAAATCCCGGAAATTGCTGCAGGAGGAAATCTCGCGATACGCCTTCTGGCTGGGCAACCAGACTTCCAGGTCATAGGTTCGTGCAGCGGCAAAGCCCATGTCGCCCCCGCACAGGGAAACCACCCGGTACGGCAACTCCAGCGCCTGCATGACGGCTTCCGCATGAGCTGTCAGTTCCTCCAGCGCCGCTTCCGACTCCTCCGGATGTACGGCCAGCACCAGTTCCACCTTTTCGAATTGATGCTGCCGGATCAGGCCTCGGGTATCCATTCCGTAGGAGCCTGCCTCGGCCCGGAAGCAGGGCGTGTGCGCGATCTTCTTCCAAGGCAGTTCCGATGCCTCCAAGATCGTGTCGCGCAACAGGTTCGTCAACGGCACCTCGGCCGTGGGAATCAAGAAATGCTGTTCACCGTCCAGCGCGAACAGGTCCTCGCGGAACTTGGGCAACTGCCCAGTCCCCTCCAGGCTGGCCGCATTCACCAAGTACGGAACGTAGCATTCCTCGTAGCCATGTTGGCGCGTGTGCAAATCCAGCATGAACTGGGTCAACGCACGGTGCAGCAGCGCCAGTTCGCCCTGCAGCACCGAAAAGCGCGCTCCGGACATGGCCGCGGCCTGCCGCATGTCGAGCAATCCCCAACTCTCACTAAGTTGCACATGATCGAGCGGCTCGAAATCGAACTCCGCTGGGTCGCCCCAACGGCGCAATTCGAGATTGTCCTGCGGGCCCTTGCCGTCCGGGACTTCCGGATCCAGCAGGTTCGGCATACCGATCAGCCAGGCGTCAAGACGCTGCCGAATCGACGCCAGCGCTGCCTGGCGATGCTCCAGCTGTTCTCCTAGACCGGTCACCTCCGCCATCATTTCAGTGACGTCCTCGCCCTGCTGCCGGGCTTCGCCAATGCGTTTTGACAGGGTATTACGCTGAGCCTGGAGGGATTCCGCCTCGCTCTGTGCGGCCTTGCGTTCCGCCTCAAGCTCGGCGTATATCGCCGCATCGAAAGTGAAACCCCGTCGCGCAAGGTTATCCGCGACCGCGCGCGGGTCAGCGCGTAAGACTTTGGGATCCAGCATATGCGCGTCCGTCTACGCGCTCGGCGGCTTCCAGATTCCGAACGCCTTGGAAGGGTCCGCGGCTGGCGGCGCGGGCCGCTGCTGAGCCTGATCCATGATATCGTTCATAACATGTCCACTGAATGCATTGATTTCTCTAAGTAATTCTTCTTTTTCTTCGGACGGACGATCGATACTGCCGACCAGCAGACCGAGCACGGCCGCCAAGTATTGAGCGGAAATCAGCGTGTCCTGGCACTGCGCGTCATGCTCGTTCAGGACGCGCATCAGTTTCTGCACCAATTCTCGGCTTAAATTAATCGGCTCCATCGGTTCCCCTTTCTCGGTTTAGGCAGGTAATTGGCGCGCCCGGAGGGATTCGAACCCCCGACCTTGTGGTTCGTAGCCACACACTCTATCCAACTGAGCTACGGGCGCGCGGGACATAAAAATGCCTTAAATCAGGCAGAATTGAATTATAGCCGATGGGATGATTTGACCGGAGGCCCAAACTATGGGAAAACTGCGCATGAAAACAACTGTTGAACTTCCCGACGCTACCTTCCAGCGTTACGTACAGGAAATCCAAGCCCGCGAAACAGAAATGCCGTGGATGGCCGGATTTGGTGCCTTTTCTGACTTGGCGAATGAAAATCAGCGGGTTTTGAGACTGATCGAAGAGGAGTTCGAGGTGCTTGATCCTGAGGATACGGCAGGTGTCAAGGAAAGCAGAGGTTGAAAAATGACGACGGAACGAACCCAAGCCAACCGGGGAAACTGAAGCCGCTTTAGGCGAATTTCTTTCTCATGTGTGCGGCAAAACTGATCTTATGTGCCGGATCGTTAACGATCCCTCTACGAATCGGGTTCTGGCTCTGCGTAAACGCTTGAAACTAAATCGGCAGACACTTGGTGAGTAAGAGAAGCCGCGGAAACATCTTCAAGCCTTAACTCTTCAAAATCGCGTTAGTTCGGAGATCGGGGGTCTTTCAGTTTGTCATTTGCATCGGGGGGGTATAATCCGCGAATCACACGACTTGAGGTAGATTTATGATGACGTTACCCCCCCCCCTTCGTCGAACTTCACCCCTGACCGTGGGCGGGCATTCTCTGGCACGGGGAGTGTTGGCCGGCACTTTGGCGTTCGTCGCGTTTGCTCTCGCGGGCGCCGATGCGCGGGCTGCCAACGAGTGCGGTCCCGCTTCCAGTGACCAACCCGTCGTCTGCAGCTCAAACAACTACCAACCATCCGACGGCAACATCTTCTATCAGCTGCCGGACAACACCCAGGCAGATTATGAGTTCAGGCTGTCCGATGACCTGACTGGCGCCAACGGTGTCGCCTCCACTCGCGGCGGCGCCCAGGTTACGGTGGCGGATCAGACGGACGATCATTCCCGACGGTGGGAACCGCCCGGCAGTCTTTGGGCATATCACGGCGCGTTCTGGGTCGACACCGGGTTCGATTTCGCCGGCGACATCACCGTCTATTCCGCCGCCGACCTGACCGCCCGGAACAACCCGGAGTTGAATTATCAGGCCACGACGAATGCCCGCGGCATCAGCGTCACTCAGTCGGGAACCTCCGGCGACATCAACATATACGTCACCGGCGGCATGATCGAAGCGGACGGATATGGCGTCGGCGCCCGAATCGACAGCCGGTACGGCGGCCCCAACACCGGTTACACGGGCGACGACTTCAAGGACCAGGATCATCCCGGCAATATTCTGATTGAGATCTCCGGTGGTCGCATCCGCACGACAGGTAATGACGGCATCGGCGTGAAGGCAAGCAACAGGGGGGGTGACATCAGGGTAATCGCGCAAGCAGACAGTCTTGATAGTGCTAGTCCTAACATTGAAACCACCGGTCGAGACGGCGATGGCATACAGGTCTTTTCGGGCGGCTCGCATTTGACTGAGTCCGCACCTGCCACCAAGGTTGACATCGCCGTTGAAAACTTCCACATCCGAACCAAGGGTGACGCCTCGGCGATATGGGACGGCGCAATGGGTGTGCGGGCACAACTGATAAATTCGGGTGAGATGAATGTTGCCATCTCGGGCAGCAGGATCGTCACTGAAGGGTCTCGTTCGAGCAGCATTTACGGTCTACAATACAGCCGAGGGTCGAGAGAGGGTGGCCCAACCAGAATCCGCGTTTCGAATAGCCAGTTCGAAACAGAGGGCATTGATGCCGAAGGCATTTTTATGAGTCATTATGCCGATGGTCTTGTTGATATCGGAGTGCGGGACAGTCGCATCGTAACAATGGGCGCCGGATCGGATGCCGTCGAGGTATGGCGTTGGGGAGAGGCTCATCCCATCATGGGTGATACCAAACTCCGCGTTGTCGGCGGCAACATCGAGGCGAAAGGAAGCGGGGAAAGCAGAGCCATCAATGTGACCTATTACACTGGTGCTCAGGGGAATATCGCTATCGCTCTGGCTGGTGCCGATATCCACAGCACGAGCAGCACCGGTGTGCACGTGTCGAGTAACTCCGGAAAAGTTGATATAGACATGCAGGGCGGGCGTATCCGTGGGGAAACCAATGGCATCTATGTGCGCGGTGGTGGCGTGGGCGGCGACGGCTACGGCCGGCACAGCGTGACGGTAAACGGCGTGATCACGGGCCGCGACGCTGGCGTGCATCTTGTTGATGGTGGCCGAGTCTTCATCGGGCCGCAAGGCAGGCTGGGAGCAGACTCCGGGCCCGCGATCCGGACGACTTCCTCCGGGTCCGCAGTCCAGGTGGTCTCCTCCGGGACAATTATCCGAGCGGCTTCCTCCGGATCCCCCGCTTGGGTGATCTCGGAAAATAGAATCGTGCCCAAACTTCTTGTCAACTTGGAGCCCAATGGCCAGCATTTGTCGGAGATCTTTATTGGCGACGACTGGATCGAGAGCAACAACGTCGAGACAACAATTACGCTGAACGGCATCGTGCTGTATGACGGTGCGACCGGTGCGACCGGTTTTCGGGGTCCGAACGGAGCCTATGACGTGACTGTAGAGGAGAACGAAGACCCGACCGCTAGCCTAAGCTTCTCGGCTGCGGACTTCGCCCAAGTCTATGCTCCGCGCGCCGCCGTATACGAGGCGTTGCCGGGCTGGCTTTCGCGTCTGGGTGGCGGATCCCATCCGGGGGACTGGGAACGCCGGCATGCGTCGGGGCCGTCCGCTTGGGGTCGGGTTTCAGCCTCACGCGGTTTCTACGAAGCTTCGACCTTCAGAGTTGGCGCGGAGTACGACTTCGACCGTTACGAAGCCGCCGTGGGCGTGACTGTTCCGCTGATCGGGGGCTTGGCCGGAGGGCTTGGTGCACGCGTGGTCGAGGGCGAGGCTTCGGTCTCGGCATCAACCGGGGGCGGCACC
>CAZGIH010000016.1:0-7193 GCA_964526195.1 uncultured Chromatiales bacterium | reverse complement strand
AGGTCTTAGTGATCCGGTGGTTCTGAATGGAAGGGCCATCGCTCAACGGATAAAAGGTACTCCGGGGATAACAGGCTGATACTACCCAAGAGTTCATATCGACGGTAGTGTTTGGCACCTCGATGTCGGCTCATCACATCCTGGGGCTGAAGCAGGTCCCAAGGGTATGGCTGTTCGCCATTTAAAGTGGTACGCGAGCTGGGTTTAGAACGTCGTGAGACAGTTCGGTCCCTATCTACCGCGGGCGTTTGAAACTTGAGGGAGGCTGCTCCTAGTACGAGAGGACCGGAGTGGACGTACCTCTGGTGTTCCGGTTGTCACGCCAGTGGCATTGCCGGGTAGCTATGTACGGAAAGGATAACCGCTGAAAGCATCTAAGCGGGAAGCCTGTCCCAAGATTAGGTTTCACTGGACTTCGAGTCCCGGTAGGGCCCTGGAAGAATACCAGGTTGATAGGCTGGATGTGGACGCTCAGCAATGAGTGAAGCTAACCAGTACTAATTGCCCGTGAGTCTTGACCATGCTACTTCAGACCTTCTGCTTGATTGAACGCTGTGAATCATCCGACCTTTTTTCGCCTGGTGACCATAGAGAGCTGGAACCACCCGATCCCATTCCGAACTCGACCGTGAAACGGTTCATCGCCGATGATAGTGTGGGGTCTCCCCATGTGAAAGTAGGACATCGCCAGGCACCTTTCATCCGGCCCCGCTCGTGCGGGGCCGTTTTCGTTAAGGGAACCGGCAGGTGTATAATGTAGGAAAGTAAGAATTTCCAACTTTTTTGGAGGAAATATGCTGGTTACCGTAAAATCGAAATTTCAGGTCACCATTCCCGCAAAATTGCGCGAACGGGTCGACCTTCACGAGGGCGACCTGATGGAGGCTTCCGTCGTTGAAGACGGCATTCTCTTCAGCCCAAAAGCGGTGGTGGACCGTA
Organism: uncultured Chromatiales bacterium; assembly: GCA_964526195.1. Lineage (GTDB taxonomy): Bacteria > Pseudomonadota > Gammaproteobacteria > Poriferisulfidales > Poriferisulfidaceae > Poriferisulfidus. Next base: position 6,254 of record CAZGIH010000016.1, on the reverse strand, counting down.
ATGCGGCTGCAGATAGGCTTGATGAGATTTTTGCGCGAAGTAAGCCTTTGCCTGAGGATGTCGGTCGTTCCGAAGAAGAAATTATGCAAGATATCATTGATGATATAGCTGAAGCACGAAAAGAACGCAGGGATGCGGAACGTGAGGGTCGTTCTTGACTGCAACGTAATCGTCTCGGCGGCACGGGCCGAAGGCGTCTGCCGCGAAGTCGTCAGAGGAGCAATACGACGCCACCAAATCTTTTTGTCGCATCCTATCGTTTCCGAATATGAGAAAGTATCTAGAAGACCGAAGCATGCCTGCTACTACGACGAGTTCCGCACGATCATTGCGGAAATTAAGCGAGTTGCTGCCGTAGTCGAGCCAGCAGTAACCGTCTTTCAGATAAAGGATTCCGATGACGAGGTTTATCTGGCAACGGCGGTGGCGGGAAACGCTGTCCTTGTAACGGGGAATCAACGCGATTTCACAAAGCCAAGATACGGAACCGTCGAAATCCTTTCGCCACGCGCCTTTCTCGAACGTATAGATTGACGGGTGCCAGTTGTTTGTGAGGCAATGCCTTTATGACAGCACCTTTCACCCCTCTATCACTGGATGCCGGACAGATCTCCGAGGCTCTACCCGAAGAGATCCGTGCCCGACTCGACCCAGTCGAAGTGGCCGACGAAGTGGCTTCCACCAACGACATCCTCGATGACGATACGGCCATCCGCGACCGGGTACAGATCGCACGGCGTCAGATCGGAGGACGGGGACGGCAGGGCCGGAGTTGGGAGACAGCCGACGGGGCCTTGTGCTTTTCGGTGTTGCACGCCTTCCCGGCGGAGGCGCCACCAGCTCTGGCCCTGTGGGTCGGCATCGCGCTCATCGAGCGCCTGCGTGAGATGGGACTCGGCCAGCCCTGCCTGAACTGGCCGAACGACCTCATGTATGGTTCCGCGAAATTCGGCGGGATCCTCACCGAATGCCGTGCCCGCGGCGGTCAGACCTGCTGCGTGGTCGGAGTGGGCATCAACGTGGAAGACGCACCGGAACTGGACCGTCAAACCACCTCGATCGCCCGCGCCTGCGGGCAGTTTCCCGACCCGAACCGTCTGGCCGCTGGCCTGATCGAGTCGGTCGTCACTTGTCTCGTTCGACTGGACAGTAGCACTCCGGGCAAACTTAAGGCATACTTTGAGCCGTACGACGGTCTCAGGGGTAGCGAGGTGCATGTGACCGGACCAAAACAGACATACACGGGTCGCGCACGGGGCGTGGACGACCGTGGGTGTTTGCAGGTCGAAGGAGAGGAGGGCGTGCAGCGGTTCGACAGTGCCGACGTGCGCCTGCGCCGCTTATGACCCTGCTGCTGGATCTCGGCCATACCCGCGCCAAGTTGGGTGAGGAGCGCGAAGGGCAGATCTTCCGGCTCGGGGTGGCACCCATATCCGGCATCAACCGGCTGCATCAGACGCTGCGCGAACGCCAGGACCATGAAGAGACCCTGTATGCGGTCTCGACCATGCGGGGCAACGCCGGAGACGATCTGCGAGCAGGGATCGAGGAAGCATGGGGCGGGCCGGTGTCGTGGGCCGACCCTGAGAAAGTGCGCGGGGACATCAGCTTGCACTATGCGCAGCCGGAAACTTTCGGGGCGGACCGGTTGCTGGCGATGCGGGCGGCACGCCAGCGGACTCATTCATCTTTGATTATTGTAGATGCCGGGTCCGCAATCGCCGTGGACGGGTTGACCGAGGATAACGAACACTGCGGTGGCTGGATCGTGCCGGGCTACCTTCGGCAGAAAGACGGCCTGGCGATGCTGTACGCGGCCACTCACGCGCCATCGGTGAATCCGCGCAGTACCGCCCATACCGGTACGGACGAGGCGGTTGAATCAGGAATCTGGAAACTCCTGTCCGGAGGCATCGATTCCATGTGCGCGCGGCTGCGCGAGGACGTGCTGGGCAGACACTCCCTGGTGATACTGACGGGCGGTGACGCCGAGAAACTTCAGGTCTGGTGTCACACGCCGATGATTGCAGCACCGGATCTGGTGTTGGAAGGATTGGCGTTCTGCGCCCGCAACTAAGCGGATCGGCACTCCGAATCAGGTACCATATAAGGCGGCAGCCCCCCTAATGTCGCAGGAGAAGCGGGGGGCTACCTTTCCGACGGTTTCAGGAGTCCCTGGGATGATAGGCTCCCTTCCCCTGCCGGTTAGAAAAAGTTCTCGACGCGCAGCCCGAGCAGGGCGGTGCGCGGTTTGTTGGGCCGGGCCCCGTAGGGCTGACGGGCGACCAGGTCTTCCTGATCGGTCAGGTTTTCCACGCGTGCGACCAAGAGAATGTTCTTGTTCAGGCGGTAACTGCCGGCCAGGTCCACGGTGAAGGACGAATCGGTTTCCTCGAAGGCCCCGCAGGATGCCTGCACGCAGACCTCGTCGACGTACTTGCCGCTGAGGTTGACCGACCAATCCGTGCTCTCCAGCCCCATCGACACCCGCAACTGGTGCTCCGGGATGTAGGGAATCGGGTCGCCTTTCTCCACGTCGCCGAAAAATTCCGACTCGAAGCTGGTGTCGAACTCGGTATCGATGTAGGTGTATGACAGCGACAGCGGCAGATTCATCGTCTCGTTGAGCGGCACGTCGGCCACGAACATCGTCTCCACGCCCTCGACGGTCGCAGCGTCGCCGTTGAAGGCGTCGCCGACCTCGCAGTTGGCGCCGGATGAGGCGGTGCACTCGCCGAGCAGGTTCTCGTAGTCGCTGTAGAACGCGATCACTTCGCCGCGCAGATGAGTGCCGGCGTAGCGGATTCCGAGTTCATAGTTGTCGGCCTTCTCCTCTTCAACGCCAGGCGAGTTGCTCGGCGCGCTGAAGCCCTTGTGGTAGCCGCCCAGCACAGCCCAATGGTCGTCGATGTTGAACAGGACGCCCATGCCCGGCAGGAACACCGAAGTGTCGTTCTTCCGGGTGGAGCGGACATTTGCGCGGACATTGTCCGGTTCCGGATCCTTCCAGCGGGTCCGCTTCTGCTCGATATCCTCGTAACGGAAGCCCGGGGTGAGCACCCAGGAGCCCCATTCGATGCGATCGTGAACATAGACTGAGACCGCTTCGGCCTCCTGTAGCCGGTTGCTGGCGCTCTGGTGGCCCCAGTCGCCCGCATCGTGCAGGATGAGTCTTCCGTCCTTCTGGGTGTAGGCGTCGATGCGCTGGATTCGGTCTTCCTCGTCCTCGTGATAGCGCAGGCCGACCTCCACGTCGTGGTGGGCGCCGCCCAGTTCGCCTTCCCAGTCGAGGCGGACCTGCACCCCTCGGGAGAAGTATTCCCGGGAATTGTGTTTCAACTGAATGCCGCCCTCGGCGGTGTCTTCCGTGCCCTGCAGAATGCCGGCCAGCCGCTCAGTGGAGAAGTAGTCGTGGAACTGCTGGTTGGCCTCGTCGTCGTCGAAGACCTGTTCCTTGAATGCGGTCAGGAATTCGTTTGTCTTGGTCTCCAGGGTCGTGTTATAAGTCTCTTTGGCCGCCAGGTTGGTTGCTTCGTCAACTTGGTCGTCTTCCTCGAACGCCACCAGCCCCATCAGTTCGCTCCGGATCCGGGCTTTGACGGTATCCTCGGTCTCGAGCTTGCCGGAGCAGGCGGTCTCGTCTGCGCCGGCTACGGTGCTTTTCGCGGTGCCGTGGTATCCGACTCGGTCCGCCTTGAAGTTGCCCGTTGTGCTGATCTGGTCAAAGGCGGTCTGGTCTGCATTCGTGAAAGCGTTCAGGGGATCCAGTTCTCCTTCTTCCGGCGCTTCGCGGAAATCCCCCACGCCCAATTCGTCCAGGTTCAGGGCGCGGGACAGGCATCGGCCTTGTTCCTTATTAATAGTGTTGATGACGGAGGACCAGCTGTCCTTGCTGAACGAGTTTCCATTGTCGGTCCCGTCAAGATCCAGGCCCTCGGTCTTGAACCAGTTCCGTACATGCTCGTTGTTGTAGGCGGTGACGGAGATCGCCAGCGAGTCGCTGGCCTTGAACCGGTAGCGGAGGATGTGCTGATCATGCTGGGTCTTGATGTTGTCCAGCTGCGACAGGCCATAGCGGCGGTAGGGGTCGGCCCGGAAGTCTGCATCGGTCAGGCCGAGATAGCTCTGGTCGGACGACTGGTCCGCGTACTGGTACTTGAAGTCCAACTGGTGGCGCGAGTCCGGGGTCGTGTAGCGGATCTTGAACGTGTGATCCTGGACGTCGAGGCCGGTGTTGCCGCCGTCGCGGTCGATCTTCTGGAAGCCGTCCGAGGCCCAATCGTGGGTTTCGGCGAGGATGCCGACGCCATTGTCCGAGGTGAAGCCCGCGTACGCGTGCAGACGGTGGTCGGAGTAGCCGCCGCCCTCCATCAGTAGGCCGCCGCCCATGTCGCGCGGGATCGGTGTGGAGATCATGTTCAGGGCGCCACCAATGGTGTACGGTCCTTGAGTGATCGCGGATGGGCCTTTCAGCACTTCGAAGGCGTGCATGCGGCCAGCGGTCGGGAAGTAGTAGGCGGACGGTGCGGAGTAGGGCGCCGGCGCGATCAGCACGCCGTCTTCCATCAGCGTGACGCGGCTGCTGCGCTCGGTCGGAGTGCCGCGTATGCTGAGGTTGGGGCGTAACCCGTAGCCGTCCTCAAGCTGCACCGAAACGCCTGGGATTTCGCGGACAATGTCTTGAATGTCGGAGTAGTTGAACTTCAGCAACTCCTCGGGTCCGATGAAGTGGGCTGATCCGGCAGTCTCGTAAGCTTCTTGGTAACCGCCGACAATGATAACTTCACGGTCGATTTCTGAGGGGGGTTCTTCCGCGGACACGGCAGTTGAGAGGAGCAGCGCAAGGCTCCCACACAGGTGACATGCGCGACGAGAGCAGGGCATTCCCCCTGATTTTCCAGTGATTTTGTTTTCATTTGTCTCCATGATTGAGTAGCTCCATTACCTGCGGTGGCAACAGTATATAAGAATGATTATCATTTGTAAAGTGGTTCTCATTTAGGATTAAGAGAGGCAAGGGCATCCCCCAAAAAGCGCTGGAAGTTCCTATGGTCGTGGCGATGCCATAATGGCGACACATTTGCAGTTTCCCGCAAACGGTTCGAAGCCGAAGCAGGCACTCTGCCGGAAAGCCTTGATGAATCGACGTTCCGTCTCGAACCCCAAATCCCTGCCTCCGCCGTCGTTGGACATCCACTTCGGGGATAACCTTCCCATCCTGCGCGGGTTCGCAGGAGAGTCGTTCCACCTGATCTACATCGACCCGCCGTTCAACACGGGGAAAACCCAGTCGCGCTCACGCCTGAAGACGACCCGGGACGCCAACGGCGACCGCACGGGCTTCCAGGGACGGAGATACAAGACCACCCGGCTCGGCAGCCTGGAGTTCCCGGACGCCTTCTCCGACTATCTCGACTTCCTCGGGCCGAGGCTGCAGGAGGCGTACCGGCTCCTGCACCCGGCCGGCTCGCTGTTCTTCCACGTCGACTACCGGGAAGTCCACTACTGCAAGGTCCTGCTGGATCGGATCTTCGGCCGGGATTCCTTCATCAACGAGATCATCTGGTCGTACGACTACGGGGGAAGGTCCCGGAAGCGCTGGTCGCCCAAGCACGACAACATCCTCTGGTACGCGAAAAACCCCAAGGACTACACGTACCGGTACGAAGACATCGACCGGATTCCCTACATGGCCCCTGGGCTGGTGGGCCCGAAGAAGGCCGCCCGGGGCAAGACGCCGACCGACACCTGGTGGCAAACGGTCGTCAGCCCGACCGGAAAGGAGAAGACGGGCTACCCGACGCAGAAGCCGCTGGCGATCCTGGAGCGGATCGTGAAGGTCCACTCCAGTCCCGGGGACCGGGTGCTTGATTTCTTCGCGGGCAGCGGGACGACGGGGGAGGCCGCGGTGCGGGCGGGCCGAAGCGCGGTGCTCATCGACAGCCATCCCGACGCGGTTCGAGTCATGAAGAAGCGGCTCGCATTCGCCAAACCGGCCCTGCACGGTGTGAAACGGGCCCCTTCGCGAAAGCCGTCGAAGCGCCCCTCTGGACGGGATGAACTGGAGGTGCCCGGCAGGCCCTGACTTCCTGGCTCGTAGGGTGAACCAAAAATGGCTCTTCGAGCTTTTGTGTGGAATGAAGAGTAGGATGGTCATTTCCGTGCGATCTGGAGGGGCCGATGGAAGAGTCCAGGAAGTTGCTTGAACAACTGATGTTTTTGTATGCGCCGTGGGAGGTCGTGTCGGTGTCGTG
>CAZGIH010000015.1:0-42883 GCA_964526195.1 uncultured Chromatiales bacterium | reverse complement strand
GTCCGCAACTCGTGACCACGGCGCTGACCAGCGGCGTCACCACCCTGCTCGGCGGCGGCACCGGCCCGGCGACCGGCACGCTGGCCACCACCTGCACGCCCGGAGCCTGGAACCTGGCGCGCATGCTGGAGGCGGCCGAGGAGTACCCGGTGAACCTGGGCTTCTTCGGCAAGGGCAACAGCTCGCTGCCCGAGCCGTTGCGGGAGCAGGTGGCGGCCGGCGCCTGCGGGCTGAAGCTCCACGAGGACTGGGGCACCACGCCGGCCGCGATCGACTGCTGCCTGGGCGTGGCCGACGAGACCGACGTACAGGTGGCGATCCACACCGACACCCTCAACGAGGCCGGCTTCGTCGAGGACACGATCCGCGCCTTTCGCGGCCGCACCATCCACACGTTCCACTCCGAAGGCGCCGGCGGCGGCCACGCGCCCGACATCCTGCGCGTCTGCGGCGAGCCCAACGTGCTGCCCAGCTCCACCAATCCCACCCGCCCCTTCACGGTCAACACGGTGGCCGAGCATCGCGACATGCTGATGGTCTGCCACCACCTGGATGCCCGCATCCCGGAAGACATCGCCTTCGCGGAAAGCCGCATCCGGCGCGAAACCATTGCCGCCGAAGACATCCTGCACGACTTCGGGGCCTTCTCGATGATCGCCTCCGACAGCCAGGCGATGGGACGGGTCGGGGAAGTCATCCTGAGAACCTGGCAGACGGCCGACAAGATGAAGAAACAGCGTGGCCGGCTGTCGGAAGAAACCGGCGACAACGACAACCTTCGGGTCCGGCGTTACCTCGCCAAATACACCATCAATCCGGCGCTGACGCACGGCATTGCGGATTATGTCGGCTCCGTCGAGGTCGGCAAGCTGGCGGACCTGGTGCTTTGGAAACCGATGTTCTTCGGAGTCAAGCCTGATCTGGTGCTCAAGTGCGGCACTATCGCCGCTGCCGCGATGGGCGACCCGAACGCCTCGATCCCGACCCCCCAACCGGTCCACTATCGGCCCATGTTCGGGGGTTTCGGGCGCTCTCTCATCGAAAGTGCCGTTACTTTCGTCTCCCGGGTAGGGCTGGATGCCGACCTGAGAAACCAGTTGGGCCTGTCGAAGACCCTGCTTCCCGTGGCCGGCACCCGCCGAATCGCCAAGACGGACATGATCCTGAACAACGCCCTGCCCAAGATGGAAGTCGACCCGGAAACCTATGAAGTCCGTGCCGACGGCGAATTGCTGACCTGCGAACCGGCAGACGTGCTGGCAATGGCCCAGCGTTACTTCCTGTTCTGATGCTGGCGCGCGCAACCACCGTCGCCTCGGCAAACGAATGGCCAGCCGAACGGCAGCGTGCGACGGTCACCTTGGACTACGATGGCCGCTACCGCCGCCGGATTCGGCTCGTCACCGACGAAGGGGACCCGTTCCTCCTGGACCTCCCCCAGGCCGTACGCCTTGGTGAAGGCGATGGCTTGGTGCTGGAAGACGGCGGGTACGTGCGGGTCGTCGCGGCAGCGGAACCGGTTGCGGACCTGAGTTGCCGCGAGCTCTCCGAAACCGCCCGGATCGCCTGGCACATCGGCAATCGCCACATCCCTATCCAGGTTCTTCCGGATGGCGCCTTGCGGATCCGGGACGACCACGTCATCGTCGAGATGGCCCGGCAACTGGGTGCGCAGGTTCACCGCCACCAAGCCGCCTTCTCCCCCGAGCCCGGCGCCTACGCCTCGCGTGGCGATGAACATCACGCCCATGAGCACTGACGGCATCTCGGTCGGCGGCGCGCAACTGGTTCGCCTGATGAACTGGCTGTCCCCTTCTTTCCCGGTCGGCGCCTACAGCTATTCGCACGGGATCGAGTACGCGGTGGAAACCGGCCTGATCCACGACCGGGACACCTTGCGCGACTGGATCTCCGAAGTGATCGCGGCCGGAACCGGGCGAGTCGACGCGGATCTGCACCGTGCGGCCCATGAGGCGGTCCGAAACCGTGATGAAGCCCTGTTCATCTGGGCACTGGAACATGGCGACGCGATGCGCGCCACCCGGGAACTCGGCGAGGAGACCGAGAACCAGGGCCAGGCATTCTTGACCGCAGTTGCTCGCCCCTGGCCAGCAACCGGGCTCGACTGGGCCCGAGAAAAGGCGGCGGAACAGCAACGACCGATGGTCTATCCGGTGGCCGTCGGCGCCGTGGCGGCAGCGCAGGACATCCCGCTGGAACCCGCGCTGGCCGCTTATCTCCACGCGCTGGCCGCTAACCTGGTGTCCGCCGGCATCCGGCTAATCCCCCTGGGACAGAGCGACGGCCAGCAGGCGCTGGCCGACCTGGAACCGATCATCCTGGATGCGGTCGCGCAGGCCCTGGAACGGGACCGGGAAGACATCGGACAGGCCGCCCTGATGGTGGACTGGGCCTCCGCCCGCCACGAAACCCAATACACCCGCTTGTTCCGCTCATGAGCACGCCTTTCCGCGTCGGCATCGGCGGCCCGGTCGGCACCGGCAAGACCGCATTGATGGACGCCCTGTGTAAGCGGCTGCGCGATGACTACGACATCGCGGCCATTACCAACGATATCTACACCGAGGAAGACGCCCAGTTCCTGACGCGTTCGGGCGCGCTGGCGCCGGAGCGCATCCGCGGAGTCGAAACCGGCGGGTGCCCGCATACGGCCATCCGAGAGGACGCTTCCATGAATCTCGCGGCGGTCGGCGACATGGTGGCACGCTTCCCGGACCTAGACATTGTGTTGATCGAGTCCGGCGGCGACAATCTCGCCGCCACCTTCTCCCCGGAACTCGCCGACCTCACCATCTACGTCATCGACGTCTCCGCCGGCGACAAGATCCCACGCAAGGGCGGGCCCGGCATCACGCGCTCCGACCTGCTGGTCATCAACAAGACCGATCTCGCGCCGCTGGTCGGCGCTAGCCTCGAAGTGATGGAGCGGGACTCTCGCCGCATGCGCGGGGAGCGGCCTTTCCTGTTCAGCAACCTGAAGGCTCAAGAGGGGGTCGGCGAGATCGTGGATTTCGTGCTGGCCTCCGGCGGGTTCACCGCGCAGGAACCTGCTGGCGGCGAAACCGATACATCATCCCATTGAGAAGAACTTTTGATCTGGAGAAACCCTTGAAACTCATACACCGAACCGTGATCCCCTTATCCGTGCTGCTGTTCGCCCTGCCCGCGTCCGGTCACGACACCGGAACCGTACACGACCACGGAATCGGTTATCTCTTGCTGCTGGCGATACTGGTTGCGGGAACCGCGGTCCTGTTACGTCGGTAGCAGAAATACCCGCTCGCCCTGTTTCGGCAAGAGCAAGAATCCCCGCGTTATTTTGGGGATCCGGCAAGACTCGGGTTATTCGGGCTCCGTCTCAGGACAGGAGCCATTTCGCCAGGAGGATTCCGATACCAGCCAACGCGATGGCTCCGCTCATGGAGCCTGCCAGAAACCAGATCTTCAGGTCCTTCAGATCCTCTTTCGTGGCAACATGCTCCATCTGGGTTTCGAACCTGACCAGCCTTTGCCGAACTTCGGTCTCGAAAGTCATGGACTCTGCCGTCATGCGATCCTCCTGTGATCGTAGGAGGCATCCTATCACACCGACTCTCGGCCCGCGCAATGCGTTGAAGAGCCCTGCAAAAGAAATTCCATTTCCCTTGTTTCTTGGATTATCTCATTGAGATTCCAAAACTATTTTATACCCACCCCAAAAGCAGGGCGGTCTCTCGACCGCCGGTAACAAAGATTTCTTGTTATTTCACCTTGCCGCCTCAGCGGCAATATGCCCCGCAAGCTCCGTCACAAAGGTGCGAAGGCCTGTCATTTCGCTCATTTCAGTGTATTCACCACTGCCGCTACCTGAAGCAGGACATGGTGACGTGAGGATACACGCGGCCGAATACAATTGCTCTTGGACCAGCTTCTTGCACAGGATGTTGTACCGCTCCGCATAGGAGGCATCGTGAAAATCTTGAAACACTGGGAAATGATGAGATGAATTACTGACCGGCTTGCGTGACGCAGGGGCATCTTCCAGAAGAATCAGCCAACCGAGAAAAGGTCGTGGTTGTTCACCAAATGCATTTTCTCGATAAGCCGTCCACAAATCCACAGCAGTTCCAATTGCTTCTTCAGTTCGGTTATTAAAATTGTTGCCAAAAGAACCAACTTGTGATTTAAATTCCAAAGCAGCAACCAACCGATTATTTTTCAGTACCAGTAAATCCCAGAGTTTTGTCGGCCGGAAATAGCCGGGAAGAGTCAAAACCTGCCTCTGCTGCAAAACAACCGCATCAGAAAGGCCATTTCGGTATACCACCTCCTCCATTAGCTCAAGAAAGCCATCCATATTCTTTCCGGCCTGTACGCCAGCACGTTCCCGGCTTGCCCAAAACTTTCGGACAGCTTTCCGGGTCAGGGACTTGTAGTCCGCAAGATCAAGAGCCATGGCTATTACCTGCTGCTTCCGCCAAAAGCAAACCACTCGGTTTCATCAATGCCATAGAGATCGAAGACCGCCTGTTTACTGCCAGCAGTGTCTCCATTCTCAACTGCAATAGCCAGTCTGCGCCGCAGGCTCTCCGGTACATCCCTCCAAAACGGAATTCGGATGCGTCGCAGGTACTGCGCCTGAAAACGCAGATATCCACCTCGCATTTTTGTCGAGTAGATGCCCACGAACAATCTTGCAATGCCAGACATTAAGACAGCCTGTAGTATTCGGAGGTCCCACTCGTCCGACGTGATGTAGTAGAGGTTGTGGTGCGGGTAATACTTTCCGTCCTCGTAAACGATATTCGCCTCTCCCTTGATGTCGGGGATGAGAAGTTTAGGGCGCCTTGCCAGCGCCGGATAGATGCGGTCGATCGTTCTATACCAACTGTTTGGGTTCTTCCTTGAGACGTGGCGCTTCCTGAGGGCGTCCCCACAACCAGCCAAATACGCGCTTAGTTTTGGATAACGATCCAGGGGGACAAGGCCGCCTTCATCATTGAACGGATTGATGACACCGTTTCCACGCCATTGCACTTTCCCGGAGCGAATGTCGCGCGTGGTCACAAGGGGCAGTTTGCGATCTGCTTCCACATCAAGTTCGTCAAAAGGAGCAACATAGAATTTGTCCGCACCCGTGGCGACTCCTATGCCAACCTTGCAGTGTGCTTCCTCCAATGTCGGAAATTCACGTTCAAGGCGGCGCACTATTGCCAATCGGTCAAACGAATCCAGCACCCAAGGCTCCGCTCCTGTGGCAATGTCTGCAACTTCCTCTACGTTCTCACCGTCCAGTGGCCCATCCGACAGCATCCTTTCGGCTAGAGCAGCCAGACTGATCGTATCAATTTTCGGCTGACGAGCCACACGTGTCAGACCGGAAAGGCCCTTGGAAATAACGGTTATGGCCGGATAGGCGGTAACATCTGAACGAAATGCCGGAGTGTCGACCATATCCACATAGAACTTCAAACGACAATTCCCCGCAACCAGTTCACGCAACCGGCTACCATAGCGATTCTTCATCCAACGATCAGAGCAGATAAAGCCCAATACTCCTCCCTGGTTCAGGAGAGACAACGATTTCTCAATGAACGGGACGTAAATGTCCGCCCGGTCGTAGATCGTATGAAACCGCTTCCGATATTCCGCCATCAGGGCATCGGGAATCGCTTCATGTCGGATGTATGGTGGATTCCCAATCACATACTGAAAATCGTCAGGCAGTTCCTCCATAAGGAAATCGCCCTGAATGAGCCAAGCATCCAGAAGGTTAGATCGGATTTGCGAGGTCAGACCCTTTCGGGCGAGTAGGTTATTCAGCTGATCGCGAGTTTTTTGGAAAGTGGCCTGGTGCAACTCCACGGCACGAATCGCATTAGTCAATTTCGAAACAGGAACTTCCCGACCGTGCCACGCTTCCACGAGGCGCTCGACAGCCGCTAACAGAAAGTCGCCATTGCCGAAAGAGGGCTCAAGCAGACGCTGCTCGTAAAGTGTTTTGTCATGCGTATACCCGACGAGATCAAGAATGAAATTTACTACTTCGTGCCGCGTAAAGACCGCGCCACGCTCCCCAACATCGCTCTCTGCCACTCTCGCCGCCGTCACTTCTGCAAGACACATGCCGGATAAAGATGTCTGATGCATGGAGTGTATGCTCCTCTTCGTGGACACTATAACCGAGGCACCGCCGACAGCAGCGTGCGGGTGTATTCGTGTTGCGGGTTTTGCAGGATCTCGACCGTGTCGCCCTGCTCCACGATCCGTCCCTCGTGCATGACTGCCATGCGGTGCGCCATCCAGGACACGACCGCGATGTTGTGCGTGATGAACAGGTAGGTCAGGCCGTGCCGGTCCTGCAGATCCTGCAGTAGGTTCAGGATTTGGGCCTGAATGGTGACGTCCAGCGCGCTGGTCGGCTCGTCGCACACGATCAGCCGCGGGTTGACCGCCAAGGCCCGGGCGATTGCGATGCGCTGACGCTGCCCGCCCGAGAATTCATGCGGGTAGCGGGTCTGGTGCTCGGGCCGGAGCCCGACCTGCAGCAGTAATTCTTCGATCCGCTCGCGCCGCTCGGCCGCGTCTTGCGCCACGCCCAGGACCTGCATCCCCTCGGCGATGATGTCGCCGATGACCATGCGGGGGTTGAGGGACGAGAACGGGTCCTGGAAGACGATCTGCAGTTCCGACCGGAACGGGGCCATCTCGTGGGCCGAGCAGTGGCTCAGGTCGTGCCCCCGGTAGTGGACACTTCCCTGCGTGACTGGCAACAAGCGAATCAGGCTCTTGCCGGTGGTCGTCTTGCCGCAGCCGGATTCCCCCACCAAGGCGAACGTCTCTCCTTCCCGCAAGGTGAACGACAGGCCGTCCACCGCCCGGACATGACCGACGACACGGCGGAACACGCCGCGACGGATCGGGAAATGGATGCGCAGGTCTTCGACCTCCAGCAGAGGTTCGGAACTTGGTCGCGAGGCCGGTTCGACTGCCTGCCCGTCGGAATCGGATCCGTTGCCGTGCAATCGCAGTCCCCGCTTGGAGATGTTCGGCAGCGCCGCGAACAGGTTGCGGCTGTATTCGTGTCGGGGATTCTCGAAAAATTCCCCTGCGGATTCCGCCTCCACGATTTTCCCATGCTGCATGATGGCAACCGCATCCGCCATGCTCTTCGCCACCGCCAAGTCGTGTGTAATGAACAGCATCGCCATGCCCAGGTCGCGCTGCAGTTCACGCAGCAGTTCCAGCACCTGCGCCTGGATGGTGACGTCCAGCGCCGTGGTCGGCTCGTCCGCAATCAGCAGTTCGGGTTCCGCCGCCAGCGCCCCCGCGATCATCACCCGCTGCTTCATGCCGCCGGACAGTTGATGCGGATACTCGTACAGCCGCCGTTGGGGCTCCGGGACACGTACTGCATCAAGCAACTCCAGTGCACGGGCCAAGCTCGCCTTCCGCGACAGCCCCTGGTGCCGGCGCAATGGCTCGCAAATCTGCTGACCCACCGTCATCACCGGGTTGAGCGACATCATCGGCTCCTGGAAGATCATGCCGATCGTGCCGCCGCGAATCCCCCGCATCTGCACCTCCGGCAACTCCAGCAGGTCCCGCCCGTTCAGCCGGATTTCTCCGGTCTCGACTCGGGCCGCTTCCGGAAGCAGCCGCATCACGCTCAGCGCCGTCACCGACTTGCCGCTGCCGGACTCGCCGAGCAAGGCGAACGTGCCCTGCTTCGGGATGGAGAAGCTGACGTCCCCGACCGCCACCTCTCGGTCCGGCCCGGTGCCAAACGCGACCTGCAGGTGGTTGACCTCGAGCAGCATGCTCATCGCTTCACCCTCGGGTCGAAGGCATCGCGCACCGCATCCGACAGCAGGTTCGCGAACAACACCAAGGCGAACATGAACACGAACGAAGCCGTCAGCGACCACCACACCGGAGGCTCGCGCGACATCTCGAGCCGCGCGCTGTTGATCATGTTCCCCCAACTGTTCATGGACGGGTCGACCCCGATGTCGACATACGACAACACCGCCTCGGCCAGCACCAGACCACTGAAGTCCAACACCACCGTGATCAGCACGATGTGCATGACGTTCGGAAGGATGTGCCGCATCAGGATGCGCGGCCCCGACACTCCGAATGCCACCGCGGCCTGGATATATTCATGCTCCCGCAGCTTGAGCGATTCGCCGCGCAACAACCGGCAAAGCCCGGTCCAACTGGTCAGGCCCAGGATCATGCACAGGAACAGCAGCCTCAGGTCTGCACGCTCTGCCAGGCTCGCATACTCGTCGGCATGGGCGTTCAGATAGACGTGCAGGGACAGGATCGCCGCAGCAATCAACAACACGCCGGGAATCGAGTTCAACGTGATGTAGATGTACTGGATGACGTCGTCCACCCAACCCCGGTAATAACCGGCCGTGATGCCAAGCGCGATCGCGAACGGCAACATGATCAGGGTCGTCAGGGTGCCGATCAGCACCCCGGTGCGAATACTCTTCAAGGTCTGGTAAAGCACGTCTTCGCCAACCTTGTCGGTACCGAACACGTGATAGACCCCGGCCAACTGCGTGACGATCCCGATCAGCATCAGGATCAGCAACACGGTAACCGCTACGGATCGCCAGGGAATCGCGGCATCTCCCTCTGCCCGGGGTCGCGCGCCTCGCAGCCGGCGGGTCAGCCAGACACCCAACAACAGGAGGCTCCAGACCCCTGCCCCCAACAGGGCCCCGCGCAGAACCCGGACCGTGATGTCCCAACCACGCTCCTGTTCCGGGTCCGCAAGATGGGCACCCGCGTACTCAAGCCGGGGATAGACCCGGATCCGTCCCTCTGGCGTCTCTCGGGTCTCCTTGCTGTGCGCGTGATAGGCGAATGGCGCGGAGTACGTCCGCTCGACCTGGGTGCGCAGGGGCCCAACCAAGACGTCGAACACGCTCAGGATCTCGTTCGAATACTCCACCTGGGCGCCCGGCTGTTCCAAGCGCGGATGGAAATGCAACGAATCCAGGATCGCGATGGCCGCGAAGAAACCCAGCGCCACCACCGACACCGCGCCACCGCGCCGGGTCATGACGGATCGCCAGGCATGCCGCAGGTGCGGCGTACGCAGGACGAAGCCCACGTACAGCGCCACCCCCGCCAGCAGCAGGTAGAGGAAGAAATCGGTCAGCAGAACAACCCACATGGTCAGCGCAGGCGAATCCTAGGATCCGCGAGAGTGTAGGAAATGTCGGTCAGCAGCAGGCCCAGGATGTACAGCACCGTGCCGAGGAACACCATTGCCCGCACGATCGAGAAGTCCTGGCGCTGGATCGCGTCGATGGTGTAGTTGCCGAGCCCCGGGATGCCGAAGAAGGACTCGGTGATGAGGCTGCCCATGAACAGCAGCGGCAGGATCACGACCACGCCGGTCAGGATCGGAATCAGGGCGTTGCGCAGCACGTGCCGGAACAGGACCCATTGCTCGGACAGCCCCTTGGCGCGCGCCGTGCGCACGTAGTCCTTGGAGATCTCCTCCAGGAACAGGGTCCGGTACCAGCGGGTGCCGGAGCCGATCCCGTAGATGACGCTGATGATGACCGGGAGGATCAGGAACTTCGCCGCCTCGAACCCGGTGTCGTAGCCCGAGATGGGGACCAGTTGCAGCAACTTGCCGACCAGATACTGCCCGCCGATGATGTAGAACAGGCTGGAGATCGACATCAGGATCACGCATAGCACCACCCCGCCCACGTCCAGGTAGGACGCACGGAAGAACGCCAGCATCAGCGCCAGCGTGGTGTTCAGCAATAACCCGAGTATCAGGCTCGGCACCGCGATCGCGAGGCTCGGCCACATGCGCTGGCGGATGTCGTGACCGATGTTGCGGCCGCTGTCCGAATTGCCGAAGTCGAACACGAACAGGCGTACCGACTTGGTGTAGAAGATGGTGTCGGTCAGGCTATCCAGTCCGGCCGCCTCCGGGTTGTACAAAAGCGGTTTGTCGTAGCCGTGTTCCTGCTTCCATGCCTCCACCTGCTCCTGCGTGGTGTACTTGTCGCCCAAATGCAGCCGGGCCACCTCTTCCGGCGAGTTGACCACGAAGAACAGCATGAACGTCAGCAGGTTGACCCCGATCAGGATCGGGATTGCGTACAGCGCCCGGCGGATGATGTAGGCAATCATCGGCCGCGCTCCCGCTCACGACGGAGGAATCCGATCAACGCCGGCAAGATCAGCAATGCCAGGGCGCCCAACCCCGCCCAGATCGGCCAGACCGTCGGCCGGTTCCATTCCTGGAGAGCCGCCGCGCGCGACTCGGTGTCGATGCGCCGGTACTTGAGCGTGTTGTAGGACATGGTGGTCGGCTTGTTGTTGTGCACCCATTGGTGGGACAGGATGTAACTGACCGGGTGGAAGCCCCAAGACCAGGGGGCGTCGCGGCGCAGAATCTCCATCATCCGGTCGATAATCTGCTGGCGTCGCTCCCCGCTCGGGATGTTCTTCATCTGCGAAAACAGCGCATCGTATTCGGGGTTCTTGTAGTTGGCGGAATTCGGCCCGTTGGTATCGACCTGGGCGTTGGGACCGTACAGCAGGAACAGGAAGTTCTCTGGATCCGGGTAGTCCGCATGCCAACCCCACTGGAAGATCTGCCCGGTGCCCTTGCGCATCTTCGCCCGGAAACGGTTGTAGTCCGTGGCACGAATGACCAGTTGGATGTCGAGCTTGGCGAACTGCTTGCGCAGCCAGTTCAGCGACGCCTTGGCGTCCGGGCCCGCGCCGACCGCCTCAAAGTACAACACCAGCGGTTTTCCCGTCTCTTGGTCGATCCCGTTCTGGTAGCCCGCCCGACGCATCAGTTCCCGCGCCTCTTCGATGTCGCGCCGGACCGCCTTTCCGTCCTCCCAGCGGTAGACATAGGGGTTGATGCCCGCCTCGCCTTCCCGAACGCCAAAGATCTGCGGCGGCAGCGGCCCTTGGGCTGGAATCCCGCGCCCGTTGGTGAAGATCGAGATGTTCTCCTCGTAATCCACCGCAATGGAAATTGCGCGCCGCAGCAGCCGGCTGCGCTCGCCGTATCCGCCCACGACCGGATCCAGCATGTTGAAGCCCATGTAGAAAACGGTCAGGTCGATCGCCGTGCGCAACACGATCCCCTTCTCCTCCATCGCGTCGGTCAGCCCCACTTCCCCCCCGCCGCCGTACTCGATGGCCTGATCGAAACTGTCCGAGCCGATTCCGGACAGGTCGTAGTAGCCCTGAAGGAACTTGCTCCAGCGCGGAATGCTCTCCTTCTCCAGGCTGAAGACTGCCCGGTCGATGAACGGCATGGTGCGCCCCCGGTCGTCCAGGTATCCCTGTCCTTCGTCTCCCGGCTCCCCCTCGTCCGGGTAGGGCTGGCCGCGGAAATTCGGGTTGCGCTCCAGCACCATCCGCAGGTTCGGGTTGTTTTCGGTCAACATGTAGGGGCCGGTGCCGATCGCGTACCAGTGCAACGTCAGGTTGCGCTCCGCCATGCCCGGCTGTTCGTGGAACACGTCCGCCTCCCACGGCATCGGTGCGAAAAACGGCATGGCCAGCCAGTAGATGAACTGAGGGTAGGTTCCCTTCAATCGGACCCGGTAGCGGTATCGCGACAGTGACTCTACGCCGGACATCGACAGGCCGCGCAGATCCATCGGGACATCTTCCGTGTTCTGGATGTGCGCCTGGAATTCGGCAAAACCTTCGACGTACTCCGCGATAATGCCGGCAATGGGGCAATGCCGCCGGGGATCGGCCAGCCGTTTGATCTGGTACACGAAATCCTCCGCCACCAGTTCACGGCTCCCCGTATGCGTGAAATCCGCGAGCGCGTTGACCAACTCGAGATCCGCCTCGGTCAGATCGTGATAGCGGTAACTTCCGTCCTCGCGGCGCGCCAGCGCCGGGTGCGGCTGGTAGAGAATCCCGGGCTTGATCTCAACCTGGTACTCGGTATATGCCGCTTCCTCCGCCGGAATCCCGGGTGGAAGCTCGTTGCCCTCCCCGTCCAGGTAGAGGACTTCCGGCATGCGGGCCGCGGACAGAGGCATCAACTCGTAGGGACGCTTCAGGTAGTGGTAGGCCAGCGGCGGTTCGTAGATCTGCTGGATGAAACTGTACGAAGTCGTGGTGTAGGACCGCGCAGGATCCATGAACTGGGGCCGGTCGCTGAACGAGGCATACAGCACCGACCCGGATCCCAGGTTCTCCCCACGGGGGTCGTTCCAAGAATCCCCGCAACCTGCCAGCAGGACAAGTGCGGCAACACTCCCCCATAGACGGGACAGGCCGCAGCGGCGAATGAAACGCACGGGAGTCGGGTTCGTTATAAAATGGATTGAGTTCATTTTAATCTACCCGCCAATCCGGCCGCCATTTGAAGCCATGGGATTCCTCGACGGCAAGAAAGCCTTGATCACCGGCGTCGCAAGCAACCGTTCCATCGCGTGGGGCATTGCCGAGTGCATGCATGAGCAGGGGGCGGAGCTGGCCCTCACCTACCAGAACGAGAAACTGAAATCCCGGATCGACAAGCTCGCCGAAGCCTGCGGCGGCTCGCTGACCCTGCCCTGCGACGTGGCCGAAGAGTCCCAAGTGGAAGAAACGTTTGCGCGTTTGGCCAAACACTGGTCCCAGCTCGACATCCTGGTGCATTGCATCGCTTACGCGCCGCGCGAGGCGTTGGACGGAGACTTCTGCGAAAACACGTCGCGCGAGGCCTTCTCCGTAGCTCACGACATCAGCAGCTACAGCCTGACTTCCCTGGCCCGGGCGGCACGCCCGATGATGCGCGAGCACCCATCCGCCGTGCTGGCGCTGACCTATCTCGGCTCCATGCGCAGCATGCCGAACTACAACGTGATGGGCCTCGCCAAGGCCAGCCTTGAGGCGAACGTGCGTTATCTGGCCTACTCCCTGGGCCCGGAGCAGATTCGAGTCAACGGGATTTCCGCCGGACCGATCAAGACCCTGGCCGCCGCCGGCATCGGGAATTTCCGCATGATGCTGGACCACGTGGCGGAAAACGCGCCGCTGCGCCGCAATGTCACGCCACGGGATGTCGGCCATGCGGCCGCTTTCCTGTGCTCGGACCTGGCCGGCGGCATCACCGGCGAAATCACTTATGTCGACGCTGGCTACAGCACCGTCGGCATGACCGGCTTCGACGCATAAAGCCACACAGTACGTAAAAGCGCAAGCGACAAGCCCCCGGCAGACCGCCAAGGCTTGTTTTCAAAATTCTGCAGGGCATCCATAAGCGGTGGATGTGGTGTATCCTGTTCCGGGTCTATCACCATCATCGGCCACCGAGACGGCTGAAATCAGAAAACCAGGGAAACATGCGCCGGGTTTCGTCACTCCTGCTGTTGACGTTGATTGCAACGGGGATTTCGGGTTGCGACCCGAAGCCCACGCTGGAGATGTTTCGATCCGGTGACCAGCCGTGTTACGACCGGTCCACCCAAGCCCAAACTGCCGTGGTGGACAGCCACATCCACTTCCGGCCGTTTGGCGGTCCTGCGATCCCATTCGAGGAAGTGGTCTCGTATCTCGAGGAGACCGGCGTCCTGTTTGCCAACGTCTATGGCATTGGCCAGATGTTGCCCGTGACGTCCTCCTGCACCTATTACCTCGACTGTCCTGGCACACCGGTGGCGCCGACGCTGAAGAACGACTTCATCAATGCCGCCAGTGCGCTCATGTTCGCGTCCCCTGAGGTCCATCTGACGCTCTCGATGAGTTTTCCGGACCTGTTAGATCCGGAAACAATTCCTCCAGAGATGCAACTGCTGGAGGAAGAATACCCCGGCGTATTCACCTGGATGGGCGAGGTCAACCTGGTGAAACAGGCTTTGTTTGCCAATGGACGGAAACCGGTTCCCATGGCCACGCTAGTCGAATGGGCCGCCTTCATGGCGATCCTGCGGGAACGGGACATCCCGCTCGCGCTTCACGCCGATCTGGGCAACGACGAGGAACCGACCAAATACCTGCCCCTGCTGGAGGAAGTGCTGCGCCTGTATCCAGACAACGTGATCATCTGGATGCACATGGGGCTGTCGCGGGAACTGGTGAAGATGGACGTTGCCCAGCATATCCAAATCATGAGTTCGCTGTTGGACCGCTACCCGAAACTGATGATGGACATTTCCTGGCGAGTAATCGACGATGCCTACTTTTCCGTCCCGGAGCACCGGGTGCGTTATGTGCCGTTTCTGAATGACTACTCGGAACGCATCCTCCCGGGAACGGATTTCCTAGCCTCGGGGGACAAGGACTTCGATGTCTACCGCACGGAACTGCAGGTCACCAGCAGAATTCTTCATAGCCTGAACGACGTGGCCTTCCGAAACATCGCTCTGGGGCAGAACTATTTCCGACTGCTGAATCTGGACTACACGGCACCGCCGGTGTGCCAATGAGACTTTATTAGGCCCGGACCGCCGTCTCCTCTCCCTCGCTGCGGGCGATCACCACCGCTCCACTCGAGTCGCCGAACACGTTGACGCTGGTGCGGCACATGTCCAGCAACCGGTCGACAGCCAGGATCAGGCCGACCGCCTCCGCAGGCAGGCCCACTACTCCCAGGATCAGTACGATTGCGACTAGGCTCGCGGCCGGAATCCCGGCGACGCCAATGGAAGTGAGAAGCGCCAAGATCACCACCGTCGCCTGTTGCGCGGCACTCAGGTCAAGACCGTAAGCCTGCGCCAGGAACAGCACCGCCACGCATTCGTACAGGGCGGTGCCATCCATGTTGACAGTAGCACCGAGCGGCAGCACGAAACTGCCTACGCGATTGGAGACGCCCGCCCGGCTCCTGACGCAGTCCAGCGTCACCGGCAGTGTCGCCGAGGACGAACTGGTGGAGAACGCGGTCAGCAGAGCGGCCAGCATGGCGCGAAAATGCCGCAGCGGCGAGATCCCGAATGCGCGCATCAGAAGCGGCAGGATCACGAACATGTGCAGCGCCAGGGCGCCCAGCACGGTAAAGAAGAAAGAAGCCAGCGGGATGAACACCTCGAGCCCCGAGGTGATGACCACCTTGCCAACTAGGGCGAACACCCCGATCGGGGCGAACAGCATGATCAGGTTGGTGATCTTCATCATCACTTCCTGCACGCCCTGCCAGAACGTGTGCAGGGTGTCGCGCCCGCCCTTGAACACGCGCTCCATGAAGTAGCCGAACAGGAGGCTGAAGAAGATCAGGCCGAGCATCTGCCCTTCTGCCGCGGCCGCCACGATGTTGGTGGGAATCATGCGCAGGAACACGGCTACCACGTCGGCACCGCTGCGCCCGGCCACCTTCTCGGTGATCTGCCCCGTGTCTTCGTGCAGGCCCAGCATCTCTTTCGCCGGGATTCCGTCGCCGGTCAGACCCGGCTGAATCAGGTTGACCAGGAACAGCCCCGCGACGATCGCCAGCGTGCTGGTGGTCAGGTAGTACAAGAGCGTCTTGCCGCCCAGCGCACCCAACGCGCCGGCCCCGAGGTTGCCGATCCCGATGATGATCGATGCGACGATCAGCGGCACGATGATCATCTTCAATGCGTTCAGGAACATCTTCCCGACGAAATCCAGTACGGGGACGACCGCGCTGCCCACCGTGCCGTCCGCATCCAGCAAAAGCCCAGCCAGAACGGCCAAAGCAAGCGCGATCAGGATTTGCCAATGTACTGCCAGACGCATGGTGTGACCTCTCGTTCTAATGATTGTGAAAGCGGAGACTTACTCCAGCAGGTCGGGATAGCGGGTGACTTCCGCCTGCGCGAGGAGTGCAGCCCGGAAGGCCTCCGCCTCGTCAAACCGCATCTTCGCGCGAAGATTCTTGCGATCTTCTTCTCGTATCTCCGCCGGGGGCGCCTCGTGCACGGCGTCCACGGCAACCAGCGCCACGCCGTCGTACAGGATCGCTATGCCGACCGATGGGGAACCCTCCGGCCGGGACAGGGAAAAGGCTTTCTCCCCGATTTGTTGCGGAACCTCCTTGGCATCCCGGGTCAACCCGGCACGCGTAATCAGTTCAGCCCCGTCGCTTTCGGCCAGGGCTTCGATATCGGGTTCCTCCCGTAGCCGTTCCGTGAGTTCGGACGCATGCGCGAGGAGTTCGGCCCAGGCCGCCTGCCGCGTTAGATCGTTGCGGATCCGGTCTGCCACCGCCTCAAGCGGGAGCGTCCGGGCTTCCTCGTACTCGTCGACCCGCACCACGATCGACCAGTCGACCTCCAGGTCGATCCGGTCGCTGTTAATCCCGCCACGTAAGACTTCGTCGCTACGCAAAGCCGTGAGAACCGCCTCTTGGGTCAATACTCCCACCGGCAAGGCCGTCAGGGGAACCAAGTCGGTACTCTGGATTTCCATTCCCAATTGCTCCGCAGCCGCTGCGAGGCTTTCCGGATTCTCGTAGACCAACAGGCCGAGTTCTTCGGCGGCGGCCGCATAACGGCCCTCCAGATCGGCACGCCGAGCCTGTTCGACGACCTGGTCGCGTACTTCCTCAAGGGACTGGAGCCGTGCCGGCTCCAACTCCTGCACATCCAGCAAGTAAATCCCCCGCTCTGTCTTGATCGGCTCGCTCACTTTGCCGGGATCCAGACTGAACACCAGAGCCGCCAGATCCT
Source organism: uncultured Chromatiales bacterium (assembly GCA_964526195.1). GTDB lineage: Bacteria > Pseudomonadota > Gammaproteobacteria > Poriferisulfidales > Poriferisulfidaceae > Poriferisulfidus. Next base: position 26,246 of record CAZGIH010000015.1, on the reverse strand, counting down.
CCGGGAGATCCCCTTCCGCCACCCAGCCGATCTGCCCGCCCCGTGAGCGACTCAACTCATCCTGGGAATGCTCCTGAGCCAACTCAGCGAAATCCGCACCCTCCTGAAGGCGTTTGTGAAGCGCCTGCGCCTGTTCGTCCGATTCCGACCCCTTCAGGAAGATCTGCCGAAGTTTGCGCAACTCCGGCGCCATGAAATCCAGAGCGCGTGTTTCGTAATATTCTGCAACCGCCGCCTCACTCAACGGCGTCCCGTCGTCCATGCTGTCGAGGCGCAGTTCCAGGTACGACACCTTGACGCGCTCCGGAGCCATGTAGCGATCCTGCGACTCTTCGTAGTCTGCCTTGATTTCCTCCTCGGTCACCGCCTCCGGGTCGAAGAAGCGGTCTCCCTTGACTTCGAAGTACCGGATATCTCGGGTCTGATCCTTCAAGGCCTGGTATTCCCGCACTTCGGCGTCCGTCGCCAGTGCCGAGTCCACCAGCATCTGCGCGATGATCTGCGTACGCATCTGTTCGCGCTGATCCGCCTCGAAGCGGGCTGGCGTAATCCGGTTGACTTCCAGGATCTTCTGGTAACGCTCCTCGTCAAAACGGCCGTCGACCCGGAACAGATCCATGGCCTGAATGCTTTGCGCCAGCTTCGCATCGGTGACGTCGAGCCGCTCGCCGTCGAGATACTGGAACAGGAGCACCCGATCGATCAGCCCGTCCAACACCCGCAGCTTCAGGCCACGCTCCCACTGTTCGGAGTCCATTCCGGACGGGGGAGGATTATCGGAACGGGTACGCTGGTAGACTTCGTTGTAACGTTCGACGGGGACAGGATGGCCGTTGACTTCCGCCACGTCGGCGCCGCCGCCGAAACCCAGGTATTCGCTGATGCCCCAGAGCGCGAACGGAATGCTGATGATCAGAACGATGAAGTAAGCCACCCATCCGGTGGCTCGCTCTCGAATCACATGAAGCATTTTTTAGCGGGTCAGGCTAGGTCTGAGAGGAGTGGGAGGGGTGCGGGCTTCCGGCGACTGGCGGAGTGGACGGGACTCGAACCCGCGACCACCGGCGTGACAGGCCGGTATTCTAACCAACTGAACTACCACTCCACCTCAGAAAACAAAGCCTCCGGCGTGGTGGGTGCTGAGGGACTTGAACCCCCGACATCCGCCTTGTAAGGGCGACGCTCTACCAACTGAGCTAAGCACCCTTGGGGCCAGGATTAATTCAGCGCGTCTTTCAGGGCCTTGCCCGCCTTAAAAGAAGGGCTGTTGGATGCCTTAATTTGTATGGTCTCTCCCGTTGCCGGATTCCGACCCATTCGGGCGGAACGATGCTTGGCCTGAAAGGTCCCGAATCCGGGGATACTGACCTTGTCGCCTGCACGCAATGCAGACTTGATGGCGTTCGTCATGGAATCCAGCGCCTTAATCGCCGAAGATTTGGTGATGCCAGCATCCTCGGCCATCGCCGAGGCGAGATCGTTTTTATTCATTATGTTTTTCTCCGAATGTCAGTGAGGTCTATGGACAGGTAAGGTACGCCATTATACATATTTCCCGCCTATCCTTCCGGGCGGAATGCAGGGGAACGAGGCTCAGGAAAACCGAGCGGTCAGTGATGGATTGCCGGGTCCGGCTGGGTCTCTTTCTCCGGCAACGGCTTCTCGCCCGCCGGCTCGCCTTCTCCCTCCAATTCCGGCTGCGGCATCCATTCCAGAGCCAGCTCCATGGTTTCGTCGATCCACTGGCAGGGAACGATCTCCAAGGCCTGTCGGATGTTGCGCGGCAATTCCACCAAGTCCTTCTCGTTCTCCTTCGGGATGACTACTGCCTGAATGCCCCCGCGCATGGCCGCCAGCAATTTTTCCTTCAGCCCACCGATCGGGAGGATCTCGCCGCGCAGCGTGATCTCTCCGGTCATCGCCACTTCGGCCTTGACCGGAATCCCGGTCAGCGCGGACACGATGGCCACCGTCATGGTGACGCCGGCACTCGGGCCGTCCTTCGGGGTCGCTCCTTCCGGGACATGCACGTGAATGTCCTTCTTCTCATGGAAATCCTGCTGGATGCCCAGCGTCTTGGCCCGACTGCGCACGACCGTCTGTGCCGCCTTGATCGACTCCTGCATGATGTCGCCGAGCTGCCCGGTGTAAATCAGTTTCCCCGAGCCGGTGACGATCGCAGCCTCCACCCGCAGCAACTCGCCGCCGACCTCGGTCCAGGCCAAGCCGTTGACCTGGCCGACCTGGTTGTTCTCGTCGGCCAGCCCATACCGGAAGCGATGGACGCCGAGCAACTTCCGCAACTGTGCCGCGGTGATCCGAATCTGTTCCTTGCGCGGCTTGAGCAGCAACTGCTTGACCGTCTTGCGGCAGATCTTGGACAGTTCCCGCTCCAGGTTCCGGACGCCCGCCTCGCGCGTGTAGTAGCGAATCACGTTCTGGATCGCGCGGTCTGGAATCAGCAGCTCTGACTTCTTCAGCCCGTTGTTCTTCAACTGCTTCGGAATCAGGTAACGCCGGGCGATGTTCATCTTCTCGTCCTCGGTGTAGCCGGAGATCCGGATGACCTCCACCCGGTCCAGCAGGGCCGGGGGAATCTTCAGCGTGTTGGCCGTACAGACGAACATCACGTCCGACAGGTCGAAGTCCACTTCCAGGTAGTGGTCGTTGAACATGTGATTCTGTTCAGGGTCCAGCACCTCCAGCAGCGCCGACGCCGGGTCGCCGCGGAAATCCATCGCCATCTTGTCGATCTCGTCGAGCAGGAACAGCGGGTTGCGCACCCCCACCCGGGACATGTTCTGGATGATCTTGCCCGGCAGGGAACCGATGTAAGTGCGTCGGTGCCCCCGGATCTCGGCCTCGTCGCGCACCCCGCCGAGGGACATGCGGGTGAACTCGCGCCCGGTGGCGCGGGCGATTGATTGCCCGAGACTCGTCTTTCCGACTCCCGGCGGACCCACTAGGCACAGGATCGGGCCCTTGATCTTCTTCACGCGGTTCTGTACCGCCAGATATTCCAGGATGCGCTCCTTGACCTTTTCCAGGCCGTAGTGATCCTTCTCCAGCACCCGCTCAGCCTTCTTCAGGTCGCGGCATACCCGGGAACGCTTCTTCCAAGGCACGTTGACCAGCCAGTCGATGTAGTTGCGAACCACCGTCGCCTCCGCCGACATCGGCGACATCATCCGCAACTTGCCGAGTTCGTGCGTGGCCTTCTTCTTGGCCTCCGCCGACATGCCCGCCTTCTCGATCTTCTCGGCCAACTCGTCGACCTCGCTCGCGCCTTCGTCATTGTCCGAAAGCTCCTGCTGAATCGCCTTCATCTGCTCGTTCAGGTAATACTCGCGCTGGCTCTTCTCCATCTGCTGCTTGACCCGCCCGCGAATCTGCTTCTCCAGGCTCAGGATGTCCAGTTCCGACTCGATCAGCTTGAGCAGGGCCTCGATGCGCTCCCGAACCGACAGGATCTCTAGGATCTTCTGCTTTTCGTCCAGTTTCAGGGTCATGTGCGCCGAAATCGTATCGGTCAGCCGCGAAGCATTGTCGATGCCGGACAGGGACGCCAAGGCTTCCGGCGGAATTTTCTTGTTGACCTTGACGTACTGTTCGAAACCCTTGTGCAGGGAACGCACCAGCCCCTCGATCTCGGCCGATTCTGCTCCCGAAGTTTCGGCCAGCATGGAAATCTGTGCGCTGAAGTAGTCGTCCATGCGCTCGTAGTGATCCACGCGCGCCCGATTCGCGCCCTCCACCAGCACCTTGACCGTCCCGTCCGGGAGCTCCAGCAACTGCAGGATGGAACTGACCGTGCCAACCGAATAGATGTGGTCCGGATCCGGGTCGTCGGTTTCGGCCTGCTTCTGGGTCAGCAGCAGGATCTGCTTGCTGGCCGCCATCGCCGCCTCCACCGCCCGGATGGATTTCCGGCGGCCTACGAACAGCGGAATCACCATGCCCGGGTACACCACTACGTCGCGCAGCGGCAATACCGGCAACAACAAGCCTCCTTCGGACGGCTCGATTTCTGCTTCTTCTGGCATGGGTTTTTTGCTCATGGGACTCCTATTCGAATGCACCGGTTCTGGCCGGTCCTACTAGCATCATAAGGGCGAAAAGCCTGATTTTCAACTTCCACCCGCGCGAAACGGCCGAAATCACGGCTCGGTTCCGGTTCCGGAAAAGCCTTTAAGCCAGCCGTTCCTCGACGTCCGGATCCTCGTAAATCAGGTACGGCGATTTCTCGCCCAAGACCACGGCCTCGTCAATCACCACCCGAACCACGCCTTCGAACGAAGGCAATTCGTACATGGTGTCGAGCAACACGGTCTCCAGGATGGTACGCAAGCCACGGGCGCCGGTTTTGCGCTCCTTCGCCTGCCGCGCCACCGCTTCCAGGGCGTTGTCGCGGAATTCCAGCGTCACGCCCTCCATCGAGAACAGCTTCTTGTATTGCCGGGTGATCGCGTTCTTCGGCTCCACCAGCACCCGGACCAGCATGTCTTCGTCCAGCTCCTCCAACACCGCCACCATCGGCAGCCGGCCCACGAACTCCGGGATCAGCCCGTAGTGAATCAGGTCCTCCGGCTGCACCTGGTTCAGGATGTCATAGGAATCGCGCCTTTCCTGGCTGTAGATCTCGGCGCCGAATCCGATGCCGCTCTTCTCGGTGCGGGAACGAATCACCTTGTCGAGGCCTGCGAACGCACCGCCACAGATGAACAGGATGTCGCTGGTATTGACCTGCAGGAATTCCTGCTGCGGGTGCTTGCGACCACCCTGCGGCGGCACCGAGGCGATGGTGCCCTCAATCAGCTTGAGCAATGCCTGCTGCACGCCCTCGCCTGAGACATCACGCGTAATCGATGGATTATCGGATTTGCGCGAAATCTTGTCGATCTCGTCGATGTATACGATCCCGTTCTGTGCGCGCTGCACGTCGTAGTCGCACTTCTGCAACAGCTTCTGGATGATGTTCTCCACATCCTCGCCCACGTAGCCGGCCTCGGTCAGCGTGGTCGCATCCGCGATCGTGAACGGCACGTTCAAGCGGTTCGCCAGCGTTTCCGCAAGCAGCGTCTTGCCCGATCCGGTTGGACCGATCAGCAGGATGTTGCTCTTCGCCAACTCGACGTCATCGTCCTCGTCGGCCCGGGAACTGACCCGCTTGTAGTGGTTGTACACGGCTACCGCCAATGCCTTCTTGGCCTGCTCCTGGCCCACCACGTGCTCTTCGAGCGAAGCGTAGATGTCCTCGGGGCCGGGCAGCGAATCCGGCCGCTGCTCGGTTTCAACCTTCAACTCGTCACGGATGATCTCGTTGCACAGGGCCACGCACTCGTCGCAGATATAGACCTTCGGCCCGGCAATCAGCTTGCGGACTTCGTGCTGGTTCTTCCTGCAGAACGAGCACCGCAACGGCGCCTTCGTGTCTTTCCCTTTCTCCATGCTCGTGCCCTGCCTGTGCCGCGCCCCGGTCAGTCGGAATTCGTATTGTTCAGTAATTCCGTTCGGGTGGTCAGCACCTGGTCGACGATGCCGTACTTCTGCGCGTCCTCACTGCTCATGAAGTTATCGCGCTCCGTATCTTGCCGGATTTTATCAACTTTCTTGCCGGTATGCCGCGCCAGCACCTGGTTGACCTGCTCCCGGGCCCGCAGGATTTCCTTGGCGTGGATGTCCACGTCGGTGGCCTGCCCCTCGAAGCCGCCGAGCGGCTGATGGATCATAATTCGCGAATGCGGCAACGCGTAGCGCTTGCCGGGCGCGCCAGCCGCCAGCAACAACGCCCCCATGCTCGCCGCCTGCCCGATGCACAGGGTGCTAACGTCGGGACGGCAGAATTGCATCGTGTCGTGCACCGCAAGCCCGGCACTGACCGATCCCCCCGGGGAATTGATGTACAGGGAGATGTCCTTGTCCGGGTTCTCCGACTCCAGAAACAGGATCTGCGCCACCACCAGGTTGGCCACGTGGTCGTCGATGCCGCCCACGATGAAGACCACCCGCTCCTTGAGCAGGCGCGAATAGATGTCGTACGCGCGCTCGCCGCGCGCGCTCTGCTCCACCACCATGGGGATGTATTGGGATTGGATGTCAGTCATCGTCCGGTCCGCTCGCCCAGTTGTTCCAGCGTCATACGCTCTTTTTTCACTGTAGCATGTTCCAGCACCCAGCGGATGATGGCGTCCCAAGTCGCCTCGCGTTGCAGGTGCCCGCGTACATCCGGATTTTGTCGTGCATTGCGCCGGGCCGCCGCCGAATCCTTGAACTGCCCGGCATAGGCATCCTCGATCCGTTTTTGGTCCTCTTCGGTCGGTTCCGCCCCGCTCGACGCACGCAACGCCTGAAACGCCGTGATTCGCTGGGCATCCAACAGCGCCATCTGGTGAATCGGGTGATCCCCGCCCAGTTCCTGCTCCGGCGGAATCCCCATTTCTTTCACGCGTACCGACAGGCACCATTCCCGAAGCGATTCGGGCACTGGCAATGCCGGCTCTTTCCCCGCTGCAAGACCCTGCGTGATCTGCCCGACCAGATACTCACGCTGCATCTCCACTTTCCGGTAATCCAAGTGCGCGTATACGGAATCCCGGATCGTCTCGCGCGTCGCACCCGCGCCACCGCATTGTGCGAGCCACGCCGAATCCTCCCAGTCCGGCAGCACGGCTTCGCGCACCTCCTGCACACGGACCCGGAATTGCCGGGTCTGCCCGGACAAGGGGTGTCCGTCAGCCCGTTCCGCAAAAGCTACCTGTGCCGATTTCTCGTCGCCCGCGCTCATCCCCGCAAGGTGTTCATGCAACTCTTCCAGCATCGTGCCAGGCTCCAGCACCAAGGCCATGTCCGGGCTGTCCTCGACAATCTCTGCGAGCGTCTCGTCCATTCCGCAAGTCGCGTACTGGAACGCTACCTGATCGCCAGTCGCTGCCGACCGCTCCACCGCTTTCCAGTCAACGGACTGGCGGCGCAGTCGCTCCATTCCCTCTTCCACTTCCGCGTCTTCCACCGCAGCTTCGGGTTCGGTCAGCGTCAGCCCAGAAATCTTCGATTCCGCAAGCTCCGGGTAGACATCGAACCGGGCTTGGTATTTCATCGGGCGGTCTTCGCCGTACTCTTCCACCGTGACCCGCGGATCGACGACTGGCTGCACTTTTTCCGCAGCCAGCGCCTCGCGCAGGGAATCGTTGGCCAGTTTCTCCACCACCTCACCATAGACCTGCGGGAGATGGCGCTGCCGAACCACTTGCACCGGTATCTTGCCTGGGCGGAAACCCTTGATGCGCAGGGTCCGGGAAAGCTGGCGAAGGCGGTTTTCGACCTGTTCGACGAATTGCTGCTGCGGTACCGTGACCCGCAAGGCGCGCGCCGTCGATCCTAAAACTTCAAGAGAAACTTCCATCGTTCTTGTTATGCGGGAGGATGTGGTGCGAAAGGAGAGACTCGAACTCTCACGGGATAATCCCACTGGCACCTAAAGCCAGCGCGTCTACCAGTTCCGCCACTTTCGCCCTGTCGCGGACTTAATAGTATAAGGAATGGAGCCGGTCTGCGGTTGGTCTGCCTTGAAAGCAAGAAACAATGGTCTGAAAATTCCGACCATTTTTCCTTGCCTTTTGAGCCTGTTTAGTGTAGTTGGTTCCATTTCCTCTAAAATCATGGGTTTCCGAAGATTGGTGAATCGATTCTCGTGCGAAGCTTCTGGACCTACGCTCTCCTGCTGCTCGCCGCACTGGCGGGCGGTGCTTTCCTGTGGGGCCTGGTCTATGCGATTTGGCCGCTGCCGGTCCCGCACCACAAACTCGTCAAGTACGGTGCTTTGCTGGTTGCCGTCGTCGTGCTCGTGCTGTGGGCGCGACGCCGGGTTACCCGGAACGCTCTCGGCCTGAGCGGCGGCATCGAATCCCTGCTCGTGCAGGGGCTGATTGCATTCTCCCTCACGGCCGCCCTGCTGGTGCCCTTGTGGCTGTTCCTCCTTGAGATGAACGCGCGTTTCCTCGATCCCTGGATGTGGAGCCTTGAACTGAGCTACAAGTTGGCCGGATACCTGATTGCGGCGCTCGCCGTCGCGACGGTGGAAGAACTGTATTTCCGCGGTCTCCTGCTGTCCCGGGTGTCCGGCTATTGGTTGCCGCTGGCTGCCTCAGCCCTATTTTTCGCCGGCATCCATTTCCTCAATCCAACGCCTGATTCGGGATTGGCGGACCAATGGAACGGAGGGTGGCTGCTGCTTGCCAATGCCACGCTCGACATGCCCGAACAATGGCTGGAGCAACTGCCCCGTCTGTCTCTTCTGCTCCTAATCGGCCTCGGCCTCGGCCTCGTGCGGCTGCACACCGGCAGTCTGGCATTCTGTATCGGCGCACATGCCGCCATGGTGTTCAGCCTTAAATCCTTCCAGTTTTTCACCTACCCCGGCCCCTTCGGCCCCGCCTGGCTCGGCACCGACGCGTCCGGCGGTTGGACCGGCGTCGCGTGGATGGCTATTCTCGTCCTCGGGCTCTGGCATCTCTCCCCAAAACTCGGGAAAGCACCCCGAAACTAAGATCCGGCACTATTTTTTAGTTCACAAGCTATTGATTTATCAAAGTTAAAAATGGTCTAAAAATTCCGACCATTTTTCCTTGATTTCGCCTCTTCGCTGGCCTAATTTGGCAGGACCAACCGGAGCCTGCCCATGCGCGGAATCTTTCTTGCCTGCTGCCTCGCCCTCCCTGGCCTGGGGTCGGCCGCCGAAGATCCTGTCCCCATCGCCCGCTACGCCTACCTGATGCCCGGCAGCAGCCATGCGCAACGCCACCCCCTCCGAGTCACCCTGACCCAGATTCGGTTTCCGCAGGAAATCGCCACCGTCGGCGAGGCCCTTGCCCACCTGCTGACGCGCTCGGGCTACCGCCTTGACGAACAACGAAGCCACTGGGCAAAAACCATCCTGATGCCACAGCCGCTGCCTGAGGTGCACCGAAACCTCGGACCCATCCACTTGTCGGAAGCTCTAGGCGTCCTGGCTGGCGGGGCTTGGCAACTTAAGGTCAATCCGCTGTACCGCACACTGATTATCCAGCCAACCGAAGAGTGGCAGGCGCAACTGGAGCGACAGGCTCCCCCTATTGAAATCGAGGACGCTCAAAGCCTTGCCATGGAAGGCCCGGATCCGAGCCCGGCAGAAACGGGTTTGCTCTTGCCGACTAGCCTGCATGATCCGGCCGAAATCTTCGTTGAAGACATGACCCTGCAGGAGGCGTTGGATCTGATTGTCCCCCTTGGTTGGACACTTCGCCCGGAAGTCCCATCCGCTCTTCTGCAAGCCCGGGTTTCGTTGATTTCCTCGACGACCTGGTGGGATGCCCTGACCGAATTGGCTCGAAAACTTGGAGATCAGGCCCAGGATGAATTCGTCCTGCACGTCTTCGAAGACCAGAAACTGGTCGTGTTGGGACAACCGTGAACTCACGCGCTGCACTGCCCCTGGTTGCACTTGCGCTGCATGCCTGCGCCGGGTCGGAAATCTCGCCCGGCGAAATCCACCTGCCGCAATCGCTGGATGCCCCAACCGCGACGCCAGCCTCACCGATACCGCCTCGCCCGTTCGTCCGCATCGAGCAACCGCACGCAGAAAACGCCGACCTGTCTGTCACCCTCAACCTCAGGGAAGTCACGCTGGCCGAGTGCCTGACCCGGGCCGACCCAGCCCTGAACCTCGTGCCCGCCACTCCGGAAATCGATCTGAGCCAGCGCTACAGCGTCCGCGTCAACAACCTCAGCCTTCGACAGTATCTGGACATTCTCGAGGGCATGACCGGCTACGCATTGGAACTGGATCCTGAATTGCCGATCGTGCACGTGTCGTCCTACCTGACGCGCTCCTGGGACGTTAGCACGTTCGCTGGCCACGGCCAATCGAAACTCAAGGTCGGTCAAGCCGTCTCGTTGTCTTCTTCCACCGGAGGCAAAGACGGTGAAGGAAGCGAAGGCAACAGCCGGTCCGAGGAGGGAGCCGCAACGGTGACTTACGATCACACGGATTCCCCATGGGAAGACCTGCTTGCCAATGCACGTTCGATCCTAGGGGCGTCCGATGCTGGAACGACACCGACGCCCGGGGCACCCTTTCAGACCTGGCTGGTCGCGGATCAGCGCCTTGGCCTGCTACGTGCGCGGGGGCCGGTCTCGCGCATTCATGAACTCGATGCCTGGCTGACCGAACAGACCCGCAGGGGTGCGCGGCAGATCCTGATGGCCGTTGCCATTCTCGACGTTTCCCGTGAGGAAGGATCCGGCGGCGGACTAGACCTGAGCCTGCTCTACGATTCGGTGGACCGGCGCATCGCTGCCTCCCGAACCGTACCCGGCAATCTGTCTTTCGTACGCGCTGGCGGAGCTTGGGAAGTCGATGCGGCACTGGAATTCGGGCGCTGGAGCCTCAACGCCATGGTGCGACAGCTATCGCGGCACGGCCAGGTCACGGTCCGCAGCGACCCGGTCTTCACCGTCGTCAACGGCATGACGACCTTTCTCGGCGACGGCGAGGAGGTCAGTTTCATCGCCAGCACCGACCTGGTGCTCGGTGAAGGCAACCGCGAACCGGTTCTTGCCACCGAATTCGAGCACATCCGGGTTGGCTTCCGCATCGCCGTCACTCCGCGCATGCGCCATGACGGTTCCATCCTGGTCGAAGTCGTCCCGGTACTGTCGTCGATCCGCTCGCACAGCGAATTCGAGACTGGCGTCTCCACTGTCGTGCGACCCAATATCGCCATACAGGAAATGGCCACGCTGGCCATCACCCGGAGCGGCAAACCCATCCTGCTCGGTGGGCTGATCCAGAGCCGGTCACTGCAGGCCGCCCACCAACCGGACTGCGACCACTTCCTGTGTCAGGCCTTCGCCGCCTCCACCTTGGAGAAAACCAACCGGGAACTGATGATCGTCATCACCCCTATCGAGGTAGCCATTTGATGATTCCACTCGACTGCCCTACCCGGATCGGCTCGCATCAAGTGATCTTGGTGGACGACTTGGTGCTGACGCATCTCACCGGTGCTTTAGCCGAACGTCTGATGACCATCGCTTCAGATGATCCGGAACTGCCCCTCTATGTCGAGCAGGAATCTGTCGACGCTCTATCCGAACTCTATCCTGGCCTGCCCCTGTACGGGCTCTGGCAGATCCTGATCGCGTCCGGGTTCATCCCGCAGAAACCCGGCCTGTACCAAGTCACCACAGATACCGAGCCGCATGGAGGACGCTACCTTCTTCGCGAAACAGGCAACGCCTGCAGCGGACGGATCACAGGCGAAACCCTGCTGGATGCGTTCGCACTGACCGACACTGCACCCGAGCCAATTTGGATCGACCCGGCACCCGAGATCCTAAGCCTTCCGTCACAGCCAATCCAGACCTTGCGATATCGCCGGGCTCAGAAAGCCCGCGCCCGCCTTCGGACCTTGACAGTGGCTGGCGTCATGGTTCTCGGCAGCGCATTCACCGGTACCGCGACCGACCACATCCTGGGCCATCGCCACGCACAGAAAATGCAGCAGGCCGAACGCCTGCGCGAACAGACCGTCCAGCTGCAGCAGGATCTCGCTCGTTTGGAAGCCAGCGGACGTATCGAACCCATCGACCAGTCGCGCCGTCTCGATCAGTTGCTGATCCTGTCCTGGGACTTCCAACCAATCGAACTGCCGCAAGCCTCTGTTTTGGCCGCCCCGACTCTGACGGCCATCGTGTACCCGCTCGACACGCTCCCGCCCACTCCTCCGGCCGGACTGATGGCCCGGCAGATTACGCACCAGCCCGATGGCTCGCTTCGCATTGTCTGGTAGCCGGTGGCAACAGCAAGGACTACCCACGCTGTTCGGCATCCTATGCCTGAGCCTCGCGGGCCTCGTCGTGATTATGCTCGACCAGAAGCGTGTCACTCCGGACCTAGCCGGGATTTCCGAACAGTATGCGCGGTTTGTGCAATCCCGGCAACGTCTCGAAAGCCTGCCGCCGGTGCGCCCCATCCACTGGCAACTGCGGCGACTGCGCCAACTGGCCCAGACCCTGCCGGGAGTGCATGAGATGAAGGTTATCGAAGCGGACCCGAGCTTCTACCCGGAAGCAGTCCAGCGACGAATTGGCAGTTTTGGTGGCACGGTGTGGAAAGTCGCGCTGCGCGGGACATTTACGTCCGTCGTCTGGCTGTGCCGAACCGCCCAACCGCAAGTGCCGCTGATCGTGGACGAGATCCGGGCCTCGGGTGGAATTGCACATGCCGTGCTGTTCATGCTCGGTGCGAGTCCCAACGTCGAAGGTAAAACATGAGGGCGGCCTTGCTGGCGGCCATCCTGTCCGCTCCAGTGCTGGCGGACGGCGATCCTGCCGGAGAAACCTCCCGGCGAATCCTCCAAGAGGCCGAGACCCATGTTCACGAATTGCAGCGCCTGCATGCCACCGACGCGCTCCTTGAAGTCCAGCTGCGGATCGCGAAGAAACTCCAGGAATGCCGGCAGACCGGCTATCCCTGCCCAGGTGCGGAATTGATCCCATTGCAGTCCAGAGAAGCGGATCACCCTGGCCCGATCCCAGCGCGAACCCTAGACCTGCCGCAGCTCATCAATATCTACCAGGGACGTGCGCAATTGCGTCTCGACAGTGGCCAGCACATCGAGGTTCGTGCTGGTCAGCAACTTGGGCCTTGGCAAATCCATTCGGTTGGCATCGACTCGCTCGAAGTCCAAGGCTCCGATGGAATGCGGTTTCGGATCCCGCTTGAAAGGACGGTGCCGTGAGCGTTCTGCCCGGTCGGATCGTGCAACGCTTCGAGGCGGTTCGTCAGATGCTCGTCAACTCCGGCGCCTTGCCGTCGAATGCCATGCAACTGGCCTGCCCGGACACCCCCGAAGCAATTGTCCCCCGTCTGCTACGGGCCGGCGCCGACGTGGAATCGGTCACGCTGGCCCTAGCGGAGACCTTCTCGATGCCGGTGTATTCCGAGAACCTGTACGGCTCCCTGGACTATGCCGCGGACGGTGCCGTGGCCTGGGCCGACGGCCGATTGTTCGTAACCGATCCATTCGCCTGCCAACACCTGATCCGCAATCCGCAGCTGGCACTGCCGAGGGATGCCTTGAGTCGGCACCGCGGAGAAATCGGGCTGATCCCGATCCAGCCCGACACCCACTCCGAAAAGGCCCAAGACCCGTCCCTGTCTCCGGAAGCGGAACAGGTTCTGCACGAATGGCTCACGCTCGCCATCGACCACCAGGCCAGCGACCTTCACATCGTGCCGCGCGACAACGAGGCCGTAGAAATCAAGATGCGCCGAAACGGCCTGCTCCTGACCTTGCGCGAGGAACGCATGGTGATGTCGGAAAAATGCAACTACCGCCTGATCTCCAACACCCTGCTGACCCTGTCCGGGAACCAGCATGGGGTCTACAACACGCCGAAGGACGGCAGCCTGGAGATGTCCTTGAGGGGGCAGGTTTTCTTCATCCGGGTCAACATGTGTCCGGTCACCATCGGCCGCAAGGTCTGGGGCTCGTTCACGCTGCGCATCGCGGCCGGCTACCAGCGTTCAGTGCAGACCCTGAGCCAATTGGCCTTGGGGCCTGCCTTCGTCAAATCATTGCGCCGGATCGTCGCCATGAACAGCGGTCTGTTCCTGCTGACCGGCCCGACCGGAGCGGGCAAAACCACGACCTTCTATGCGCTGGTGATGGAAATCCTTCGGCGCAACCATAGCCAAATCTCCATCAAGACGCTGGAGGACCCTATCGAGGTGCAGATCCCGGGCATCGACCAGATCCAGATTAACGACGACATCGGCATGAGCTATGCCGCAGGTTTGCGGGCGCTTCTCCGCGCGGACCCGGACGTCATCCTGATCGGCGAGATCCGGGATGAGGAGACGGCTCGGCTCGCCTGCCGGGCGAGCCTGACCGGTCACCTGGTGCTTTCCACCCTGCACACCAACAACAGTCTTGGTGCCATCGAGCGCCTGCGCAACCTCGGCGTCCACTCCCACCTGATCGCCGACACCTTGGCCGCTGTCAGTGCGCAACGGCTGGTTCGCCAAGTCTGTCCTCATTGCGCCACGCACGGTTACGACGAAGCCGGTTGGGAAGCCACTGGCCTGCTTGGGCTCCCGCCGGGCGAGCACTGGCCGATCGCCCGCCCGGAGGGATGCGAGCGCTGCGAGCACAGCGGTTATCGCGGACGCATCTGCATCGCGGAAACCTTGTTCCTGGAGCCCCAGCTTGCCAGTTGCATCGCCGACGGCTCCGGCCTGGCGCAACTGTACGACACCGCCCGCGCCCAGGGATTTCACGGTCTTTGGGATTACGCCACGGACCTGGTCCGCGCCGGACAGACCACTTGGGCTGAATGCCTGCGCATCCTGCCCGAACCTCCCGGTGAACCCGTTCAGGTTCCCGAGTCGCACACCCTTCCCCTTCAACTCGCTTTCACGGAGAACCACGCATCATGAAACATCCGAACCCAAGCTTCCGCCAATGCGGATTCACCTTGCCGGAAATCCTGGCCGTCATCGCGCTGATCGGCATTCTCGTCTCGACGATCGTCACGAGTTTCGGGACGGCCGAGACGGAACTGGCGATGGCCAGCAGCAAGGACGCCCTGCTCAACGACATCCCTGCCGCCTTGATTTCGTACCGCGCAATCAACGGCAGCCTGACTGGCGTCACCAAGACGGACATCACGAATGCCGGCGTCCCTGCCAATGGACCGTTCGGCGATGCCTGGACGCTGGGAACTCCGACCGCGCGGACCGTCAGCCTCAGCTGGGTGCTCACCAGTGCCGAGGATGCGGACGCCTTCGGTCCCGATCTCGCCACCACCCTCGGACTCGCATCGGGTTCGGCCGTCAGTTCGACTGCCTACGACGGCGACGACGACACGTTGACGGTGAACTACCGGATTCCCTGACCATGGCCCTTTACGCCGTGCGCTGCCTGTCTCCGCAGGGCGCCGCCATCTCGCTCGCGGTGGATGCGGACAGCCCGGATTCCGCACGCCGGCACCCGGCGATCGCCCATCGCCGGGTGCTGTCGGTTCGGCGGCATTGGAAGGAATGGCTGGGCTTGCGACGGGTCGATCTCAATGAACAGCGTCTGCTGTTGACCCAGATGTCCATGCAACTAAGCCGCGGCAGCCTGACACCCGAGGAACTGGACCGGATGGTCGCGCAGCTCCCAACACTGCGGCGGAACCGGCACTCCCGAAGTGCTGCGGGATTGGCCGGCCTGGCTCCTGCCGAACTTCTGTTGCATCTCAACGTGCACCCTTTCGCCATTGCCCTGTGCCGCGAGGGAGAGCGCCTCGGGCAGGTTCCCGACATGTTGCTGCAGGCGGCGGAGTTCCTGGATCACCAACGGCAAAGCCGGGAGAAGCTCCATGCCCCTCTATTGCGTGCCGTCCTGTACACGGTGGCCGCGCTCGGCCTGTTCGCCCTCACACCGTTCTTGTTCCAGATGCTGCTCGACCGCCTGTCCAGCCGTGTCGAGATTCAAACGACTCTCGCGACCGACATTTTGATGGCCCTGCATGCCCTGCTGACCCGTTATCTGCCTCTGACGCTGGGCGCAGTTGCCATATTCGCCTTCGCCGGATACCGATTCTGGGGCCGTATCCGGGCACTCCCTCCGCTACGCGATATCGATGCCCTGGTGCGCGGGCAACGTTCCTCCGTACTGCTCGCCGTCCTCGCCCCAGCCTTCCGCAAGGGCGTCCATCTCGCCGACCTGGTGCGCTCGCTGCATCCTCTGCTCGGAAAGCGTGCCAGCCAATACCTGTACACGCGTCTGCGCACCGGGCACAGTCTTTCGCAGAGCCTGTCCGAGCACTATTTCAGCCGTACCCTGGCGGTGGGGCTGTACCGGTTTGAGGATGCACCGACGGCACAGCTTCCACACTTGTTCTCGGCCATACAGACTAACCTGCACACCGAAATCAGCTGGCATCTGGAACGGACCGTGCGTTGGACCCGCTGGTTTTACTCGGGGTTGATCCTGACCCTCATGTTGCTGCTCGTCAAAGGGTTTCTGGTTCCGATCTACTCAATCTCCGTTCAATGAAGACCGTCACGCAACAAGGATTCACCTTGCCGGAAGTGCTGGTCGCACTGGCCATGGTGAGTCTGACAATCGGCCTGATCGGCTCGTTCGCCGGTGCACGCATTGATGCAGGAAAAATCCATGTGAAATGGGCTGAGAGCCGGTATGTCGCGTCGCTGGCCGTCCGCGCACACCGGGGCGGCCTGCTCACCGGTGATGTCGCCACCGCCGCCGACCTGCAGACCGCCCTGCCTCACCTTTCGGTTCCGACCCGGCTGGGTGACAGGCAAACCTACCGGGTCGCGCTCGACGATGCTGACCCTCGCATTCTGATTGGTGGAGAAACTGAAGCCGTGCGGGCTCCCTTTCCAGCCTCGGAACTCCGTATTCCACTTTGGCGGGCACGCCGGCTTCGCCAGATCCAGGAAAAAACCGAATGAAACACTCTCGTTCCAGCCCCTGTGCGCATCAGTCCGGCTTCAGCCTGCTGGAACTGGTGATCACCTTGGCTTTGTTCTCGATTCTCGCTGGCACCCTTCAGCTCAGTGCCACCCGCCGTCTTGTTGACGATCTCGAACGCGACCGCGCCGAGCAGGCAGCAGAAGAAATCTACCGGCTGGCCAATGCGGCGCAACACTATTTCATCAACGAGGGCAAGTGGCCGCTGGAGATGCTGCTGTGCAAAGGAGCGTACAACGAGTTGAACGCAAAAGGCCTGCTCAAGGGCGCGCCCCGGCTGTCTCCTTATCTCGATTCCAATGGAAACCGGACCGGGTACGTGCTGTCCTGCAACTCCAATCACTTCACCATCGCGGCCACCACGGAAAATACCGAACAGGCAGCCGCCCTCGCGCAGAAGGTACCCGGCGCGTCAGCCTCCGGCACGACCGTGACCGTACACTATCCCCGGCCTGCCGACACACCCGGCACGGGGGGCGCATTCATGCCGCTGGACGGCTCCGCCAGCCCCACGGCGACCTGGGACCTGGGCAACCAGTACCTGTTCGGCGCCCGCGACGTGGCCACCGAGACCGGGCAGACCTTGCTCAACTCCGTGCAGTTCGCCACCGCGGCCAGTCCCGGCGACCTGATCCGCAAACCGACCTGTCCGGACAGCATGACGCCGCGCATCTTCACCGCTCTCAGCCGGGTTTCGTCACCCAGCGGCCGGGCGCTACACGGAATCCAACTGCCGGTAGACAATCTCACCGACTCCTGGCGGGTGCGGGCGGTCATCACCGGATCCGGGGGCGAGGAAAGCGCCACTTCCGACACGGCCACCATCGCCGTCTTCGTCAAATGCTCATACTGAGAGGAAATTCCAATGCTGATGAAACTGAACCCCCACCTGCTGCCAATTCTTGCGATCCTGGTGGGTTCGACGGGTGCGGCCCCTGCGCAAACGCCAGGCTCCACCCCGCACACCTACGCCAAGTGCACCGAGTTGGCGCTGACCGACTCGGCCTGTCATCGCCAGATCGTCGAGGCAGGCGGAACCGTCCAATCCAGCCCGACCTCCACCCGGACTGTCGTGCCCCGGAACTTCCGGGGATGGAGCGAACGGGAGCGCTGGTACCGGAAGTACGTGGAGTACGCCAAGCGGGGACGTCACCGGGCCCTGCCGATCGAGGATGTGATCGACCACTATCCGGATTTCCCCTCCCCCGTAACGACTCCGTACTACTTGGTCTACCCGTAGGGAACCTGATTCAAAGACCCAAGACATCAATGGAATTGACAATAGTAATAATACATATTACATTTCCATGGTCCGGAATTTCAGGAACAGGGCACTCAAGCGGTTCTTCCTGCGCGGAGAACCCAAGGCGCATTCCCGCCGAGCACCGCCAAGCCGTCAGGGATGCGCTCACGCGTCTGAACGCGGCAACGGTTCCCGAAGACCTGGACCTTCCCGGCTTTGCGCTTCATCCCCTGAGAGGCGACCATGCGGGCTACTGGGCGATTTCGGGCGGGAGGAACTGGCGAATAGTCTTTCGCTTTGCCGAGGGCGGGGTCGCCGATGTCAACTATTTGGACTACCGCTAGGAGGAGGAAACCACATGCTCATGCACAATCCGCCACATCCTGGAGAATTCATCCGCCGGGTCTGCCTTGATCCTTTGGAATTGACGGTGACCGAAGCGGCCGAAGGCCTGGGAGTGTCACGTAATACATTTTCCATGCTGCTCAACGGTCGCCTCGGGATTTCCCCGGAAATGGCCATTCGCCTGTCCAAGGGATTCGGCGGGAGCCCGGAGACCTGGCTACAGCAGCAGATGCAGTACGACCTGTGGCACGCGCTGCAGCGGAAAGGGGAAATCAAGGTGAGGAAGTTCGGGACCGCCCTAGCCGCGTAAAACATCGGAAACTCGAAGTCGCTCGGGCATGAGGCGAAAACAGGGAAATGTGCGATTGACCCCCCCCCCCCGGACAGAAAAAAAGACGCTTGACGTATATCGTCATTATTTCTATAATCCATGATCCTGAGTTATTGCGACAAGAGGACCGAGAATTTCGCGAAAGGAATTCATGTCCCCGCATTTCACGGGTTTGAGGAGCAAGCCTCGAAACGGCTTTCGATCCTGAATGCAGCACCTTCCCTGGAAAGCCTGCGCGTATTGCCCAGCAATCGGCTCGGGGCTCTCAAGGGCAGCCGTCTCGGTTGGTACTCTATTCGAATCAACCGGCAGTGGCGGCTATGTTTCGAGTGGCCAGACGGTCAGACAGGCCCCAGCAACGCGATAATTCAAGATTACCACTGAACCTTTTGAGGAGGAGTCATGTTTTCAAGAGCTGTTCACCCCGGCGCCATCCTCCAGGACGAACTTGCCGAGATCGGGATCACTCCAACCGAATTTGCCCGTCAAATCGACGTGCCACCCAACCGCATCAGTCAGATCATCAGGGGCAAGCGATCGATCACTGGCGACACTGCATTGAGGCTTGGCCACTGGTTCTGCACCGGCCCTCAATTCTGGATTAGCCTTCAGTCCCAGTTCGACTTGATGGTCGCCGAACAATCGGCAGGGAAATCAATCCAAAACCTTCCCACCAAAGACGGCAGACCGCACGTTCCCTGATTCATCTCTCATACGTTGAAGCGGAAGTGGATGACGTCCGCTTCCTGCACTTCGTAATCCCGGCCTTCTGTGCGACTCTTGCCCGCCTCCCGGGCTCCCGTCTCCCCGCCGCAAGCAATGTAATCCTCATAGGCGATCACATCCGCACAGATAAATCCCTTTTCGAAGTCAGTATGGATTGCGCCTGCCGCCTGCGAGGCATGCACGCCCCGGCGAATGGTCCATGCCCTCGCCTCTTTCGGCTCTGCCGTGAAATACGTCATGCAACCCAGAAGCCGGTAGGCCGCCTCGATCACTCGGTCCAATCCTGGCGCGGACAGACCCAAGTCTGCCAGAAAATCCTCCCGGCTTTCCATATCCAGCCGGGAAATCTCAGATTCCAGAGCAGCGCAAATCGGAATGACAGCGATCTCTTTCCCGCGCGCGTATTCCTCCAATGCACGCAGGGCGTCGTTCCCGCCGGAAAAGCCATCCTCGTCGACATTGGCGATGAACAGAGACGGCTTGGCCGTCAGTAGGAAAAGCGGACTCAGCACCCCTCGCTCCGCTTCGCCCAGCCCTTGTTCACACACCGGGACGCCTTGGTCTAGATTTCCGCGGACTGCCTCCAACACGGCCTGCACTGCACGGGCTTCCTTGTCGCCGGTCTTGGCCTGCCGCCGCCACTTTTCAAGCGACCGCTCCACCGTCCCCAAGTCAGCCAAGAGCAGTTCCGTCCGGATCGTCTCGCAATCCCGAACCGGGTCGATCGCCCCGTCTACATGGACAACATTGTCGTCCTCGAAGCACCGCACGACCTGGGCGATGGCATCCGCCTCGCGAATATGCGCAAGGAATTGATTGCCGAGCCCCTCGCCTTGCGAAGCGCCCCGGACCAGTCCGGCGATGTCGACAAATTCCACCGTGGCCGGGATCCGCCGCGCCGACCCCGCCAGATCTGCCAAACGGTCAAGCCGATGATCCGGAACCGGCACCACGCCTTGGTTCGGGTCGATCGTACAGAACGGATAATTTTGGGCTGCCGCCTCGGCACAGGCCAGGGCATTGAACAGCGTGGATTTCCCGACGTTGGGCAACCCAACGATCCCACACTTGAGGCTCATCCGGTCGGACCGTTCGGGTCATGCAACGCGTTCATGATGTTCTGGAAATCCCCTTCGACAAGATTTCCAACGTGCTCCAGCACCTGTTGCACCGCCTGATCTACCGCGGCACGGTCCGAACTGGACAGCGGCTTGAGCACGTAGCCCACCACCTCCGAAGCCCGCCCAGGGTGTCCGACACCGAGTTTAAGGCGCCAGAAATCCTTGCCGAGATGCTGGGTGATGTCGCGGATGCCTTTGTGGCCGCCATGTCCTCCGGAAAATTTCAGTCGTGCCGCGCCGTCCGGCAGGTCGATGTCGTCATGCGCGACCAGCAGGGCCGAGGCGGGAATACGAAAGTAGCGGCACGCCGCCGCGATCGTGGCGCCGCTCACATTGACGTAGGAGTTCGGTTTGAACAGGCGAAGTGGGTACCCTTCCACTTCGACTGACGCGGTTTCGCCTTTCAGTTGCCGGGAAGGCTGCAGGTGCGCACCCAACCGGTCAGCCAGCGCATCAATCAGCCAGAATCCGGCATTGTGTCGGGTGCGGGCATATTCCGCACCGGGATTGCCAAGCCCTGCGATCAACCGGACCGCATCGCCTGATTCCGCCATTGACCCGGTTCCGATCAGGACTCTTCTTCAGCAGAATCCGCGTCTTTCTCTTCGGCCTCGGCTGCCTGCTCCTCGGCCTCTTCACCCTCTTCGCCCTCAGGCTCTTCGACCGCTACTTCTTCTATTATCTCCTCGCGCCGGACATGGATGGTGGCCACGGCGTGATCGTGTCCGTGCGACAGTTCGACCAGTTCCAAGCCTTCCGGGATCGCCAGGTCGGAAAGATGGACCAGTTCGCCGATATGCAATTCGGAAATGTCGACTTCGATGAATTCCGGAAGATCGGAAGGCAGGCAGGAGACCTCCACTTCCGTCATCAGGTGGCTGATCAGGCCGCTTTGCTCCTTGACGCCGGGCGCGATGTCTTCGCCCTTGAAATGCAGCGGGATCGTCATCTTGATCTTCGCATCCTTGCTGATGCGCTGCAGGTCGATATGCAGCAGCACATCCGAACGGACCGGGTGGCGCTGAACGCTGCGCAGGATGACTTGTTCCTTTTCTCTCTTGCCCTTCAGCTTCAGGTTCAGGACGTGCGAGTAAAAGGCCTCATGTTCCAAATGGCGAGACACTTCAAGACCCGACAAGGTGATCGGAACGGCATCGCCCCCCGCGCCATAAACCACGCCAGGCAGTTGGCCTGCACGACGCATCTTCCGCATCGCGCTGGTTCCGGTC
Organism: uncultured Chromatiales bacterium; assembly: GCA_964526195.1. Taxonomy (GTDB): domain Bacteria; phylum Pseudomonadota; class Gammaproteobacteria; order Poriferisulfidales; family Poriferisulfidaceae; genus Poriferisulfidus. Next base: position 4,728 of record CAZGIH010000015.1, on the reverse strand, counting down.
TCCTTGCGCGGCTCTGCGGACAGGTTAAAGTCGATTTCGCTCATGGTCGGGTTCGCCCCTCTGTCGTCGGGGGCGCGTATTATCAACTCAAATGCCTTTTAGGGCAAGCACCTGTGCAGGTTCACTACATATCGGAACATGCCTCGCTTGGCGCTGATTGCCATGGCCATCATGGTCGCGTTTCACACGGTGGTCGAGCCGCTGTACCACGTTTCCGAACCGGGGCAACCCTACAGCCCGTTCTGGGAGATACTTGATCCGTTTATGGTACTGGCATGGGTGGTGGGCACCGTTTTTGCATACCTGCGCAAACGTGCCGTCGACTGCGAGGGTGGCGAGACGGTCACCCGGGAGTACTTGGCCGCCAACGTGCTTTTCTACGGTTTTCTGGCCGTCGGCATCCTGCTGCTCTGGAGCTACTTCAACCTGCTGAACCCAAATTACGCGCCCACAGGTCCCGATGCGACATCCGTTCTCTGGATGCTGATCGACGCGAGCCTGCCACTGCTGCTTGGGGCGGCGGGCGCAGACCTGCTTCGAAAGCGATCATGAGATGAAGTAGACGCACCCAAGGGTCTTTGGGAAAGCATCAGTTCCAACGTTCTAGGAAACTCTGTATTGCCAAGCCGGACCGGCCGCCGGGTCGCGGGCACTTATAACCACAGCCGGCATCTTCGGGATGCCTGGAGTCCTGCGGCTGAACCAACAGCGGGAACAGTTGTCATAATTTGGACACTGTCCAATTTTATGCTATCGTGGGATACGCTCCGAGGACGGGAGCGAAAATCCTACGGAAAAGCAATTTTCTAACAGTAGCAGCAAAAAAATCCGAAAAACAAGGAGGCAATTTTTATGGCCGAGAGTCAATGTCCAGTCAAGTCCATGCTGGAAAGCCATCCAGCAGGCAGCGGCACAACAAACCGAGAATGGTGGCCGGATCAGTTAAACGTCAACGTTCTGCACCAGCATTCTGTCCAGTCCAAACCCACCAACGGCACCAGCTATGCCGAGGAATTCAAGAGTCTCGATTACGACGCCCTGAAGCAGGACCTCTACGAGTTGATGACGACCTCGCAGGATTGGTGGCCGGCCGACTACGGTCACTATGGGCCTTTCTTTATTCGCATGGCGTGGCACGCTGCCGGTACCTACCGAATCGGCGACGGCCGCGGCGGTGCCGGAACCGGCAACCAGCGCTTTGCCCCCGTCAACAGTTGGCCTGACAACGGCAACCTCGACAAGGCGCGCAGGCTGCTGTGGCCGATCAAGCAGAAATACGGCAAGAAAATCTCCTGGGCCGACCTCATGATCCTCGCCGGCAACTGCGCCCTGGAATCGATGGGCTTCAAGACATTCGGCTTCGGTGGCGGGCGTGAAGACGTCTGGCAAACGGAAGAAGACATCTACTGGGGCGTCGAAGAAGAGTGGCTCGGAGAAAAGCGTTATTCCGGCGAGCGCGATCTCGAAAATCCACTCGCGGCCGTGCAGATGGGCTTGATCTACGTAAACCCGGAAGGGCCGGACGGCAATCCCGACCCGGTCGCCTCGGGGGTCGATGTTCGCGAGACCTTTGCCCGCATGGCGATGAACGACGAGGAAACCGTCGCTCTCACTGCCGGGGGACACACTTTCGGCAAATGCCACGGCGCAGCCAGCGCGGATGAGTACGTGGGACCGGAACCTGAAGGCGCCAGCATCGAGGAACAGGGCTTCGGCTGGGTCAACAGCCACGGATCGGGCAAGGCCGGTGACGCCATCACCAGTGGACTGGAAGGCGCATGGACGAGCGATCCGGTTACGTGGGACATGGGCTATTTCGACAACCTGTTCGGTTACGAGTGGGAAGTGACGAAGAGCCCTGGCGGTGCGTGGCAGTGGGTCCCGAAAGATGGCGCCGGATCCGACGACGTGCCGGATGCGCACGATCCGTCCACGCGCCATGCTCCAATCATGACCACGGCGGACATGTCCATGAGAATGGATCCGGCCTACGAGAAGATCTCGCGGCGTTTCCACGAGAACCCCGAGGAGTTCGCAGACGCGTTCGCCCGCGCATGGTTCAAGTTGACCCACCGCGACATGGGGCCCCGCTCCCGCTATCTCGGCCCGGAAGTTCCGCAGGAAGACCTGATCTGGCAGGATCCCGTCCCCGCCGTGACCCATACGCTGGTCAACGAACAGGACATTGCCGATCTGAAGGCCAAGATTCTGGCTTCGGGATTGTCAGTCTCCCAACTGGTCTCCGCAGCCTGGGCCTCGGCATCGACCTTCCGTGGTTCCGACATGCGGGGAGGCGCGAACGGGGGGCGCGTCCGCCTGGCACCCCAGAAAGGCTGGGAAGCCAACCAGCCGGAGCAACTGGCGGCCGTGCTGCAGGCACTGGAAGCCATCCAGCAGGAGTTCAACAGTTCGGTTTCGAACGGGAAAGCGGTTTCGCTTGCCGACCTGATCGTCCTGGCAGGATGCGCGGGTGTCGAACAAGCCGCGAAAAACGCCGGATGCGATGTGACGGTTCCGTTCACGCCAGGCCGCACGGATGCAGCTCAGGAGCAAACGGATGTCGATTCCTTCGCCCCTCTTGAACCCACCGCAGACGGGTTCCGCAACTACCTCAAGGCGAAACACAACGTCACGCCAGAGCAGTTGTTGGTCGATCGGGCGCAGTTGCTGACGTTGACCGCACCTGAGATGGCGGTTCTTGTCGCCGGAATGCGTGTCCTGGACACGAATGTCGGACAGACCCAACATGGAGTTTTCACGGATCAGCCCGGAGCGCTGACCAATGATTTCTTCGCGAATCTGCTCGACATGGGTATCGCCTGGACTCCGACTTCGGAAGACTGCGACTCGTTCGAGGGGCGTGACCGCGCCACAGGTGAACTGAAGTGGACCGGCACGCGCGTCGATCTGGTTTTCGGTTCGAACTCGCAACTTCGGGCCCTCTCGGAATTCTACGGATGCGAGGACGCCAAGGAACAGTTTGTGCAAGACTTTGTTGAGGCATGGGACAAGGTTATGAACCTTGACCGTTTCGACATCGCCTGATCTCGGAAAACAAGGGGGGCGTTTCAGATTGAAACGCCCCCCTTTCTTTTTTAAGTTTGGCAATTTTTGCTCAGGCCAAGGTACTGAACCAATTAGTTCTAACCCGTTCGCCAAGCCATAGCCCGCGCGCACAATTCTATGTGCTAAACTTTCTTAGCCCACCTGACTTCCATGGTTCGTCGATTTTCTTAGGGAGGAACTTCAAGATTAAAGCCGGGACACGGAAGATCAAGCCAGTCGCATTTCGTCTTCTCATGCTGGCCGCCGTCGGTCTCGGTGCGCATCCGGCCTTGGCGCAAACGAATGCAGCCTGTCCGCCGACTCCCGGGGTAACTCCTATTGGTGATCCAAGTGTGACTGCGCAGCAGGTGGAAAATGGGCAGCGCACCCACGAAGAATTTGTGCTATCTGCGAGAGAAGGTTTCAAGAGGGCGGTCGCGGCAAATCGGGCGACAGGGCTCCATTTCGGATGCCTTATCAGGCAAGAAGAGGGACCTTGGCGTTCCGGTTCTACTTATCTGGTGCAACTGGCGCCAACCGGCAGGGTGTTCCTTCACGCGAAGAACATGGCATTGTCGGGCAACCTCCTGAATCGTAGGATTTTTGCAGCAATTCTTACTTCACTGGGAATCCCCGAAGCAGATTTAACCAACCTGACTGCTATCTCGGGCAGATTGCTGCGGGAACCGACGGCCCGCATCATGGGCATCCCGGGCGTCTCCGGCTATGCCAGCGTCTACAGAGGTGCTGCAGGGGCTCCAATCATACTGCTCACCGGATTCGACCTCGACGCATCCCACTTGGCTCGAGAACCAATCGATTACGGCGATCCGACCATCCGCGCCCAAGATGTGGTAGATCGCGAAACTTTGAAGGCTTTCGTCGCGAACGCGATCGAGCAATATAAAGAGTTTGGAAGGACCGGCGGCCGAGACGGCCTTTCGAAAGCCAAGGTTGCCTTTCGGGATCCGAACGGGCCCTGGCGACACGGTTCCGTGTACTTATATATCTTGGATCTTTCCAGCAACATCATCTTATTTCACGGGGCGTTTCCCGACAGATTCGAAGTTCGACCTTTGATTCCAACGCAGCGAGACGCTGTCACCGGAGAACTTATCCTGCCACAGGTCCTCAATGCGGCAAAAAGCAGCCCGGAAGGAGGCTTCGTACAGTATTACTTCGACGATCCCACTGACGAGGCCGACAGCGCCAACATCCCCAAGGTGGGATATGCCCGCGAGTTCGAAGTTACGAGGGCAAGCGGACGCATTGCGCGCTATATTATCGGCTCGGGCTTTTACCTCAGTGACTCTGGAGTGACCGCCCATCGCCAGAATCTGGCCATCGAGACCATCCAGCCCCAGGTCATGCGGGCGATGACCGCCAGCACGGTCGATGCCGTGTCGAACCGCATCGAGCGGGCAATCGCCGACGACGCCTCGCAAGCCGCGGGGCTCAACTTCGGCGGCGTCTCCAGCCTCTCCGACGCCCTGCTGGCGCACGGGCAGTCGCTGCAGAGCGGCACCTTCGGCCTCGGCCGGCTGCTCGCCGGGTCGTCCTTCACCCTGCCGCTCAACGCGGCGGCCACCGGCGGCGGCCTGTTCCGCAACGCGACGATCTGGGGCAGCGGCGACTACCGCGACTTTTCCGGCGGGGACCGGCAGGTCATGCACTACGAGGGCG
>CAZGIH010000014.1:0-11372 GCA_964526195.1 uncultured Chromatiales bacterium | reverse complement strand
AGCTACGTTTGGGAGATTTTTCAGCCGCTGCTCGAGGAAACGCCCTACCGGATCACCGGCGAGGTGGTCGAGGCCGACCGCCGCAGCGGCGATGGACGCATCTTCGACCGCATTGCCTTCCGCTTCGAGATGTTCGCGCCGAACGAGGCCTTGAGCGCCCGGGCGACCATCACTTGGCACTACCGGCGAAGCTTCGAGAGCAACCCGTCCGAACAAGCGGACCTGAACAAGCACGTCGAGGCGACGGAGCCGTCGCCGACCGCCGCTGAACTCGTCGAGTCGCCGACCGGCGTGCGGGTGGGCGATGAGGTTCCGCCCTGGGTCATGGCCCGCGTGGCACCGGAGCGGATGCGCACGATGGCGGCGATACTGCGCGACCCCAACCCAGTGCATTGGGATCCCTCGGTGGTGGAGAAGCTCGGCTTCGGCCACCACACCATCAACCAAGGGCCACTGGGCCTGAGCTACATGATCAACATGCTCCACGCTTGGGCCGGCCCCCGCTCCATTCGCCGCATCGTCATGCGCTTCCCCTTGGTAGTGCTGGACGGAGACCACATCACCGCCCGCGGCCGGGTCACCGGAATCCGCCAAACGGACGGCGAATGGATCGCCGACTGCGACATCTGGCTGGAGCGGGAAGGCACCGAGCCACCCCTCGAAGGCACTGCAAGCGTGGCGCTTGGCTCGCTTTGAGTAACCGAATCGTCGGTTTGGCCACGACTCTGCGTTTGCTAGCGTCTGACCATTTCAATGAACAATAGCCATGCACAACCTCACCACTGCATGACAAAACCGGACCGACGGGCTTGCAGGCGAGCGCCGGCTGACCTGCGGAGTTGGTTGTGAACTATGTAAGTGCAAGGAAGAAGCTCGTCGATTGGCTACGCAGGCAACTCATTGGCCCGGCCATCGAAGGCAGCTTGAGAACTTCCCCTCTGGAAAGGTATCCAACCGGAGTGCTGCATCCGGTCGACCCCGATCTGTCCGGCATCGATCCTGCTTCTTTGGCCGGGGAGGTGACTGAACTTACGCTCTTGGAAGACGATGAAGACGATGCCGTGCCAGACAACGACGCATCGAACGGGAAGACCCCAGCGCGGCAGGCTCGCCGTCGACGTTACGTCCCACCTTCGTCCGCGGGATTTTCGTTTTTCCTTCGCGAAAACACCGCCATTTCAATCAATGCCTCCGCCACAGTCTATCGGGGCATAGAGGAACGAGACGATCGAGGCAGGTTCCGCACCCGCGAGTACATCCGTGAGGAACTTGAGGAGCCAGTAATTACATTGCCCGATGCCGCAACGCCTGGAGAACAGAGAACGAACATCTGGGAAGGACGCGCCAGCATTGATATTCGCTCACGCGCACATCGCGAGGGCCAGATCATTACCGTGACTCTTTGCAATCGTAGGGAACTGGATCCGGGCGTTTCCTCAAGAGACAGAACTCGTGACCGAGTGAGCAAGTCGTTGTTCGAAGCTCGTCTTGAATGCGTCATCGAGAGCGGCGCGTTAGTAGAGTATCCACGTGTTGACCCAAGCCTACTCACGGATGAGGAACTGGAATTGGAACTTCAGTATCGGCACCAGCGAATCTATGCTGTCGGCCATGGAGCCGCCGCGAACTGGGAGGTGACACCCAACAGCCAGCCGCGAATCTGGTGTGACTTCATGCCCGAGGCGGAAGTGCCAATGATGACCGTGAACACCGGCGGCGATGATGCCGTACTCCGACTCGCAAATCTTGCCGATAAGGTCGTCCCGGACGAATTGGCCGGATTTGTTGACGGATACGCACGGTGGATTGCCGAGCAGCAGCGTACCGCCGAAGCCTTTTCCAGGTCCGAAAATCGGGATGCGGCAACTCGTATGCTCACACGAATGCACACCGCACGTGATCGAATGCGGGCATGCGTTGAGATGCTTCGCACCGATCCAATAGCGGCTGAGGCATTCCGGCTGGCCAACCAGGCAATGTTCGATCAGATGCGCCAAGCCGATCGCAATGCTGGCCGGAAGACCGAAACAAACGACTATCGTTGGCGCCCATTTCAACTGGCCTTTCTGCTGACGGTGATGGTGTCCGCGATTCGGGAAGACGACGACTACCGGGATGTGCTCGACCTCATCTGGTTTCCTACCGGAGGCGGGAAGACCGAAGCGTATCTCGGCCTGATCGCGTTTCTCATCACCTGGCGTCGCCAGAAATTTCCGGACACGGGCGGAGGCACCACAGCTTTCATGCGCTACACGCTAAGGCTGCTGACTCGCCAGCAGTTCGAACGAGCGGCGCGCATGGTGTGTGCATTGGAACTGATTCGCAGGCGTCACCCCCAAAGGCTCAGCGAAGCTCCCATTAACATCGGCATCTGGGTCGGAGGCGAGATCAGCCCCAACCGATACGAACAGGCGAAGAAACTCGTTGAGGAGATGAGGGACAGCAAGCCAGGAGCGGATTACAAGCTGATGCTAGAGCGTTGCCCTTGGTGCAGTGCCCCTTTTGACGTAGCGCACAGTTACCAGGCCACGGATGACAAGTTCGAATTTCACTGCGCCGACCCCAACTGCGGCTTCGGAGCAGATGACCGCCCTCTACCTTGCAACGTCGTGGACGATGCGCTGTACGACAACCCGCCGTCGTTGCTGATCGGCACCATCGACAAGTTTGCGCGCCTTGCCTGGGAGGAGCGTACCGGCGCTTTCTTCGGCGTCAACAACCGAATGCGGCCTCCAGAACTGATCATCCAGGACGAGTTACACCTCATCACCGGTCCGCTGGGCTCGGTCGCAGGGCTTTATGAAGCAGGGATTGACACCCTCCTCATCCAGCAAGGCGTTCGTCCGAAGTACGTCGCGTCAACCGCGACCATACGCATGGCTCGGGAACAGGTCCAACGGCTGTACGCACGAGATCTAGCGGTGTTTCCACCACCGGGCCTTTCGTACGACGACATGTACTTCGCGCAGACAGATCGGGACCGCCCCGGCAGGCTCTACGTCGGTTTTCTAGCGCCCATGCTCGATCAGCAACACTGCATGGCCCCTCTAGCTGCCGCGCTCCTCGCCGCCCCCCAAACGCTGTTCGAAGACGATACGGACCGGGAAGCGCTGCTTGATGCGTGGTGGACTCAGGTCGTCTATCACGGCAGCCTGAAGGGAGTCGGAAACAGTCACAATGCCTTTGCGACCGACGTACGCGACTTCGGACAAGGACTCGCCAGTGAATTGCGTCAGGCGAGCGAGACCGGGCATGAAGGCGAATCTGCGTCGAAGGAAGCAGAGACCGACGCGGCCACCGACTTCGGCACCTACCCGGGACGGTTTCGCAACACTCGGATCGCCCAGCTCACAAGCCGCAGCACCCCTCAAGAAAACGCGGAGACCTTTCGGCGTCTTGAGCACAGGTGTGGAAACAGAGCCAGCCTCGATGCGGTCCTGGCGACCAACATGGTGTCCGTCGGCTTGGACGTGGGGCGTCTCGCCCTGATGATCGTGAACGGTCAGCCACTCACCACCGCAGAGTATATACAGGCATCCAGTCGTGTCGGGCGCGGGGATGTACCCGGCGTTGTGGTGGCAAACTACTATCGGCATCAAGCTAGGAGCCTGTCTCACTACGAGAGCTTTCGCCCCTATCACGAGTCGTTCTACCGTTTCGTGGAACCCGGCAGCGTAACGCCTTTCACATTTCAGGTACGGTCCCGGGCGCTGCATGCGGCTCTAGTCATCGCGGTACGCCATTCGCTCGCGCATCTGCGCAGTAACGACTCAGGTGGTCAATTCAACGGAGAGTCGCCGGAAGTCCAAGCGGTGATAATGGAACTGAAGCGGCGCTGCGAGCGCGCTGCGACCGGCCCCGGTCAGGCGCGCGACATCGCGTCCCACCTGGACCGGCTCGCCAACCAGTGGAATGACGAAGCTCGACGCTGCAAGGAGGAACGCCAGCAACTCGCCTATCAGGCGCGGAATAATGTGCGCAATGCCGATCGGTTGTTGTACACCCACGGTGAGTCGCGACCCGGCCTCTGGGCAACTCTCCACTCAATGCGCAACGTGGAAGGTAGCGGCTCACTGAAGATTCACGATTGGCCGCCTTCAACAGGGCGGCACGGGGCCGGGTAATCCCCGGCAGACAAAAGCACGGTGAATGACCTTGACTGAAACGCAGGTGCCAGTCCGACTCTCTCATCTGCTGCGCGACTGCTCGGTTGGCGCAATTGTGCGAGGCCCGGACAGCCTGATGGTCGTGCAGGACATTAGCACTTGGGACCGTCCGGGAAACGATCCCTTGGACCGAGAGATCCGGTACGTTGACCGCGTGCGAAGCGCACTCGGCATAGAGCAGGTGCTATGCACACCTCCGCGCGCAGTTGAGCGAGGCGGGACCGTGACCGGTTGGATTCCGGCGCTCAGGTTCCCGACCTGGATGCGCTGCAACTCCTGTGGATTGATGCATGCTTCACCTTGGCGCAGAACACGCGCCAAACGCGATGGTACTTTGACCCCCATCGGCGAGGTCTCCAATCAAGGCGCAGTCTGCGAAGGCGAAGGGTGTGGCAGCACCCTGGAGCAGGTCCCTTGGGTACTCGTTCACGAAGACGGCTATCTGGCGGATGTGCCTTGGCACGCTCTCGCCCACGAAGACTCACGAGACCCGGAACATCGACAATGCCGGCCTGACTGGAATCAGCCCTATCTGAGACTGATCGATGCCGGTAACGGCCGTCGACTTCGTTGCGCTCGCTGCAATTCGTCAGCCCCCTTCTCTTTGAGCGCATTTTCACGCATCCCTTTTCCGCATCGAACTTGGCAACAACCTTGGGTGGGGGAGCCGCCGACACAGTCCCCGGACGCTCCAGCGCTACTGGTAGAAATCAACGACGTTCGAGTGCATGCTCACGTAACTCAAACCGCGCTGATCATACCGCCAGAGTCACGAGTTCGTCGGGGTACGGTCACCGATCGCCTTTACGGCAACACAAGGAACCTGGAACGAATTCGCAATGCCAAATATCCGCTTGCGCAAAAAGGCATCATTCAGCAACTCGCAACTGAGTTTAGATGCAAGCCCGCCGAGATCGACAAAGCCATCGAAGAAATCGATCAGGGTTATCCGCTATACGGCAAATCAGTCACGGCGCCCGACCTCCTAGCCGACGAGTACCACGCATTGACCGAAGTCATCCCAGATCTCCGGGAAGATGAGGACTTCGTCACCGAACATCACACCCATGCTTGGAAGGGGCTCAGTCGCACCACGGAATCCGAAATGGCACGACAGACGGTGGCGGCGGTGGACCGCTTGATCGCGGTCAACAGACTCAAGGAAATCATGGTGCTGAAGGGATTTCGGCGCGCTGGCGGTGAGCGCCTCGTGCCACCGGACCTCAAAGGCGAATGCCCTTGGCTGCCAGCACTCGAGTTATACGGCGAGGGAATCTTCTTCACGCTTGACGAGGCGCAGCTACAGCTTTGGGAGGAAGACGAACGTGTGCGTACACGCGCCCACGCATTCGCCGAACGCTATGTGAAACGTGACGAGCAGAACGCCTTGGAAGTCGATGTGTCTCCGCGATTTCTGCTTTGTCATACACTTGCCCATCTGCTGATTCGTCAACTCGACACCGAGGCGGGTTACCCAGCCGCCTCCCTGAAGGAGCGCATCTATTGCCAGACCGGCAGCAAGCCCATGGCAGGCATCCTGATCTACGTTGCAGTGCCGGATGAAGAGGGGTCTCTGGGAGGGCTGATGGAACTCGCGCGACCCGATAGTTTCCTCAGGCTGCTGACCAGTGCATTCGAAACCGCCGCTTGGTGCTCGCTCGATCCAGTCTGCGCCGAGCAGGAAGGACATGGACCCGACCTGTTGAACCGGGCCGCCTGTCACGCCTGCGTTCTGGTTCCCGAAACAAGCTGCGATTTCGGCAATGTGTTGTTGGACCGGACCTTTGTAAAGGGCGCCATGCCCGATTTTCCCCCTTACCTCGGTTTTGCGGTGGCGTCCGGCTGATGGCCAAGCGCAAGTTCGAGTTGCCGGGCATCCAAGATCTCAGCAAGGAGCAGGAAGCGGTACGCGCCCTACCCAAGGAAGGCCAGCATCTCATTGTGGGAGGGCCGGGAACGGGCAAGTCCGTGGTCGCACTGATCCGGGCCCGGCGTCACCAGCGGGAAGGTGACGAATACGTCTTCCTAGTCTTCAACCATCTGCTCAACCGAGCAAGCAGCCAGCTATTCGGCAAGGGTATCGCTAGTGAAACTTGGGACGCCTGGTTTCGGAATCGGTTTAAGGAGCTCGCGGGTCAGTCCATTCCTAGGCTTGATGCCAACAACCACGGCTACCGGCCGATTGATTGGGCGAGCGTGGATTCGATCGTCGAGGCGATGCCCCATAACGAATCCCGGCAGTTGCCGTTTCTCGTGATAGACGAAGGACAGGACATGCCACGGGAATTCTACAACGCCCTGGTTGGGCTCGGGTTCGACCGCTTCTTCGTTGTCGCCGACCAGAATCAGCAGATCAACGATGAGCACAGCAGTCGCAAGGATATCCAGGATTGTCTCGCCATCAAGGCCAACGCTGTTATCGAACTCAAACAGAACTACCGGAATCAATACCAAGTAGCGAGATTGGCGAAGGAGTTCTACACTGGTGATCCGGCTAGCCCGCCTCCCGAACTACCAGCATCCTCCCCGGGCGCCGTGCCTGTACTCTACACTTATGGGGACGAAAAGCGGGATTCAGTCGCACACGGCATACTGCGACTGGCCGACCGGGATCCTCGACAACTCATCGGGGTCATCACGCCAAACAACCAAGTTCGGGAGAGCTACCACAAAGCACTGCAATCGGCCGAGATACGCTTGGACAACACGAAGGCCTCTGTCGAAACCTACTTCGTCGGTCGCCGTGCAGAGGTGGCGTTTGACGAAGGCGGAATCCTTGTAATCAATGCACAAGCATGCAAAGGGCTCGAGTTTGATACCGTAGTACTTGCCGACATCGACGAACACTGGGTTCCACGCGCCGACCCGGACATCGCCAAGCGCCTGTTCTACGTCATGATCGCGAGGGCAAGGGAACGAGTGTTCATGTTCATGAAGCGTAACGGACGCCGGGACATCGAACGTATCCTCCCGACAGATGAAACGCTCCTGCGACGGGAGGCACTGTAAATGTCCACTGCTGAGTTATTCGAGTCGGCAATCCTACCCACCAAGGCGGACATGCCCGAATCGGGACTTCTAGTAACCAATCACCTCAATCTGATGTACATGCTCGCGGCGGGACTCGTGCTACCGCCTGCCGGGTTCGGAGACAAGTACTTCCACGACACCCTTGGCGAGTTTCCGGGGTGGATTCCGTTCTTCATCGACAAGGTGCCGGGGAAGGCGATCGAATCTTCCATCCGGGAAGCCGCGCACCTGAAGCCGGTAATCGTCGAATACAGGCTCACCGGGTTGTCGGGGCCAGCATTGGCATTCGGTGACCAAGGATTCCGAGAAATCCGACTCCCTAGTGCCGTTGACAACACGGCGCAGGCGCTACTCGTTCCCGCCCCCCTGCCCACTTCGCGAATCGTGTCAATTGTTTTTCATACGCCGGAGCAAAAACGGACGTGCGAAGCAGAAGCCAAGGAATTCAGTAACGTGCCTTTAGGGGACTACTGGTGCAGAACAAGTAAGCCTCTCTTCGCTAAGGCAACTCATGCGCCTTGGCCTTCCGGCGCAGGGCCCGAACAGCGGCACGTTCCACTTGAGGCGCCCTTCGCCCTCGGCGGCGTCATGGCAATGCTCAGCATCTCTGCCAACCTGGGTGAGCTCGCGATCGGTGCATGCCGGGTTGCGTTCGATCCCGAAATCGACACACCCTCCACCCTAGAAGAGCATCCAATTCTCGCCCTTCTTGGGAAATGGATTCGAGACGGCGAGACCAGGGTAGGGTTGCCTCCAACGGCAAAAGCGGAGACGAGTCGAAACGACCTACAGAACGGATGCCAAGCAACGCTGTTCTGGAATTTGGTGCAGCGCATGGTGGACTGGCGTACTGCCGGTGAAGTCAGCAACATCGAGAAAGTGTTAATCGACTATCTTGCGGCAGCCGCTCAGGACCTCGACCCTGGGTTGCGGACGGGTGTAGGCAAGCTCCAGGATACGCTCATCTCCCTAACGGGACTCGGTGATGCAACGGCCAATGAGGTGTTAGAACGCCACGACACACCGCTTGCGCATGCCATGATCCTGCTTTTCCTCCGACGCGACTGCGCGGACCTTCTCGACTATCAGAGCGATCATCTCAGCGAACCGGACTGGCTTTTAGCAGCGATCCTGTTCGGGGTTCGCGATGGATGGCTGGAGCTGCCTCTCCGGCTCCGGGAAGGCCGACCGCTAGCCGATGCAGTTTCCCATCGGATGGCACACCTGTCCCACCGGGTTGCCCAATCCGGACTCGATCTGGGCGAAGCCCCTGCCAGAACCCAACCATTGCGCGAGTTGTTCGGTGACGGCTCCGGATGGCGAGCCGCTGAGAAGCGAGCCGCGCTGGAAATTGCCAGGGCCCAGAAGTGGGATTGCGTCAGCACTCGAATCAGTCTGGGTCCGGGCAGTTACAAACTCACTGTAAAGGGCGGCTCGACGCAGATTGAACTCCCCGGCGAGCCGGGGATACACCCGCAAGTCAATTCGGACCGATTTCTCGAGTTGCTGTCCAAGACCCGTCTCGACCACAAATTCGAAGTCAAGATCCGCAAGATCCTAAAGGGCTGAAGTCCATTATGCGTATGGTGCCGAACTCTCCCTACGCAACGGGTAGCCAAGCAGAGAAATTGATTTTTGAGCGGCTCCGCCGTGCCTTCGATGACCGATTTGTCGCGTTTCACTCGCTCAAACCAACACGCCACCCCCACAAGCGATTCCCGGAAATCGACTTTGTCATCTGCGGCCCCGATGGCCTCTACGTGCTTGAAGTCAAGGGTGGAAGGATCGCTCATCGCGACGGAGTTTGGGAATACCGGGACCGTAACGACGACATGTGGCACTCGCAGGAAGGCCCGTTCCGACAGGCGGAAACGGCACTGCGCGGCCTGAGAGCAACTCTGTACGAAGGCCTCCCAACGAACGTTCTCGACCCGGCAACAACAGGCTACGGCGTGATTTTCCCAGACTGCGACTGGCGCGAAGTCGGCGCGGAGTGGGAGCCCCCAATGCTCGCCGACAGGCGTGGAAGCATGGACATGGAGGGGTGGCTTCAGGGCCTGTTCGAGTACTGGCAAGCAAGGGGAATGCGCGGCAATCGCCTCGACGACGAGAGCTTGGCGCACATTGTCGGTTTCCTCCGCCCGCAAGTGGATGCTCAAACCAGCGAAGGAGCTGTTCCTCTTCTCGATCATGTGCGAGACGCTAGCCGCCGCATCGAGAGGCTCACGGAGGACCAGATGCGGATGGTGGACGTGGCCGAGGCCAACCCCCGTGTCCTCTGTTCGGGCGGTGCCGGAACCGGCAAGACGTTCTTGGCCGAACGGCTGGCTCGCCGCTGGGCTGATAGCGGCTTGAAGGTCGCCTTGGTATGTCGATCCGCATGGCTGAGGCACTTTCTTGCGTCGCGGCTTTCGATGCCCGGTTTGACCGTTTCGCTGATTGGGGGCATCCATCTGGACCGTCGGCGGGCTGGATTGGAACGGTTCGATGCACTAATCGTCGACGAGGGTCAGGACCTGTTCGATGGCACCAGCCTCGAAGCATTGGACAGGACTCTAGCCGGGGGACTGGAGACGGGACGTTGGTGTTGGTTTCACGACCTCAACAATCAGTCTCTCACCGCTGACTTCGACCAGCAGGCAAAGAACTATCTGGAGAGCCTTGATCCGGTGCGGATGCCACTACGGATCAATTGTCGGAACACCAGGGTCATCCTTGAGTGGATCCAGGATGCGCTAGGCGCCGACCTTGGCACACGCGGCGCTGGAAGCGGGCCCGAGGTCCGTCAACACAACGCGGGCAGCCGGAAAGATGCCGCAGAATGCGTTGCTCGCGAAATCATCGAACTTGTGGATATTGGCGGATTGGCACCCGGCTCGGTAACGATTTTGTCACCGCTCGATTACGGCGAGTCCTGTTTGGCTGAGATTTCTTCGCCCGCAGCAAGCCGAATACGACGCTTGGATGAATACTCGATGCGTGGCACTTCCGGCGACAAAGTTGGATTCGCTCGCATCGACCAGTTTAAGGGCTTGGAGAACGAATCGATCATCGTGATTGATCTTCCCGCACCTAAAGAAGGCAACGGCCACTCCGCCGCTCACTACGTCGCAATGAGTCGGGCACGCTCCGTGCTATCGCTGATCCAAAGAGTCAAATAGCAGCACCATCGCATCCTACCAAGACCACGCTTCCAAGCTCTCCTGAAGTACGCATGCAGAAAAAGGAAGTGTTGTCGTGGCAATACACACAAGTGAGTTTCAACGATTCGATGCACAACGCAATCCGCGAGTTGGACGCCGGAGACGAACTGAACGTGCGCCCGGGTGCATGCCGTCATTCATCGGCGGCGTGAGGACGGCGCCCCTGACTTCCAAGCACGCCTGCGATGCGACGAGTGGGAGGTGGTGATTCCCGAGTTGGTGTTCACGTAGTCCCAGAGACAGCGGAGCTGGGCAACTTTGCAGTAACTCCGCACAAAACACTTGTAATCGCCATGCACGATAAACTTGCAACAGCTACGCACGAAACACTTGTAGTTGCCCAGCACGAAATACTTGCAACAGTACATCTGTGCTAAATTCCCTATCGTCTGCTCCCAAGGCTGGCAGTTATGGTTGCGCCATGCGGCAGACTGAACACGACTTTCGCGAATCCAACCCTTTCGTTTCCGACAGCGGTCACAGCGCAATTCCGCCGGGCGAATCTCCTACAGTTCATCGGGGCGTTTTCCCCTTCTTTTCCAGTGCCCAACCCCTCAAAGTGAGGCTTTCAATCACCGGAAGATACCGCGATGTTCCGCTACGCCATTCTCCTTTGCTGCTTGTTGGGCGGGCTGGCGCTCGCTGCGGATGTCCGCAACGCCACTCCTGCCCCGTCGCTCGCCAACATCTACCAAGGCGGCGTTGACTTAAGGCGCTATTGGGTCAGCGAAAAGCTGGACGGGGTGCGCGCCCTTTGGGACGGCGAGGCGCTTTACTCCCGCCGCGGCAACCGCTTCAACGCGCCGGCTTGGTTCACCGAAGGCTTCCCGGATCAAGCGCTCGATGGCGAGCTGTGGATGGGACGCGGCACGTTCGAGAGCCTATCCGGTGCGGTGCGTCGGCAAATCCCGGACGACGCAGCATGGCGGCGGATTCGGTTCATGGTCTTCGACCTCCCGGAGCCGAAAACGCC
>CAZGIH010000013.1:0-146491 GCA_964526195.1 uncultured Chromatiales bacterium | reverse complement strand
ACGACACCGACACGACCTCCCACGGCGCATACAAAAACATCAGTTGTTCAAGCAACTTCCTGGACTCTTCCATCGGCCCCTCCAGATCGCACGGAAATGACCATCCTACTCTTCATTCCACACAAAAGCTCGAAGAGCCCGGTTTTTCTCCCGCAAAATGCCACCTTTCGGTGGATCATCAGGATCTATGGCAATGATACAATGTGAATCAGTTGGTTACTGCCGACTAACCTGCTTTTCGAAACAATACGCCAACATCAGGGGGTTTTTTTGAGCGCCAATATTACGGCTGTCGGCGACGAGAATTTCGGCAGCGAAGTTCTCTCCGGCGATGAACCTGTGCTGGTGGATTTCTGGGCTGAATGGTGCGGACCCTGCCGGATAGTCGCACCGATCCTCGACGAACTTGCAGAGTTGTACAAGGACCGCCTCAGGGTAGCAAAACTGAACGTGGACGAAAACCCGAAAACTCCGCCGAAGTACGGCATCCGGGGAATTCCGACCCTGATCCTGTTCAAGAACGGAGAAGTGGCCGGGCAACGAGTCGGCGCTTTGTCCAAATCGCAGTTGACCGCCTTCATCGAGGAGCACCTGTAGGTCTCCTCCCTCGCGGGAAACCGTCCGCTACCGCCAACCAAATGTGCTAGACTAGAGCATCTTTTCGGGCAGGGCATTCGCCCTGCGACCACTAACAATTCCAGGGAATCCTGCCGCATGCGGAGTTTTCCCCCTATCGGTGCAGCGATCGCTGCACCAGATTTCCATAACATCCACATCATCCTTTCACCGACCCTTCCACATCAATATGAATCTCACGGAACTCAAACGCACCCCTATCACGAAATTGCTTGAAATGGCCGAAGAGGCCGGCCTCGAAAACGCCTCTCGCGCGCGCAAGCAAGATCTCATCTTTCAACTGCTCAAGTCCCATGCCCGAAACGGAGATGATATCTTCGGGGAAGGCGTACTGGAAATCCTGCAGGAGGGATTCGGCTTCCTGCGCTCCCCGGACGTGTCGTACCAGGCAGGCGTCGACGACATCTACGTCTCTCCCAACCAGATCCGCCGGTTCGGTTTACGCTCCGGCGACACGGTATCCGGGAAGATCCGCCCACCCAAGGAAAGTGAACGTTATTTCGCTCTCCTGAAAGTCTCGGAAATCAACTACGAGGCTCCGGAAAAATCCCGAAACCGGACGCTATTCGAGAACCTCACCCCGCTGCACCCGGACCAGTGCCTGGCGCTTGAGCGCGGCAACGGCAGTACCGAAGACATCACAGCTCGAATCATCGACTTGACCGCACCGATCGGCAAGGGCCAACGCGGCCTGATCGTCTCGCCGCCCAAGGCGGGAAAAACCATTCTGCTGCAGAACATCGCGCAGAGCATTACGGCCAATTCACCGGAGTGCTACCTGATCGTGCTGCTGATCGATGAACGCCCGGAGGAAGTCACCGAGATGGAACGGATGGTCCAAGGCGATGTGATCTCGAGCACCTTCGATGAATCCGCAAGCCGGCACGTCCAGGTGTCCGATATGGTGATCGAGAAAGCACGCCGCTTGGTGGAGCATCGGCGCGATGTCGTGATCCTGCTGGATTCGATCACGCGCCTGGCCCGCGCCTACAACACGGTTGCCCCCTCTTCCGGCAAAGTACTGACCGGGGGCGTGGACGCGAATGCCCTACAACGGCCGAAGCGTTTCTTCGGCGCCGCCCGCAATATCGAGGAAGGCGGCAGCCTGACCATCATCGCCACCGCCCTGATCGACACCGGATCGAAGATGGATGAAGTAATCTACGAGGAGTTCAAGGGAACCGGCAACCTAGAAATCCACCTGGACCGGCGGATCGCTGAGAAGCGGGTCTATCCAGCCATCAACATCAACCGTTCCGGAACCCGCCGCGAAGAACTGCTGATGGAACCGGCCCAATTGCAGAATATCTGGGTATTGCGCAAGTTCGTCCACTCCATGGACGAAATCGCGGCTATGGAATTCCTGCTCGGCAAGCTTCAGGCCACCAAGACCAACAACGAATTCTTCGAGGCTATGAAGCGCTAAGGCGAATAATCAATCGTCTTTTACCGAGGCCAGTACAGCTGCGCCGATGTCGCGTCGGCAGAATTTACCTTCGAACCGGATCCTCTCCGCTGCCTGGTAGGCCCGTTCCTTGGCAAGGGCCAGGGTTTCCTCTTTCGCGCAAACGCATAGCACTCTCCCGCCATTCGTCACCACTTGCCCGTTGTCGGTCGTCGTCCCGGCATGGAAGACCTTCACCCCGGCTTCCTCCTCCACCTCGTCGAGGCCAGTAATGGGGACACCCTTCGGGTAGCTCTCTGGATAGTCCCGGATCGCCAGCACGACGCCCAGCGTAGGGCGCGAATCCCATTCCGGAACGCTTTTGTCCAAGCGTCCTTCGGTAGCAGCAAGACAGAGGTCCAACAGGTCCGAATCCAACCGGAACAGGATCGGCTGGGTCTCGGGGTCACCGAACCGGCAGTTGTATTCGAGCACTCTCGGATTGCCCTCCGAATCCAGCATGAGTCCGGCGTATAGAAAACCCCGGTACCGAGTCCCTTCCGAAGCCAATCCATGAACCGTGGGGTGGATAACCTCCTCAAGGACGCGGCGGTGCAGTTCCGGCGTAATCAGCGGCGTCGGCGAGTATGCGCCCATGCCGCCCGTATTGGGGCCGCAGTTGCCTTCGTCGCGTGCCTTGTGATCCTGCGACGTGGCTAGTGGAACGACATCCGTTCCGTCCACCAAGCAGATAAAACTGGCTTCCCGTCCCTCCAAAAACTCTTCGATCACGATGGCGCGACCGGCTTCCTTGAACTGTGCTTCCTGCAGCATCGCCGAGGCCGCCTGCTCTGCTTCGGCAATGGAAGTCGCCACTACGACGCCCTTGCCGGCCGCCAAGCCATCGGCCTTGACCACGATCGGGGCTGTCTGCCCGGCCAAGTAACGCCGGGTTTGATTGAAATCGGTGAAGCGTTCGTAGCGTGCCGTGGGAATACCGTGACGCGCCATGAAATCCTTGCTGAACCCCTTGGAACTTTCCAGCCGAGCCGCTTCCTTGCGGGGCCCGAGCACTCGGCAGCCTTCCGCCTCAAACCGGTCGACCAGACCGCCCGCGAGCGGGTCTTCAGGCCCGACTACGGTCAGGTCGATGCCCTCCGACTTTGCGAAATCCAGCAAGGCGTCGGTATCCGTGGCGGCAATTGCCACGTTCCGGATCCCTGGCTCCCGCGCCGTGCCTGCGTTGCCTGGCGTCACGAAAACCTGCTCGGCATCCTTCGACTGCGCAAGCTTCCAGGCCAGTGCATGCTCCCGGCCCCCTCCCCCGATCACCAGGACCTTCATGATTCCGGCCGCGCCCGCGATTGCCGGTCGGCCTCGAACAACAGTACGCTGGAGGCGGTAGCCACATTGAGGCTCTCGACTTCGCCCCGTATCGGGATTCCGACGCAAAAATCGCACAGGTTGCGCGTGCGGGCGCGGATGCCCCCACCCTCGCTGCCCACGACAATCGCCCAAGGCAGGCGGAACGTGGTCTCCCAGAGATTCGAATCCGAATCCGCAGCGGCTGCATAGAGCCAGACTCCTGCCTGTTTGAGTTGCTCCAAGCTGCGCGCCAAGTTGGATACCCGAACCAGGGGCACCCGCTCGGCTGAGCCCGAGGCCGACTTGAATGCACTGCCCGTCAGGCGGGCCTGGTGGCGGGCCGGTACGATGACGGCGCAAACGCCCGCCGCTTCGGCGACGCGCAGGCAGGCTCCAAGGTTGTGCGGGTCGGTTACTCCGTCCAGCACGAGAAAACGGGACGATTCGGGATCTTTCTCAAGCAGCGCGGCCAGATCACCCTCCGACTTGGAAGCCTGGGGACGAATCCGGGCCGCCACACCTTGATGCACCGCATCCCGGGTGTGCTGACGCAGCACGGCAGCGTTGACACGCTGAACCGGGATGCGCAGTTCCCGGGCGCGGGCCACCAGCGAGTCGGCCAGCGAATCTTCTTTCCCGTTCTGCAGCCAAAGTTCGTGAACGTCCCCGGGACGGGCCTGCAGGGCCGCCAGTACGGCATGGCGCCCATAAATCAGTTCTGGCGCACTCACTTCCGACCTCGACTGTGCCCGTAGTGCCGCGCCAGTGAAATCCTGCGCTCGCGGTGATTGACTTCCCGGATGACCACCTCAATGCGGTCCCCTGCCTGCCAAACCTCGCCAGTGGATTTCCCCTGCAGGATCTGCGGGCCCGGTTCGTAGAAATATTCGTCTCCGCCCAACCGCCGGACATGGAGCAGACCCTCCGTGTACAGGCCATCCATCTCCACGAACAGCCCGAACTGCGTGACCGTACTGACGGTTCCACTGAACTGTTTACCCAAGTGTTTCTCCGCGAGGCGGCATTTGTAGGCCGCTTCAACATCCCACACAGCCTCGTCGGCTCGCCGCTCCGTCATGGAGCAATGTTCTCCAAGAACCGTCATTTCAGCATGGGACGGGGGTGATCCCGTTTGCTTTCCTCCCTTCAGCGTCCGGCGGATGGCCCGATGCACGGCCAGATCCGGGTAGCGTCGTATGGGCGAGGTGAAATGGGCGTAGCGCTCCAGCGCCAGGCCAAAGTGGCCGATATTGTCGGGCGAGTAAACGGAGAGGCTCTGGGTGCGCAGCAGGGTCCGCTCGACCAGTGCTTGATATTCAGTGCCTCGGACTTGCCGAAGCAAGTCGGCGCAATCGCTCGGTGTGATGGGATCACTTGACGGAAACTCTAGGCCAAGACCCGCGACCAGGGCGCGCAGAGTCTCAAGTTTTTCTTGCTGAGGCTGATCGTGGATGCGATAAAGGCCATGCTGCTTGTGTCGGTGCAATCGTTCGGCTGCGGCCACGTTGGCCAGGATCATGAATTCCTCGATCAGTCGGTGAGATTCGAGCCGGACAACCGGGTGGATGCCCTTGACCTGGCCTTGGGCATCGAATTTGAAGCGGCATTCCGTACTGTTGAAGTCCAAGGCTCCGCGGAGCTCACGCCGGGCATGAACCAACCGATACAGGGTTGCCAGGCTCTCCAGTGCAGGCAAATGAGCATCGAGACGCCGGCGCGCAGCAGGCTGGCTCTTGAACACGGCCTGCTCCACGGTCGAATAGGTCAGCCGTGCCCACGAGCGGATCTGTGCTGGGTAAAACCGGGCCGATTGCATTCCGCCGCGGGGCCCGAGCCGCATTTCGCAGACCAACGTCTTGCGTTCTAAGTCCGGGCGCAGGGAACACAGGTTTTCCGACAACTCCGGGGGCAGCATCGGGATGACCCGGTTCGGAAAATAAACCGAAGTTCCCCGCTTGCGAGCCTCTGCATCCAAGACGCTGCCCGGGCGAACATAGTGCGCAACATCCGCAATCGCTACCCACAGGGTCCAGCCGGAGCGGGTCTTGCGCGCACAGACGGCATCGTCGAAGTCCTTGGCATCCGCGCCGTCGATGGTCACGAACGGCAGGTCCGTCAGATCCCGCCGCGGCGATTCGTCCTCAAGCTCGGACAAGCCGACTAATTCCTTGCGGACTCGGCGTGCCCAAGTGTACGGCAGACTGAACGAAGCAATGGCGAAGTCGATATCCATGTTCTGCTTCGGATCTCCGAGTACGCGGCTGATCTCGGCCTTGCCCGGATGGCCCTGCTGCGGGAACACCGTGATGTCGGCCACCACCATGTCCCCGTTCTTCGCGCTCACGTGTTTCGTAGACTCGAAAGCGTGCTGGATGCGCGGGTCTTCCGGAACGATGACCGACTTGCGTCCGCCCTCATTCTGGAGTCGTCCGACCACGGTCTCGTGGCTGCGCTCCAAGACTTTGTGGAACATTCCACTGGTCTTCCCGCGCCAGCCTGGCTGGCCGGGCCAGACCGAAACATAATCGCCATGCATGGCGGTGTGCATCTGCGCTTGCGGCAGGAAAATGTCTTCGCCTCCGCTGTCCGGCGTGACGAAGCCGTAGCCGTCGCGGTGCGCGGAGAGGCGCCCGTGGATCGGCTTGGAAGAGGCTGATTGACGAGTGGATCGCCGGGAAGATCTGCGGCGGGGCATGGAATGGATTTGGGAGAAGTGGAAAGCCTGAGACGGCGTTAATCACGAGATTCTCATTTTAACCCGGCACCGAGAAGTGGGCATCCGGGGGTGTTA
The DNA here is from genome assembly GCA_964526195.1 of uncultured Chromatiales bacterium. GTDB lineage: Bacteria > Pseudomonadota > Gammaproteobacteria > Poriferisulfidales > Poriferisulfidaceae > Poriferisulfidus. Next base: position 140,315 of record CAZGIH010000013.1, on the reverse strand, counting down.
GGATGGCATCGCGTCTCCAGTCGTTCCCATGATCCTCAACGTCACCATCAACGAGCACTCCTACCCGATCCGGATTCCGGACGGAATGCCCGAGGAGGCCGCCGGCATGTTCGCCCGCATGGATGCCGACATGGACCGGGGCTGGCAAATGTCCCGGGTCTGGGTCGACCGCCCGGATTCTCACCAGCGCTGCCAGATCGTCGCCGACCGGTTACTGACGGCGATGGAAAATCACAACCAGGAACTAGCGACGATGATGGCCGCTTACATCGTGGCGCGGATGCCGGATGTCCGAGAGGTCATCATCGATACCAGTGGGGACATGACGCAGACCCAGATCGAGCGCGGGGATCAAGCGTAAAACGCGGCGATGATCTCGTCGTATTTCTCATGAAGGGCGCGGCGTCGCAACTTCAACGTCGCGGTCATCAGTCCACCCCGTTCGCTCCACGGCTCGGTCTCGATGTGCAGGCGCTTGATTCGCGCGTACCCCGGGAAGTTGTGCAACAAGTCGCTTGCAGCATCCAGTAGTTGAGCCTCGTCCACCGGTTCATCGACCACCACCACGGCCGACAGGAATGGCCGTCCCTCCCCGGTAACCCAAGCCTGACTGATTCGGGGATCGTTACACAAGGCGCTTTCCAAGTCCTCCGGCGGAACTTTCTCTCCGTTGGACAGCACGATGATTTCCTTCGCGCGCCCCACGATATAGATGTGCCCGTCCTCGATGCGGGCCAAGTCGCCCGTATGAAACCATCCCTCGCGGTCGATGGCTGCTTTCGTCGCCTCGGGATTGTCCAAATAGCCCTGCATGACTCCTTGACCTCTCACCAGCAGTTCCTGGTCATCGGCCAGTTTCACCTCCACATCCTTGATCGGTGGACCGACCGAACCACGCCGGATATCGCCCTCCCGATTGACGCTGACCACCGGAGAGGTCTCCGTCAAGCCATAGCCCTGCAACACCTTCAGGCCAATTCCCGCGAAGAAATCCGCGACCGAGGAATTCATCGCCGCACCGCCCGTGATGGCAATCCGCAGGTGTCCGCCTAGGCCTTGAAGGACTTTCTTCCCAATCAGGCGGCGCGGCAGTAGGCCGAAAACTCGCCACAGGGACAGAGGGCCTGCACGACCGGCTCGCCGACCCAAAGACACCAAGAGCCGCCCGACCGGGCTATTCAATGGCCGCCTTGAAGTCAGGGTTCGATAGATTTTTTCGTAGACACGCGGCACCGACACCATGATGGTGGGCGGCTGCAGGCGGAGATCCTCGCGCAAGGTGGCAACGGAACGGGCGAACGCTACCGTGGATCCGTGCAGCATGGGCGAATAGTAGCCGACCGTCCGCTCGAACATGTGTGACAGCGGCAGGAAAGACAGCAACCGGTCTTCTGGTCCGATCGGGACTGCGGCAGTCGCCGCGATGGCGTTACTCAGGATGTTGGCATGAGTCAACTGCACCCCTTTGGGCCGGCCGGTGGTTCCTGAAGTAAACACGATGGTCGCGACGGAGTCGGGATCGTTCTGCGTCACCCGGTACGGAGATGGGGCGATGTCGGAAAGTTCCAAGGGAAACGGCCTGACTTCCGTATCCGGGATTCTGATCGCACTGAAAAGATGTTCGACACTGGGCATGCGGACACGCTCATTTTCGAGTTCCTGCCACTGCGCATGCCCGCCGATGAACAGTGCACGCATGCGACTGCGTTCGGCCACGTAAGCAACGTTGCCTCCCCGGTCCCGATGGTACAGAGGCACGGTCACAATCCCGAGACCAGCCGCAGCCAAGTCCAAGGTGACCCAGTAGGTTCCGCCGTGCGCCATGATGCCGATTCGATCTCCCGCTTCGAGACCGAGTGCCTTAAGTAGAAACTGAGCCCGACCGACCTGTTCGTGCATCGACTCCCAACTGTGCCTGAACCATTTGCCCAGCACATGGCTGTACTCGACATAGGCCACCGCGTCCGGCGTGGCCGCGACTCGTTCTTCGAACAGTTGCCCCAGAGTGTTTTTGGCTGAAACCTGGCCCAGGATGCTCATGAAATCGTTTTGTGCAGATGCTCCGAATCCCAGCCCGGCCCGGGAGCAAATCTCGGCCCGTAACGTTTCTCAAGCTCTTCCAAGCGCCGGCAGACCGCTTCTGTGCCCCTCCGGCGTACCAGAGCCAACGGCCCCCCGGTGAAAGGCGCAAAGCCGGTTCCCAAGATCAACCCCGCATCGATCCAGTCCGCACGTTCCACCAAGCCTTCATGCAGGCAATGCACGGCTTCGCGCACCATGCTGAGGATGAGTCGGTCCTCGCAATCTCGTGACGACTTCCCGCCGCGCAGGCGTTTTACTTCCCCATTCTTCCAACGATAGAAACCACGCCCGGTCTTGCGCCCCAGATGGCCCGCTTCGACCGTTTCGGTCAAAGTTTTCGGGATCTCCATCCCCTGAGCCTCAGCCAAGGTCGAACCGGCTGCAAGACAGATATCAAGCCCCACCGTGTCTGCCAACTTCAACGGGCCCATCGGCATGCCGAATGCCGTTGCCGCATGATCGATGGTAGCCACCGACAGCCCTTCCTCCCGGAGGCGGACTGCCTCCAGAAGGTAAGGCATGAGCACACGGTTGACCAGGAATCCCGGTGAGGATTTCACGACCAGCGGTACCCGCCGGATACGTCGGACAAAGCCCGCGGCTCGACCGATCAATGGCTGCTGCCCGGGATCATGGGAAATGACCTCCACCAGCGGCATTTTGGATACCGGATTGAAGAAGTGAATGCCGATCAACCGGGAGGGATCATCCAGGGTCTGCGCAAGCCTTTCGAGGGGCAGGCTCGATGTGTTGCTCGCAAGCAAGGCGTCCGGGCGCATCCGGGACTGCAGCCGGCGGTACAGTTCCTGCTTGGCCCCGAGATTCTCGAAGATCGCCTCAATCACGAGGTCTGCCGCTTCGGCTCCGTGCCCTTCAGGATCCGGAATCAGGCGGTCCAACATGGCTCGCGTGTCCTCCGGACGACGATCAAGCAACCGGCGGGCACGCCGTATGACCGGGGCAATCTGTTCCGGTCCCATGTCCTGAAGCGTGACCCGCAACCCGTTCAGGGCACACCAGATGGCGATGTCTCCCCCCATCACCCCGGCACCGACGACATGTACGTCGGAGACTCCCTCCCTATCCGAGGCTTGGCTATTGAGTTCCTGGCGCAGCAGGAATACCCGTGTCAACTGGCGCGACTGCGGCGTCTCGAACAAATCCGCCACGGACCGCGCCTCGGATTCAAGCGCCGTAGCGGAATCCTCGCTCATGCCTTGCCAATGCTCGAGCAACCGGTATGGAGCCGGGTAGTGTTCCTTGGGTGCGACCGATCTCACGCCGCGGGCATAGGCCCATGCCACCGCCTCGCGCAAGACCGGCACACGAGGCACCCGATCGCGCCATGACAGGCGACGCTCGGTGGGGCGGCTCCGGAGCATCTCCCGTGCGGTCGGATACAACTGGCGCCGCGGCACCACCGCATCCACCAGTTTCAACTTCAAAGCCTCTGCGCCAGACACGGCCTTGCCGGTCACCATCATCCGCAACGCCTTCATGTCGCCGACCAAAGCCGGCAGTCGCACGGAACCCCCGTATCCCGGATGGATACCGAGCCGCACTTCGGGCAGTCCAATCTGGACCTGAGGGCCGCTTTCCGCGATCCGGTAGTCGCAGGCCAGCGCCAACTCCAGTCCGCCGCCCAGACAGTGCCCGCGGATCGCGGCGATGGTCGGGCAGTCCAAGTTCGCCCAGTCCTCGAACAGCTTCTGGCCCCGGCGCAGCATCGCCAAGGCCTGGTTCCGATCTTCCAGTTCCGTGAATTCGGTCACATCCGCACCCATTGCAAAAGCCCGCTCGGGGTCCGAGCCGAGAATAACGCCCGGGGGGGACTCGGTATACAAATGCTCCAGTATTTCCTCCAGCTCGTCTAGCACTCCACTGTGCAGCACGTTCACCGAGCGGTCGGCCACCTCCAGATACAGCTCCAGGTTGCCGCCTTCACCTGTCACAAGCCGCCAGTGCCGCCAATTGTTCATGACACGTGCTCCAGTAGCGCGGCACCGCCCTGCCCTCCGCCGATGCACAAGCTTGCGACACCGAACCGCCCCTTCATGCGTTGCAGTTGCTTGAGGACATGCAGCACGATCCGTGCGCCCGTCATGCCTACCGGGTGACCGATCGCGACCGCCCCGCCATGCGGATTAAGCCGTTCCTTATCGATTGGCGCGAGGCAATCGGTCCGGTCCAGCACTTCGCGCATGTAGGTTTCGTCCTGCCAGGCCGCCAGGCATGCTAGGACTTGCACCGCAAATGCTTCGTTGATTTCGAAGCAATCGATTTCAGCAACCGTAATCTCAGCCTGGTCGAACAGATCCCGCATCGCATGCACCGGTCCAAGCCCCATCACGACCGGATCCAGCGCGGCCCAATTAATGTGGTGCAAAATGCCGAGGATCGGAAGCCGGTACTTCTCGATTGCCTCCTCCGAGGCCAACAGCAACGCGGCCGCACCATCGCTGATCTGCGCACTGTTGCTGGCCGTCACGTTGCCGTTCGGAGGATCGAACGCCGGCCGCAACCGACCCAGTTGATCTAGCGAAGAATCGCGTCGCACACCCGTATCCTGCACGTAGACTTCACCGGTCGATCCGTCGTACAGGGGAGCGATCTCGTCATCGAAAACCCCCGCATCCTGTGCCCGTGCGGCAAGCTCGTGACTTTCCAGTGCAAAGGTATCCATGGCCCGACGGGAAATCCGGAAACGGTGCGCCAGCTCTTCCGCGGTCTGGCCCATGTTGAGATCAACAACCGGATCGGTCAAACCGCATTTGAGAGCGCTGACCGGGTTCAGCATGCGGGGCCTGAATCCCAGCAACGCGCGTAATCGAGCCCAACGCCCTCTCGCCTGGCTGAAACGTCCGAGCCAGGACACGGCTTCCGGTCCGAGAAGTACAGGCGCGCGGCTCATCGCCTCGACGCCTCCGGCGAGGACCAAGTCCGACGCGCCCTGCGCGATGCGTTGCGCCGCTCCATCCAGTGCCTGCATCCCGGATGCGCAGTTGCGCTGGACGGTATGTGCAGGCACGCTCAGGTCCAACCCCAAGCGAAGGCCGATTATCCGGGAGATGTTTGCCTCGGATTCGCTGGGCATCACGCAACCCCAGACCAGTTCCTGCAGGCCCTCTCGAGCCTCCGGATAACGCAAGAGAAGATCCCGGCTGCAGGCCACCGCCAGATCACTCGCGGAAAACGGCCCCGGAGATCCGGACGCCTTGAGGATCGGCGTGCGCCGACCATCGACGACGTAGACTGTACGTCCGTAGTTCAGCGGCATGACTGACGCCGGGTTTCGGCGGATCTCGGCAGATCCTGGAGACTCATTGTGTTCCGCGATCCTGTGGGCCCTTCGGCAGTACCGGCACCTCGCGCGCCCAATCCTCCGACGCAAATGCATCAACCGCAATGATTTCGTCCACCCGGCGTTCAACCTGTCGCAACTGCTCCACCTGCTCGGCGGTTACGATCCCGGCCTCTATTGCCTGATCCAGGTCGGCACCGCTTACGCCAGTTGCAATCTTTCCTTCCTTTACCGCGCGACGCAACGCACGCCGGACCGGCTCCAGTTCTTTCGTCTCGATCAAGCCTTGCTCCAGCCGGATGGCCGGGTCGTCCGGCCCCCCGCCTAGGAAAATTCCCTCGCACAGGCGGTCGCGTTCCGGCTCCGGCGCCGAAATCAGTTGGGCGACCGCGCTGTCTGCCGTATCGGTCCGGAACTGGCCCACGCGCCCCAGCGGCAGGGTAGAAGCACGCAACAGAGCACGCAGCCAAAAGTTGTCAAGGTTGCGAATCAATTCATCCAACGCCGTCAGGAAGTGCTGCCGGCATTCCATCAACGCCCAGTCGCGAAGCACAACCTCTTCCGAGCGACTGCCTCGTGCCCGAAAACGGCGGATCACGCAAACGGCCATGTACTGGGCGGAAAACATGTCCGCCAGACGCGCCGACAGGCGTTCGCGGCGTTTGAGCATCCCTCCGTAGCGCAGCAGCAGGACATCGACCACCCAGGCAAAACACGCGCTCTGCCACGCCAGGAATCGGTACGGAACCAAAGGCGCGTCCGGGAGCGGATAGCGCCCGCCGCTGAGCCCGAACACAAATGCGCGGGCGGCGCTGCGGAGAGTGGTTTCCGCATGCTGGTGCAAGATTTGGTCGAATGCTTCCAGAGTCTCGTCCCCTTCTTCCATCTGCAGGCACTCCATCTCCCGCAGCAAATGAGGATGGCAACGCACCAGACCCTGCCCGAAGATGATCATGTTGCGCGTCAGCAGGTTGGCGCCTTCCACCGTGATCGCGATCGGCACCGCCTGGTAGAGGCGGGCTACCTGGTTGCGCGGGCCCACGCAGATGGCCGCGCCGGCACCGATATCCATGGCGCCGTTGACGACCTGCCGCATGCGCTCGGTCAGTTGCTGCTTGGCAATCGCCGAGGCAACCGAGGAACATTCCCCCCGATCTTCCTGATGCGCGATCTCGGTTCGCACGGCATCCATCAGGTGTGTATTGCCGCCAATTCTCCCGAGCACTTCCTCGACCCCTTCGAAGCGCGCGATCGGCAACGAGAACTGGCGCCGCACGGCAGCATAGGCGCCCGTATGGCGAGTCGCGAGCTTGCCGGCCGCCACGGCCAGAGCGGGAAGCGAAATGCCCCGGCCCTCGCCCAAGCATTCCATCAACATCTGCCAACCGCGCCCAACCCCCTCGCGTCCGCCGATAACCTGATCAATCGGGATGAGCACGTCGCGCCCGAGAACTGGCCCGTTCATGAACGGAACCTGCAGGGGCATGTGCCGTCGCCCGACCTCGACCCCCGGCGCGTCCGCCGGTACAAGCGCCAGCGTGATCCTGCGGTCGGGCGGCCCTCCCAGCAAACCGTCCGGATCGTGCAGGCGGAAAGCCAAGCCGATCAGCGTCGCGACCGGCGCCAGGGTGATGTAGCGTTTCTCCCAGTTGAGGCGAATGCCCAGAACGGTTTCTCCATTCTCCTCCCACTGGCAGACCACACCGGTGTCTTGTAGAGACGCCGCGTCCGACCCGGCACGTGGTCCGGTCAGGCCGAAGCAGGGCGTCTCCTCCCCTCGGGCAAGCCGGGGGAGGTAATGATCCTTCTGTTCTTGCGTGCCGTAGCGCAGCAGGAGTTTGCCCGGACCGAGCGAGTTGGGAACCATGACCGTAACCGCAGCCGTGACGCTGCGGCTGGCGATCTTCATGACCACTTCGGAATGAGCAAGCGCCGAGAAACCCAGGCCACCGTATTGTTCCGGCAGCACCATGCCGAAAAACTTCTCCTCCCGGATCAACTGCCAAGCTTCCGGCGAGAGATCGTAGTCGGCCGTCGTGATGCGCCAATCGTCCAGCAGAGTGCACAGGCGCTCCACGGGCCCTTCGAGAAACTCCCGTTCCGCCTTGGTGAGCTTTGCAGGTTCGCCTTGCAGAATCTTTTCCCAGTCGGGGGAACCGGTGAACAGCGCCTCCTCCCAGCCCGCGACGCCCGCCTGCAGGGCTTCGCGCTCGGTGTCGGACAGAGGCGGCAAGGCCTTGCGCAATCGATGCCAGGCAGGCTGGACGATGACGGATTGCCGCCAGCCCTGATGGACCCACATCAACACCGGCACCACCCACACCGCCACCACCAGAATTGCCCACCAGAACGGTGGCACGAACGTCAGCATCCACAGCAGCAGCGCCAATCCCGCCGCGGCCAGCCAGACCCAGAAATTTGCGGCATGAACCGTAATCAACGCCCAGCCGACGATCAGCAGGACGAGCCCGGCCAACTGGCAGAAAACCGCGCCTAGAAAACCGCCCACTTAGGCCCTCCTCCCGTCATCATCAGGTTGGTCTTGCACATCTTCAAATTCTTCGGATTCCGGATGATCCAGTTTGACATGCATGATATTGCAATCCTCGAGGCTCTCCCGGGCCTCTTCGGCCAGACCTTCCTCCGACCACGGCAGTTTTCGGTAGAACCCGATGTCGTCCTGGCCGAGCAGCGGGTACTTGATAACCGAGAAATACGGGGAATGATCGAAGTCGCGCGGCGTGATCAGGCGCGGGTTGCGCTGCACCATGCGGAACTGCCCCTCGCTCTCGACGACCAGCGGAACGACCGGAAAGCGGACTCGGCTGAATGCCCTGGCGATCATGGTCGAGCAGATCAGCCGGGTCGGGCCCTGGTAGTTGTGCTCGAACAGGGACGAGTGCCAGCGGCGCGGGACCACCGCCCACCACGGCACCAGGAAGCGCGCAAGGTCCAGGATCTGCCGGACGTTGTAGTCTGCCCCCAGATGCAGTAGCGCATAGGTCGTGATGCGCCGGGCATCGGCATGACTCAGTCCTTGCGGCCGACATAGGCGAAGATGGTGATCGCGGTAGCGCAGGATGGAAGAAACGATGGTACCGCAACCAAGTTCCGACTCCACGATCAACGGCGCATCCAACTCGTCGTCCCGGAGGTAACTGCGTGCAAGCGCCCGCAGGGCCGGGTCCCGAATCATGTCCAGAGTGCCGATGACCAGCGCCGAATGCGTCCAGATGCTCTGCGTGATGGCCCGCACCGCGTGCGCCACCCGGGTACGCCCTTCGACCAACAGCACATCGCCCATGCGTACTTCGGCCAATAGATGGTCGAAATTGATCGGCGAGAGGACGGCTATCTTCTTCTTCTCAATCAGCAACCAGGCGGTGACCCGTTGTTCCAGCCACTCCACCATTTTCCGCCAGAGAACCAGTACCCGGCAGGCATACGCCCGGCCTCGGTCCATCCAGCGCTCCGCAGCCCGCCGCCAAACCGCCGGATCCGAAAGACGCAGAGGAGAAGTCAAGCGCATTCGACTATTCTAGTCGGCGCGCCTATTCTGCTAGGCGAAAACGATCCAGGTGGTCGCCAGGTATTTGACGCCCTGCCCCAAGGTGACGCCCCGATGCTGATGGGTCCAGAACGGCGGGAACAGAACCAGCCGCCCGGCCGCTGGCTGGATCTTCACGCCCTGGTGCAGAAACTCGGTCTCGCCACTCGGTCCCGCCACGTCATTGAGGTACCAGATCGCGACCAGCTGCCGATCCGCCAAGGCCGTACTGTCCGCGTCTACGTGCCAGTGGTAATACTCGCCCTCGTCGGTCCGCTGCACGGCATATCCTTGGTCCTTGAACCGTCCGCGAAAATACAGGTAGTGCCGCTGCAACTCCCGCAACGCGGTCGACAAGGACGTGAGCAGCCAGCGGTCGACATCCTGCCACTCCGGTCCCGCTAGGGTCAGGTCGGTCGAGCGCTTGAGCTCAAGCCGCTCGCCCGCATCGGCGCCGGTGCGCCCGGGCCTCTTCCCCGGATGCGCCTCGAATCGCTCGATAATGGCCTGACACTGTGCCTCCGTCAGGACGCCGTCCTGCTGCCAGATGAAACTGCCGGGGAGAACCTCGTGCAATTCAGACAGGGGTACGCTCACAACGCTGACGCTTCGAGTATGTTCGTCAGTTTTCGTGCAGGATCCTGGGTTCGGTTGCCGGCACGCAGCAACCGCTTGGCGGTTTTCTCCCAATGCTCGCGGCCCCGGTCGACCGTCTTCAGCAAAACGCGCTCATCGCGCCCCTCCCGCCAGCGATCCAGAGCCTCCACCAAGTCCGGGAATAACTGCCGGCGCATGGCCGTCAGGCTGGCCCGATAGAACAACAGCGCGGCCCGGTTGCCCTCCTCCAGCAGAGCCGGCAGCGTCACCTGGCAGTCAGCCCAGTGGTCGCGCACCGCGCGCAGGCCGAGTTCCGCCGCCCCACGGGGCAGGGCGTGCAGCAGGTCGTGCCAATCCTCGCCCAATTCCCGGCCGACTTCAATCTCGCCGATTTCATGCAGGATTACGGTCTTCGCCTCGCATTCCGTCATTGCATCCAGCGCCGATTCCAGGTCCTCATCGAAGGGATAGCAGCGCAAGGCCTCGCCCAGCACATTGTCCCGCCGATTCCAGCGCCACTCCTGCAGGCGCTCCCACAGCATGCGGCGCAAAGATTCCCGGCGCACGAAGATGGTCCGGCCCAGAGCCATCGCTGGCGGCGCGGTCAGATCCCGCGCGCACTCTTCCCGGGCTTCATAGATCCGGTAATCTCCCCGACCCTGTTCGCCCAACAACCGGCCCAGGAAAAAATGCGGCACCTTGTGCAACCCCAAGCCCGCGCTGTACACGTAGCCTTCCGGCAGCAGCGCCCGGTTGATGCCCTCGGTATCGAATGGGTCGTAGGTTTGCCCCTGGATCGACACAGGCTGATACGACTCTTCCCCCAATTCCTCCCAGCGCTCCTCCCGTTCCTGGATCCAGCGGCCCACTGCCTCGTTCGGCAGGGTTGCCGTGAAATCCAGGCCCATCTCCCAGCGAAAGTATTCGCGCATCTTGAGCAGGTACACGCACATGGTCAGGGCTCCCGCATGGCGGGCATCGGCAATGTCGCAGTTGGCCTGGACACGTTCGCACAGGGGTTCGATCGGCGGCATGGTGTTGTCCTTGTCTTCTCTTGCTCTCGGAACAAGCCTGTATTCAGCGTGTTTTACCGGTATGTCTGGTCGCCATTTCTTGCTTGAACTGACGACCATCAAACGGCCGTGGGTCGCCGCTTTTCTCGCCCTCAATCAGTGCGGCACGGATCGCCTCAATATCGACTTGGCTTGCCTGGCCACGACGAATCAGGTCGCGAACATATTCGCTGTCATTGGTAAACTGTCCGGCGGTGATTATCTTGCGGGTTGTACCCATAAGAACGGCCTCCAAGAAGTTGCGAAAGTATCATACTATTGGTGCGGATTAGCACAGTTTCCGCCAAAATTCCATTATGCCCCGCCTTTCCCGACACTGGAACCAGCGTGAAACGCCGCGAAGCGCAGACCAGACGGCCAGCGCCCTGTCGGTCAATATCTGGAAGATTGCCAGCGATGCCCTGCTGGCGCTTGAGAATGAAGGGTTCGAAACCGCCGACTGGTCGCAACGGCTGGACGTCATTGCGCAGTTTGCAATTTTCGGTGTGCACCTGGTCGACCGCGAAGCCCAGTCACGACTGCCCGACGAAGAGCGCGCCCAGCTGATTCCCTCGCTGGCCAGGCACTTGGCCGCGCTGATGCAGGACAACCGGCTGGAATGCGACGGCCCGGGAGAGCATGCGACCCGCTTCATCGAGCAACTCGATGCGCAAGCCGAAACCTATGCCGGCTGTCAGTGGTCCGAAGAAGAGGGCCCCGGATTCGCGCTGTGCCGGGAACTCGGCGATACGGTGGCCGGCAGCATGGGAGAAAAGGACCAGGAATGGATCGCCACTTACGTCATCGACCGCGAGGCGCCAAAGTTTGCGACTGCGCTACGGCGGGTTCTCCGCGGCCTGGTTGCAGGTGGAACATAGCTTTCGCAAATTTTATGTTCAGAAAACTTCTAAACCTACAGAACTCTCCGGTAGTCGAAGTCCAGTGCTTCCCCTAGCTTCATGGCATTAGCCTTGCCCAACACCCGCTTATTGTTTTCTATTTCAGACAAATGGTGCTGGAGAATGCCGGTTCGGTCAGCCAATTCCGCCTGTGTCATATCTGCACGTTGGCGGTACAAGCGCAAGTAGTAGCCGGGACTCTGGTAATAATCGCCATGCCTGCGTTTGGCTTCGTCGTGAAGAACTTTTGCAGGGACACGATCTTCGTTCAAATACAAATCCAAAACCGAGAGGATCATTTCCTTCAGGCGCGTGTTATTAACTTTGCTGTTGGGTTGTATGACAACGTCAGCAAGGTCATGATGAATTTTCAATGCCTGGCTCATCTGTAAGCCTCCCGTCGGTGTCCAACATAAAACACTTCAATTCCCAATATCTGTCGATCTATGACTCGGTAACGCATTCGATAGCGGTAATTCAAACGTAAACGATACTCGTCGTTATTAATCTTCAGAGTGTTCCAACCTCGTGGATTGACTCCATATGTTTCCAAATCAGCTACCGCGAGATCAGCCAAATTCTGGACAGATAACGGCAACCGTGCCAATTGCTTGGACGCTTTTCTGGTCAGATAAACAGTCCAAGCCACGACATGATTATATACCAATAAATGGTATATATGCTGAATCAATCAATAGATGGCATTAGCGCGAAGAATTCCTCACAACGCTCCCGCACGATCTCGATAGATTTCCCGCGAAACACCTCCGTGTGTACTCTGTCACACCCTCTAGCTATACTTTCAATTGCAGTTTTCTCCCAAAGCAGTTTACAGGGCCATGTCCCGACAACTTTTGAATATGGTGCTGCCGTCTTGTGTTGCCGAAGCCTAGAGTCCACATCCGAGGCAAACCCTAATTTGAAACGAGTTGGATCATGTTCTGGCTCCAACTGAATCAGATAGAAAACGCCCCCTAGTGAAAAATCAGCAGGAGCAGGCTTATTCTTCGGGTAAGAATTTTTGAAATATTCTTCCAAGCGCTCAAAGTCGGCCTTGGAAATGACAGCAACTTTCTGTCCCCTATGTGCGCCCGCACCATCACTTTTCTCTAAACGTTTTTCTATGCCTAGACGATTAATTAACTTGAAAAGATGCTTCTTTCGTTTACCTAAGATATCTGCCGCTTGGACAACTGAAATGCTACTCACTTTCACTTTCAGCCATGTGCCGCAGGGCGCTCAAATTCATCCAACAGTACAAACCCATCCATCTGGATTATGTCCAGTTTTCGAAGTTGCCGGTCTCCTTTTCCTGACCGTCCTCAAATCCAGCCTGGTAGGCTTCGGTAAGTCGCTGCTCTTCTCGCGTCGGGTGGCCCAGATAGCCGCCTTGCCAACCGAGAACATACTCGGGGTCGACCCCCAGTTCTTCCATGCGGGTAACCGCATCTCGATAGGTTTGATCCATTGTTAGATGTCGTCGATTCCTTCGCGGGGCGCCATTTTAACATCATGCGCACCCGGCTGATCCAGTGGTTGGGGGTCAGTCTGGAAATCAGCCACACTCGCGAAACAGGGTTCTCGTTTGGAGTGCCTGTTCTAAAATTAGTTGTTTGACGCCGGCAGACCTTGCGATCCGATGTCCCGCTTTCGCACCCTCATTTCGAATTACCTGTCCCAGGTCATCCTGCTGACCGTGGGCGTGATGCTGGCGGCCCTGTACCTGATCCAGTTCAGCGATCCGCCTTATCCCGCACTGGTGCCAGTGGCATTCTGGTTTTTCTACCTGGCCTACTTGAGCCTGCTCTGGCTGCTGCGGCTTCTCAGCGGCGGGGCCTCGGTCTGGCAGCAATCCATGGCGGTCGGTACCGCCGCAGCGCTCACCATCGCCCTCTACCTGGCCGGACACGTCGGCGAACAGCAGCGCGAGATCGATCTGCAGGAACGCAGCTTGAGCGATTGACCATGCTGGCTCTTCGATCTTTCGTATGGAACGACTTGTCTGCTCTGCGCCTCCCGGCATGGTTCTATAACGCGGCCCCGTGGTAGTATTGCCTATCATGCACCGGGCCTCCCGCTACCGCCTGTATCCGAACCAGACGCAGGAGCGGCAGTTCGTCCAGTTGTGCGGGGCCGGGCGGTTCGTCTACAACGAGTTGCTGGCCGAGCAGAAGCGGGAATACGCGCGCTTCGAGGCCGGTAAGAGAGAAAGGCCAGGCGCGTCTAGGTTTGATTTCGGGAAGCGGTATGCGCGCCTGAAGGCGCAGGAAGGAAACGAGTGGCTGGGGGAATTGTCGGCCACCGTCGTTCGCAGCACGGGAGCCTTTCCTCTGGGAGCGGCATTCGCACACTTCTCCCGGCGGGTCCGGGAAGGCAAGAAAGGGAAGCAGGCCGGGTTCCCCCGCTTCAAGGCCAAAGAGAGAAGCCGGGAGTCGTTCACGATCCCGGAGGCCGTGAAGATTCAGGCCAAGCGGCTTTGGGTGCCAAAGGTCGGCTGGATCCGGATGAACCGCAAGGCGGCGTCGCGCACGCGCGGGGCCGACCCCTGGGACGGCGGCGAGGCGAAAGTCGCGGTGGTGTACCAGGAGTTGGACAAGTGGTACGTGTCGGTGCTGTGGGAAGTACCGAATCCGGACTGGCATTGGCATGGCAGAGTCTGCGGAGTCGACCGCAACTCGGAGAACCTCGCGGCAGACTGGATCGGGGGGCAGAAACTCATCAAGATCCCGCATGAACGGATCGAGAAGTACGAGGCCCGGGCCCGACACTACCAGTGGCGGGCAAGCCATCGGGAGCGGGTCGAACTGAAGGATGCCGCCGGGGAGCCGGTGCGCACGAAGTTGGGCAGGCAAGTCCGGGTAGCCTCGAACCGCCGGCAGCGGCTGCAGCAGCGTGCGGCAAAGGCGAAGTGCAAGGCGGCGGAAATCCGGAAGGACTTCAGCCACCAGTCCTCGGCGGACCTAGCACGCCTGTTCGGGCACATCGTGCTGGAAGAACTGGACGTGCAAGTAATGCGGCGCTCGGCGCGGGGCACGAAGGAGAAACCCGGCAAGTGCGTAAAGGCGAAGGCGGTGCTGAACCGGAAGATGGCCCAGATCTCCTGCATGGGGATGGTGGACCGCTTTCTTCAGTACAAGGCGTGGGACCTGATCCGGGTGCCGGCGCGAAACACCAGCCGGACGTGCGCGGAATGCGGGCACGTGGACGAGGTCAACCGAAAGGAACAGGCGCACTTCAAGTGCCTGGCCTGCGGGCATACGGACAACGCGGACATCAATGCCGCACGAAACATCCTGGACCTGGGATTGAACAGGCTCCTGGCCGGAGGCGCTCCGGTGACGGGACGGGGAGAGGACAACGAAGCGGGGGCCTTCTTCATGGAATGCCTAGTGGATACCGTCAATGATCCGTCAACGATGCAGTGGAATTATCGGGACAGGCCCGAATTCCATACATAATCGCGAAGCGCCACCATGCTCCACCTGTACGACACCGCAACCCGCAAAAAGGTTGCCTTCGCCCCGCTCGACCCGGAGCGCGTCACCTTGTACGTCTGCGGCCCCACCGTCTACGACCACATCCATATCGGCAACGCTCGTCCGCTGGTCGTGTTCGACGTGCTGGTCCACCTGTTGCGTTTTCTCTATCCCAAGGTCGTCTATGCCCGTAACCTGACCGATATTGATGACAAAATCCTGGATCGGGCTGAACAGGAGAACTGCCGGTACGACGAACTGACTGCCCGCTACATCGAAGCGTTTCACGAAGTGTGTGCCGCCCTTGGGAGTTTGGAGGTCGACTTGGAGCCGCGTGCGACCGAAACCATTCCGGCCATGCTGGAAATGACCCAGACCCTGTTGGATTCGGGTCATGCCTACGAAGCGGACGGGCATGTCCTGTTCGCAGTGGACAGTTTCGACGGGTACGGCGAACTGTCCGGGCGGCGGGTGGAGGAAATGCACCCCGGTGCCCGGGTGAAAGTAGCCGAATACAAGCGTAATCCGGCGGATTTCGTGTTGTGGAAGCCTTCGACGCCAGAACAACCGGGTTGGGATAGTCCGTTCGGGCGAGGCCGGCCAGGCTGGCACCTGGAGTGCTCGTGCATGATCGCGCACCATCTCGGCCCGACCATCGACATCCACGGCGGCGGCCAAGACCTGGTATTCCCGCATCACGAAAACGAGCGCGCGCAGAGCTGTTGCGCCTACCCCGGCGAGTCGTTCGTCCGGCTGTGGATGCATAACGGCTACGTTACGGTCGATGGCGAAAAAATGGCCAAGTCCATCGGCAATGTGCGCCAAGTCCGGGAACTTCTCGATCACCATCCGGGGGAACTGCTGCGTCTCGCCCTGCTGCATGCGCATTACCGCAAGCCGCTGGACTGGACGGATGACCTGCTCCACCAGGCGCGCCAGATCCTGGACCGGCTGTATCGGGCCTGGCAGGATGCGGGAAGTCCGGAACCCGACGAAACCGAGCCGGATGCGGAATTCCTGCAGGCCCTGCTCGACGACCTCAATACCCCGCTGGCCCTGCAGCGCCTGCGGCACGAGGCAGCGGCCCTGGCCCATCTGCAGGGAACGCAGCGCACGGAAGCCGCCCGGCGGCTGTGCGCCGGTGCCCGGATGCTTGGCCTGTTCGAATCCGAGGCCGAGGACTGGTTCCATGCCAGCGCGACGGCTGGCAGCCTGGACGATGCCGAGATCGAAACCCTGCTGGCCGAGCGGCAAGCCGCCCGGGAAAGCGGGGATTACGCGGCGGCCGACCGCATCCGCGATCAGCTGCTGGAGGCTGGAATTGCGGTGGAGGACTTGGCGGACGGCAGCCACTGGCGGCGGGTACGGTAGACTGTGTAATTCAAAAGTTTTTCTTTTCAAGATGTCCTCATTATTTTCTCCCCGGGAAAGCGTCGAGCAGGTCGAAGAAGGGGATCAACTGGCCCCGAAATTTGATGAAAACGGGCTGATTCCCGTGGTGACCACCGACTACGAGTCCGGTGAAGTGCTGATGGTCGCGTACCAGAACGCCGAGGCGCTGGAGCGGACCATCCGCAGCGGCGAAGCCTGGTACTACAGCCGCAGCCGCCAATGCCTGTGGCACAAGGGCGCCACCAGCGGATTGGTGCAGAAAGTGCGCGAACTGCGCATCGACGACGACCAGGACACGGTCTGGATGCGTGTGACGGTTGCCGACTCCGGCGCCAGTTGCCACGTCGGTTACCGCTCCTGCTTTTACCGCAAGGTGCCGACGGAAGATTCGGCCGGCCAAGCGCTGGAATATCTGGAACGCGAGAAAACCTTCGACCCCGAAGAGGTCTACGGCGACGCTGAAAACCCGACCCGCCTGTAACCCCCACACTGCCGATGCCTTCGACTTTCCGTCTGTTACTGACACGGCGGCTCGGCCCTTTCTTCTTTACCCAACTGACCGGGGCCTACAACGACAACGTCTTCCGTAACGCGCTGGTCGTCCTGATCACCTACCGCATTACCGAACTGGCCGGGTTCGGAAGCGAAGAACTGGTTGCCGCCTCCGCCGGAATTTTCCTGCTACCTTTCCTGCTGTTCTCCGCCCTCGGCGGAAAACTGGCTGATCACTTCCCGCGGCACCGGCTGATCCAGCACATCAAGCTTGCGGAATGCGCCCTGATGGCACTGACCTGGATCGGTTTTGCCACCGGGTCAGTCGGCTTTCTGTTCGTCATCCTGTTCCTGACCGGGCTGCAGTCCGCCTTGTTCGGTCCGGTGAAATACGCCATCCTGCCGAACTTGCTGTCCCGGGCCGAACTGCTGGCCGGCAATGCCTGGGTCGCGGTCGGTACGTTCATCTCCATCCTCGCCGGAAGCTTGACCGGGACCCTCGTAATGGGTGTTCCCGACGCCGCCCTGTGGGTACCCGGCATTCTGGTAATCAGCGCCGGTGCCGGTTACTTGGCAAGTTATCGAATTCCGGCGCAAGTTCCCACCGGTGCCGGTCTGCGGCTCTCATTCGAGCCGTTCAGCGAAACCGCGCGGATCGTGCGAGAAGGCCTGAGCCAGCCTCGCCTGGCCTGGTTGATGCTCGCCATCAGCTGGTTCTGGATGATCGGGGTTGGCATGCTCATTCAGTTGCCGCTGTTTGTCCGGGACGTGCTGGCCGGCAACGAGCAGGCGCTGGCGGGCGCGCTTGCGATTTTCACCGTCGGCGTCGGACTCGGCGCCCTGCTATGCAACCGCTGGCTCGGCGGCACGGCGCGGGCGACCCTGGCGCCCATATCCGCAGCAGCCTTAGGCGCCGGTTTCGTGTTGCTCAGCCTCGTTCCCCCGGCCGATGTTCCGCTTCGCGGATTCGCCGCCCTGCTGGAGGACCCGCAGGCCGTGACCGCCCTTGGCATCCTGCTGGGGCTTGCCGTGGCGGGCGGCTTCTATGTCACGCCCCTGTACACCCTGGTGCAGCAGCGGGCACCGGAGGACCGGCGTGCACGGGTCATCGCCTGCAACAACATCCTCAATTCCATCTTCATGGCGCTGGCCTCGACGACATCTATCGTCATTTTCCAGTCCGGCGGCACGATCGTCACCGTGTGGCTGGCCATGGCCGCCACCGCGCTCGCGGCAGCACTGCTGCTGCTGCATTTCACGCAGGGCAGTTTCCGCCATGTCCTTTTGTGGCCAATCGCGTCAGTCGTACTGACCACGGAAACACCACCGCCTGGTTCTCTGGTATTCGCCCGGCGTGGAAGCGCCTGGGTCGCCTGGGCACTGGCTGCCACTATCCCCGGCAAACTCGAAATCCACGTTGCTCCCGCGCTGCTGCGCCGCATGAGCCTTCGGTTGCTTGCCTGCTGGGTTCGCCTGAAACCGCTGGATCCCTCTGCCCTGGACGACCAGTGGCCAGGCAACCAGGATGAACCCACCCGCACCGTGCTGATCCTGCCACCATCCGGCCCTGAGGGCGAGGCTTCGCTGCTGGAGTTGATGCAGGCCGCCCGGGAGCGATCCGGCCATCCCGTCGAAGTCGCGTCCGTCAGTGACCCCGAACTCTACATGCCCCGCTTTTATCCGCGCATTCGGGTCGGGTTCGAAAACTGCCCGCTGCCGCCTCGCGCGGCCGACGAGCCGGAGGCTCTCCGGCGCGATGCCCTCAAGATCTACGACCTGCTGTGTGAACTGGAATACCGGATGCACTGCCGGGAATGCACGACATTGCAGTCCCTGTACGGTGCCGCTCGAAGATTCGGGGCTGGTTACCTGATCCTGGCCGATCTGGAACGGACCCTGACCTACCGCCAACTGCTCCAGGCGATCCATGCTGTCGCCCAGTTGCTCAAGCGGGCCTTGCCGAAAGCACAAGATACGGTCGGCATCCTGCTGCCAAACGCGACCGCCACGCCGATTACTTTTTTCGCCTTGCACACGCTTCACCGCGTTCCGGTCATGCTCAACTACACCGCCGGGCCAGCCAATGTCTCCAGCGCCTGCCGCACAGCCGGACTGACCCACGTCGTGACTTCCCGTCGGTTCGTCGAGAAAGCCGACCTTGGAGGCTTGACCGATGCCTTGGCCGGAGACTACACCCTGCTGTGGCTGGAGGATCTGAGGCCGCAGTTGAACCTCGGCATGAAACTCAAAGCCGCCTGGCGCGCCACGCGGCCACCCCCAAAAGGTGACCCCTCGGACCCCGCTGTGGTGCTGTTCACCTCCGGATCGGAAGGCGAGCCCAAAGGCGTCGTGCTGAGCCACCGGAACCTGCAGCGCAACCGCTGCCAGGTCCGCGCGGTGCTGAGCCTGACTCCCCAGGACCACCTGCTGTTGTGCCTCCCCACCTTCCACTCGTTCGCCCTAGGCGTTGGCCTGCTACTGCCGTTGATGGCCGGGTTGCGCTGCACCCTGTATCCCAGCCCCCTCCACTACAAACAGATCCCCGAATTGATCCACAAACACAGCATCACCGTATTCTTCTCCACCGACACGTTCCTGAACGGCTACGGGCAAGCAGCAAGCCCGGAAGACCTGCAAAGCCTGCGCCTGATCGTGGCCGGCGCCGAACCACTCAAGCCGAGCACCCGGAAATTCTGGCAGGAACGTTTCGGTCTGACCGTCCACGAAGGCTACGGCGTGACCGAAACCTCGCCCGCAGTCAGCGCCAACACGTTTGCGTGCAACCAGCCGGGTTCGGTCGGCCGCCTGATGCCGGATATCGAAGTGCGCCTGGAACCACTGGACGACTCTCAAGACACCATCGGCGCCACCCGCGGGCGATTGTTTCTGCGCGGTCCGAACGTGATGTCCGGCTACTGGATGCCGGGAGAAAACCGACTATTGACCCCTCCAGAGGACGGTTGGCACGATACCGGCGACGTCGCCGAATTCGATGATAACGGATTCCTGAGCCTGCATGGCCGGGCCAAGCGGTTCGCCAAGATCGGCGGCGAGATGGTGTCGCTCGCCTACGTAGAACAGCAGGTCAGCGAGGTTTGGCCGGAATACCGTCACATCGTCTGCGCGGTCGACCACCCCACTCGAGGCGAGCAGTTGGTCCTCATTACCGAACACCCCGAACCGGACCGTAGCTGGCTGAGACAGGCCCTGGGGGAACAGGGAGTGGGGGAACTGGCGCGACCCCGGCTGATTTTGCCGGTCGAGGCTCTGCCGCTACTTGGCAGCGGCAAGCCAGACCTGCGGCGCGCGCAGGAACTCGCCGTCTCGGTGCTACACTAATTCCGCAGACAGTCCAGACGTGGGATCGATCCCGCCCGGGGCTCCGTCCGGGGGACGCAGATGCGAGAAATGACACCCGTTTCCTTCGATCCATTGCTGATCGTGATGGACGTGCTGGCCACGATGCTGCTGGTCAGCGTCGGTCTCGTCATCCTGGCCGCGATGGTTCTCTACATCGTCGACGTCACGCAGACCCGGCATGCGGTGCGCCGCAATTATCCCGTCATCGGGCGCTTCCGATACTGGTTTGAACACCTCGGCGAATTCTTCCGCCAGTATTTCTTCGCCATGGACCGCGAGGAAATGCCGTTCAACCGGGCGCAGCGCTCCTGGATCTACCGTGCCAGCAAGAACCTCAGTAACACCCTGCCTTTCGGCTCCACCCGAGACCTGACGCGCCCCGGCACCATCCTGTTCGTCAACGCCACCTACCCAGAACTTGACCAGAAAGACGCCGCTCCCCCACCGCTGACTATCGGCCCGGAGACTGCGGAACCTTACACCACGGAGCACTTCTTCCACATCTCGGGCATGAGCTACGGTGCCATCTCGAACGTCGCCGTGCAGGCGTTGTCGCGGGGTGCGGCCAAGGCGGGCTGCTGGCTCAATACCGGCGAGGGCGGGCTGTCGCCCTATCATCTGGAGGGCGGCTGCGATCTGATGTTCCAGATCGGCACCGCCAACTACGGCGTGCGCGACGAGCATGGCAACCTGTTGGAAGAACGCCTGCGGGAACTTGCCGAAAACCCTCATGTGCGCATGTTCGAGATCAAACTCTCCCAAGGTGCGAAACCCGGCATGGGCGGCATCCTGCCGGGCGTCAAGGTGACTGCGGAGATCGCCCAGATCCGTGGCATCCCGGTCGGCAAGACGTCGTTCAGCCCGCGCCGGCATCCCGGGATTAGCAATACCTCCGAACTGCTGGACGCAATCGCCCGGATTCGCGACCTGACCGGCAAGCCGGTCGGTTTCAAGACTGTGATCGGCTCCGAGCAGATACTGGATGACTGGATCGAAGAAATCCTGCGCCGGGGTTCCGAGTTCGCCCCGGACTTCGTCACCATAGATGGCTGCGACGGCGGCAGCGGCGCCGCCCCCATGCCTTTGATGGACGTAGTCGGACTGCCGTTGCGCGAAAGTCTGCCGATGACGGTCGATCGCCTGGAGCAGAGCGGCCTGCGCGAACGCGTGCGCGTCATCGCATCCGGCAAGCAGGTCAATCCATCCGACGTGGCCTGGGCACTGTGCCTGGGGGCGGACTTTATCTGCTCGGCGCGCGCGTTCATGTTCGCGCTCGGCTGCATCCAGGCCATGCAGTGCAACCGCAACACCTGCCCCACCGGCGTGACCACGCACAATCCCCGCCTGCAGCAGGGGCTGAACCCGAAAGACAAGGCGGTTCGGGTCGCCCATCTGGCCCGGAACATGGAAGCGGAAGTCGCCACAATCGCCCACTCCTGCGGCGTGGCCCACCCCCGCGCGCTGAACCGGACCCACGCGCGCATCGTGCAACCCGACGGCCTGAGCGTCTCGCTGCACCAGCTTTATCCCATACCGGCCCGGCCCATCTGAATCCGCATGGACCTGCTTCTTTCGATTTCGAGCCTCGCGGGCCTGCTGCTGCTGGGCCTGATGCTGAAGCCCCTGGCCAACCGCCTGAGATTCCCGTTCGAGGCGCTGCTGCTGCTGCTGGGCTTCGCGTTCGGCAGCCTGGTCGCCGACGCCGACCAGGTGGGCCTGCACAGCGGCATCCTGCGCGATCTGGTTTTCTACGTGTTCCTGCCGGTCCTGATCTTCTCCGCCGCCTACAGCATGGATGTTCCGAGATTCGGGCGCAACCTGCTTGGCGTCATTCTCCTGGCACTGCCACTGTCGCTGATCGGCCTGGCGCTCACTTCCGTCCTGGTCTATTACGGCATCGGCCACCCGAGCGGATTTCCGTGGATTGCGGCTCTGTTAACCGGCACCATGCTGATCACCACCAACAGCCAGCCGCTCCAGCAGGTCTTCAGGCATCTGAATCTGCCCCCGGACCTGCGCACACTGATCCGGGGCGAGGACCTGCTGAACAACGCCTTCGGCATCGTGCTGTTCACTCTGCTGCTGGCATTCGCCCTGGAACCCGACCTGGCCCTGGGACCCCAGGAAATTGCCCTGTATTTTGCTTGGGAGGTGGTCGGCGGCACCGTCATCGGGCTTGCAATCGGCTTCGTCGCCCTGATCTTCCTCCGGGTACGCAACCCCTCCGAGCACGAGGTGGCCCTGTTCACCCTAGTGACTGCCTACATGGCCTACCTGGTCGCGGACTATGTGCTCAACGTCTCCGGTGTCCTGTCCGTACTGGCGACGGCACTGATCATGGGCCGCACCATGCATCAGGACCTGGACGCGCCCCAAGACCACTTCGTGGACGAATTCTGGCGTCTCATGGCCAATTTCGCCGAATCCATGCTGTACCTGATGCTCGGGTTGAGTATTTCGATCGACATGTTCTCCGAACGCTGGCTGGCCATCCTGATCGGCATCGGCGCCGTCTTCCTGGCCCGCGTTGCCGGACTCGCTCTCGTGATGCCCGCCCTGATCCAGACGAACCGGGCATTGAAGGATCTCCCGGATCACAATATTCTCTATGTCAGCAGCGCCCGCGGCGCCGTCACCGTGGGGCTGGCGCTGAGCGTGCCGATCACACTGGACTACTGGTGGACCATTGAGTCCATCGGCTTCGGGGTGGTGCTGTTCTCCGTTCTGGTCCAGGCGCCCCTGCTGGAACTCTGGAGGCGGAAAAAATTGAAACAGGATAAAAAGGCCATGGATCCAGACGATCTGGACTGATTTTGTCCCAATTAAAATTTCAACTGGCTGTCATTCGTGACTTCCTCTCAACTGGAACTTCGTCTTCCTACTCCATCAGCAACGGCTGACACACCACTGGTGCCTGCAAGAATGGTAAACGAATTCGTTTACTGTCCGCGCCTTGCCTATCTCATGTGGAGCCAGGCTGAATGGGTCGAGACAGGCGATACAGTGGATGGACATCGCATCCACACCCAAGTTGACAAAACCAGCAAACCGCTCCCCGAACCCGAAACGTTGAAAGAAGAATACAGTAAGGTAATCAGCCGCTCACTCACTTTATCCTCCGATTCTCTGGGTGTTATTGCGAAGATCGACATCGCCGAAGCTGAAAATGGCGTAGTCACGCCGATTGACTACAAGCGAGGAAAGCGGCCGCACGTGGCACAGGGAGCCTACGAACCCGAGCGAGTTCAAGTCTGCTTGCAGGCCATGCTACTGGAAGAACACGGCTACCAAGTAGACGAGGGGGCCATCTGGTTTGCGGAGAGCCGCGAGCGCGTCCGAATCGTACTTGACGATGAATTGCGAGATGTGGCCAAAAATGCGGCGAACCGCTTGCGCCTGTCCGTTTCCTACGCCCGCATACCACCACCTTTGCGAGACAGCCCAAAATGCCCCCGTTGCGCCTTGGTATCTGTCTGCCTTCCAGATGAAATGAATTCACTCGCTGGATCAAATCTGGCTCCGCGACCTATTGCAGTCGCGCAGGACGAAGCGCTGCCACTGGTCGTCCAATCGCAGAGAGCGTACGTAAAGAAAAAGGGCGGCACCCTTCAAATCACCGAAGACGACAAGGACGATACGATTGCCCGCATCAATAACATTTCCGATGTTGCATTGTTCGGCAATGTCTCAATCAGCACCCCCGCACTCACCTGCCTGCTTGAACGCGAGATCCCAGTCACTTTTCATAGTCACGGAGGATGGTTCCGGGGAATGGCGCACGGTCTCGGTCACCGCAATGTCGAAATTCGCACGGAGCAATATCGGCAGAGTTTCGACAAACACTTCTGCACGCAGTTCTCCCGAAATCTCGTTGCTGCCAAGATACGCAACCAAAGAACCATCCTGCGCCGCAACTGGCGGGGGGATAAAGATTCGAGGAAAGCCGTATTGAACAGCCTTTCCTCAAACCAGAAACTGGCGGGCCGCGCCCAAGACTCAGACGAACTGCTCGGCGTCGAGGGCGCTAGTGCCGCAGTTTATTTCCGGGCATTTGCGGACCTGCTTGCACCACCAAAATCCCAAAATGCCTCCAACGCCCATGACGGCATTGATACATTCCAGTTCGATGCAAGAAACCGCCGACCCCCGAAAGACCCCGTCAATGCGATGCTTTCACTGGCCTACGCCATGCTGACCCGCCATATGACTATTGCGCTTTCCTCCGTCGGGCTCGACCCCTATCGCGGATTCTTCCATGCACCCCGGTACGGCAGACCCGCGCTGGCTCTGGACATCATGGAGCCTTTCAGGCCGATAATTGCCGACTCGACCGTGCTGTCCGCCGTCAACACGGGAGAAGTGTCAGCAGGCGATTTCGTAGCCGGGACAACTGGAACCGCGCTAACTTCTGCTGGACGGAAAAAATTCGTCGGTGCGTTCGAACGCCGCCTGACTCAAGAAACTACGCACCCACTTTTCGGCTATAGGCTCAGTATGCGGAGATTGATCTTGGTGCAGGCGAGACTGCTGAGTCGCCATCTTCTTGGTGAACTCCCCACTTATCCTCACTATCTCCCGAGGTAGGCATCCGCCATGAATGATGAACGAACTTACATTGTGACCTACGACATCGCCAACAATCGCCGGTGGAGGCGTGTCTTCAAGACCATGAATGGCTTCGGAGAGTGGCTCCAGTTGTCGGTGTTTCAGTGCCGCCTTTCCCGACGCAGACGGGCTGAACTGGAGACGAAACTTAGGGAAATCATCAAGATGGGCGAAGATCATGTCTTGATGATTGACATCGGGCCGACGGACAAAATCGACCTCGCCGTAGAAAGCATTGGCAAAACATTCTCAAAAATCGAAAGGCAGGCGATTGTGGTATAAGTGGAACTCTCTATACATCAACTCACAACTATCCCATGGAAGCCTACGCGCCTCGACTACTATTTCGCCGATCTAGTGCGAGCGGTTCAGTGCCGCGAAAACATCAGGGAGCGATTGAATTTTCTCATCGCCTTGATTTTATTGGATTATTTAGCATAATATCCCCTACCGAAAGATCCGCTTGCCCGGTTTTTAACAGTAGAAATCATAAGCGTTCGAATGTGGGTCAGTTTTATTTTACTAAACAACAAGTTAGGAAGGCACTATTTCCGGGGCGAATTTGCCCCGGCCTCATTGAAGCAACTTGGTGACGATTCGGTACAGGCCGTCCTCACCCATTTCCGGGGCGAATTTGCCCCGGCCTCATTGAAGCAGTTTGCTATACATTATGCGGCGACCCCCTCCTCCGCATTTCCGGGGCGAATTTGCCCCGGCCTCATTGAAGCCCAATCCGTTTAGGTTTATACATGATTACCTCAATCATTTCCGGGGCGAATTTGCCCCGGCCTCATTGAAGCATCACGGACGGAACGAAGGTGCGACTGGTCACGCTGAATTTCCGGGGCGAATTTGCCCCGGCCTCATTGAAGCGCGTAGTTTGCAGCATGTTTTCGCAAGGCCATCGAAAATTTCCGGGGCGAATTTGCCCCGGCCTCATTGAAGCGGTAGGCTGCCGAAGCCAAACGCACAGGCCTGGCCATTTCCTACGTGGCTACTCTCGCGACCTGCCGGCTGCTTTTGAACCCGTACAATATTGTTTGGTTTTCGGATGCCCTCCCGGAAATCCAAACGGCAATATTGAAGAGTCTAAATTGAATAAAGTTGGGCTTCCAACCAAATTCTCTGAGACAACCCAGAGCCTCTTTAATCAGTAGCCTCTCTCCCCATTCTACAAAGGAATTAACGATCATGTCCGAACTAACTTTATCCGAACTCAAAGATGCCGTCGGCGGGACAGCTGCCGCCTTTCGTTGCGTAACTAGTTATCAACCAGTCGGCGGCTCCGGAGATAAAGTATTTCCACCAACTTACGAAGGCGGGAAGTACGCAACCGAGGATCGAGTTAATCCCGAAACCGGAGAAATCACCCCGTGCGTCTTGCTGGATTCAGTACAGTCTCAGGCCAACCGCATGGAACTCGCGTTGCTTGAAGCGCAACAGAGGAAAGATATCCAACTACCCTTGCTGGTAACTAAATTCGATGATGATGCGCTGCTAAAGAAATTTACCGTGAGCAGTCTGGAGGCCCCCCATCGGATCGCCGATGCGTTGCTGCGCGACAGCCTCTTTGATGGTGTAATCTTTCGACAATCAAGCGTAGGCCGCGTGCTGGACACGGCTGAAGTCCGCAATGCCACCGGTTTGTTCCGCTTCTGTCCAACAGCCTTGGTCTTTGGTCTTTGGGATTCGACTGGTCCGCGTGGTGGCTTGGGTGCCAAATTTCAACGTGCACTGGTGTCAGAGATAATCGGCTACAACGCACAAGTTGGAGTCAAGACAAGTAGCCGAATTGACCCGGCTGAGATCGTGTTAGATGCAGGCCCAATCTATGATAGAAAGCAAGAAACCTCAAACTCACCAAACTGGACCTTAGATGCCGGAGGCCACAAACATGGCAAAGACGGCAAACCTTCCGAGGCAAACCACGGTAACGTAACGCCTAGCATTGTCGATGGTGGCTTTACCATTTCCAAGGGCGTGCAAACTACCGTACTCTCTCTCAATGTATTGCGTCGGTTACGCTTTCCGCTAAACGCAAGCTCCGACTCCGAGCCTAAAATTGATCTTCTCGCCCACTCTACCCTAGCGGCTCTGGGATTGGCCGCCGCCACCTTGGCACGCGGTGACGGCGACCTCCGCTCCCGATGTCATTTATTCCCGCAACAAGAACCCATCTGGGAGTTACTGGTTCGCCCCGGTACAGAACCGATAAGTTACGAACTTACACCCGAAAATGCGATTCAGGTCCTGAATGAAGCAATCGCCGAAGCAAAAAATGCCGGGCTACCTTGGGAAGGTGAAATCGAACTCAATCCGTCAAAAGAATTACTGCAACTGGTATTGCGCAGTCAGAAATCAACGGAAAACAAATCTGGCTCGGAATCGAAATAATGCTCACCATTGCCATTCGTTATCTCAACGGCTGGGCAATGGCGGCAGCGGATGGGGCAGATAAAAAACTGGCCGAATGGCCTCCCCACCCCGACCGCGTGTTCATGGCACTGGCCGCAGCTTGGTTTGAAACCGGGGAGGATATCGCCGAAGGTGCTGCGCTACGCTGGTTAGAAGACCAAGACCCACCCGATATTGCCGCTTCGGATGCCGACCAGCGACAGGTCCTCACCAGCTATGTGCCGGTCAATGACGTCCGTACCACCGACAGGGAGCCAGTTGGTGGGCCAGTTAGTTATGACCTTGATAAACTTAAAGACAAAGGGTTGGGTTTGTTACCCGAGTTTCGGTCCCGCCAGCCACGTTCCTTTCCGGTCGCTATTCCCCATGATGAAGTCGTCCACTTGATTTGGGCGAGACCTCTCCCCTCTGAACACAGAGCAGCCTTGGATCGATTGTTAACCAGTGTTACCCATGTGGGACATTCAGCCTCACTGGTGCAAGCATGGATAGCCGACCACTCGCCCGAGCCGAACTGGATATCCACGAATGGCCTAGCCCAGGCCCGCCTGCGCGTACCATACCCGAACAGACTTGCCACTTTGAAACAGCAACTCAATCGCGATAAATCTCTGACCTTTTACGATCTTGAGATAGACATTAAAAACACCAAAGAAACACTCAGAGAAATCAAGGAAGCACAACCTTATCGTGCAGACTGGGATGAATTCCCGGAAGTGCTTATCCTAAAAGAGGAATCGACAGTAAAGCAAGACCCACTCTACTCCGCATCAAAAGCCGGTGATGCCGAGTCAGCGGCTGCTATGTTAAAAAACTTGCTGCCATCCACTGACATCTCCCGATTACAAAAATTTGTGGAGACATATGCCTGCGGTGACAAACCCATACTTGCCGCAGTACACGCATTTGAGAAAACCTTAAACGCCATTCCCTCGGCGCTGGCCCAAATTATTAGTGAACACTTAGAGTGTGACTATGCGGTGGACATAAGGCAGTGCAATATCGTCTCTCACACCGGAGCCAGCGGCTATGGCCGGCTTGCTCGTCAGGCCCTGTTTAAGGGACCAGTTGAAAAAGACAGAACCTACATTCTGGTAGATGATTTTGTCGGCCAGGGTGGCACACTCGCTAATCTGCGCGGATACATTCTCAAACAGGGTGGCCATGTAGCTGCGGCATTCGTGTTAACTGGTAAATCCTATTCTGCTAAAATTGCTCTCAGTCACAAACAACTGGACGAACTGAGAAAAACCCATGGCAAAGATCTTGAGCAATGGTGGAAAGACCACTTCGGATACGCCTTCGGTAGACTTACTCAATCGGAAGCTCGGTACCTCACCCGCTCCCCGGATGTTGACCGCATACGAAGACGAATTATTACGGAAAAGCGCCCACGAGATTTCCAGCGTCACTATCACGGTCCTAAGGCGCAAAGACAACGCCTGAAACAGTTGGAAGCCGAACGGGAAGAACGTTTCCCGAACGGTGCCCCTGCCAGTCAACGGCCATCAACCGGACGGTGGCAAGGATACAGAAAACCTGAACTCCAAGATTTCACCGAACCTTCCCCGAAGCACTTCAACTCCAACCTGATCATTCTGCGATTGTCCGGCAAGCGCATCTCGTTGCCTAGCACACTTAAGCTGACTGGCGCCTTGCGTGGTGCCTTGATGAAGTTTTGCCCCAAACAGCCACCCCCGGAATGGCTTACCGGCCACACCCACAGCGGCCATCCGAGCAAAAAACCACATCTCGCCCTGCTACCCCTGCCCTTTGTTAGCTCGCAACACGCTGATGGACACATCCTTGGCGTTGCTATGGTCTTACCGTTTGGACTAGACGAACAGGAGGTTGCCAATTGCCTTTCCCCGTTCCTGTATGACAAGGAAAACCTCCCCGTTTCGCGCCGACTGTTTGATGGAGAATGGTTGGAATGCAATGTGGAATACGAAACACGCGAATCACCACCCCAAGCACTGCGCACGAAGCGCTGGACGCGCCCATCACGAACCTGGGCGAGCGTGACTCCGATTGTACTGGATCGTCATCACGATGGTAAACACAAACGGCAACAGGTTTCTGATGATGTTAAAACGGCCTGTGAACGCATTGGACTTCCCAAACCGCTTGAAGTTATGTTGCATCCCGTTTCCCTAGTGGAAGGAGCACCTAGTGCTCGAGAATTTCCCCGCACGATCAGAAAATCAGACGGCGCCGGTCGCAACCATAGCCATGCCGTATTGATTTTCGACCAGCCAGTAACTGGACCAGTTATGATCGGTGCAGGACGCTTCCGCGGTTATGGTCTGTGTTTACCGATGGATTAGTGAAATAATGACTGAATTGGCTGCATCTCACTTCGGCAACTATTTCCAAGCCCTCTGGCGATGCGAACCCTTTGCTTGGCAACAAGCGCTAGCGGAACGAGTGCTGAAAGACGTTGACCAGCCTTGGCCGGAAGCTATCGCCTTGCCTACTGCCGCTGGAAAAACAGCCTGTATCGATATTGCGGTTTACGCGCTGGCAGTCCAAGCGTCACAGATGGCAAAGGGCGATCCCTTAACCGCGCCGCGCCGTATTTTCTTTGTGGTTGACCGGCGCATTATTGTTGACGAAGCTTACGCTCGTGCGGAACAACTAGCAAATAAACTGGCGGAAGCCAAAACTGGAATACTCAAGGAAGTCGCAGATGCTTTACGCGTGATTGCTAGTGGCGACGAAGAAGATCCCTGGCAGAGTCAGGGCGAGCTTCCTCTCACGGTCCATACACTACGTGGTGCCAGTTATCGTGCTGACTCCTGGGCGCGGAGCCCACTACAGCCTGCCGTCATCGCCTCCACGGTCGACCAGGTAGGATCACGGCTGCTATTCCGTGCCTACGGGCGCGGTGCTGGCATGTGGCCAGTCTATGCGGGGCTAGTCGCTAACGATAGTCTAATTTTCCTGGACGAAGCCCACTGTGCCCGTCCGTTTCTTGAGACCCTGCAGGCCGTGCATCGCTATCGAAAGTGGGGTAAGACCCCCTTGTACCGAAGTTTTCATCCGATAGTGCTTTCCGCAACTCCACCTCCCGGACTGGAATCCGTTTTCAAGGATGAATCGACACAACCTTCTAACCCCGAACACCCTCTGGGGCGTCGCCAGTTAGCGCAAAAACCAGCTTTGGTAGAAAAGGTTGAGGCAGCCAAAGGAAAGAATGCAATCCGCCGTTTTGCTGAAAAACTTGGCGAAACAGCTGAAACTCTTGCCGAAAAATCAAAAACTCGAAACAGCGGGAAGAATCCGGCTGTAGTTATCTTTGTAAACCGCGTAGCCACTGCCCGGGCCGTTCGTGACTATCTTGCCAATCGCCACAACGATAGAGTGACTCTGTTGACCGGACGGATGCGCAATATAGACAAATCCAGTACCACCAAAACCCTTGAAAAAATGCAATTGGCATCTGGCGAATCGGAGAACCGAAAATTTGATGCACCTCATTTCGTTATCGCCACCCAAACGCTTGAAGTGGGCGCTGACTTTGACTTTGATGTACTTGTCACGGAGTGCGCGCCTTTAGATGCCCTGCGCCAGCGTTTTGGCCGTCTGAATCGTATGGGTCGAGCCATTGATGCCCGTGCTGCTATCCTCTTACGGGGCGATCAGGAAGTGGATGATCCAGTCTACGGTCCCTCGGTTGTCAACACCTTTGAATGGCTGGACAAAAAACTGGACAAAACGGGCACTGTGGATTTCGGGATTGCTTACCTGAAACCTCCGGATAAAGACAAACTTCAGGCCCTGAACAGTCCCGCGCACAATGCCCCTGTCATGCTTCCCGCCCATGTGGACTGTCTGGTGCAAACGCGTCCGATGCCTGAACCCTCGCCTGAGGTCAGCCTGTTCCTGCATGGCCTGCGTGAAACTCGAGGCGATGTCCAGGTTTGCTGGCGTGTAAATCCCACTGAAGAAAGTCTGCGACTCTGCCCTCCTGTATCCAGCGAAATGCTTCCCGTAAAAGTGGGAGTTTTTCTGCGCTGGCTACGCGGGGAATCGGTAGAAGACACCAGTAGCGACGTTGAAGGCGAGGCCATTAGCGGCAACACAAGCGAGACTGAAGCGGACATTGAAACTTTTACCGCCTTCCTTTGGAGAAAAATGAAAGCAGGCGGGAAACTGCAGCGTATCAACAAGACAAACAAACCAAGGCCTAGTGATGTGGTCGTCATCGACGCGAGTAGTGGTAACAATTCAAATCAAGAAAATTTTGAGCACTTAGGAGAACTTCCCAGTTTTCAGACTAGCCCGGCTGAAATTGACGTAAGCCAGCAAGCATACCTGGAAAGTCGCGCCAAAGCGTTACTACGCCTGCATGATGAATTGATTGACCTGTGGCCTCTGGGCGAATCCCGAAAGCTGGCTAGGGAACTGTTGGTTGAAACAGAACTCGAAAATTCGGATCCAAACATACAGTTAGACTTAGTTCGTCACATGCTGGACACCTTGGTGCGTGACTGTGACTCCCAGGACCAAGAAAAATTTACATGGCTCCATGCCACATCGATACAACTCTTAAAAGAAGCGGAACAACATGGATTTCTTCGCAATCTTCATCGCATTGGAGAAAACGACGTGATCTTGACTGGTCAACGCCTTCTACGCAAATTCACAAGACAAGCAGAAACCTTCAACGACGAAGACGACCCCAGCTCATCCGGTATTGCAAACAAGAAAAACCAACCTATCCTTTTACGGACACACTTGCCGGGAGTTGAAGCCTGGGCTCGCCACTTTGCCCTAGGCTGCGGCCTCGCCGACGAGATCGTCGACGCTATCGCCTGCGCCGGATTACTACATGATACAGGTAAGGCTGATCCGCGTTTTCAAGCACTGCTTAATGGAGGGAACCCGCTGTTGATGGCAAGGGAGCCACTAGCCAAATCAGCCTCCATCCCTAAGACCGGATCAGCATACAAAGCCGCACAGATCAACGCGGGTTACCCTTTCGGAGGCCGCCATGAACTCTTATCTGTACGATTGGCGGAAAGTGCACCCGAACTACTGCCCACAAATCCACTGCTGCGCGAATTGACACTATTTCTAGTTTCAAGCCACCATGGTTATTGCCGCCCCTTTGCGCCGATTGTTGACGACCCGGATGCCCCAGATGTCAAATACCGTCTCAATGGCCATGAAATGGCCTGGTGCGGACCAACGCATTTGGAGCGTCTGAAGACTGGAACAGTGCGTCGTTTCTGGTTATTGATTGAAACTTACGGATGGTGGGGCCTAGCCTGGCTGGAAGCAATTCTGCGATTGGCGGATCATCGCCGTAGCGAATGGGAAGAAATGAATGATTAACAAGGAACTGGCAAATGACTAATCTGCTGCTTGGCGGTCTCTCCGCCGACAACCCGTTAGGCTATCTTGCCACCCTTGGCGTTCTTAGGACCGCGACACTGGCCGCACCCAGAAATCAGTTCGAGTTGAACTGGGAAATCACAAGCGGCCACTGGCGGCCACGCCTACACTCTTCTGCAGATTTGGATCGCGATACTTTAATTGATTTGCTCTACAATCAATTGAAAGATGCCGGTAACCTAGCCTCTCTATACCTTGGTGATAATTTGACTATTGATACCGAGGTGTACCGCAGGGCCATGCTTGATTGCCAGTCTTCTGCCTCGCCCGAGGACCGTCGCAATGCCGACTTTCTCGCCGCGTTCGGAAGCGATATCATCGAGTCACAATCGAACGGCAAACCTACTGGCCAGATTGCTGACACGGATTTTCGGACGATGGGCGGAGCCGGTCATCAACACTTCCTGAAAACAATACAAACTTTTGTTGAAGATACACAAACGAGCCATTTGAGCAAAGCGATCTTTGAAAACTGGTCCTATAATGACGCCTTGAAAGGACATAGCATGCGCTGGGACCCAGTTGATGATGTCAGATATGCGCTACGCTGGAACAATCCCAGTGGGGATAGTGACCGCAATACTCGGGGAAGCGTTTGGGGAGGAAATCGCTTGGCAATCGAAGCATTACCCTTGTTTCCCACGCAACCCGGCCAACACGAACTTAGAACTACCGGTTTTTCAAAACGAAATTGTGTCACTGAATTATCCTGGCCGGTTTGGTCACCATGCATCGAGCTATCAGAGGTCCGTTCGTTGCTTGCGCTCTCACAACTCCAAGAAGATCAGCCTGACCACGCCAAACTATCTGCCCTGGGAATCGTGGAAGTCTTCCGTAGCCGGAGAATTACCCGAGAAAAGTACCGCAATTTCGTCTCTGCCAAACCGATTTGATGCGTAAAGCCTCAGTGCTTGGCTTGACGGTGTAAGCCCGCATTTTTTCGACCCGGTCTCAGCCCGCACCCGCAGGCACCAAACACTGTTTGAACGAAGTTGCCATGTCGCGGATCAAGTCGAAATACGCCTCGGAACCATTCGGGTCGGCGGCGCCGAGAGGATCAAGCATGCCCATCCGAGCCGGGGTCCCCTCGATGATCGTGTCGATGAGGCTCGGTTCGAACTGAGCTTCGGCAAACACGCAAATCGCACCGAGCCGGCGAACCTTGTCACGAAGCTCTGTGATGCGCCGAACGCTTGGAGCCTGATCCGGGCTGACCATCACCGAACCGACCGCTTCCAGCCCGAAGCGGTCCTCGAAGTGCTGGTAGGCATCGTGAAACACGATAAAGGGCCGATCGCGAGCCGGAGTAAGCTCTGCCGCAATTTCCGCGGTCAGGTCCTCCAGGCGACGCAAAAGCATTTCAGCATTGGCCGCATATGCCCCGGCATTGGCCGGATCGGCCTCGGACAGGGTGTCTGCAATCACGCGCACCATCGTCCCGGCATTCTCCGGGTCAAGCCAAAGGTGCAAATCGAGCTCACCGTCTCCCTTGTCCTCGTGATGTCCGTGGGTTTCAAAATCCCCCCCATCCCGGAACGGCCGATGGGCCAAGCCTTGTGCCTCGGACAGCAGGACGATGCGTGCGTGGCGCGCCAGTGTGCCGACCGAGTTGACAAGGGAAGTCTCCACCGACTTGCCGACCAGAAACACCACCCGGGCATTCTCAAGGCTCGCCGCATCGGAAGGGCGCAGACTGAAGGCGTGCGGTGACGTGGCGCCACGTATGATTAGATGGGGCTCGCCGACCCCCGCCATAACGCCACTTACCAGCGAATGCACTGGTTTGATCGAAACGACGACCTGGTCGGCGACATCGGTTGCCTCTGCACGGGGAGAGGTGCTGCCGAGCAATGCTATCGCGATTAACAGGCAGTGCAAAGGCTTGGGGGCGAGAGCGTATCCCAAATTCATATTCGACTTTTTAGTAAAAGTGAGTCTTGAGCGACACGAAACACGTCACGATATCGCTGACCATTCTAATTGTAATACTATAACACTTGTGGATCGGGAAGAGTGTGCCCGGGTGACTCTCAGCCGGATGCGGCAGCCGGATTGTCGGTGCAATCCTCCAGTTCGACTTGCACCGTGGCGTGATCAATATTAAAGCGTTCCGCCAAACGAACCCGAATGGCGGCAATCGTCGAATCCGGTTGGGTGTCTTCAGTGATGCGCGCATGCAGAGTCAACAGCGAGTGCTCCTGAGACAAAGACCAGGCATGCACGTGGTGAACATCTTCGACGCCTGGGATGTGCGCGACCAGGTCCGGTCCAATTTCCTCCACGTGCAGTTGCTCGGGAACCCCTTCGAGCAACACGTGCGCCGATTTCTTCAGTACGAACCAGGCGCTGCGCAACACCAGCAACCCGACCAGGAAGGAAAGCAGCGGGTCAATCATCATCCAGCCAGTCGTCATGATGATCAGTGCCGCACTGACCGCTGCAACCGAGCCGAGCATGTCGCTTACCACGTGTATCAGGGCGCCCCGGACATTCAGGTTGTCGCGATCCGCCCCGTAAAACAGCGCAAATGCCCCGAGATTGACGACCAAGCCAAGCGATGCCACCGCAAGCATAGGTCCGGCAAGCACTTCGGTCGGGTTGAAGAGCCGGCCCACTGCTTCGAAAAAGATCCAGCCAACGATGAATATCAGGCTGACGCCGTTAGTAAAGGCGGCAAGGACCGGAAAGCGGTGGTAGCCGTAAGTCCGCGTCGTATCCTCCGGGCGCCGGCTCAACCGAAAGGCGATCCATGCAAACAGCAAGGACACCGCATCGATCAACATGTGCGCAGCATCGGCCAGCAACGCCAGAGATCCCGAGATCACGCCACCGATGACCTCGGCGATCATGAACCCGCCGATCAGCAGGAACGCCCAGAAAATACGGCGGGCGTCACCCTCGTGCCCGCCGGAAACAGGCCCGGATCCGCGTGGATGGGGATCAGCAGACATCGTGACTCTCCTGCACAACCCAGTATAGTCGCACCCCACTGCCGGAAGCACGCCAAGTCGAGGCTAGCCGGGGGCACATGACTCCTGCCACACAAGGGCGGCCACCACCCAAACATATATAATGAGCGTTTGATGTCGCTATTCCAGACGAAACGCGCCCGATATCTACACATGCCGGAAAGAATCCGTCGGTTGTTGCCGAATTTAAAATCCGTTCTGAACCTTCGTCGCCTCGCGGCCGGGGTCATTCTGTTGCCCTTCGCAAGCGCCGCACTAGCCGGCTGGGACACCCTCAACATGCCGGTCGGTGTCACCGAAGTCAGCCGCATCGTCTATGACCTGCACATGCTTATCTTCTGGATCTGCGTGGTTATCGGCATCGTGGTATTCGGCGCCATGTTCTATTCCATCCTGATGCACCGAAAATCCCGCGGCGTGACCGCTGCGACGTTCCACGAAAGCGCGACCGTGGAAGTAATCTGGACAGTCATCCCCTTTATCATCCTGGTCGCCATGGCGGTTCCGGCGACGGCCACCCTGATCAAGATGGAGGATTCCGGCCAATCCGAGATGACGATCAAGATCACCGGTTACCAGTGGCTGTGGCGTTACGACTATCTGGACCACGATTTCGGTTTTTACTCGTTCCTTTCGACTTCGCGCGATTCGATTCGCGATAGGGCGGAAAAGGGCGAACACTACCTGCTGGAAGTCGACCGACCCCTGGTCATCCCGACCAACACGAAAATCCGCCTGTTGATCACTGCCAACGACGTGATCCATGCTTGGTGGGTACCGGATCTCGCCCTCAAGCGGGATGCCATACCGGGCTTTATCAACGAACTGTGGACTCAGATTGATGATCCCGGTGTTTACCGGGGCCAATGCGCCGAACTATGCGGCCGCGACCATGGCTTTATGCCGATAGAGGTCCACGCCGTGCCCCCCGACGAATACCGCGCCTGGGTCGAGAAGCAGACCGCCGGCGCTGCCGAATAACCCACGGAGCCGACATGAGCGAAATCGCCGCCGCGCACGACGACCACCACGATTATCACCCCAGCGGCCTATGGCGTTGGGTTACCACCACCAATCACAAGGACATTGGCACGCTGTACTTGTGGCTGGCCATGATCATGTTCTTCATCGGCGGCGCGATGGCGCTGGTGATCCGCACCGAACTGTTCTCACCGGGCCTGCAATTCGTCGATCCCCAGTTCTTCAACTCGATGACCACGCTGCACGCGCTGGTTATGATTTTCGGCGTGGTGATGCCCGCTTTCACCGGGCTAGCTAACTGGCAGATCCCCCTGATGGTCGGTGCCACCGACATGGCGCTGCCGCGCCTCAACAACTGGAGTTTCTGGATCTTGCCGTTCGCATTCGCCATGCTGCTGTCGACCATGTTCATGGACGGTGGCGGCCCGGCCGGTGGCTGGACCCTGTATCCCCCGCTCACTCTGCAGACCGGCAACGCCCTGCCGTTCGTCATCTTCTCGATCCACTTCATGGGCATGTCTTCCATCATGGGCGCGATCAACATCATCGCCACCATCGTCAACATGCGCGCGCCGGGCATGCACATGATGAAGATGCCTCTGTTCGTTTGGACCTGGTTGATCACCGCTTTCCTGCTGATCGCCGTGATGCCGGTGCTGGCGGGCGGCGTCACCATGCTGCTGACTGACAAGTTCTTCGGGACCAGTTTCTTCAACGCGGCTGGCGGCGGCGACCCGGTCATGTTCCAGCATATCTTCTGGTTCTTCGGCCATCCGGAGGTCTACATCCTGATCCTGCCCTCGTTCGGGGTGGTGTCCAGCATCCTGCCGACCTTCTCCCGCAAACCGCTGTTCGGTTACAGTTCGATGGTCTACGCCACCGCTTCGATCGCTTTCCTGTCGTTCGTCGTGTGGGCGCACCACATGTTCACGGTCGGCATGCCACTGGCCGGCGAATTGTTCTTTATGTTTGCCACCATGTTGATCGCCGTGCCAACCGGCGTTAAGGTCTTCAACTGGGTCGCCACCATGTGGCGAGGCTCAATGACGTTCGAGACCCCGATGCTGTTCGCCATCGGCTTCATCATCATGTTCACCATAGGCGGGTTCTCCGGTCTGATGCTGGCGATCGTGCCGGCGGATTTCCAGTATCACGATTCCTATTTCGTGGTCGCCCACTTCCACTATGTCCTGGTCCCTGGATCGATCTTCGCGATCATGGCGGCAGTCTACTACTGGCTGCCTAAATGGACTGGAAACCACTACCCGGAACGCTTGGGCAAATGGCACTTCTGGCTGTCCACCATCTTCGTCAACCTGACTTTCTTCCCGATGCACTTTGTCGGTCTCGCCGGCATGCCGCGACGCATCCCCGACTATGCGCTTCAATTCGCCGACTACAACATGCTGGCATCGGTCGGTGCATTCGGCTTCGGCTTCGCGCAGTTGCTGTTCCTGTACATCGTGGTGGTGACCATCCGGGGAGGAGAAAAAGCGACGGACCAGGTCTGGGAAGGTGCGGAAGGGCTGGAATGGACCTTGCCGTCCCCGCCGCCCTACCATAGTTTCACCACCCCGCCGGTGGTTCGATGACCCAGCCCCGGACGCCTGAGCGCCGTGCCGCAATACGGACCGCCTGGATCGTAGCAATTGTCGCCATGACGATCTACGTGGGCTTTTACTTCCTAGTGGGAACTGCGGGATGAAACGTCCTCCCCGTCGAACGGCGATCCGGCTGGCAGCAGTCTGCGTGCTGATGCTGGGTTTCTCTTATGCATTGGTTCCGCTTTACGATGCCCTGTGCGACCTCACCGGACTATCCGGGTCGACCAGTAACCTGACCCAGGCAACGCCCACCGCACCTGAGACTGCAACCGCTGCCGAACGCCAAGTCACTCTGCAGTTCGTTGCGAACGTCGATCACTCCATGCCTTGGGACATCCGCCCCGACCAGTTCGAGATGAAAGTCCGGCCCGGCCAGACCTACCAGACCGTATTCCATGCGCGCAACCGCACCGCGCAGCCCATGACCGGTCAGGCTGTCCCCAGCGTCGCCCCGCAAATGGCTGCCCCGCACCTCATCAAGCAGGAATGCTTCTGCTTCACCAGCCAACCGCTCGATGCCGGGGAAAGCGTTGAAATGCCTTTGATTTTTAAGGTCAGCGAACGCCTGCCCGAAACCATCGGAACCCTGACCCTGTCGTACACCTTTTTTGACGTCTCCCAAACTTCCGGGACCCAATCAGGCTAACCCTCATGTCGGACTCTACGCTCTACTACATCCCCGAACCCAGCCACTGGCCGATCGTCGGTTCCGTCGGCCTGTTCACCACCCTGATCGGCGCCGCGCTGATGATGCTGGACTCGGCCATTGGCTCCTGGCTTCTGGCGGCCGGCATCCTGATCGTGGTGCTCATGATGTTCGGCTGGTTCGGCACCGTGATCGGCGAGAGCGAGAGTGAAACCTACAACGCACAGGTCGATTTGTCGTTCCGCTGGGGGATGTTCTGGTTCATCTTCTCGGAGGTCATGTTCTTCGCCGCCTTCTTCGGCGCTCTCTACTACGCCCGCCAGTACTCGCTGCCATGGCTTGGGGGCGAGGGTCCCGGCATCCTGACCAACTCTTATCTGTGGCAAGGCTACGAGGCCCTGTGGCCCTATACCGCGAACGGCCCGGGCGAGATCGGCGGCGCGTTCACCCATATGGGTGCTTGGGGCCTGCCTGCAATCAACACGCTGATTTTGCTGACCAGCGGCGGCACGGTCACCTGGGCACACCATGCCCTCAAGGCCGGGCACCGGGGGCAGTTGATCGCCGGACTGGTCCTGACCGTAGCGCTGGGGTTCCTCTTCATCGCACTGCAGGCGGTCGAGTACATGCATGCCTTCACGGAACTCAATCTGAACCTCGGATCGGGCATCTACGGTTCAACCTTCTTCATGCTGACCGGCTTTCACGGCCTGCATGTCACGATTGGGGCCATAATTCTGACCGTCGTGCTGTTCCGCTGCATTTCCGGGCATTTCACCCCGAACCGACACTTCGCGTTCGAGGCGGCCGCTTGGTACTGGCACTTCGTTGACGTCGTTTGGCTCGGTCTGTTCGTCTTCGTCTACTGGCTGTAACGGAACACGTCAAGGCCGGGGATGCAATCCATGCGGCTCGATCCAACCCATCCAGCCTGCGAATAGCAACAGCAAAAACAGGCCGATCGACAGGCCAATCCGCCAGGTCAGTGCCCGCACGGTGCGGTGAGTCGTACCTCGGTCCCGTACCAGAAACACCAAGGCCGAAAACAGGCTTGCCAGAATCACCAGCAATAGAATGACCACCAGAAGCTTCATTGTGGGTCCAGCCTGATTCTCATGCGTCGATTCCGCCCTTCACTCCTGCTCAGCTTTGCGACCGTCGCGCTGACCGCCATTCTCCTCTCGCTGGGATTCTGGCAGCTCGAACGAGCCGAACTCCGTCGCACGCAAGACGAATTGAAGCAGGAGCGGGCACAATTGTCCCCCGTTTATATCACATCATTTCCCGGAGAATCCCTTGAGGAACTGGCCGACCGCCGGGTCCGTCTGCGCGGGCAGTACCTGCCCTGGCAGTTCCTGCTCGACAACCAGATCCACGACAAGCAGCCCGGCTATCACGTGCTGAGCCCCTTCGAACTGTCGACCTACGAGCAGGTTGTCCTGATCAACCGGGGATGGGTTCCGGGAGAGGCGGATCGCTCCCGATTGCCTTCCGTTCCAGCCCCCACCGAATCCGAAGTCCAGCTTGAGGGGGTCATCTACCTCCCCCAGCCCAACCCGTTCACCGACTCGGACCACCTGCTGGAAGGCCACGGCTGGCCACAGGTGATCCAGGGCATTGATTATCCCCGCCTCGCCGAGCGCCTGTCCGAGCTTTCGCTTGTCCCCGCCACGGTCCGGCTTTCCGAGAACCAGCCGCACGGCTATACGCGTGCCTGGCCAAGCCCCCCGATGAGCGCGGAGAAACATACAGCGTATGCGGTCCAATGGTTCGCCATGGCTGCAGCGGTGGTGATTCTGTTCTTTCTGTATTCCGTGAGACCAATTTTCCGAGACTGATGTTTCATCTTGGTTCACACCCGGAAGCCAAGCGCCTGCTGCGCTCACGCCTTTACCTGATCGGGCTGGTGCTGGCGTTTGCAGGCCCCTTAGTCGCCTCCGTCGTGCTGTACCACAACCCGCAATTGCGCGGGGATGTCGGCGGCGACAGCCACGGTTCCTTGATCCTGCCTCCCCAGCCGCTCGGGCGCGACTTGTTCCGGTTTCCCGACCAGCCCCCGCGCTGGACCCTGCTCTACCATGCCCGCGCCGCGACCTGCAGTCTCGACTGCGAAGCGACCCTCTTCATGATGCGGCAGGTTCATCAATCCCTGGGCTCCAAACGCAACCGGGTACAAATCCTGATTCTGCTTGAGCATGCGGAACTGGAGGCACCCTACGCAGAAGTACTGAAACGCTTCAGGCCGGATCAGGTTCGCATCTCTCCAAAAAGCCCCGATATCGACGCACTGAACGACCAGCCCGGCGATACCCTCTTTATCGTCGACCCCCTAGGGAACCTGCTGATGCATTACGACGGTCGGTCCACCTCCCGGGGAATCCTGCGTGACTTGAAACGTCTCCTGACTGCCTCCCGGATCGGCTGACTCCCATGTTGTTCCGCCGCTTTCTGTCGCTGACCGTGGCATTGACATTCCTGGTGGTGGTGATCGGTGCCTTCGTGAGGCTGACCGACGCCGGGCTCGGCTGCCCGGACTGGCCGGGATGCTACGGGCACCTGACTTCTCTACCGGAAACCGAACAGGAAATCGCGGCTGCACAGGCACAGGACCCGCGCGGGACATACGACGCCGGAAAGGCTTTTCGTGAAATGCTGCACCGGTACCTGGCCGGCGCGCTCGGCCTGTTGATTCTGGCCCTGGCCGTACTGTGCCGAACCCGGCTGGGCAGCGCACGCCTTGCGCGCGGCACGATGGCGCTGCTCGCATTGGTGGTGTTGCAGGCCCTGCTCGGCATGTGGACCGTCACCCTGCAGTTGAAACCCCTAATCGTCACCCTGCATCTGCTGGGCGGCTTTGCCACCCTGGGCCTGATCTGGTGGTTGCTGCTGCGCTACCACGACTGGCCCCGCCCGACGGCTTCGGATCCGCCGCGTTCTCTGCGCTACCTGTACGCCGCCGCCTTGGCAGGACTTGTCGTGCAGATCACCCTGGGCGGATGGACCAGTACCAACTACGCCGCCTTGGCCTGCCCCGACTTCCCCACTTGCCGGGAACAGTGGTGGCCTTCCGGCATGAATTTTTCCGAGGCTTTCGTCCTGTGGCGGGGGCTGGGCATCGACTATGAATACGGGGTTCTGGACAGCCCGGCGCGCACTGCCATCCATGTCGCCCATCGAATCGGCGCCGTCGTGGCTTCCGCCCTGATCCTGGCCTTAGCGGCCGCATCCATTCGAAGCGGACTCGGTGCATGGCGCGTAAGCGGCTGGGTTCTGATCGCGCTGCTAGCCATCCAGGTTTCTCTCGGCATTGGCAACATCGTCCTGCAACTCCCCCTAGCCGTCGCTGTCGCGCACAATGCTTTTGCAGCAATCCTGCTGCTGGCGATTCTCACCCAAGGGCGACTCCTGCTCAACCGCGGAGCCAGCCCGTGAATCCGACTTCCTCCTGGCGCGATTACTGGGAGGTCACCAAGCCGCGCGTAGTCGCGCTGATGACGTTCACCGCACTGATCGGCATGGTCCTGGCCGATCCCTTGATGCAAGTGCCCATGAAAATGCTGCACGGCGCGATTGGCATCACCCTCATGGCAGCCGCAGCCGCGGCCATCAACCAGATCGCCGACCAGCACGTGGATGCCCAGATGGACCGCACGCAGGCCCGGCCCCTGCCGCGCGGCTCGTTGCGTACGCCTCAAGTACTCGGATTTGCATTCCTGCTCGGCATGGGCGGGTTCCTGCTGCTGTACTTTTGGGTCAACGGATTGACGGCCTGGTTGACACTGGGTTCCCTAATTGGTTATGCGCTGGTCTATACCCTCTATCTCAAACGCGCGACACCCCAGAACATCGTCATCGGCGGGGCTGCCGGCGCCACGCCCCCCCTGCTCGGCTGGGCCGCGGTCACCGGCAATATCGAAGCCGGGGCGCTGGCCCTGTTCCTGATCATCTTCGTGTGGACACCCCCGCATTTCTGGGCGCTGGCCCTGCACCGCAAGGAGGACTACGCGAAAGCCGATATTCCAATGCTGCCGGTGACGCATGGCGACAGCTACACCCGGTTGCAGATCACGCTGTACACCGTATTGCTGGCTGCCACAAGCATGCTGCCGTTCGTCATCCAACTTTCCGGCCAGGTGTACCTGGCCGGTGCATTGATCCTGAACGGGATTTTCCTGACCTACGCGATACGAATGCAGAAAGAAGCCAGCAACCGCCTCGCCATGCCGACCTTTACCTATTCGATTATCTACCTAATGGGACTGTTCACACTCTTGCTTCTGGACCGATACCTGAGATTGTTTCAGGTATTCTGACAATTGAATAACAATCCAACGGATAGTGCTACCAGCAAATCTTCATTGTCAGTCTTCTATAGGTATCATTTCAAAGTCGCACGAGTATTCTCTGCCCACGTACTTATATAAATAGTCACATACTGTTTCATGTTTAATGCTATTCCCAGTAACAAATTTATTAGAAACCACACCTTCTATTTCACATATCCAAATATATTTACCTTTATGGCTAGGATTAGGCACAATGAATGTGCCTCCTGAAATATGACAATGCATTTGTTTGTGGAGAAGATCCAGCGCATAAGTTTCATAAATCGCGCTGTGCCCTTGTGCTTTTCCGCCAATAGACACTGCCAGAAAAAATAAGGCTGCTAATAGGTTTTTCATAGCAAATCCATATCAGTCTCATTTTAATCCCGTGTTTTCGGAATCTGAAATCGTCAAGAAAAAACCGTACTTGCCTTCCTCACTTTCCCGGCCCTGCTAAGACTTCTTCTGGGGCACG
Source organism: uncultured Chromatiales bacterium (assembly GCA_964526195.1). Taxonomy (GTDB): domain Bacteria; phylum Pseudomonadota; class Gammaproteobacteria; order Poriferisulfidales; family Poriferisulfidaceae; genus Poriferisulfidus. The sequence goes on along the minus strand of CAZGIH010000013.1, from coordinate 96,697 downwards.
ATCTGGTGTTCTAAACGGATTGATTACTAGAATCCCTCCGATCATCTGGTCGTGCTGCAAATCTTCAGTGAGCAATATGGAGCATTCGCAAGTTTGCGCAGCTGCAACGATCAGGGCATCCCACCATGAAAGGTTATGGAGTTGCTGAAGAAGCCAAGCTTTTTCCAAAACCGGAAGATCAATGGCCACTGGCTGCCATACCGAAAATTTCCGCACAATTTCCCTTGCTTCTCCCGCCTCAAATCGTGGTTCCAACTTGGACGTCAGCGTCGCATAGAGTTCCTGCAAAACCTGAAAGCTAATCCGGGCCGACCGATGATGCGCCAAAAATGTAATCCATGCCTTCGCGCACGATTGTTTGGCAGGCTCCGACCCGTCCTGCAGGTAAACCAGGATGTTGGTGTCAACGAAAACTGGCCCGGTCATGCAATTCTTCCCGCGTCGGCTTTCGGCCATCCACCCATTTGAACTTTCGAGGTTTCCTTGCTAAAAGAGCCCTCATGGCAGTGTCGTACTCGTCTTCCTGACGCTTCATTCCTTCCAGCAAACCAGCCAACCATCGCGAGACACTACGGTCGCTCTCGGCAGCCCGGACCCTCAACCAGCGGGCAACATCTTCCGGCAGTGTTACAGTAATGTTCTTCATAACACGATTATACGGGAACACGAAATTCGTGTCAAATAGAATTGGGCCAGAGAGTCTCTCAAAACCCTAGGAACCCTGCTTGATGTTTGCATTCAAACAGGGTAGTTCCATATAATATATTGGTAAGGAGTACGCAGAAACATGGCAAAACTTGAAGTCCTCCACTTCCCGGACCCGCGCCTACGCACGGTGGCCGAGCCTGTTGTGGAGGTGACGGACGAAACCCGGGAAATCGTCTCCAACATGCTGGAGACCATGTACGACGAATTTGGGATCGGTTTGGCGGCCGTGCAGGTCAACATCCCTCAGCGCATCGTGGTGATCGACCTGAGCGAGGATGGCGACGAGCCGATGTGTTTGATTAACCCGGAGATTCTTGAAGCTGAAGGCACTGAAGAGATGGAAGAGGGTTGCCTGTCTGTTCCAGAGTTCCGGGCACTGGTGCAGCGCGCCGAGAGAATCCGCTGCCGCGCCCTGAATGCGAACGGCGAAGAATTCGAGATCGAGACCGATGGCTTGCTTGCCGTCTGCATCCAGCACGAAATCGACCACCTGAACGGAAAACTGTTCGTCGATTACCTCTCGCCGCTCAAGCGCGAACGCGTCGCTGAAAAGTTGCGCAAAATGGCACGCGCCGGAGAGATTCCGAAACGGACCCGGCGGCCGGAGTCTTACGTTCACGCCTGATTCCCCTGCTGCAGCGCCCCTGCGGCTGATTTTCGCCGGCAGTGGGTCTTTCGCCGTCGTCGCACTCGAACGCCTGCAAGCCAGCGACCACACTCTCTGCGCGGTACTGTCGCAGCCAGACCGGCCAGCGGGTCGACACCTGCAGTTGCGCCCCACTCCCGTCTCGGAAATCGCCTTGGCTTCGCACCTGCCGCTGCTGCGACCGGACTCATTGGATTCTTCGGTGCGCGATGAGCTGGCCTTGCAGCATGCCGATGCCCTGGTGGTGGCAGATTTCGGGCGGCTGATCCCCGAATCTTGGCTCCGGCTGTGCCCGGGCGGCAGCCTGAACATCCATGCATCATTGCTACCCCGATGGCGTGGAGCGGCCCCGATTGCACGCGCAATCGAAGCCGGCGATCCCATTGGCGGCTGTACGCTCATGCTGATGGATGCGGGTCTGGATACCGGAGACATCCTGGTTCAGGAATCTTTCTCTTTCGCCCCCGACGAAACCGCAGCTTCGGCCCAAGACCGACTGGCCCCGTTGGGTGCCGATCTGCTGCTACGGTACCTGTCCGATTTTGATCCAAAACATCCATCACGACAGCCGCAGGACGAGACACGAGCCTGTTACGCACCGGCGCTGCACAAGGGCGAGGCTCCCATTGACTGGCACGATCCGGCTGATCGGGTCGCCGCCAAGATCCGCGCCTTCAATCCCCGCCCGGTCGCCACCACGCGATGCGGTGACGAAACCCTGCGCCTGTGGCAAGCCCAGGCACATGCAATGCAAACCGCCGAACCGGCAGGCAAGGTGTTGCGTTGCGATCGCACCGGCCTATGGGTTGCATGCGGCGAAGGGCAAGTGCAAGTCACCGAACTACAACGGGCCGGAAGCCGGCGAATGTCCGCGCAAGACTTCTGCAATGCCCGTCCCCTGGCCGGTTTGCAACTTGCGTGACGGAATCCCAGAGTTAAACTACTGGGGTTTGGATTACGGGAAGTCCTCTATGCGTGCATTTTGGCTTTCGCTGCCACTCCTCGGCACGTTGCTGGGCATCAGCCCGGCCTATGCGGAACTGACTTTGGTCTCCGTCAAGAGCCATCAGGCCGCGCAGACCGTGCTGCTGGACCTCGAAGTGAAAATCGACGATGCCGATTCCGAGATCCCGCGCGCGCTTTTGCGGGGTGAAGTCTGGCTGGAGATCGAAATCACCCTGGTGCAAAAACGCCGCCTTTTCGGCCACCAGCCGGTCGGCCGCCTCCACCTCCTTCAGCGCCTCTCGTACGATCCTTTGCACAACGTCTACCAAGTCACCCGCGTCAATCAGCAGGAACAGCAGACATTCACGAACTTGGCCGACGCCCTGGCCCGGCTTCGGGTGCTGAATGCCATCCCGGTCACGCGTCTTGACTGGCTGCTGCCGGAGCGTGAACAGTACCAAGGCGAAGTGCGTGCACGCCTTTACGCCAACCCGATGCCGATGGCGCCTTCAGTCGGGTCGGCACGAAGCGAGCCCCTGGACTGGCAAAGCGGAATGGTTCCATGGCTCCTGCCCTGAGATGGTTCCTGGCCGGCCCCTGGCCGGTCATCGGCATGTTCCTGCTGCTGGCGGGTTCACTGGCCATCATGGCCGAAGCCACGCAGAGTTCGGGTCATTTCCACCGGTGGCAATGGTGGGTAGCCAGTTTCAACGGCGTGCTGGCCTTGGCGCTTCTGGCATTGATCGGTCTCAGCCTTTCCCGTCTGATCCAGAGACTGCGCCACCGCGAGGCCGGGTCACGCCTGTCACTGCGCATGACGGCCATGTTCGCCAGCTTCACTCTGATTCCGACCGCCATGGTGTTCATATTTTCGGTATGGCTGATCTCCAGCGGCATCGACAGTTGGTTCGACGTGGGCGTCGACGACACCCTGAACAAGGCGTTGGAATTAAGCCGGACCTCGGTCGACATGCAAATGCGGGAGCGACGTTCGCAGGTGGAACGTCTATTGCAGGAACCCGTCGACGTCAGTGACCCTGAGGCAATGGTCGTGCGCATGCATGACCTGATGGTCCAGACGGGCGCGGTGGAAGCGACGTTGCTGGATTCCAGCAACAAGATCATCGCCTCCCAAGGAGAGATGCCGGATATCCTGCCGGATCTGCCGGGCGAAGCCCAGCTCCAGTTGCTGCAGGAAAGCGAGGAAAGCGGCTTCTACATGGCTCAGGAAGAACACCCGGAGCACGGCACCATCGTACGCATCCTGATGCAGGTTCCGGCGTTGAGTCGGGAGTTGCCTCTGACGGACCAAGAGTTGCCCCTGGCCCTGAACCAGGAACTACCCTTAGCCATGAATCAGGAACTGCCCCTACTCCTGAGCCAGGAACTACCTCTAACCCTGAACCGGGAGATACCCCTGACGACTCGGGAACTGTCTCTGACCCTGCAGATTCTGTACCCCGTGTCCGAGTACATGCTCGGCCTGACCGACAGCGTCGAAAAAGCCTCCGTCACCTACCAATCACTCCTGGAACAGCGCACCCCTTTGAAATACAATCTCACTTTTGTGATGGCCCTAGCGGTCCTGTTGGGACTCTTGTTCGCGATGTGGGCCGCCCTGTTCTCGGCACAGCGGATCCTGTCGCCGATCTCGGAACTTGCGCGTGGCATCGAGGCCGTGGCGGTCGGCGAATACAGCCAACGCCTCCCGACCGGACGGGGCGATGAGCTGGGCCAACTGGTGCATTCCTACAATGACATGATCGAGCGCTTGGCCAACGCCCGGTACGTGGCGGAGACCCGGCGCCTAACAATCGAGCAGCAGCACACCTACCTGCACACGGTCCTTGAGCACTTGTCCTCCGGGGTCATCAGCGTGGATGACCGCAACGAGGTGATTACCGCCAACCCCGCCGCCAGTTCCATCCTAGACCTGGATATCGAGCGTTACATCCGGCAACCCATTTCCCTCCTGCGCGAAGAGCATCCCCAGCTTGAACCCCTATGGAATCTCATGGATCACCAGCAGTACAGCGTTGCCGATCTCAGGCGACAGTTGCAGATCAACAACGAGTTGAAGGTATTGCACTGCCATGGCGCACAGTTGCCAAAAGGCGCCGGCTACGTGGTGGTGTTCGAGGACATTACCGACTTGCAGCAAGCCCAACGCCAAGCGGCCTGGGGCGAGGTGGCCCGGCGGTTGGCCCACGAGATCAAGAACCCGTTGACGCCCATCCGCCTGTCGGCAGAACGAATGCAGCACCGCATCCAATCCAACCTCGCCGAAGAAGATTCCGAGATCCTGCAGCGTGCCACGCAGACCATCGTGCGCCAAGTGGAATCCATGAAAACCATGATCGACGAATTCAGCGAGTATTCTGCCGATCGCTTTACACCGGAGTTGCTGGACCTGAATGCCTTGAGCACAGAAGTTCTTGATTTATATATGGAAGATCGATCGAAGATTTCCATCCGGACCGAGTTGAGCGAAACACCTGCCTGGATACAGGGAGACCCGGATCGCATACGCCAACTACTGCACAACCTCATCAAGAATGCGCTGGAAGCACAGGAGGAGCAGGCAGAAGGCACCATCATCCTGAGTACCGAGATGCAGGGGGCCACGGTAATGCTGAAAGTGCAGGATACCGGCCCTGGCTTTGCTCCGGAGATCATTGCCCGGGCATTCGAGCCGTATGTCACCACCAAACCCACTGGAAACGGGCTCGGGCTTGCCGTGGTGTACCGGATTACGGAGGATCATCAGGGGCGGATTCGCGTATACAATGACCCAACGGGAGGCGGGTGCGTAGAAGTCGAGTTCAACGCATCCCCGCAGCCTCCGCAAGAAGTTCAAAGTCCAGCAGCCGTGGCATGAGTCGTGAAACCATCCTGATCATCGACGACGAGTCCGATATCCGGGCTCAGATCCGGGATATTCTGTCCGACCATGGCTATCGAGTCCTGCAAGCTGATTCCGCTTCTGTCGCCCGCAAGCTCGTGCGCCAACAATCCGTGGACCTGGCATTGCTGGACATCTGGATGCCGGGTGAAGACGGGATGAGTTTGCTCAGGTCGTGGCGTCACGACGACACCCCGGAGTTCCCCATCCTGATGATGTCCGGGCACGGCAACATTGAAACCGCGTTGGAGGCCACCCGACTGGGAGCCTGGCATTACCTGGAAAAGCCTTTCGCGATGGACAAACTGTTGCTCAGCGTTTCGCGGGCATTGGAAACCTACCGCCTGCGCCAACAGAACCGGGTTCTGTCCAAGGATTCTGCGGCGACCGAACAACTGGTCGGCGACAGCCCGGAAATCCGCCGGCTTCGGGAACAAGCGCAGGCGTTCGGCGACGACGGCAACCCGGTCCTGATCCTCGGCGAGCCGGGCTGCGAATTTCTGGCGCTCGCCAACCACATTCACTACAACGGCGTTCGCCATCATTGGCAACTCGTCATCGGCAGCGGACAGAACCTGAATCAACGCCTGCTGGAAGAGACCCCTGGCAATGGCACCTGCCTGCTGCTCGAAGCGCACGGTGGCACGTTGTTCATGAATCCGCTGGATCAATTGACGGTCAAAACGCAGAGGCGCTTGCTGTCAGTGCTTGAAAACCACCATCTCCTCCAAGCGAACGGCACTGCCACGCCGATTGATGTACAGCTCATCGCCACCCTGCACCAAAGGCCCGAAGCCGCGCTGGCCTCGAACATCCTGGATCCCTCGCTGTATGCCCAGTTGGCGCCCTACACCTTGACTCTTCCGCCTTTGCGCGAACGGACTCAAGACATCCCGGAATTGGTCGAACACTATGCCGCCCGTTACTGTGCGCGTGAAAGCCTGCCCATGCGCAGTTTTCCGTCCAGCGTGATGGAAATGCTGCGTAAATACGACTGGCCGGACAACGTGCACGAGTTGCGACGCTTGGTCTACCAGCTCCTGATCAGCGGCGACGGGGCCGAGGTCGGACTGGCGGAAATCAATCACCTGCTCCATCCGGTGCAGCAGGCCGATGCGCCTCCCGGAGGATTGGAAAACCTGATGGGCTTGCCGTACCGGGAGGCCCGTACCCGGTTCGAGCAGATGTATTACCAGTTTCAGATCGAGCAAAGCGGGGGCAGCATGAAACGGCTGTCCGACAGCACCCACATGGAGCGAACCTACCTCTACAGGAAGTTGCGCGACCTCGGCATCGAACGCCCGCGGGAGTCCTCTTCTTGAGCGGGGCTTGGACTTTTCCTGACGCATGAAAATCATCATTCTCGGGGCAGGCCGGATCGGCAGTTCGCTGGCAATCGGACTGGCACAGGAAAACAACGAGATCACGTTGGTCGACCTGGAAGAGCAGTATCTAAGAAACGTCAGCAACCGCGTAGACCTGCGCACCCTGTGCGGCAACGGCGCGCATCCCAATATCCTGCAGCAGGCCGGCGCCGAAGATGCCGACATGCTGGTGGCGCTGACCAGGAGCGACGAAGTCAACATGATCGCCTGTCAAGTCGCCTACAGCCTGTTCAACACGCCCCAGCGGATCGCCCGGGTACGGGCTGCGGAATACCTGACGCAGGGCAACCTGTTCATGACGGAGGCCCTGCCGATCGACGTCCTGATCAGCCCGGAACAGATCGCTGCACGCAATATCGAACGACTGATCCGTCGTCCCGGCGCATTGCAAGTGCTGGAATTTGCGGACGGCCTGGCGCAACTCGCCGTGGTGCGCATCTCGCCCGGCGCTCCTGCTGCCGGCCGGAACCTGCTTGACCTGCAGCACAGCCTCCCCGACGTCCAGTTGCATGTCGCCGCTGTCTACCGCGACCAGCAGGTCCTGAAGCCGGAGCCTGAGCTGCGCCTCAAGGCCCATGACGAAATCGTCGTGCTCACTCGCACGGATCAACTCAACACCGTCGTGGAAAAACTGAGAGCCCAGCCTGGCCGAAGCCGTCACATCCTGATCGCGGGCGGCGGGAATGTCGGCCACGGCATCGCAGCACAACTGGAATCGGACTGCCACGTCAAGATCATCGAGCACAGTGAGTATCGTGCCCGTTACCTGTCGGAACAGTTGGCCCGGACGACCGTGCTCCAGGGAGACGCGACTGACGACAAGTTGTTGCTGGACGAGAACATCCGCGACATGGACGTGTTCTGCGCGGTGACCAACAACGAGGAGGCCAACATCCTGTCGGCCATGCAGGCCAAGCGCATGGGGGTGTCCACCACGATCGCCCTGATCAACCGCCCTTCCTACATCGACCTGATCGATCGTTCCGTCGATATCACGGTTTCCCCCCAGCAGGCCACGCTGAGCGAGTTGCTGACGCACATTCGCCGCGGTGACGTCCTCGCCGTGCATTCGCTGCGGCGCGGGCGCGCGGAAGCGCTGGAAGCCAAGGCCCACCAAACGGCAGCTGCAATCGGGCAACCGATCGGCCAACTTAATTTGCCGACGAGTGTCGACATCGCCGCGCTGGTCCGCAATGGCGAAATGATCCTGCCGAACACGCTCACCACGATCCAGCCCGACGACCACGTCATCTTGTTCATCAGCGACAAGCGGTATCTGAAGGATGTCGAGCGGCTGTTCCAGGTTAGCGCCACGTTCTTCTAATCCATGCCTGTCCAATACCGGGTCGTCCAGCGCCTGCTTGGCTACCTGCTGACTTTCTTCAGCCTCGGCATGCTGCCGCCCTTGGCCCTGAGCCTGATCCTGGGCGACGGCGAGGCATTTTCGTTCCTGTACGCATTCTTCCTACTGTTCCTCCTTGGCACCGCCTTGTGGGTCCAAGCGGCGCACCGCGCGCCTCGTCGGCAGCCACTTCGGCTACGCGATGGATTCGTGGTGGTCTCGCTGTTCTGGATCGGTCTGGGGATGGCTGGCTCCATTCCCCTGTACATCTCGCCTTCCCTCCAGCTCAGCGGAACCGATGCCGTGTTCGAGGCAGTCTCGGGACTGACCACGACCGGTGCAACCGTACTGTCAGGCCTAGACGACATGTCTCCCTCCATCCTGTTCTACCGCCAATTCCTGCAGTGGGTCGGCGGTCTCGGCATCATCGTGTTGGCGGTTGCGATCCTGCCTCTGGTCGGCATGGGCGGCGTGCAACTGTACCAGGCCGAAGCACCGCATTCCCTGACCGAGCGGCGCCTGACCCCGCGCATCACCGAAACGGCCAAGGTCCTGTGGTATCTGTACTTCGCGCTGACCGCCGCCTGTGGGCTTGCATACTGGCTCGCCGGCATGAGTCCGCTGGATGCCGTCGGCCATGCATTCTCCACCATCGCCATCGGGGGGTTTTCCACCCACGACGCGAATTTCGGCTATTTCGACAGCGCCCTGATCGAGATGATCGCGGTTGTCTTCATGATCCTGGCGGGAGCGAACTTTGGCCTGCATTATCTCGCCCTGAGCCGGCGTAGCCTGCAGCCGTACCGCCAGAACGGCGAATTCCGGGGCTACGTCACGGTCCTGGCCTCCGTGGGAATCATCTGCATTGGCTACCTGTGGGTCACCTCCTTCTACGGCGATTCCGTCGAAACCCTGCGCCATGGGCTATTCCAGGCCGTGTCAATCGCTACCACCACCGGCTACACCACTACCGGCTACGATCACTGGCCCGTGTTCGCCTCCACGCTGTTGTTGCTTGCCAGCTTCATCGGCGGCTGCGCCGGCTCGACCGGCGGCGGCATGAAAGTCATCCGCTTCCTGTTGATGGTCAAACACGGCGGAAAGGAACTGTACCGGATCATTCATCCGACCGCGCAGGTCACGGTCCGGGTCGGCGACCGGGTAATATCGCAAAGCGCCTTGCAATCGGTCTGGGGATTTTTCGCCGCCTACATCACCACGTTCACCGTTCTCTTCCTGTTGTTGACGATGACCGGCCTGGATCAGGTCAGCGCATTCTCGGCAGTTGCCGCGACCCTCAACAACCTGGGCCCCGGACTCGGGGAAGTCAGCCAGAACTACGCTTCCGTCAGCGACTTCGGCAAGTGGCTGTTGTGCGCTAGCATGGTCTTCGGTCGCCTTGAGGTCTTCACTCTGCTAGTGATTCTGACCCCGGGTTTCTGGCGCCGCTAGTGAGTTCGCCGGAGCTCTGGGATTCCCGGTATCGCGAAACCGCACACGAGCCGCAAGCCTGCGCGGTTTTGCAGCAGCACCCTTCCCATCTGCCACAACAGGGATTGGCTCTGGATCTGGCTTGCGGACGAGGAGGCAATGCGCTGTGGCTGGCACGCCGGGGGCTGACTGTCCACGCCTGGGATTACTCCGAGGCCGGAATCCGGCACCTGCGCGCGGAAGCCGAACAACACCGCCTTGCCATTCAGGCCGAAGTCCGGGACGTCGTGCTCAAGCCACCGGAACCGGATCAATACGACCTGCTGGTTGTCAGCCATTTCCTGGATCGGAGTCTGATGCCGGCCCTGCTCGCTGCGGTGCGCCCAGGCGGACTGCTGTATTACCAGACCTTCCTGGTTGGTCACCCGGGGCCAGGACCCCGCAATCCCGACTTTCTGCTGCGCCCCGGAGAACTATCCGGGTACTGCACAGGCTGGGAGATTCTCCACTCTCTGGAGCAGGACGGACAGGCGCAACTGATCGCGCGCCGGTAAACGCCTACGAATAAAGGGATTCGGGCTGGATCAGCCGCTTGCGGAAACGCGGATAGCTCCACCAGTACTGTGCCACATCCTCGGCGATCGCCATCTCCACCATGGCGTTGATGCCGGTTGCGGCTTCCACTCGATCATGGGCATAAACGCGCGGGTCCGCCGCATGGAACGAAACATGGAAACCGCCGCGGCAACGGCGCGACTGGATCAAGAGCACCACGACATCCTGCCTCCGGGCCAAGCGGGAGACCAGCACACCCGTGTTCGCTGGAATTCCAAAGAACGGCGCCATGACGCCGTCCTCTTTCCGGCGCGGGACATGATCCGGCAGGATACCGACTGCATGACGCTCCTGCAGTGCACGCAGGAGCAGGCGTACGCCGGTCATGTCCGCGGGAGCCAAAATCGCTCCGGTGTGCTGTCGGCCTCGCCGTACAAAATCATCGATGAGACGGTGCTTCAGCGGGCGATACATGCTGTATATGGTGACGTGTCCGGTCAGGTACAGGCCGCTGAATTCCCAACTCCCAAAGTGCGGTGTGACCAGAATGACGCCTTTGCCTTGAGCTTTCGCCTCCTCCAGCAGATCAAGCCCCGATACCCGGACCGCCAAAGACTCGATTTGGCTTGGCGACAGACTCCATAGACGAACCATCTCCAGCATGGTGCGGACTTCATGAATCAGGCTCTTGCGGGCCACGCTCTGATGCCAGACATCGTCCTTCTCCGGGTAGCACAGCCTCAAATTCGTCAGACAAGTCTCGAATCGTCGGCCCGGCACGTAGCCGATCCAAAGTCCTACGAGGCTGCCCAGAAGACGCAGCAGGGGCAACGGCATCCACGAAAGGAACCGCAGCAGCCACAGGGAAAAACGGGAATTGAGTACGGACATCTGACTGGCCTCGCGGCAAGTATAGAATGAAAGGGCTCTTCGGCAATTTCTATGCTGTATCCCGCCATCCGACCCTACGCGACCCGCCGCCTGCAGGTTGACACCCGGCATGAACTGCATATCGAGGAATGCGGCAGCCCGGACGGATTGCCCGTGGTATTTTTGCACGGCGGCCCCGGCGCCGGCTGCGAGGATTACCACCGTCAGTTTTTCGACCCGGAAAACTACCGGGTGGTTCTGTTCGACCAACGCGGTTCCGGCCGCTCGACGCCTCATGCGGACCTGACCGACAACACGACCGCTCACCTAGTCGACGATATCGAAAAAATCCGCGAAGAACTAGGGATCGATCAATGGCTGGTATTCGGAGGTTCCTGGGGCTCGACCTTGGGGCTGGCCTATGCCGAGGCTCATCCCAAGCGGGTGCTGGGCCTGATCCTGCGCGGCATCTTCCTGTGCCGGCGTCACGATCTCTCGTGGTTCTACCAAGAAGGCGCAGACAAGATATTCCCGGATTACTGGCAGGACTTCCTGGAACCCATCCCGGAGGCAGAACGCGACGATCTGATGCAGGCCTACCACAGCCGGCTGACCGGCCCCGACGAATTGATACGCATGAAGGCGGCCAAAGCCTGGTCCATCTGGGAGGCGCGCTGCTCGAACCTGCAACATAACGCCAAGGTCCTGGAAGCATTCAGCGACCCGCATATGGCACTCAGCCTGGCGCGCATCGAGTGCCACTATTTCGTCAACCGGATTTTCCTGCCGGAGAATCACCTGCTGGAACAAGTCGGGAAACTAGCCGGAATGCCAGGCATCCTGGTGCATGGTCGCTACGACGTCGTGTGCCCCATCGATCAAGCTTTCGCCTTGCATCATGCCTGGCCGGACTCACGTTTGGATCTGGTCGCCGAAGCCGGCCATTCGGCGCTGGAGCAAGGCATCACCACCGCTCTGGTTGCCGCGACAAAGGAGATGCATCTGCGCTTGACCAAGGCATAACAAAGAACGCGGCATCCCCTTGTATAATGCGCCCCGCGCCTGTTCGCGGGCTTTCAGATCAAGGCCAGGTAGCTCAGTCGGTAGAGCAGGGGACTGAAAATCCCCGTGTCGGCGGTTCGATTCCGTCCCTGGCCACCACACCCTCTCCTATTGATTCTCGCGGAGACCTGAAACTCCTCATTCCAGCACTAGAATTTTTTTGAGAAACTTATTTCCAAGTCATATTGATAGATTTCAATTTCAATCGTTTGCGTCGGATCAAACGGGTTCGAACCCTCCTGTCTTTCTGTTGGGGAATACATTACCGCCATATTGATTTCCCGGTCGCCGGACAGTTTCTTGGTCAATCCCAGCGTGTAGTGATTTTCCACTACAGCCGGGGCCAGTATGTTGAACAACACTTCGCTCCGATCAATGGGATGCTCGGCAAAACTGGCGCCCGCACGCAGTTCCAGGCTTGGAGCAATTGGGTACTGCACGCCAAATCTGTACACTTCCATGTCCTCCCAGCCGAAACCCGCCCCATTGCTCCCTCCTAGGCAACTTTCCGGGTCGGTTCCACCGGCTGCAGGACAATCGAAAATGTTTGCAATCGGGTTTGCCAGAGAATCGACTTTGCTGTACCAGATTTTTTGAAAGTCGAACACGAACGTTAAGCCACTTGTATGTTTCAGGGCGAAGCCTGCTGTCATGGAAGGCGGAATATCGAAATCACCCTCTTCTGCGAACAAGTTGTCATAGTCATCGAACTCGGTCATGAAAATCCGCGATTGATAGGCTGCGCCGATGGACAGATAAGAAGTCGGGCTCCAGAGAATCCCAGCTCTTACTCCATAACCGAACGAAAAATCTCTGCCATTGTCGGTTAGGTCGTTGGGCAGCACTTCTCCATCGCTCCGCACGAATTCTTCGGTATACGCGGCAAATGATGACAGGCCTTTCACTCGAAAAGCCTGAACCGCCAAGACTGGGCTGATTCCATACGAAACTTGTTCATTGACCTTTTTCGAATAGGTAATCGCCAAGAAAAGCTGAGCCAAATCAACACCGGAAACACCCGCTCCATAGGTTCCCGGAAAGGTTTCCGTCGGATTCGGGCCGGATCCATCTGGATCGAAGGTAGAGGATCCCTCGTTCCATACCGTATTCATTCCGCCATTTGCGTACAGCGTGATTCCCAATGAACTTTGCGAATCGAGCGGATAGTTGTATCCAACGTGGGGAACTGGGAAATAATTTCGGTCGCTTTGAATGTCATCGGGCCCAAGCGTAAAGGCGCCTCCCATGCCATTTGCTTGGCTGGCACTGCTTTCATAGTCTCGTCGCGGGCTGAAGATGGCTAACCCGCCATCCAGTCTTTCCCCAAGGTGAACCATCCCCGCGGGATTGGTTGCCGCGGCAATCGTATCCTGCGGCAGGGCAACCCCCGCACCTGCCATGCCTTTATTCTTTGTTCCATACCCGTGAGCAAAATAACCGTTCGTCGCCATTGCGTTCGGAATAACCAGTGCACAGGTCACACACACCCAAAAAGCAACAAATCTATTCATAATCGACGTACAGGATTTCCATACAACACACAGGCTCTTCTCAATCTACCAAAACCATTGGCCCAGTTAACTCTGGGCGCAAATTCGTTGTACGAATTGCACTGTCAAAACCTAAAAAAAGTTTAGGAAAACTTAAGTTTTAATTGTGCCGCTCGCGCAAGACATACTGCCCGTCGTAAAACCCGCTGAAGATTTGATCGGCCAGTGGGTGCCGAATCGGGCGCGATTCTTCATCCAGTTCCAGATTGCGTTCCGCCACATAGGTCTCAAGCGGCTGGCCGTCGACCAGCACCCGGTACCAGGGTCGATCCCGAGGGGGTCGGGATCGCGCATTGCGTTCGTACCACTCGTCGCTTCCTTGAAATACCGGATCCACATCAAAAATTACGCCCCGATATCCGAACAAGCGATGCGTGACCAGTTGCCCTAAGGCAAATCTCGCTTGGCTTTCACTCATGCTTCAAATCCGTTCCTAGCGCTTGCTATACTGGCGGAAGGCTCTGGGTGCACTGCACATGGAACGTACCGTCGAACAGCGAATTCTCGTGGTGATGCGCAAGATTCTGGCACAGATCGTGCGGGAAGTCACGCCGCCTCCGGGGATGAAAAACCCCTTGTCTCCGCAGACTTTGCAGGACATACGGGAAGCATTCGAGTTGATCTCCACTAGGGAGCGAGAGTTGATGGAAGCTACAGGAAAAACCTCTCGTGAACGGCCCCGATACGCGGACGAACCCAAGACCACCCAAGCCGTGCCAATGCCCACCACGAAACGCAAGCTGGATTCATGAGTTCCCCGTCAGAGGAATCACGAGCAAGAATGGCGCGTCAGACCATGGCAGTTCTTGACCAGTGGCAGCTCAATACGGACGAGATCGTAACCATCCTGGCATTGCCGAAAAAGACCCGCAGTACGCAACTTGAACGTTTTCGTCGTGGTGAAGCCTTGCCGGACGATCCTCCCCTGATCGTACGGGCAGAACACATCGTTGGTATCGCCGACGCCCTGCGTACTTCATTCCCACGCAATAGCCGCATTGGGGCACGCTGGCTGGTTACGCCGCACCGCCGATTCCGGAAACGGACACCCCTGTCGCTGATGCTGGATGATGGTGTCAACGGTCTGTGCCGGGTGCGTGCCGAACTAGATTGTTCTTTCTCCTGGAGGCGATCACAGGAGGACAATTGATACTGGAATCCATTGCCATCCCGGTCGTCGCCAAAGGCGTCAAGATGACTCCGGAGAACAAGTGCGACTTCTGCACCAACTCCCTGTGTTGCCATTACGTCACACAGGAAATCGACACACCCCGCTCAAAATACGACTACGAACACCTGCTCTGGCAAGTCTCCCACGACCAAGTCAGCGCATACAAGGATTCCGATGGCTGGACCCTGATGTTCGAGACTACCTGCAAACACCTGCAGAAGGACGGACGTTGCGGAATTTACGAAATCCGTCCGCAGATCTGCCGCGACCACAGCAACGACTTCTGCGAATACGATCAGCCGCCCGAAGAGGGATTCGACCTTTATTTCCCGGATTACAACAGCCTGCTCAAATACTGCAAAAAACGCTTCAAGCGGTGGGATCGGGGCTAGGCGGCATGATGTCGGAAAAATCCCGGATCGCCGGGTACGCCAACTGTTCCCGCTCCGGCTGACCACTGTCGGGCTGCCGGACCGTCAGCAGGCAGCCAATGCCTGCGGCCTCCGCATGCTTCAGGACATTCGGGTCGTCGTCCACCATGAGCGTCCGGGCAGGTTCGTGTTCCACCTCGTCATGCAAGGCTATCCAGAATTCCGGGCTTTCCTTGGGCACCCGAAACTCATGGGAACTGACGACTTTCTGGAAGTAGGGTCGGATCTGGGATTCTTCCAGTTTGATGTCGATGAACTTGGGGTGCGCGTTGGTCACCAAGAAACAAGGCCTGCCGCTGTCGTTGACCCGAACCAAGAATTCTTCGACATGGGGCATGCGCGTCACGCGATGGCGGATTTCATGCTTGAGCGCGGCGACGTCTAAGCCCAACTCCTCGCTCCAGTAATCTGCACAATACCACTGCAAAGTGCCGCGCATCTCGCGGTAGCGGGCAGTCAGGTCCGCTTTGGCCTCCGAGAATTCCAACCCGTAAGTCTCCGCGAAACGCTGCGGCAGATGGTGGTACCAGAAATGGGAGTCGAACCGCAGGTCCAGCAACGTTCCGTCCATGTCCAGAAGGACGGTATCAATGACATTCCAGTTGATCATGTTGCTGCTTGAACCCGTATAAATTGGATTTTACACTCCCCTTCTTCGTCAATTTGTTAGGATGGCGCATCCCGCCACATCCCCGATGGATTCCGAACAGCTTGCCCAACTCCTGCCCGAAGTGCGGCAGATCACCATCGACGCCGGGGCAAGCATTCTGGAAGTCCGCTGCGCGGGCTACGAAGTCTACGAAAAGACCGATCGCTCTCCGGTTACCACGGCCGACTTGGCGGCGCATCAGTGCATTTTCGAACGGCTGGAGGCACTGGATAAGCACTGGCCGATACTGTCGGAAGAGAACCCCACTCCGACCCCTTGGGAGACCCGTCGAAACTGGGACACCTATTGGCTGGTCGATCCCTTGGACGGCACGCGCGAACTGCTCAGGCAGAGCAATGAATTCACTGTCAACATCGCCCTGATCCACCATCAACAGCCCGTGCTGGGCATCATCGGAGCCCCCGCCCTGGATCTCCTCTACTATGCGCACCGCGGCGGTGGCGCTTGGCGAGTACAAGGAGAAAAGTCACCTGTCGCCATACACAGCCGTTCCTATCCCACTAATGGAACCTCAGTCGTGGCAGTCAGTTTCAGCCATGCGCGACCCGAAGTGCAGCGATTCCTCAGGCGACTCGGGCCGCATCAGGAGAAACGGGTCGGAAGTTCGCTCAAAAGCTGCCAGGTTGCCGAAGGGAGCCTGGATCTGTATCCGCGCTGCGGTTCAACTCACGAATGGGACACGGCGGCTGCCCAATGCATCGTGGAAGAAGCGGGCGGGCAACTTGTCGACTGGGAATTACAACCGCTTCGCTACAACCTCAGAGAGAATCTGATAAACCCTCCCTTTCTGGTGCTCGGAGACCCCGATTTCGCCTGGGCCCCCTTGTTGGACGGGCTTTCAAGGCGCTAAGTTCCGTCTTGGTGGCTCGGATACATCAGGCTCAGTTGCTGCTGTCAAGCCACTCGATCAGATAGTACAGATATTGTCCTTCGGAGGATTTTGACGGCCCTAGAACCTGAGCCGCATGGCAATTGGCCTCGGCCTTCGCCTGCCGGACTGCCGCATCGGAATCCTCCACGATCCGGACGATCCCGGCTGGAAAGCGTCGCCGGTCCCGGTTCGGGGCCTGAATGACCGCGTAATGAGTGCCTGAGACGGAAGTCTCCGGATCCGGCGGCACGAACCCCCGCATCACTCCTCGGCCGAAGCCGCACGATTCTCAAGGAAATGGATATTCACGCCGCCCTCCTGGAACTGTGGGTCTTCTAGCAGTTCCTGATGGAGCGGGACATTGGTGCGGATGCCCTCGACCACCAACTCCGTCAAGGCGCGGTTCATCCGGCGCAGGGCCACGGTGCGGTCCCGTGCATGTGCGATGACCTTGCCGATCATGGAATCGTAGTTCGGCGGCACGGTGTAGCCGGTGTACAAGTGCGTGTCCATGCGCACGCCGGGACCACCAGGGCTGTGGAAGTGCGTGACCTTACCAGGCTGAGGCAGGAAAGTCTTCGGATCTTCCGCATTGATCCGGCATTCCACGGCATGTCCGCGCAGACGCACTTCGGACTGCCGGATAGACAAGGGCTCACCCTGTGCAACCAGCAACTGGTGGCGTACCAAGTCAATGCCGGTGACCATCTCAGTCACCGGATGCTCGACCTGAATCCGGGTGTTCATTTCTATGAAATAGAACTCTCCGTCCTGATACAGGAATTCGAACGTTCCTACGCTTCGGTAATTCATCTTCTTGCAGGCTGCGGTTACCCGCTCGCCCAGTTCCATGCGTTGCTCCTCCGTGATGCCGGGTGCCGGGGATTCCTCAATGACTTTCTGATGTCGGCGCTGTACCGAGCAATCGCGTTCGGCAAGATGAATGACTTCGCCATGGGCATCGGCCAGTATCTGAAACTCGATGTGCCGGGGATGGTCCAGGAATTTCTCCAGATAGACCGCCCCATTCCCGAAAGCCGCCTGCGCCTCGGCCCGGGTTAACTCCAGAGATTCTTCCAACTCCGCTTCCTCCCGAACCACCCGCATGCCGCGTCCTCCTCCACCTGCGGTCGCCTTGATCAGGACCGGGTAACCCACTTCGCGGGCCTGTGCCTTGCTGTCTTCAAGGGAGTCGGTTAGTTCCCCGTCACTACCCGGCACACACGGGAGACCAGCTGCCAAAGCCGCCTTTCGGGCCGCCGCCTTGTCGCCCATTTCACGAATGTTCTGCGCCTGCGGCCCAACGAAGATAAAACCGCTGGACTCCACACGCTCGGCGAAATCCGCATTTTCAGAAAGAAAACCGTAGCCAGGGTGGATGGCATCGGCATTAGTGACCTCAGCCGCCGAAATGATGGCGGGGATATTCAAGTAGCTCTGCTGGGAATCTGCGGGACCGATGCACACCGACTCATCCGCCAACCGCACATGCAGGAGGTCCCGATCCACTTCGGAATGCACCGCCACGGTTCGGACCCCAAGATCCCGGCAAGCTCGCAGGATACGCAGGGCGATTTCCCCGCGATTGGCGATCAGGACTTTTTCCAGCACCGCCTTTCAGCCGATGATGAACAGTGCCTGCCCGTATTCCACGGGCGTCGCGTTTTCGACCAGGATGGCCCGGACCGCTCCCCCCTTGTCGGCCTCGATCCGGTTTAGCATCTTCATGGCCTCCACGATGCACAAGGTGTCGCCTTCTGCGACTTGATCTCCCACGTTGACAAAAGGCTTCGCGCCCGGAGAAGGAGCGGAATAGAACGTTCCGACCATCGGCGACACAACCCGGTGTCCTGCCGGAAGATCATCCCCGGGTGACTCCTCCTCAGTATCAGGCAGAGGTTCGGCAGGTGCGCCCGGGGTTACCGGTGCCGTTGCGGGGATGGGGACATGAACCTGGGGCGCGGGAACGGCGGCCGGACTGGTACGACTGATGCGAACCGATTCTTCGCCCTCGGAGATCTCGATCTCCGCAACATCGGATTCCTCCAGCAACTGGATTAGGCTCTTGATCTTTCGCAGATCCATCAGGCGTTTTTCTCCAGCCAGGCCACAGCTGCCTGCAGTGCCAACACATAACCTTGTGCCCCAAGGCCGGAAATCACGCCGATTGCGATATCGGACAGGTAGGATACCTGCCGGAAATCCTCGCGTGCGAACACGTTGGACAAGTGGACTTCGATGAATGGAATCGAAGTGCCCAGCAACGCGTCCCGAAGTGCAATGCTGGTGTGCGTCAGCGCCCCCGGATTGAACAGGATGAATTCCACCTTGTCCTCGCGCGCCTGGTGAATCCGGTTCACCAGTTCGCTCTCGGAGTTGGACTGCAGGGTTTCGATGGTGCAATCATGGTGCACCGCATATGCCCCGACCTCCTCCATGATCTCTTCCAAGGAAGCCGAACCATAGATCTCGGGTTCGCGAGTTCCTAGAAGGTTGAGGTTGGGGCCGTTGAGAACTAGAATGCGCGACATAAGGAACCTAAACTTATTGCCTGAACGGCATTCAGTTTACCACAAAATGCAAAAAACGGGATTTTACAGTTATTTTGGCGTTAAATAGAGGAAGATATCAATAAATAAAGACTATTCTGAGAATTCGAGGACCTCGTCAAGCATTGCGGCGAACTGGGGTGCGGGAACATAGCTGACGGTTCTGTACGCGCGCAATTCCTCTCCGTCAGGGGCATAGAAAAGGATTGCGGGCGGCCCGAACAGGCCCAGTGATTCGAGCAATTCCTTGTCATCTTCATCGTTGGCCGTGACGTCGGCTTTCAAAAGCGCAAAACGGCGCATCCGCGCCTGAACGTCAGAGTCAGAAAACGTGAATGTTTCAAGCTCGTGGCAGGTCACGCACCAATCGGCGTAAAAATCAACCAGCACTGGCTGGCCTCTCGCAGCTGCCAACTCCCGGTTCAGGTCTGCCACGGTCTTGATGGGGTGGAAGTCTACTGACGATTCGACCGATTCCGAGGGATTCGTGAAATGCGCCCAAGGCCGCACCAGGCTGTCGCCCCCGGTCGCGGCCCCCACCAGCAGGACCCCACCGTAAATGAGAAATGCCAGCCCCACGCCTCTCTTAAGGCGATTCAACGCGTTGGCATCCGGAGGCAGAGATTCGACGGCGTGGAGGATCATGCCAAGCAACAGCAACAGCAGTCCACTCAATCCCAATGTCACCTGTCCGGGTACCACCCGGTCCAGCATCCAAATCGAAAGCGCCAGCAACAATACGCCGAATACTGCCTTGACCCGTACCATCCAAGGCCCCGAATGCGGCATGAAACGGCCTTCGAAAGTGCCGAATGCCAACAGCGGGAGTCCCAATCCCAGCCCCATCCCGAACAAGCTGACTGCGCCGCGCACAGGATTGCCGGTATCAGCAATGTGAATCAAGGCCCCTACCAAGGGCGGCGACACACAAGGACTGGCCACCAGCGCTCCGAGAAGGCCCATGACTACAGCACTCAGATAACTGCCACTGCCCACGAACCTTTCCCCCACCTGGTGCAGGAAATTGTGAAGACCCGCCGGCATACGGAAGTCGTAGACGCCGAACATCGACAGGGCCATCAGAAGCAGAATCAGCACGAAACCGCCAATCACCCAGACGTTCTGCATGTACGCCTGAAGGTTGGCTCCAGTCAAGCCGATGATGATCCCGAGCATCGCGTAGGTGGTCGCCATCGCCAGCACGTAGACCAGCGACAGGCGCAACGCACGGGCCGTACCGGCATTGGCACCCGCGATCACACCGGCCAGAATCGGAATCATCGGCAATACGCACGGCGTGAACGCCAGCAACAGGCCGAATCCCCCGAACACGATGAAACTCCAGATTAAGGTTTCGTCGGACAGGTCTTTGGCAATCTGATCGGAACGCGACAGTAAACCGCCCGGACGGTCTTCCGTTCCCCCAGCGGGAGAGGGCTCCAGTTCCGAAGCACCCAGGCTGACTTTCAGGATTTTGGTCTGCGGCGGATAGCAGACGCCCTTCTCGGCGCACCCCTGATAGTTCGCAACTAAAGCAACTCCGCCGGATCCCGCCGATGCTTCTGCCAAGCGCAGATCCACCGCGACATCGCCCGACCACGTCTGGACTTTCCCGAACAACGGGTCATCCTTGACAACACCTGACGGCAACTCGTATGGCATAAGCCCGGCATTGTCCCCCTCGATGGAAAAACTGGTCTTGTCCCGGTACAGGTAATACCCCTCGGCGACCCTGAAAGATGCCTGAAATCTCTCCGAGTCCTCAGGCATCACGGTCAGAACGAACGCCTCGTCCGGATGCAGGAACTCCTGCTCCCCCGAGTCGAACAGGTCCGCGGCCCCGACCGGCAGCGCCACCAGCCACGGCAACAAAAGGATCAGACGGAGTCTTGCAGCCATTTCAGATACGGCTCCGAACCGTCCGTGATCGGAAGAGTGATGAATTCCGGCAATTCGTAAGGATGGGCTTCCAGCAGGGCATTCTGAAGATCTGCCTGCCGGGCGCGGGTAGTCTTGATCAGCAGCAGGATTTCCGGTTCTTCTTCCACCGCCCCTTTCCAACTGTAAGTAGAAGCGACGCGAACTTGGTTGACGCAGGCAGCTAGGCGGCTCTCGACCAGTTGTCGTGCAAGATCCCGTGCCTGTAGCTCGTCGGAAACCGTCGTCAGGGCAAGGATGCATTCGGTGGAACTCATAAAGGTATTCTAATTTATGGTCGCCGCCCTCCCCACCGCCGCGCCTCCCAAAAAAACGTCAGCGTACGACTTTGACCGCCTCTCCGGGAGTCGGTTCCCCCGACGGATACGCCGCATTGAAAAGCCTCAATTGATCTTCGGGATACGGGTCCCATTCGGCACCCTCGGCGTATGCGGCATAGGTATCTCCGGCTTTGGACTCAACGATCTTCAACTGGGGCGGCCGCGCCGCATCGTATTCGGTCTTCGTCATCGGCCTCAAACTTTGGAACGTCTCTTGTATTGCCCCGGCGTAGCGCCGAAATGCTTCCGGGCGGTCCGACTGCGCAGCCACAACCAGGAAAATCTCGGAAGAATGTTCCAAGACCAAGATGTCCGCCGCAGACCGGCTATCCCAAACCCGCGCCTGGCATCCAGAAAACCCTTCCGTCGCACGGACCCTCAACTGAGCCAGGTTCTCGAACCGCTGGCTTAGAAAATCGCAGGAAGGCTGCCGGGCATTCCGTTCAATCAAGGTCAGCCGGATCTGCATGTCCCGGCCCGGCGCCTGCGCAATCAAGCGGTCCGGGAAGTTCTTGGCCTCCCATCTTTCCGGGAACGCGAGAGTGAAGTTATAGCTTCGATGGTAGAAATAGCGTCCGCGCAACAGGCCCTCGAACTCGGCGGGACCGATCGCCATGCCATTGATATGGCGCAGGTATTCCTCGCGTCGCACCAGCACTTCCGAACCAGAACGATGCTGGTTTGCCTCCCGGATCACTTCCTGCAGGCGGTCATCGTTGTCAGGGTGCGTGGCGAAGAGGCCGTGATAGACCTGCGGCTTGCGCCCTTCCTGCCTCGCCATCTTGATTTCGTGAGATTCCTGATCCTTCAGAATGCGGATGACCTCGAGCAGCGCTTCGGGTTCGTACCCGGCCAGCGCTGCATAGCGTGCGCCCAGCCGATCTGCTTCCAGTTCATTCTCGCGTCCGTAACCGCGAAGATGCGCCTCCCCCAGAATATTTGCCGCGTCGCTAATCAGCGCGCTGTCGGTGGTTACGTCCAGTACCAGTTTGATAATGTCGACC
Source organism: uncultured Chromatiales bacterium (assembly GCA_964526195.1). Classification (GTDB taxonomy): domain Bacteria; phylum Pseudomonadota; class Gammaproteobacteria; order Poriferisulfidales; family Poriferisulfidaceae; genus Poriferisulfidus. The sequence continues at coordinate 74,347 of CAZGIH010000013.1, read as the reverse complement.
GTCTGCTGCTGCCCGATCCTCTGGGCCGTGTGCCGTGCCGTAATGTGTGCCAGTTCGTGCCCCAGCACGCCAGCCAATTCCGCCTCGGAATTGAGCAGGGCCAGCATGCCTCGCGTGATGTAGACGTAGCCGGGCGTGGCCATCGCATTGACCATCGGGCTGTCGAGCACCGTGAAACGGTAGTCCAGTTCCGGGCGGTGCGTGTGAGGGACCAGCGCCTGACCGACTTGTGCAATGTATTCCTGAAGCCTGGGATTGTTGTAGTAGCCGTACAGGTTGAGGATTGCCGGGTGGGCTTCATACCCGAGTTCCAATTCCCGCTTCTCGTCGACCACCGTCCAGTCCCGCTCCCCGGTTACCGGGTTCGTGGCGCCCACGCAGGCGCTGACTGACGCACCCAGCGCCAGCGTCAACAGAGAAGTTCGAAAGAAAGAAAGGGTTGGAAGCCGGCGATGCTCAGCTGCCATAACGCTTGCGGAACTTGTCGACCTGCTTCGCAGTTTCCAGGATTTTCTGTTTCCCGGTGTAAAACGGATGGCACTGCGAGCAGATTTCCACGTGCAGCTCGTCCTCGGTATAGGTCGAGCGCGTCTGAAAGCGATTGCCGCAAGCGCAAACGACTGTAATGTCGTGATAGTTGTAGTCTTGGACTGCCATGCTCGTAAAGACCGGGGTGAACCGGGGCGCGTAGTATATCAGGAAGTAGCGAAATTCAGGCGCCAGCCGGCAGGAATAGTTCGCAAAGATCGTTCAGGTAGCGCCAGCCCCGTGTGCTGGCGCGCAAGCCCTTCGATGACTCCGTGACCAGGCCGAGAGAGCGAGCTTTTTCCAGCACGTCGGCCAAGACTCTCCGGGACTGCCCGGTCCGGGTTTCGAACAGTACCCAAGCCGCCCCCGCCTTCAGGCGAAACGCGCCGAGCATGAATTCGAAGATTCGGTTTTCAGCACCCCGGTGTCGGCGCTCAATTTCCGCCCCTTCTCTCTCCGCCGCCTCCATCCAGTCGCCCGGGTCGTATGCCTGTACCGTGCGAAACACTTCCCCTGCCGCATCCGTCAGTTTGCCGTGCGCACCGGCCCCTACACCCAAGTAGTCCCCGTACTCCCAGTAGTTCACGTTGTGCCGGCAAACCGCTTCATCCCGGCACCAGGCGGAAACTTCGTATTGAGCGTAACCCGCACGTTCCAGTATCCCGGCACCCTCCGCGAACATCTCCCACAAGCGATCCCCATCCGGAAGCGGAGGGGGTTTGACGGCAAACGGCGTACCCGGTTCCAGCGTCAACTGATACCAAGACAGATGTTCCGGCTCGAAAGCCAGCGCCGTCTCAAGGTCGGCACTCACCTGCTCCACCTGCTGATTCGGCAGACCGTACATTAAATCCAGATTGAAGCGTGAAAAGCCTGCCTGCCTCGCGAAATCGATAGCTGCATGAGCATCCGTCCGGTCATGGGCGCGGCCGAGTCGGCGCAGGCAATCGTCGTCAAAGCTCTGTACGCCGATCGACAGGCGGTTGACGCCCGCTTCCCGGTAGCCCGCGAAATGGCTCCGGTCGGCCGACTGCGGGTTGGCCTCCAGCGTGACCTCCAGCGAAGGGCTGCAATCAAATTCCGCCCGAATCGCGTCCAGCACACGTTGGATAGCCTCCGGAGAGAACCGGCTGGGCGTGCCTCCACCAAAAAACACGCTTTCGATGACTCGCCCTTGGGCGACTCCCGTCACTCGCCCGAATTCCCGGATCAGGCACTCCACGTATCGTGTTTCTTCGAACGTTGAAGCCGCATGGGCATTGAAATCGCAGTACGGGCAGCGTGAAACGCACCAGGGAAAGTGCACGTACAGGGACAGGGGGATCATGTGCTGGCTTGCAGGTGTTCAATCAGGGCGCGAAGCGCGGCGCCACGGTGGCTAATGCCGTTCTTGACGTCCGGTTCCAATTCGGCCGAGGCGCAGCCATGCGTCGGCACGTAGAACAAGGGATCGTAGCCAAAACCGTTGTGACCCTGTGGCGCTTCTAGAATCCGGCCTTCCCAGACACCGCGGGCAATCAGCGGGTCAGGATCTTCGGCCGTGCGCACTAAGGCGATGACGCACTGGTAGCGGGCGCCGCGTCGTTGTTCCGGCACCCCTTCGAGTTCCTGCAGCAGAAGCCGGTTGTTGGCCTCGTCGTCGCACTGCGGGCCCGCGTAGCGAGCCGAATAAACGCCTGGGCGCCTGTCCAAGGCATCCACTTCGATCCCCGAGTCGTCCGCAAGCGCAGCCAAACCGGTGCAGACCGCCGCATGACGGGCTTTAAGCAGCGCGTTCGCTTCGAAAGTTGTTCCTGTCTCTTCCGCTTCCGGAACCCCGAGGTCGCCCTGCGCAACCAGTTCCCAGCCCATCGGGCGGAGCACAGCGTCCAACTCACGCAATTTTGCCGGATTGTTGCTGGCCAGCACGACTTTCACTGTGCGCGAACCTGCCTCTGCTGCTGCATGATTTCCCGGATACCGGCTTCCGCAAGGTCGAGCATGGCGTCCAATTCCTTTCGCTGGAACGCATGCCCTTCCGCCGTGCCCTGGATTTCGATAATCGAGCCCGCATCGTTCATCACGATGTTCATGTCGGTCTCCGCCGTGGAATCTTCCGCATAGTCCAGATCCAACCGGGCCTCGCCATCGACGATTCCCACGGACACTGCTGCAATCTGCCCATGCACCGGGTCGGTCTGCAGTACCTCCTTCTCGCGCAAGACATCTACCGCGTCCTGTAGCGCCATGAACGCGCCGTTGATGGCAGCCGTGCGCGTCCCTCCGTCCGCCTGAAGCACGTCGCAATCCAAGGTCAGGGTGTTCTCACCCAGCGCCTCAAGGTCAAGCACGGCGCGTAGAGCACGACCGATCAGACGCTGAATCTCCATGGTGCGCCCGCCCTGTCCGCCACTGCGGGCCTCGCGTCGGGTGCGCTCGCTGGTGGCGCGCGGCAGCATGCCGTACTCGGCGGTTACCCAGCCACTTCCCGTTCCCTTGAGCCAGCGCGGCACGCCCGGTTCGAATGTTGCCGTGCACAGTACGCGGGTGGCGCCCTGTTCGTACAGGACGGAGCCCTCGGCATGTTGCACATAACCGCGCTGGTGGCGGATCGGGCGCAGTTCATCGGATGCCCGGCCACTGGGACGTTCAGACATTGGAGTGGAACAAATTCAAAGCCGTCAGGTTGTTGGATGAGGCCAAGTCGGCCTTGGATGTGCTATTTATTATGGCATCCAGCTCATCCTCATGCGTTGCGCACTTGGGTGATCCGCCAATCGAATGCCGCACTGATTCCAATCGGTGTCATAATACTAGGCCGTGATGCTTGCGCCCTTTGCATCCGGCACCTGCGACCCACTACGGCTTCCTCCTCTGGCCGGCGGAGGCTAACGGACATTTCGAACCCTCATGGCAAGGTATCAGTCCTCGGATATTGAAGTCCTTTCAGGTTTAGAACCGGTGCGCAAGCGCCCGGGCATGTACACCGACACCACCACGCCGGATCATCTCGCGCAGGAAGTCATCGACAACAGCATCGACGAAGTCCTGGCCGGACATGCCAGTCGGCTGGCCGTCACGCTGCATGAGGACGGCTCGCTGGAAGTCGACGACGACGGACGGGGCATGCCGGTGGACCCGCACCCGGAACTCGAGAGACCTGGCGCCGAAGTCATCCTGACCATGCTGCATTCCGGTGCAAAGTTCTCAAACCGAAACTATCGGTACGCTGGCGGCCTGCACGGCGTCGGCGTTTCCATCGTCAACGCGCTGTCCAAGAACCTCGAGGTCTGGATCCGCCGCGGTGGCCAGGAATACAACATGGGGTTCTCCGACGGAGATGTGCGGAACGAACTGGAAGTGGTCGGCAAAGTCGGCCAGCGCAATACCGGAACCCGGCTTCGGTTCTGGCCGGACACTCAATACTTCGACGATATTCACTTCACCGTTCCCCGGCTGGCTCGCCTGTTGCGCGCCAAGGCCGTTCTGTGCCCAGGCTTGGAAGTCACGCTGAACACCCCGGGAAATGACCCCGAAACCTGGCAGTTCGAGGACGGACTCCTGCAGTATCTCGACGAAGCGGTTGGGGACGACCCGTTGCCGGAACCGCCGTTCTCCGGGTCCCATGAAAACGGTCAGGAAGCGGTCGATTGGGCGGTCTGCTGGACTCCCCAGCAGGATGCGACGTTGAGTGAAAGCTACGTCAACCTGATTCCGACCCTGGCCGGCGGCACGCATGTCAATGCCCTGCGCAACGGACTGACACAGGCCGTCCGCGAGTTCTGCGAGACGCGTAGCCTGTTGCCGCGAGGGATCAAGATCGCTCCGGAAGATGTCTGGGAGCGGATCAACTACGTGCTCTCCTATAAAACCGAAAATCCCCAGTTCGCAGGACAGACCAAGGAGAAATTCGTCCGCCGGGAGACCCAAGCCACGCTCGCGACCATCTTCAAGGATGTCTTTCAGACCTGGCTGACTCGACATGTCCAGCAGGGTGAAACACTGGCCGCATTCATGATCGAGAACGCACAGCGGCGGCGCAACCAAACCCGCAAGATCGCGCGCAAGAAAGCGGCTTCCGGCCCGGCACTGCCCGGCAAATTGGCCGATTGCCTTAGTGCGGAAGATACAGATTCGGAATTGTTCCTAGTCGAGGGCGATTCGGCGGGCGGCTCTGCCAAGCAGGCCCGCGACAAGAACTTCCAGGCAATCCTTCCATTGCGCGGCAAGATCCTCAATACCTGGGAACTGGATGCCGAGACCGCCCTCAATTCGCAAGAGGTGCACGACATTGCCCAAGCCATCGGCGCCGCCCCGGGCGACCCCGACCTGTCCGGGCTACGCTACAAAAAAATCTGTATCCTTGCCGATGCCGACTCCGATGGATTGCACATCGCGACCTTGCTGTGCGCTTTGTTCCTGAAGCACTTTCCGAACTTGGTCAAGGAAGGCCATGTCTACGTGGCCATGCCGCCGCTGTACCGTATCGATGTCGGCAAGGAAGTGTCTTATGCTCTGGACGATGCCGAACGCGACCGGATTCTGGAACGCGCGGGCAAGCGCAAGAATGCCGCGACCCCGGTCGTACTTCGTTTCAAGGGGCTTGGCGAAATGGACCCGGCCCAGTTGCGCGAAACCACCATGGACCCGGAAACCCGCCGGCTGGTCCAACTGGAATGGGGTACAAAAGATGGAGCCTTGATGGACCGCCTGCTTAACCGCAAGCGGGCCGCCGACCGCAGAAGCTGGCTCGAAAAGCGAGGCCATCTCGCTGAACTTTGAACATGCCTCAGTCCTCGCTGTTCGAACTCCAGGAAACCGATGCCGGCATTCGGCCTCTCGCGACATTCGTGGAGGAAGCCTACCTCAACTACTCCATGTATGTCATCCTGGACCGGGCCCTGCCGCATCTTGCCGACGGCCTGAAACCGGTGCAACGGCGTATCGTCTATGCCATGTCGGAACTGGGCCTGAAAGCCACCAGCAAGCCCAAGAAATCCGCCCGCACCATCGGTGACGTCATCGGCAAGTACCACCCTCACGGCGACCAAGCCTGCTACGAAGCGATGGTGCTGATGGCCCAGGATTTCGCCTACCGCTATCCCCTGGTTGCAGGCCAAGGGAACTGGGGTTCGGCGGACGACCCCAAGTCCTTCGCCGCCATGCGCTACACGGAAGCACGCTTGACTCCCTACGCGCAGGCCCTGCTGGCGGAACTGGATCAGGCCACGGTTGACTGGCAACCCAATTTCGACGGCACCCTGGAAGAACCCCAACTGCTGCCCGCTCGCCTGCCCAATGTATTGCTCAACGGCACGACCGGCATCGCGGTCGGTCTGTCCACCGACATTCCGCCGCACAACCTGCGCGAAATCGTCAGCGCCTGCATCCGATTGTTGGAACATCCCAAATCCTCCGTGGCTGAACTGTGCGAACACGTGAAGGGGCCAGACTACCCGACCGGAGGCGAGATCCTCTCCTCGCCTGAGGAACTGCGCGAACTGTACGAGACCGGAACCGGCACCGTCCGCGTCCGGGCCAGCATCGCCAACGAAAAAGAAGGGCTGATCGTCACGGCCCTGCCCTACCAAGTCTCCGGCGCACGCGTCATGACGCAAATCGCCCAGCAAATGCGGGAAAAGAAATTGCCCATGGTCGAGGACCTGCGCGACGAATCTGACCATGAAACCCCGATTCGGCTGGTCATCGTCCCTCGCAGCAAGCGGGTGGACAGGGAGGCGCTCCTGTTGCATCTGTTCGCCACAACCGACCTGGAGCGATCGGCCCGCGTCAATCTCAATGTCATCGATCTGGATCGCCGCCCGAGGGTCATGGACTTGCGCTCCCTGCTGCGGGCCTGGCTGGAGTTCCGCAAGCAAACCGTCACCCGCCGGCTGAACCACCGGCTGGATGCGGTCAATAAGCGGCTGCACCTGTTGGAGGGCCTGCTGACCGCACACGCCAACCTCGACGAAGTCATCCGCATTATCCGGAACGAGGATGAGCCCAAGCCCGTCCTGATGAAAAAATTCAAGTTGAGCCAGGAGCAGGCCGAGGCGATCCTAGAAATCCGCCTGAAACAACTGGCGAAGCTGGAACGGGAGAAACTGGAACAGGAACAACAGGACTTGAGCGCCGAAAAGAAAGAAATCGAGAAGATCCTTGGTTCGGCTGCTCGTTTAAAAACCCTGATCAAAAAAGAACTCCAGGAGGACGCGGAGCGTTATGGCGACAACCGACGCAGCCAACTCGTAGAGGCCGCCCCCCAAGCGCAAGCGATTGATCCGTCCCAACTCATGCCCGCAGAGCCCGTGACAGTGGTGCTGTCCCGCAGCGGTCTCGTGCGTTCCGCCAAGGGCCACGAGGTCGACCCCGCCTCACTGACTTACAAGACCGACGATGCCTTGCAGGCCAGCGTGCGCACCCGAAGCAACCGGACCGTGCGGTTCCTCGACAGTCACGGCCGGACGTATACCATGCCCGCTGCCCAGATGCCCTCCGCCCGCAACCTCGGCGAGCCGCTGACGCGGCATTTCAATCCCCCTGCAGGCGCGCAGTTCATCGGGGTGATGGCCAACGAGGAGAACCCCCACTGGCTGATGGGCACCAGTTTCGGCTACGGCTTCCTCGTGCCCTACGATCGCCTGGAAACCCGCAGCAAGGCCGGCCGGGCCACCCTGACCGTGCCGGACGGCGCCATCGTGATGCAGCCACACCCAGTGCCGGACCTAGATCAGACCTATGTCGTCGCCGCGACCAGCGCCGGGAACATGCTGATGATCGAGGCATCCGAACTGCCGATCCTCGGTCGGGGACGCGGCAACAAGATCATCAACATCGCCGGCCCACAGCTGAAGGATGCCCAAGGCGAACGGGTCACCTTGCTAGCCACCGTAACCGAGAAACAGGCATTAGTATTGTTTACTAAGGCGACCCACCGGGTCATGCGCTTCTCGGACTTGTGCGAGCATCAGGGAACACGAGGCGGACGCGGCACCAAATTGTCCAAGAGCTGGCGGAATTTCCAGCGCTTTGAAGTACGAGATTTATAATTCCGGGTCATGAGAATTCTTCTTTTCCTCGGCGTTAATTTCGCCATCCTCCTAGTCCTCGGCATCGTATTTTCGGTGCTTGGCATCGACGGCCTGCTGGATGCCCAAGGCGTGCATTTGGATTTGTACGCTCTGCTGATCTACTCGCTGGTCCTCGGCTTCGCCGGCTCTTTCATCTCGCTCGCCCTGTCGAAATGGATTGCCAAGCGAACCATGCGGGTGCGGGTGATCGAACAACCTGCCAACCGCACGGAGCAATGGCTCGTGGATACGGTCAGCCGCTACTCCGAGACCTGCCACATCCGGCCTCCCGAGTTGGGAATCTTTGATGCTTCGCAACCGAATGCCTTTGCGACCGGAATGAACAAAAACAATGCCCTGGTCGCCGTCAGCACCGGCCTGCTGAAACAAATGAGCCAGGACGAAGTGGAAGCGGTGATCGGCCATGAAATGGCGCACGTCGCCAACGGCGACATGGTGACTATGGCTCTGCTGCAAGGCGTGCTTAATACGTTTGTCGTGTTCCTGTCGCGAGTGATCGGATTCCTGGTCGACCGGCTCGTGTTCCGGGTGCAGCGCGGGTTCGGGCCCGGATATTTCATCGTCTCGATTGTTGCCCAAATCCTGCTGTCAGTCTTGGCCACTATCGTGGTGATGTGGTTCTCTCGGCGCCGGGAGTTTCGTGCGGATGCCGGCGGGGCCTATCTGGCCGGTCGCGACAAGATGATCTCTGCACTGCAACGCCTGCGCGAAGTCAGCCAGCCCCGGGACCTTCCGGACACGATGGCGGCTTTCGGCATCTCCGGAGCTCGCCCCACCTCAAACATGCGCAAACTGTTCCTGTCGCATCCGCCCCTCGAAGAGCGGATTCGCGCATTGCAGAACAATGAGGTTCAACCCTAATGGAGCCGTGTAGAAGCGGCAGGCAAACACGGCCTCCGCAAATTTAGTACTGGGTTCGCCCTTCGAACGCCGTCATCAAGGTACCTGGATCCAGGTATTCAAGCTCTCCGCCCACCGGCACCCCGCGCGCCAGCCGGGTAACCTTGGCATGGTGCCGTTGTGCCAATTCGCCCAACACGTGTGCCGTGACATCGCTCTCGACGGTCGTGCCGATCGCCAGAATCATCTCTTCTATCGGTTCGGACTGGAGCCGGTCCTCCAATTGAGACAGGCCGATCTCCTCCGGCCCAATCCCATCCAGCGGAGATAGCCGCCCCATCAGCACGAAATAGCGCCCTTGGTAATCGGTGTTGGCCTCCAACAGCCGTACATCGGCCGGCCCTTCCACAACACACAACTGGTTCTCGGACCTTGATGCATCCGCGCAAATCGAGCATAGTTCGTTTTCCGTGAAATTCCGGCAGCGTGTGCAATGCCGGATGTTGTCCAACGCCTCCTTCAGCACGGATGCCAGTACCCGCCCGCGCGGGCGATTCCGCTCCAGCAGGTTGAAAGCCATGCGTTGCGCCGTCTTTACACCGACGCCAGGCAGGCATTGCAAGGCTTCGACCAGTTGATCCAGAAGGCTGTCCGAAGCCGACATTCAGGATTCCGAGGTCGCGGATGTGACGCCGTTCATCGGGCCGACGACCTGTTGCGCTCCAAGCTCATCCTGCAAAGCCCGAAGCGTCGGGGATTCTTCGATTTCGCGCTGAGCCTGCTCGGCCCGCTCCTCACGGGCATTGACTTCCTTCTGGGCCTTGGTCTCCTGTTTCGGAACACCGGGACGAACATGCAGGGAAACCTCTCGTTTGAAGTATTCGCTTAAGGCCTCTCCCAGAGTTTTTTCGACTCCAGACGGGACCGAATACGCTTTGTCGCAAACCAAATGCAGTGCGTCGCCTTCCACACGTCCTATCTCGCAGTTTCTTGCGAACACTCGGGTGTTCCCGACAATCTCGAGTTGTTCGATCAACTCTCCCCATTCAATCCCCTCACCCCATTCGATTGATTTCACGGATGCGGCGGGTTCTGCTGCGACTGCCGGTGCGCTTTGGGTCTGTACGGACACATCTTCATCCGAAACCGCAGATTTTGAGGGAGAAGGCGCATCTTCTTGCCAGCCATCCGGCATGAAGCACAAAAGACGCAACAGGGTCATCTCCAGCCCCGTCTGCTCATCGGGCGCGTACTGCAGGTCACGCTTGCCCTGCAACAGTATTTGATAAGCCAACTGGAGGTCGGCCGGACTGTACGCCGCATTGATTGCACGTGCCCAATCTTGCATTTCTTCCGGCACGTCGGCCTCCACGCCTTCGGATGCCATCGCGCAGGTATGAAACACTCGGGCCAAATCGTCCAGGATGTCCTGGAACGAAGGGGACAGTTCCCGCAGGCCAGCGACCGCCTGCATCACCGCTTCTGGTTCCCGGCCCGCAAGAGCCATCACCAGTGCCCCAAAGTTCTCGCGCGGCAACAGCCCCAGCATCCGACCTACTTCGTCCTGGGTCAAGCCCTCAGCACAATAATTGATGGCCTGATCCAAAAGACTCAATCCATCCCGCATGCTGCCATCCGCCGCACGCGCTAATTGAATCACCGCGTCCGGTTCGGATTCCAGTTTTTCATGTTCGAGAATCTTGGTCAGTTGGTCGCCGATCTGGGACTCGTTCAGGCGCTTCAGATGGAATTGAAGGCATCGAGACAACACCGTGGCTGGAAGTTTCTGCGGATCGGTCGTGGCAAAAAGAAACTTGAGGTGTTCGGGTGGTTCTTCCAAGGTCTTGAGCAAAGCATTGAAACTGTGCGTCGACAGCATATGCACTTCGTCGATCAGGTACACCTTGAAGCGGCCCTGCGTGGGGACATAGGAAGAATCCGAAAGCAATTCGCGCATTTCCTCCACTCGGGTGCGGGAGGCTGCGTCAATCTCCAGAAGATCCGGGAATTTCCCCTCGTCGATGCTGCGGCAGGCCTCGCACACGCCGCAAGGCTCCGCGCTGACCCCCTGTTCGCAATTCAGGCACTTCGCGACGATGCGCCCCAGGGTGGTCTTGCCGACGCCCCGGGTCCCCGTGAACAGGTACGCATGATGCAGTCGATTGTTTTCAAATGCCTTGGTCAGAACCTGAAGCACATGTTGCTGGCCGACCACTTCGGCAAACGTGCGGGGCCGCCATCTGCGGGCCAGGACTTCATACGCCATGAGGGTCGATAAGGAGGATAAAAGCGGTTCCGATTCGTCTGTCACTCATTATAGTGTCCCGCTAGATTCATTCGCTTGACTGGCTCCAAGTGCGTACAATTCGCCTTGATGCATGGCATTTCGCACAATCTAGCCCAATTCGGGCAACAACTGGCACAGGTCTTTCTGGTCGGCATGACCCTCGGCATGGTGCGTACAGTTGTGCCGGCACTGGCGGAAAGCGAATTCTCCGTGGAGCGCGGTTCCTACCTCCTGTTGACCGTCTTCGTCGTTGCGTTCGGGTTCGTCAAGGGCACCATGAATTTCGTCGCCGGACGGACGGCAGACCGGTTCGGCCGGAAGCCCGTGTTGCTGACAGGCTGGCTGTTCGCCCTGCCCGCTCCCTGGTTAATCCTTTATGCCACGAGTTGGAACGAAGTGGTACTGGCCACGCTGCTACTGGGCATTAACCAAGGCCTGTGCTGGTCGGCAACCCAAACCAGCAAACTGGACTTGGCGCATTCCCAGGAACGAGGTTTTGCGGTCGGGTTGGACGAGTTCTCCGGTTATATGGGAGTGGCGGTTGCCGGAGTCATGACCGGCTACCTCGCAAGTGCAATGGATGCCCGAGAAGCGTTGTGGGGGTTCGGCCTCATCTGCATCATGCTGGCCTTGGGGCTTTTGCTCGGGTTCGTGCGCGAAACCCTGCCTTGGGCACATCGCGAACAACAGGCATCCAAAACTCCGACTGAAGCGATACCCGCCACCACATGGGAAGCCTTTGCCAAGGTTTCCTGGCGGGATCGGCGCATGTTTGCGGTCAGCCAAGCCGGGCTGGTTGAGAAATTCGTGGACACCCTGGTCTGGATCTTCTACCCCGTCTACCTGTATACCCACGGTTTCAGTCTTCCCGATATCGGCTGGATCGTGGGCATCTACGGAACGGTCTGGGGAGCCAGCCAGTTCCTGACTGGGCGACTGTCCGACCGGATCGGCCGCTTGATTCCCTGCGTGGCCGGCATGTGGCTGTGCGGGATAGGGGTCCTAGGTTCGCTGTGGAGCCTGCAATTCGAAACCTGGGCGATCAGCGCCGCCGTCACGGGGTTCGGCATGGCTCTACTGTATCCCAATCTCAGTGCCGCGATAAGCGACCTCGCGACTCCTGCATGGCGAGGTTCCGCCATTGGAGCATACCGTTTCTGGCGTGACCTGGGCTATGGCATCGGGGCGCTTGGACTGGGCATCCTGGCGAGCCTTGCCGGATACTTGGAAGCTGGGTTTTACGGGGTGGCGATCAGCATGTTCGCTTCCGGAGCGTTGCTGGCCTGGCTTGGTCCGAGGCGATCGGGCTAACGGCTACACCACTGAAGCCGTTTGGCTTCAGAACAACTTCTGGAGACCTAGACGGAGCGTGAGGTTGTCCCGGTCGTAAAGGTCGATATTGGATTTTGTCTCGGTAAGACCGAATGTGAGTTCCGGGAGATAGCCGTTCCAAGACAAGGCACGATTGGAAACGGTGACATGAAAGTTCCGGTGCTGATCCTTGCGTCGCCTCTGGAATAATGGATCGGTCCCCTGGTACCGGGATTCTGACAGCGTGGCCACCGCTGACACGTGCCAGTTCAGGCCGAAGACGGTCTCATAAGCGAGCATCCCCTGGTGCGATTTCCAACGCTGCGTGGATAGGTCGGGGTGTTCCGTCGAAAACGTCCAGCCCGCCGTCACCCGTGCACTCCGAAACGTACGCTCTGCATATAGGTTGAATGCCTGCCCTTTCGGATCCAGTCGGCTTGATCCCTCGCTGTATCGAGTTTTCCAATAGCGGACGTAGCCGCCGAGCGCCCAATGCCCGGGCAGACTCTGTCGTGTCGAAAGCCGTATCCAAGCACTGCCCGAATAAGGATCGCCTCCCCGCCAACGTTTCTCGTAACCGACATCCGCGTTGGCATAGCCCGGAAACTTGTGGCCCGCGAATTCCGTCAGGTAGAACCATTGGGGACCCGTCGACAGATTCAGCCAAGTGCGATTGTGCGCCTTGGCGTTTCGAGCCGTATTGCGCGCGAGCCCGGCCCGGGAGTTCAAACGCAGGCTTCCATCTTCCCGCAAGGGCGCGCGGTGGAGCAAATTGACTCCTGTTCGCATCACCCATGCTTCGACCGGTTTCTCGTTCACGGTGAATGACAACCCGCCGAACAGGGGAATTTCCACCTGATCCACTTCGGTTGCATTATTGACGTTATCGTCTTTCCAGACACTGAAGTCATAGTCGATCAGCAGGCTCTTTCGACGATGGATGCGCTCCAGGAACTTCTCCACATTACGCTGTACCGGCTCCGGCAGGCCTTTCTTTTCACGAATCTCTCGGAATATCGCGTCGGCCTCTTCGTCCCGCCCCATCGAGTACAGCATGGCGGCATAATCCAACTGGAGTCGGTCGACCTGCGGGTATTCCTTGGCAAGCCGTCCCAATATCCGTGTCGCCATCTCGCGGTTGCCAAGCCCCATGTACGCCTGAGCCGCTAGAAAAAGGATGTCGGCGGTCGTCCGTCCACCCAGCATTTTGGTTGCCTGTTCCAACAGTTTCAGGGTTTGAGCCGGATTGCCCTGCTGGAGCTGCCGACCCGCTGCCATGATCAGTTGCCGGTACTGTTCCTCCGAAGCGTTCTGTCCCTCGGGCTGCGTGGACTCGGGCTCGGCTTCAGCCGATTTCACAGGAGTCGATGGTGTGACTTCATCGGCCCATCCGGCACCACAACTCAGACTCAACAGCACCGCCAAGCCAACTGTGGCCACAGTTGCGCGGCCGCTGCTTCTGCGATTTGGAGAATTCACTGGAACTGGCTGGATCCGAGGCACTGGATGCGGGGATCCGGAATTGTTGACCCGACCCTCTACCTACTCTTAACCCAGAATTTGCAGCATCTCTTCGCGACGGGTGAACTTCTCCCGCGGCTTGCCTTTCGGTTCGCCCCGACTGACTTCCTCTGCGTCAATTCGCTGCCACTCCGTAAAGTCGATGCTGCGCACGCCGCGTTCCTGTAACAACTTGGCCAACGCGTCCGTCCCCGCACGGTCTGCGGGGAGGTTGCTTAGATCTCCCATCAGGGATTCGACTGTCTGCACTGCACAAGCGCGGTTGGTCCCAATGATTCCGGAAGGCCCGCGTTTGATCCAGCCCGCCGTGTAGATACCCGGCACGACCACCCCGTCCGGGCCATCGGTGACCCGGCCCTCTTGATTCGGAAATACGCCCCAAGAATCATGGAACGGCACACCTTCGATTGGCACTCCCCGATAGCCAATGGAGCGAAACAGCAGCCCGCACTCCAAGGTTTCGGTCTCGCCCGTGCCCGAGGCCCGTTGCGAAAACGGTTCACCAGACAACTCGTTGTGTTCCAACACCACTCGCTCGATTCGGCCATTCCCTTCGATACGGATCGGGCTCCGGCAGAACATCATGCGGCAAGTCCGGGCTTTGCCGTGCTCTGCGTTCTCCGCCATCTGCTCGAAGACCGCCATGTTCTTGGCCGCAACCACGCCTGCCTTCTTGTCGGCAACCTCGGTCTGGCTGGCTTCGTTGAGGGCCAACTCTTCTGAAGCAATGGCCGCTTGGCAATTCTCCAGTTCCAGAAATTCGCGCAGTTCCTTGGTGGTGAATTTCGCCTGCGCCGGTCCCCGGCGCCCAACGACTGCAATTGTTTTGATCTGGCTTTCGGCCAGCGCATCTAAAGCGTGCTGGCTAATGTCGGTATGCTTGAGCTCATCCACGGATTTGGACAGGATGCGAGCGACGTCCGCCGCCACGTTCCCTTGCCCAATAATCACGGCGGTTTCATGCGAGAAATCGAATTCCCGGTCCCGGTAGTCCGGGTGACCGTTGTACCAGCCGACGAATTCCGTCGCGGTATGGCTGCCTGCCAGGTCCTCGCCCTCGATCCCAAGGCGGCGATCCGTTTCAGCGCCGCAGGTATAGATTACGGCGTGGTAGATGTCTCGCAACTCCTGCGGCGTGACATCCTTCCCGACCGTCACGTTTCCGAAAAAGTGGAAACCCTCAAGTGCAGCGACTTTCTTGTAGACCTCGATCGATTGCTTGAGCTTGGGGTGATCCGGCGCGACACCGCTGCGCACCAACCCATAAGGGGAAGGCAAACGCTCGATCAGGTCAACCTGAGCAGCGATCTCGGATTTCAGCAATGCCTCGGTAGCATAAAACCCACTCGGCCCGGCGCCGACAACCGCAACCCGCAAGGGTGCGGTTTCTGTCCCCAGTTGGCTCACGGAATCAGAATCCTAGTGCAGTCTTGCGTTCGTCCGCGCCCGGCAGCGGGTCCATTTTCTCTTCAATCACCGGAAGTTCGGGGGCTTTCTCAGCATTGATTTCAAGCCACTCCTGCTTGTCTTCTGGCAGATCGTCTTCTTCGTAAATCGCTTGGACCGGACATTCTGGAATGCAGGCGCTACAGTCAATGCAGACATCCGGATCGATGTACAGCATCTCGTCGTCATAGTGGAAGCAAGCGACTGGGCAAACGGTTACACAATCCGTATAACGGCAACCTTTGCAGTTATCGGTTACGATCGTGGTCATTCAAGGTTCCTAAAGTGAAGTGAAGCGGGCTGCGCCCGCATAGGCGGGCGCAATTAAATTATAGACGAGGGTCAGCGCGAATCGAACACCAGGATTTCGCCGCGGTTCTCCTCAACGCTATCACCGCAGTAGCGGCGATAACGGCCACCCATGTAGTCGTCGTCGATTTCAAAGCCGCTTTGCCCCAAGTGGCACAGGTAAAACCTGAGAAATGTCGGTCGCAGCCAGCAAGAATAGGTGAAAGTCGGCAGTAATTCGACTGGCTCGAACGAGATAATCGAGCCGCGCACCATGCCAGCGCCTGCGCGGATGCCCATCCCGCCCATCACAACGATGGTGCCGGCGCGCATGTTGACACCGACGAAATCGCCAGCCTGCCCGCCAACCGCGATCAGACCGCGGCGCATGGCCGACCCTAATTCATTCTTGACATTGCCATGGATCAGGATCTCTCCGCCCATGATCCCGACGCGTTGGCCCCGGTAGGCGCTGCCCACCATGTGCCCCGCATTGCCCATTACCTCAATCCGTCCTCCGCTCATCTCTGGTCCGACCCAATCCGAAGCATCCCCGGAAACACGAATCACTCCCCCGGACATGCCAGCGCCGAGGTGCATGCCGGCAGAACCATTCACGCGAACTTCACCCTCTTTCATCCCGGCACCGATGTACTTGACCCGCGACAGGTCTCCTTCCAGGCGCAATGAATTCTGGCCATTCCCGGTCACGCGGAAGAAGTCCCCGACCCGCACCTTGCGATTGCCGTGCATCATCACGAGATGCTCGATCCCCGACTGCGACAGGCCCTTGATCTTCGCAGGGCTCAGGCACTCTGCCTCGATCGGCACCTCCGGCGCGGTGGTCAGTTCCAGCTCGGTGTGCATAATCAGCCGTTCTCCAGCAATTCATAGAGGTGGAATTTGTATTGGCCGAGCGTTCCGCCGTAGTTCCCCGCGCTGACATAGTCCACGCCACGTTCCGCCGCGGCCTGGATGCCCCGCCGCATGGCTTCGCGCAACGCATCCTCGGTGAGGCCATTGACCACCACTTCATAAACCGCCGCAATGCCTTCCGGCAATGCCGAGTTTTCTACCCGCCCGCGCAGGGTCGGGCAATAGGCTTCGTTGGTCGAGGCAATCATGCCCTTGTAGCGTGAACCCACCTTGCTGCCAGAACCGACCACGCCCTGCGGGAAAGGCAGGAATACGCCGGCCACGTCGCGCATCGCATCCGCCGCACCGGACGCGGCGCGCAGAGCGGTCCGCCCGCTTCTTCCCAGCATCAACAAGTTGCCGCCACCGATGGCGGGCTGAACCCCGAACACGTCGTCCACCAGGAATTCGCCTCCCATGATCGGAATTCTCCAGAACTTCCGGCCTCCCACCACCTTGGCGATCTGGTGGCCATCGCCGAAGAATCGCAGTCGCTGTCCGACCGGCACAGTGGTTCCATTTTCCAACCCGTTGTAGCAGGCGGTCGTGGGACAGGTCATCACGCACTGCCCGATCCGCTCGACCAGGCGGGCGCTCATGTCCTTCTCGCTCATTGCGAACAGCAGCACGCTGATTCCCGGGCGCAGATCCGGCGTATCGGTGTCAGGAATCTCGCATTCCACCGCTGCCTCGCATTTGCAGCGAATTACGGAAGTGGCAAAGCCGGTGAAGGACTGGGCAGCGGCTCGCGCCCAGTTCTTGGTGTCGGCGGTAATGATGACACGCGCGCCCCACATGCCGAAAGCCTCGGCAAACGTATCGACTACCTCGGTCTTGCCGACTTTCATTTGCCCTTCTTCTTCCGTCCGTTCCCGGAATTGCGCAGCGGAATCACCTCATGGTCGTGGAGGTAGGAGGCGTCTACCCGGTAGTTGTTGAACCGGATGGAGTAGTAATCATCGAAGAACGGGCGGATCTGGTCTTCGATCGCCGAGTCGTACTCGGGCTCCGTGTGCAGGAACCGCCCGATGTGGTCGTCGACAAACTCGTGATCCTCAATGATCGGCTTGCCTGCCTTGATCACGTAACGCGGCGCATTGAACATCCTCTCGCGGTTTTCGTCATCCGTGTAGATCGTGATGTCGGCATCCGCGCCAACACCCAGATGCCCCTTGTTGGCTAAACCCAGTGCCCGGGCGGGGGCCGCGCGGGTGATGATGGCAATTTCATACAGGCTGTATTCCCGATCCAGTTGCGGCAACAGGCAGTTGCTAATCGCTTTCTGGTTGACCTGCTTCATCATCTCGGCCCGAAAGCCGCGATCCATCAGCAGGCGAATCAATCGGGGATAAGTGCGGAAAGAGGCACCGTTCGGGTGGTCAGTCGAAAACATCACTCGCCAAGGGTCTTGCGACAGCAGGAACAGTTCCAGCCCGATCGCCCACTGCATGGTGTGCGTGTAATTCGTGTCCTGATACTCAAACGGCATGACCCCGCAACCACTCTCGCATTCGGTGTCCGCATTGATCCATTTCGTGTCCTTGAAACGCAGCATCCAAGTCAGCGGGGCGTCCGCCGTCATCGCGGTCGCCTTGCCGAACATCACCATGCCAATGTCGGTCGTGATGTTTTCATGGGTATTGATATAGTCGATGATGGCTTCCGAGCCAGTTTGGACGCGTTTTCCGAGTTCACCCGCATAACTGTGGAACTGGATGTGCGCAATGTGCGCTCGGTGCCCTTCGGCCGCTTTCATCGTATCCAGCGTGGTCTGAAAATTGCCACTGTGACCCAGGTTGTTGCAGTGGATATGCGCGGGATGCGGCATGTTCAGTTCGTCCACCGCTTCAATAAAAGCAGCCGTCGCGTGCAACGGGGTCAAGTCGAACGGATCGATCTTTTCGTTGACGTCGGTGACATTCTCGTTGCGCCTGCCCTTCCAGAATTCATCACTGCCCGCATTGACCAGCTTGACGCTAGCCGCCCGTGCCGCCGTAACCCACCAGGCAATCGCGTCCTTAAAATCCTGTTTACGGCCCTGCTTCAGGAGGTCGTATAGGAACATGTTGTTGCCAAGCAAGACATAAAAGCCCTTGTCGATCACCGGCGTGTCATGAAATTCCTCGATCACGTGACGGGCCGCCAGGGGCGGGACCGCCGCATCAAACGCTGTGGTATAGCCCAGCATGGCGTAACGGTAGCCGGTGGCGAACGTCGACGGAGTGACCCCGCCGACTCCAGAGCGGGTCACGTCCGTTCCGGGATGGACATCCAGGCGATGATCTTCGGGCTGCAATTTTCGCGAAAGGTTGACTTTCGGGCCGGCAATATGGCAGTGGATGTCAATCCCGCCTGGCATCACGACCATGCCGGGAATGTTGAAAGTCCGTGCCTTATCGGAAACTTTGTCCACGATGCGCCCGTCGCGCACCAGGACATCGCGCACCTCGCCATCAATGCCGTTGGCCGGATCGTAGACTTTTCCGCCCTTGATGCGCAGTTCCGTACCGTTCTCAGCCATTCTGGCCGTCTCCTGAACCTGACCGGATGACGAAACTACGCCGCCTTCTTGCGGCCGTTCGCTCGGAGCTTCTTCAAGCGGGTGTGGATCCCGGTCAGAACCTCCTCGTCCGTCGGAAACGGGGAATCGAAGGCCGGGCGCAAGGTGATCGGCACATCATCCATGCGGTACACGGTGCCGCCCGTGTTGATCCCGTAGGTGGCCACCATGAAGGCGACTCGCGCCTGCCGGCTGGTGTAGGTCGGCTTGGCGTCCAGTGAGATTACCGGAATCTTCTTCAAGTGCTCGATGGCGTGTTTCGGGAAGTTCGAGGCCGGATCCGTGGCAATCATCAAGGCCGCGTCGGCATCGCCGCGTGCCAGCAGGTCCACGGTGGTGTACTCGCCGGGATTGAAACGCGGATAGCCGCGGTGGAAATTCACACCGAACGGATAGCCAGTCTGCCACGACACCACGTTGTCGGCACCGGTGACATTGCCGTGACCGCGTACCGGCTTGGCGACGAAGTGCGTGTACTTGTTAAGGTCGGTGGCCAGCGCCAGCAGCGCTCCCGAATTGAAGTGGCGACCGCGGGTCATGGTCAGGCCCATGCCGAAGAACAGAACCCCGAAGTTGCAGTTCTTCATGCGTTCCACCAACTCGTCCAGAACTTCCCGTGACACGCCCGTAATTTTCTCAATGTCGGGATCGATCTCGCGACCCCGCACCAAGGCGCGCAATGCCCACAGCAACTCGAAGTCGCGACCGGGCTTGACCCGGATGAGCTGATCCGCCACCGGCGCACTCGGCGTCTTGCGCACGTCGATCAGCACCACGTAACGGTCTTTCTTGCCGTTCGGGATATAGCGTCCCTTCGGCGTCACGGTATAGCGGGTGAAATGCCGCGGATGGGACTCGGCCGGGTTGCCGCCCCAGTAAATGACCAGATCGGCGCGGTTCTTGACCTCTCCCAAGGTCGACGTGCTTTCGCCCACGCCCTGGAACGCGATGCCGGACGGGCCATGGCACACGGAAGTGGTGGTATCGATGTTGCCGCGCACCAGGTCGTTGATGGCCACCGCCACCCGCTGCGCCTCGCATGGAGAATCGCTCAGGCCGTAGGTGATCGGGAATTTCGCTTCGTGCAGGATGCGTGCCGCTTCATCCATCGCTTCTTCCAGCGGCACTTCGCGTCCATCGATCATCGCTTGCGGATGATCCTCGATGCCATGCTGGAGGAACCAGGCCCGGCCGAGAACGCAGGCATTCTTGGCTTTCGTGATGCGGTTCGCGTCGAGGTCGACAGTCAGCTCCATGTCATCGCAGACGCACCCGCAGAACGTGCAGGTGGCATCCTCCACGATGCGGATATTGGGTTCGTCCTTTTCGGCTTCGGGGGTTTTGGTTTCGCTCATGGTCTCAACGGGCAAGGCAGGATTTTCAATTGGCACCCAGGCATTCCACTTCCACCACCATCTGTTTCGACATCGGCATGCCGGACCCGGCGGTGTCGCTTTCCATCAGTTCGCTGGAAGAAGGGCCATACGGGATGAAGATCATCCCGTCCGGGAGATCCTCGTCTTTGCGCGGTTTCCCGCATTCGACTTCCACTTTGCCGGTGGCACAGGACAGGCGCACCCGGTCTCCGGCAGACAGACCCAATTTACGCATGGTGCTTTCGTTCATCTCGATAGTCGAGGTGACGGTCTGGTACTCCTCCTTGAGTTTCCCGGCATTCAGGGAAGTCCCCTGCTTGCTCGAGCGCCCGGGAATCAGGATCATTTGTTCAGCCACTGACGCATCCTGCCGTGGTTTCGGGGGAAAATGATTATACCCCCTAGGGCTGCAGCCCGAAAACCCGAATCTCCCCCTGAACGCTGCGAACCCGCGTGATTAACGGTCGAGCGGCGTGGCATGGCGTACCGCGAACCAGCCAATCAGCATGCCGGTCAAAGCAATAGCGGCGGCAGCGTGGAAAGTCACAGTCGAACCCAGGTCGTCCCAGACCATGCCACTCAACAAGCTCCCAAGCGCGGCGCCCACGCCGAAATTGAGTGACGAATACAGTGCTTGGCCCCGGCTTTGCAGCCGCCCAGGGAATAATCGGTGGATCAACTGCACCGAAACGGCGTGGTAAAGCCCATAGGTCGCCGCATGCAGGAACTGGGTCGCCAGAATCACGACCCAAAACTCCGGGAAATTCCCCAATACGACCCAGCGAATGGCCGCGAGGGCAAAAGCCAGTGCGAACAGGTTGCGGGCAGGGTGATGTGCGAGATAACGGCTGAAGAACAGGAACACCAGAATCTCTCCGAATACGCCCACCGACCACAGCACGGCCAGGCCCTGGATCGGGTAACCGTGCCCTTCCAGATAGATGGAGAAAAACGTATAGAACGGCCCATGGCTGAGTTGCATCAAGACGAATGCCGCCAAAAGCCCCAGCACGGCCGGATGGCGTAACAGGTTGGCCAAGTTGATATGCGCCGGATGGCTTCGCTTTTGCGGCCGGCTCGTCAGCGTCAGGGTGGTCAGCCACAGACCGAAGTGGCAGATGAACAAACTTAGCGGGACCAGCCACCAGATATCGCCTTCGACACCGAACAGTACCGTTGACAGCGTCAGGCAGGCGAAAACAAAACCCATGGATCCCCACAGCCGGACCCGCGTGTAGGAATAACGCCGGTCGGTTTGGTGCTCGAGGTGGGTCAGCGTAATGCCTTCGACCAAGGGCAATGAGGCATACCAAAAGAAGCTGAACAGCATCAGCAACGGGATCATCCCGTAGAAACTGGTCACCCATTGCAGGCCCAGCGTTCCCGCCGCGCCCCCCAATGCAGCCAACTGAATCAGCCAGATCCGGCGTTCCGTGTGATCCGCCAGCCAGCCCCAGAGATTCGGCGCGACGATGCCAACCGCCATCACCACCGCCACCAGTTGCCCGATTTCAACGGCGCTGAAGCCGAGGAACTTCAGATACAGTGGCCAAAACGGCAGGAAAACGCCCAGGGAGGCGAAATAGAAAAAATAAAAGCCGGAAAACCGGGCAAACAGGAGAGGGGTCACGTGCCGCAGACCTAGGGGGCATCAACCTCCACATCGCCACACTGGGCTCGATGACGCATGGCCTGATCCATCAGGGTCAGGGCCAGCATGGCCTCGGCAATCGGCACGGCACGCAAACCGACGCAGGGATCATGGCGCCCCTTGGTCACCACCTCGGTCGCTTCTCCCTGCCGATCGATCGTGCGCCCGGGAATCCGGATGCTCGAGGTGGGTTTGAAAGCCAAAGCAACCCTCAGATCCTGGCCGGAACTCAGCCCCCCCAGGGTCCCGCCTGAGTGATTGGACAGGAAACCTTCCGGTGTGATCTCGTCACGGTGCTCGCTTCCGCGCTGTTCGACGACGGCGAAACCATCGCCGATTTCCACCGCCTTGACCGCGTTGATACTCATCATCGCCTGAGCCACCATGGCATCCAGTCGTTCGAAGACAGGCTCGCCCCAGCCGACCGGCAGGCCCGTCGCCTCCACTTCCACCCGGGCTCCGATCGAGTCGCCCGCCTTGCGCAACTCGTCCATGAAGTTCTCCAGTTCGGCAAGCTTGCCGGGCTCCGGGAAGAAGAACGGGTTGGCCTCGACCGCCTCCCAATCCGTCGTTTCGGCGCGAATCGGGCCGACTTGCCGCACGCATCCGCGGATCGTGACACCACAGCGCTCACGCAGCCATTTCCGAGCCACCGCCCCGGCAGCGACTCGGGTCGCCGTCTCCCGGGCAGAAGCCCGTCCTCCCCCGCAATAGTCGCGGATACCGTATTTGCGCTGGTAGGTGTAGTCCGCGTGCCCCGGCCGAAACAGATCGCGCAACTCCGAATAGTCTTTGGACCGGGCATCCTGGTTCTCGATCACCAGTGCGATGGGGGTTCCGGTCGTCTTGCCTTCGAAGACTCCGGACAGGATCTTCACCTGGTCCGGTTCCCGCCTCTGACTGGTATGGCGGGTCTGGCCGGGCCGGCGACGGTCCAGATCGTGCTGCAGGTCTGATTCCTGCAAGGCCAAGTGTGGCGGACAACCATCGATGATGCAGCCGATGGCGGGGCCATGGCTTTCACCGAATGAAGTCACGGCAAACAAGGTGCCGAAAGTATTACCAGCCATGATGCGCTGAATTTTACACCGCCCCGCTTTTTTCCTGTCCAAAAACCTTTCTTTTCCCCACTGCGGCATCCTGTCATATGCGTGTTACAAAAATTTGGCTTTAATTCGCGGCACCAAGGGAACACTTCCACCAAATCAATTCGAACGCCAAGAGGTTTAACGAATGAAATTCCGCATTTCCGCAGTTGTTTTGCTTGCGCTTGCCGCTACGGCAGTTCAGGCCCGCGACCAAATCAACATAGTGGGTTCTTCCACCGTCTATCCCTTCTCCACTGTCGTAGCCGAAAAGTTTGGTAAATCGACTACTTTCAAGACCCCGAAGGTTGAAGCCACAGGTTCCGGCGGCGGCCTGAAATTGTTCTGTGCCGGCGTCGGCATCAGTACTCCGGATATCACGAACTCTTCGCGCAAAATCAAGAGCGGGGAGGTCGAGACCTGCTCCAAAAACGGTGTCAGGGATGTCACGGAAGCCAAGATTGGCTACGACGGCATCGTGCTGGCCAACTCCAAGGCGACAGCTCCGATGGAACTGACCCTCCGTGACGTCTTCCTGGCCCTGGCCCGGGAAGTCCCGGATCCGAATGGCGCGGAATCCTTTATTCCAAACCCTTACACCACCTGGAAGGAAGTCAACCCGACCCTGCCTGATATCAAGATCGAAGTGCTGGGCCCGCCTCCGACCTCCGGCACCCGGGACGCCTTCGCCGAGCTCGCCCTGGAAGGCGGATGCAAGACCTTCGCCTGGATCAAGGCCATGAAGAAGAAGGACAAGAAGGTGTACAAGTCCTACTGCCATTCCGTGCGCGAGGACGGCCACTACATCGAAGCCGGCGAGAACGACAACCTCATCGTGCAGAAACTGACCGCCAACCCCAGTGCACTGGGTGTCTTCGGATTCAGTTTCCTGGATCAGAATTCCGACAAGGTCCAAGGCTCGATCATGGACGGCTTCGCGCCGACGTTTGAAGCCATTGCCGATGGCAGCTATCCGGTCTCCCGGCCACTGTACTTCTACATCAAGAACGCCCATCTGGATGTCATCCCCGGCATTCGGGAGTTCGTCGCCGAGTTCATGAGCGACAAGGCGAGCGGTTCGGATGGTTACCTGACTGAAAAGGGCATGATTCCGATGTCCGCCGAAGAGCGTGGCGATTCGGTGCCCAAGATCACCTCGTTCACTCCGCTCTAAGCAGAAACTTCCAGAGTTCTGTAAAGAGGGCCGCGAATGCGGCCCTCTTTTTAGGAACAAAGGTTTGGTTATAGAATTAGAATGCCGATTTATCCTCAAGTTCGCTCTAGATGAGTGAAGAGTTAATACAAATGGCCCCAAAAACGTTGGGGCGCTATCTCTATTACAGAATTGGGAATTCTACGCTTTCTCAACTAAGTAAGCAGAAAGTCATCAAGAAGAATTTTTCTAAAGAAATCTCTGCAAAAAAACCAGATGGCTTAATCGTCCTAGCAAGCGGCGACGTGAAAGCGGTTATTGAATACAAACCACCATCAAAACTAAAAACTAAAGAGCATGTAACTAAAGCTATAAATCAAGAAATCGAAGTAGCTAAGCAATTGTGCAAATTGCTTATCGTGACATCTGGGCAAAAAACGATCTGGGTAAACTCCCTTAACGGTAAACGCATTCTTGCTGAAAATGGCAAAGAAATAACATACGTGTTCGATGCACAGGCTATTGAGAAAGGTTCTTTTTCAGAAGAAGCTACTATAGCGCTTGAACAATTAATCGATAAAATCGACCATTCGCTAACAGACAAAAACAACCAAATCTCCTCTCCGGAAGTTTTAGATCCATCTCAGCTGGCCAAAACGATTTGGCAGAAAATATGGATTAATACTGGAAAAGAACCCGAAAAATGTTTATACAATGTTGTTGAGTTTTTTGTTTTTAAATTCCTGAGCGATGTAGGGGTACTACGACCACATAACAATTTTAATTCTGTCTACAGATTAGTCCAAGAAGAATCCTCTACTGAAGCATTGAAACACTATGCGAATAATTGCAGACAAACAATACGAGAATTATTTCCTCCAGGAAGCGATGGAACTACTATTATCAATGGCACTATCTTTATAAACGAACAAGATGCTCCTAATCTAGCGCAAGCAAGTTTGTTTAAAGAAGTACTACAAGATCTTCAAGCTTATGACAATGCATTTGGTTCATTCAAGTACATAAAAAAGGAATTCAAGACCCGACTTTATGAGTCGTTCCTGCGTCAAACTGCGAGAATTAAATCACTGGGACAATATTTCACCCCAAGGAATATCGTCAAAGCAATGGTCTTAATGTCTGATGCCCCGCAAGCAAGGGAAAACGCTAGGATCTGCGATCCATTTTGCGGTGTGGGTGGGTTCCTTTTGGAACTCATCCTAGAAAACGACCATATCCTAAAACAATTTGAACCTGTAAATGGAACGGTATCGCCCAAGATTACAGTTGTGGGCTACGACAAAGGAACTGATGAAAAAGAGGATGAGCGAACTATTGTGCTAGCAAAAGCGAATATGCTCATTTATTTTTCCGACTTGCTTGTGAAGTACCACACGAAAGACTATTTAATCGCTTTTTCACAAGGAGCCTTCAACAAAGTCTTTCACCTCATACGCTCAAACTTGGGTACTTTTGAAAGAGTCGAAGACGATCCATACGACCTAATATTAACCAATCCTCCGTACGTTACTAGCGGTTCTAAAAGTTTAAAAAATGCTATTGAAGCAAGTGGACTTACCAAGTATTACACGTCTGGAGGCAGAGGCACGGAGGCTTTAGCAATAGAATGGGTGGTCAAAAATCTTAAAGAAAATGGTCAGGCATTGGTGGTTGTTCCTGATGGCTTGCTTAACCAAATAGTCGTATTGGAATATTTAAAAAGACATTGTCTAATTCAAGGCGTCATTTCTCTACCTGCAAGGTCTTTCTACTCAACACCAAAGAAAACTTATATTCTAGTGCTGAAGAAAAAATTAGATGTGAGCGAAGAACAGTGCGATCCTGTCTTTACCTATTTAGCTGATGAAATAGGAGAGACAAGAGACGCTAAACGATGGATTACTGACGAAAATCATTTGGAAGACTTAGTTACCTTTTTTAATCAATTTAAGGTCAGCCCCGCCTCATTTCGTAGCCCTTCATTACGCTGCAAAATAGTCAACTTTATCGAATTTGATAATAAATCAAATTGGATGGTCGAACGCTGGTGGAGTCAAGAAGAGAGGCTGTCCCTTGGGTTACAAAGCGAGAGCATAGAAGTAACCGAACAAGAATTGGCTGAAAAAATTAAAGAAATATCTGAATTTCTTGCTGACTTCATAGAGAATATTGATGGTGATGCTAACCATGTCGTATAAATCTGTTAACCTCGGAGATACTAATCTTTTTGAATTCGTTAAAGAAAAAACTGGGTGGCCAGAAAAAAAATGGCGTGAACTTAACACGGGAAATATCTCTGATTTTCCGGTCTTTACTGCATCACAAGATCCAGTAGCATTTGTGAAAGACAAAGAAGACAAAATAATACAAGCGTCTGAAAGCGATCCATTGATTTCGTTCGCGTCGAATGGCGATGGCAGTGCGGGAAGAAACTTTGTCATTCATAAGTGCCCTTTTTACGTTAGCAATGACAGAACTGTTTTAAAAATTAAAGATCCGAACCTCCTTATCGAATATGTCGAATACAAGTTGAGGACAATGAAAAGCGTGTATGGATTTTGCTTTGCTTATAAAGCCACACCAAACAACTTGAAGGAAGTGTCGTTAGAAATTCCCGTGTTGTCCGCAGGCCGCTTCGATGTAAAGACTCAACTTAATGTGGCCAAAAAATATCAAAACATCAAAGCTTCTCAGAGAAAAGCTTTATCCTTCAGTCAATTCTTAAAAAACTCAAATGTTCCTATTGATGGAATGCTGGAGAACAAAACATTAAGATCAGTGAACTTATCAAATGAGGATCTTTTTGAAGTAGAAATTGGGAAGAGAATATTAAAGAAGAATGTTCTGACAACTGGCATACCCGCATTTAGCGCAAACGTTATCTCACCTTTTGGTTTCGTCGAAAAATCTAACTTGGATAACTTCGCCAAACCATCTTTGATATGGGGTATTGACGGCATTTTTGACTGGAACTACATTCCAAAGAATAAAGTATTTGCAACAACTGATCATTGTGGGCGACTTACAGTACAAAGTGAAAATCTATATCCAAAATACATTTACTACGCGCTCAAAAACACCAAAAACTTTTACGGATTTGATAGGACTTATCGAGCGTCTCTTAGAAATCTTCGGCAGGCTGTAACGGTAGACATACCTATTACTGAAAATGGTGATTTCGATATAGCAACACAAAAGGAAATCTCAAGGCGTTACGAAAAAATAGAGTCAGCAAAGGCAGAGATATGTGACAAATTAGAGGCCCTTTCTTTATTCCAAATCTCTCTTGATTAGCCAAACAATAACCTTATAGGCGCGTTTTATTTTCAGCGGTACAGAATATCAACATAGTTCACAAGTTAGTCCACGTATTAACTCATTGCCCTAAATCCCCCACACATGAAGCCCGCTCCTATTCCCGACAGCCTGAGAGAGGAAGCGGAATCAGTCTTGGAGGAAATCCGGCCCGCCTTGAATGGCGAAATACTGGACGCGAATCAGCCGGCCCTGCTCAATCTGTTTGCCGCCAGTCCGTTTGCGGCCCGTCTTGCGCGAGCCTATCCGAACCTGCTGGAATCGGCCCTGCGTGACCCGGTTGCCAAGGAACTGGAGCTGCCCGACCCAGAAACTGCGGAAGATGCGGACTTCGCACGTATCCTGCGTCACGCCCGAGCCCGGGAAATGCTCCGTATCATGTTCCGGGACATCAATGGACTGGCGGAACTGCCGGATACCTTGCACGACCTGACCGCTTTCGCGGACCGGGCCGTGATGGGAGCCGCCCACTGGCACCGCTCCCGAATGAAAGATCCCAGTCCAACCGACGAGAACGGTGAGCCCGTGCCGTTCGTGGTGCTTGGCATGGGCAAGCTCGGCGGGATGGAACTCAATTTTTCTTCCGACATCGACCTGATCTTCACTTACCCGGACCCCGCCTCGGACCGGGAAGAGGCACAATCCTATTTCATTCGGCTGGGGCAGAAAACAATCAAGGCGCTGGACGACGTCACCGCCGACGGTTTCGTCTTCCGGGTCGACATGAGGTTGCGCCCGTTCGGCTCGACCGGCAGCCTGGCGCTGCCGTTCTCCTCCATGGAGGGCTACTATCAAAACCATGGGCGCGAATGGGAACGTTATGCACTAATCAAGGCGCGACCGCTGGGTGTGCCCACTGCTGCCGGTGCAGAACTGACCGACCTGCTTCGTCCTTTCATCTTTCGACGCTCCCTGGACTTCCACGTGCTGGAAGAACTGCGCACCATGAAGGCAAAAATGGCACACCATGCTCGGCAGGAAACGCTGGAAGACGATCTCAAGCACGGCCCCGGCGGAATCCGCGAGGCGGAATTCATTCTGCAGAGCGCACAGTTGATTTTTGGCGGGCGAGAGCCGGTTCTTCAACAAACTTCGTGGATACGGGCGCTGGAGGCCATGGTCCAGTGCGGGAAGCTGACCGATGCCGATCAGCAGTTACTGTTCGAGGCTTATTCTTTTCTCCGCACCGTGGAAAATCGCCTGCAGATGGTCGACGACCAACAGACGCATACCCTGCCGCAGAATGAAACAGCGCGGGACCGACTGCAGTTCCCAATGGGCTACTCGGACTGGCAGGAGTTTGTGGACGCGCTCACCATGCAGCGAGTCAGCCTGCAACTGGAATTCACCTGCCTGATGCGCGTGGAGTTGGAAGCCGAACAGGAGCATCCGGAAGAATTGAAAGCATTGCTGCACGCGATCGAGACAGTCGGGCAGCAGCACGGTGACGACGTGGCCGACCTGAAGCAGGTCTTCGAAAAAATGGGGCTGCAAGATGGCGCAGAAGAACCGGCGCAGAGGCTGCACGCCATCGTCGCCTCCACCGCATGGCGCGCCCAGAATGTCCGTGCACGACATTACGCACTGGCCTTGATCCCGAAAATGATCGAAAGCGCCTGTCGACAGGATGCTTCCGCACAAGTGCTGAATCTTTTATTCGATGTGCTGGAGACCCTCCTGCGCCGACCCGATTGCATGGCTCTGCTGACCGAGAACCCTCCGGCGCTGAACTTGCTCACCGAACTGACTAGTCGCAGTCCGTGGGTGCGGACCCAGGTCCTGGAGTCCCCGCACCTCATCGACGAATTGCTCTCCCCGAATAGTTTGTTTGGAGAACGGACCCCGGAAATCCTTCAGAAGATCCTGCAACTCGCCCTGCCGGACGACGAGGACGACCTAGAGCAGCAGATGAGAGCCTTGCGCCAATTCCGGCAATCCCAAACCCTGCAGATCGCTGCCTGCAACCTTGTTCACTCGAAATCCCTCTCGGACGTGAGCGACGAATTGACCTGGGTCGCTGAAACAGTTACCGCCTGCGCCTGGGAGTTGGCCTTGCAGCAGCAACTTCAGCGCCACGGCCAACCGCATTGCATCGTCGATGGGCAGCGCCGTCCAGCCCACTGCGCCGTTCTCGCCTACGGCAAGTTCGGAGGGCTCGAAATGGGATTCAACTCCGATCTAGACCTGGTGTTCGTGCATGACAGCGATGGCGAAGAGCAGATGACCGACGGGGAAAAACCGGTATACAACGAATATTTCTTCACTCGCGTGGCGCAACGATTCATCCACATCATGGAGACGATGACCGCCTACGGCACCTTGTACGAAATCGATCCCCGGCTGCGGCCGGGCGGACAGTCCGGACAGCCGGTCTGCAGCCTGCACTATTACGAAAAGTACCTGGAGGAAAAAGCCTGGACCTGGGAGCGCCAGGCATTGGCGCGGGCACGGGTGGTCGCGGGCCATGACGCAGTGCGGACAGCATTCGAGCAGGTCCGGGCACGTGTTTTATGCGTACCCCGCGAACCCGCCGAACTACAGCAAGAGTTCGTGGACATGCGCCGGCGAATGCTGGATGCGCACCCCCCTCAATCCGAGCATTTCCACATCAAGGGAGACCCCGGCGGAATCACTGATTTGGAGTTCATGGTGCACTATAATGTGTTGCTTCACGCTGGAAAACACCCAGAAATCATTGAGCCGACTGCCACAGTGATGATCCTGGATCGTCTGGCGCAATGTGGCCTGCTGGACACCGAAACAACTGAATTCCTGCGCATCTGCTACTTCAGTTACCGCGACCGGATACACGTACTCAACCTGCAGGAGTTGCCGCCGCACTCTCCGCCGGATGAATTCGCCGACGAACGAAAGAAAATTCGGGAACTTTGGGACGAGACCTTCAATCTGGCGACATGAGCACACTGGCCCCGCACCCGGACGCCGTAATCTGGCTGGACAACCGCTTGGTCCCCTGGGCCGAAGCAACCACGCATGTATTGACCCACAGCCTGCATTACGGCAGTGGGGTATTCGAGGGGCTGCGAGCATTCTCCACCGAGCGAGGTCCCGCCATCTTCCGCCTGCAGGAACACACCAACCGCCTGTTCACTTCGGCCGATTGCGTCGACATGACCATTCCGTTCTCCCAGGAGGAGGTCAATCAGGCCTGCATCGACGTGGTTCGGAAAAACCGGCTGGAGACTGCGTACATCCGTCCGATCTGCTTCTACGGGGCAGAAGGATTGGGACTGCACGCCAAGGGACTTGAAGTGCATACCGCAGTGGCCGCCTGGGAATGGGGCGCCTATTTGGGCGTGGAAGGCCTGGAACGCGGTATCCGGGTTTACACCTCGTCCATCATCCGCGATCGCGTCAATTCCCCACTGACCAGTTCCAAGATCTGCGGGAACTATGTCTATTCGGCCGTGGCCACGGCACAAGCGAAGCAGGCGGGGTACGACGAGGCGTTGCTACTGGAAGCGGACGGACGAATTTCGGAGGGCAGCGGTGAAAACCTGTTCATTGTCCGCGATGGCGTGCTGGAGACTCCAGCACTGGGTTCCGCTCTTGACGGAATCACCCGCCGTACCATCATCGAGCTTGCACAGGAAGCCAACCTGGAGGTTCGCGAAAACCGGTTGGTCCGGGATGATTTGCTCCAATGCGAGGAAGCATTTTTTACTGGAACTGCCGCCGACGTCACCCCGATCCGGGAACTGGATGGCGAAGCCATCGGCAATGGCCAGCGCGGACCCATCACTTCTCAATTGCAGCAGCAATACCAAGATATCGTGAGCGGGCGTTCCGAGCGTCATCTTCACTGGCTGACATTTGTCGAGTGATCATGCCTAATCCTCACACCGCGAAACATCCAAGCTCCTTCAAGACGCCGAACCAGGCGGCTCAGCAAAATATCCGCCCCAAGCACCTCCCTCTCCATTGTCCCCTGCCGGGAACCAGCCTGTGGAACTCGCACCCCCGGGTTTTTCTGCCGATTGAGGACATGCCCGACCGCAAGATCCGGTGCCCTTATTGCGGCACTCTATACACGCTGGTGGACTCGGACGGCTGAATCCAGTGTATCTGAGCCTGCCCGATTTCTCCTCAGTTCGCGCCCTAGTGGTCGGCGATATCATGCTGGACCGCTACTGGAGCGGGAGTGCCGAACGCGTCTCTCCAGAGGCCCCGGTACCCGTCGTCACCGTGGAAGACGAACAGCAACGGATTGGCGGTGCCGGCAACGTGGCTGTAAACATTGCTGCTCTGGGTGCCCGAACCACCCTTCTGGCCCCGATCGGCCCGGACCAGCCCGGCCGCACGTTTACCCGCCTGATCCGCAAACATGGAATCGAAAACCGCCTGATGGTTCAAAGCGGGATGACCACGCCGCTTAAGCTTCGGGTCGTCAGTCAGCATCAGCAGCTGATCCGGCTGGATTTCGAGAAGCGTGCGAATTTCAATAAGACATTGTTTAAGAAGAGATTTCGCTCCGCCCTAAACCATTGTGATGTCGTCATCCTGTCGGATTACGGCAAGGGGGCCCTAGAAGACCCCCAACCGTTGATTGCCCTATGCCGCCGCATGGGCAAGCCCGTGTTCGTGGATCCCAAGCGGACCAATTTCTCTGCCTACGCTGGCGCAACCGCCATTACTCCAAATCGTCGGGAACTGGAGGCTGCGGTTGGGCCGATTCCCTCTATCGAGGCGATTTCCGTCCATGCCGAAAAACTCTGCCGCCGGCACCGCCTGAAAGCAATGCTGGTCACCTTGGGAGAACAGGGCATGCTGTTGCAAAAAGGACGCAAAAGCACCCATCTTGCCGTGACTGCGCGCGATGTGTTTGATGTCACGGGTGCCGGAGACACCGTAATCGCCATGTTCGCATGCGCCCATGCCGCAGGACTGCCACTGGAAGAAGCCATGCGGCTGGCAAACCTGGCCGCGGGCCAGGTGGTCGGCAAGTTTGGAACGGCCGCCGTCACTCCGGATGAGCTGAAGCGAGCCATGCGCCTTGAACGGAAAACGGAAACCGGCATTATTCCCTACAACACCCTTCGCCGACTGGTCCGGGAAACCCGGGAACTGGGTGAAACCGTGGTGTTTACAAACGGCTGTTTCGATCTTCTTCATGCCGGCCATGTGGCACTGTTGGAGCAGGCAGCGGAGCTTGGCGACCGGCTGGTCGTGGCAGTCAACAGTGATTCCTCGGTTCGCCGCAACAAGGGATCGGGTCGTCCGATCCAGCCACTCAAATACCGGCAGCAGGTGCTGGCGGGCCTGGAATGCGTGGATTGGGTCGTATCGTTTTCCCAAGATACGCCGGAGCAGTTGATCCGCGAAATCCTGCCGGATGTGCTGGTCAAAGGAGCCGACTACAAGCCTTCCCAGATCGTCGGCAAAGAAGAAGTCGAGAAAGCGGGCGGGAAAGTCGTCGTCCTGCCACTGATAGAAGGCTACTCGACCACGGATCTGATCCAGCGTATTCGCGAGAGCGAGGAATAAGCCGTGGCAGACCAGGATTCCCGCATCCTGGTGATCGCGCAAGCCTGGGTCGGCGATGTGGTACTCAGCCAGATCCTGTACGCCCTGCTCAAACGCCAGCAGCCCGATGTCTCCATTGATGTCGTCGCACCTTCTTGGGCGGGAGCATTGCTTGGGCGGATGCCCCAGGTTTCTCGCCATATTCCTCTTGACGTTCGGCACGGACAGCTAGGGCTGTGGCGGCGGTGGGCGACATCCCGCCGCTTGCATGCACAGTACCAGCAAGCGATCATCATTCCTCGCTCCGTAAAAGCGGCATTGGTGCCTTGGGCAGCCGGAATCAAGCAGAGAATCGGCTTCGATGCCGGAATTCGCAATGTATTGATCAGTGATTCCCGCTCCCGGCCACCGGGCATTCTCGCCCGGATGGCACGCTTGGCATCGCCGAATCCCATCGATTCAAATTCCATTCCCTATCCAAGCTTGGAAGTGGATCCGGAACAGACGGCCAGCGTGTTCCGACAGTGGGATATGGATTCCGATGAAACAGTCATCGGGCTGATGCCTGGCGCTGCCTACGGCCAAGCCAAACAATGGGGTGAGGCCTCCTTCGTTCAGTTGGCGACCCTGCTCGTCGAGCAAGGGCACCGGATCTGCGTAATCGGCACGACAGAAGATCGCTCCCTCGGCGACGGCATCGTCCAAGCCGCGCCGGAACAGGCTGTGAACCTGTGCGGGGAAACCACGCTGGACCAAGCCATCCACCTGGTTTCAGGGCTTGCGGCTGCGGTTTGCAATGATTCCGGACTCATGCACGTGGCTGCCGCCGTGAATACTCCCGTCGTCGGCATTTACGGTCCCACCAGCCCCGATACGCACCCGCCTTTGGCCGACGATCGAAAAATTTGTTCAGCGCAGACCCTGTGCAGCCCCTGCCATCAACGTGCCTGCCCTTACGGGCACCACGCTTGCATGACCCGTATCACTCCTGAGCAGGTCTGCGAGGCCACGTTTTCACTACTTAACGGTCGAACCGCATTGCTACAATGACGTAATCGCTCCGTTCCTGAAAGGAAGGGCGGAGTGTCTGGAGCCTGAAGGCCGAGATGGCGGAATTGGTAGACGCGCCGGACTCAAAATCCGGTGGGGTAGTCCCCCGTGTGGGTTCGAGTCCCACTCTCGGTACCAGAAACTATGACGATATCATGGGCGTAGCTTGACCCCATTCCGGCTGTCTTCAATGTCTTACTACAAACGCCACGTCTTTTTCTGCGTTAACCGGCGGGAAGACGAAGCCTGCTGCCAGGATCATGACGCACGCGCGATGCGGGACTACGCCAAAAAACGTTGCCAGGAACTCGGCATTCATGGAGCCGGGCAGACCCGAATCAATCAGTCCGGGTGTCTTGACCGGTGTGCCGAAGGCCCGATCATTGTTGTCTATCCGGAAGGCACCTGGTACCGCTACCGCGATCAAGCGGATGTCGACCGAATCATCGATGAGCATTTGATTCGCGGACAGCCCGTCAAGGAACTGGAGATCTGACATGGAGCTTCGCCCGCTCGGAGACACCGGCCTTGACGTCAGCGTCATCTGTCTCGGCACTATGACGTTCGGCGAGCAAAACACCGAGGCCGAAGCCCATCAGCAATTGGACTGTGCCTTCGATTTCAGCGTCAACTTCATCGACACCGCCGAAATGTACGCCGCCCCGTCCTGTGCACGCACTCAAGGACTGACCGAGCAGTACATCGGTACTTGGATCGCTTCTTCCCGCGTCCCGAGGGATCGAATTGTCGTCGCCACCAAGGTGGTCGGACCCAGCGAATCCATGGATTATTTGCGCGGCGGGCCGCGCCTGAACGCAAAACACATCAATCAAGCCATTGACGACAGTTTGCGTCGCCTGCAGACGGACTACATCGACCTCTACCAGGTTCATTGGCCGGAACGCAACACCAATTACTTTGGGCAACTGGGTTATCGGTTCGAAGACAACCAGGACGCAATCCCGATCGAGGAAACCTATGAGGCGTTATGCCGGTTGGTCGAATCCGGCAAGGCACGGGCCATTGGGGTGTCCAATGAAACCCCGTGGGGAGTGGCGGAATATTTGCGGCTTTCACGAGAAGGCTCCGGGCCCCGCATTGTCTCCATCCAGAATCCCTATAACTTGCTGAACCGAACTTTCGAAGTCGGCCTAGCCGAAATAGCCATACGGGAGCGTTGTGGCCTACTGGCTTATTCTCCTCTCGGATTCGGTGTCTTGACCGGGAAATATCAACGGGGACGCCCTCGGGGCTCCCGTCTCCAACGCTGGAATTACTTCACCCGTTATTCCAATCCACGGGCGAAGGCTGCCACCGACAAATACGTCGCACTCTCTCGCCAATACGACCTGACGCCCGCGCAGATGGCCTTGAGTTTCATCCAGCAACAACCTTTTGTGACCAGTGCCATCATTGGCGCCACCACTATTGAGCAGCTTCAGGAAAACCTGGAAAGCGCCAATCTGGAACTGCCTCACCAGTTGCTGCGCGAAATCGATGCCGTTCACGAGGCCCAGCCCAACCCCGCACCTTGATGTCACATTGGCGGTGACAACTGCGCCCCTGTCGCCTCAATCCATTCCTTGACCTGATCGTTCAATTCGGCAGGCTTCAGTTCTCCTGCCTGGATCGGGGCTCCGATTCGGACCGTGACTTTGCCGGGTTTCTTGAGGAATCCGCGCGGCCAGAAATGGCCGGCATTGTGCGCCATCGGAAGAACCGGGACCTGACTTTGTGTCGCGATATGCGCCCCGCCAGCCTGATAAGGACGGCGCTCCCCCACCGGGAGACGAGTTCCCTCCGGGAAAATGACCACCACGTCACCCCGTGCGAATCGTTTTCGCGCCTGTTGCAGCAAACGCTTCAGGCTCCGGACCGGGCTACTTCGGTCAATGACGATCGGGCGGGTCAGCGCCAACCCCCAACCGACTACCGGTAACCACAGCAGAGATTGCTTGAGCACAAATGCCGGTTGCGGCAGTAAAACCACCAGCAAAACCGTCTCGAATGCCGACTGGTGGTTAGCCATAAGCATGTAGGGCCCGGCTTCCGGGAGGTGTTCACGCCCATGAACTTCGTAGGTTATTCCGCAAAATACCCTTGCAGACCAGAGAACGGATACGTTCCAGAAACTCAGTAGCCGATAGCACGGGCGCCGAGGCAAGCAGGCCGCGACTGGTACAACAAACACGGCGGCCAGGGTGGCGGCAAGCACCCCCAGATAAAAACCTGTGGAACGGATGGCGGACATCCCGCTGCGCTCAGGAAGATGGCGCCAGCAGTTCGTCTACGAATGAGTACAGGTCGTCGTATATCTCGACGCCGTCCGGCAAGTCCTCGTCCTTTTCAGTCTGCCTACCGTAACCGGTACGCACGAGAATCGGGCGGGCACCTGCTGCCACCGCCGCCCGAACGTCTGACAGCTTGTCCCCAACAGCCGGCACATCGGCGAGATCGGTCTCACAACGGCTTGCAATATCCTCAAACATGCCGGGATTAGGCTTGCGGCAGTGACTCCCCGTGTCCGGTGCATCCGGACAGAAGAAGATGGCATCCACCCAACCGCCGAAACGACCCAGCGAGTTATGCATTTTCTGATGAATCCGGTTGAGGGTATCCATGTCGATGATGCCGCGACCGATCCCTGACTGGTTGGTCGCAAGTACCACTCGATAACCAGCCTCGTTCAAGCGGGACACCGCCTGCATGCTGCTGTCGATCGGCACCCACTCTTCCGGCGTTTTGATGAAATCCTCCCTTTCCTCGTTCAGGACTCCGTCGCGATCCAGAATTATCAGTTTCATGGCTGGAATGTTGTTCAGTCCTGCAGGCGCGAGAAATCCGCGATTCCCAGAAACAGATCCTGTAGGCCCCGCAAAAGACGCAGGCGATTATGACGTATTTTTTGATCTTCCGCCATCACCAGCACTTCGTCGAAGAAAGCCGAGACCGGCTCGGCCAATGTGGCGAGCAAACTCAGTGCTTCTCCGTAGGTGCCTGCCGCACAATTTTCCTGCACCTCCTCGCGTACTGCAATAAGTCGATCCGCGAGCTCACACTCGGCGGGCTCCGTCAACAATTCGGAGTTGATTTCGGCATCGTTCACATCGGCCTCGCGCAAGATGTTCCGGATACGTTTGTGTGTCGCGACTAGTACTTTCGCCTGTGGCAAGTTCCGGAAACCCTCGACCGCTCGCACCCGTCCGAAGGCATCCAGCGGTCGGGCCGACCCGACTGCCAGAACCGCCTCAATGGCGTCCCTGGATTGCCCGCGTTCGGTGCCGTACCCGTACATCCGGTCAGCCAGATAATCCAACACCGCTTGCGGAATACCGTCGGAACGAAAAGACTCTGGATATTCACTGACCGCCTGCGCCA
This sequence comes from uncultured Chromatiales bacterium, assembly GCA_964526195.1. Lineage (GTDB taxonomy): Bacteria > Pseudomonadota > Gammaproteobacteria > Poriferisulfidales > Poriferisulfidaceae > Poriferisulfidus. Next base: position 37,086 of record CAZGIH010000013.1, on the reverse strand, counting down.
AACAGTCCTCCAAGTTCAGGTCCAAGCCACATTCCACCACTAGGCGCAGAACGCCGTAAGCGGCACGCCGCACGCCCAGCGGATCCCGAGTCCCAGTCGGTATTTCGCCTATCGAGAAAACTCCAGCCAACATGTCCAAACGATCGGCCAAGGCCAGCACTTGGCCCGGCAAAGTTTCCGGTAGCACATCATCCGCGTACCGTGGCCGGTAGTGGTCTGAAACAGCTTGGCAGACCGCGTCTTTCTCTTCTTCAATCCGAGCGTAGTACGCACCCATCAGCCCTTGGAGCTTTGGAAATGACTGCACGATGTCCGTGCCCAGATCCGCCTTGCACAAATGTGCTGCACGACACACGATTTTCGCGTCCGCATCCACTTTTCGGGCCACGTATTCCGCCAGGCTCTCTATGCGCTGAACGCGCTCGAGCAGGGTGCCCAGTTTGCGGTGAAAGACCACCCGACCCAAGCCCTCCACACGAGAATTGAACGGCCTCAAGCGGTCGCGCTCAAGATAAAAGGCGGCATCCTGAAGCCGGGAACACACCACCCGCTCGCAGCCCACTCTAATGTCTCCATTCACATCCGGAAGGTTGGCAACGGCGAAGAAATGCCGGGACAACACGCCATCCGACCCGCGAGTCGAAAAATACTGCTGCTGATCCTCCAGCACCGCACGGATGACTTCCTCCGGCAAATTCAAGAATTCTTCATCGAAGCATCCCGCAACCACCATCGGAAATTCCGCGCTGGCACATACTTCCTCAAGCAGGGGCTCTGATCGAACCGCTTCTACCTTGAACTCGGCCTCGAATTCTTCGATTTGCGACAAAACCTGCTGTTTACGTGTCGCTGCCTCTACCAGTACGTGGCCCTTCTCCTTCAGAGCATTTTCGTAAGTTCCTGCATCCTCCAGTTCGACGCTTTGTTCACCAAGAAAGCGGTGACCCCGCGTAACTGCGCCACAGGGAGTGTTCATGATTTCCCCGGCAATCGGCTCGCCACCGTACAGCAGTGCCACCCATCGGACAGGGCGAAGAAAGCTTGTCTCTTCCGTTCCCCAGCGCATGCGTTTCTCCAACGGCAGTCCCGCCAAGGCTCGGTCGAAAATCTCCGGGAGCAATTCCCGGCAATCACGGGGCTCCACCACTTCGTCGAATTTGAGCCATTCTCCCTTGTCCGTCTTCAGGCGATCCTCCCCATCTTTCCAACGTTGCATCTGTTCTGGGTCGGCCTGGCACCCCTTGGCAAAGCCCAGTAGTGCCTGAGTAGGTTCACCTTCCGAGTTGAAAGCGGCTTTCACCGAGGGGCCTTTACGTATTTCGGTGGTGCCGGCCGTTCGTTCCGCCACTCCCGGAACCCGTAATGCCAGGCGCCTCGACGACGCATACGCTGTCACAGCCTGGTCGAATGGGAGACCCACGCTCTTCAGTTCGGCAGTCACCAAAGCGGCCAAAGACTCCCTGAGGGCCTCCAGCGAACGAGGCGGGAGTTCTTCCGTGCCGAGTTCGAACAGCACGGCTCTGGCTTCGGTCATTACGCGCCCAAGGGGAAATTAAGGGCTTCGCGCGAAGCGTAGTAGGCTTCCGCGATCTTCTGCGCCCGGCCACGGATGCGCAGAATGTACTTCTGACGCTCCGTGACGGAAATCGCATGCCGCGCATCCAGGAGATTGAAGAGATGCGAGCACCAGACCAGTTGCTCGTAGGCCGGCAATGGAAGATTCTGGTCAATCAACCGATCACATTCCCCCTCTATTTCGTCGAACTGGCGAGATAGTTTCTCCGTGTCGGCTTGCTCGAAATTGTAGGCCGATTGCTCAACTTCATTCTGGTGGAATAGCTGCCCGTATGTGACTGCACCGGCCCCTTCGCCATGCCAAACCAAGTCGAAGACACTGTCCGTTTCCTGCAGGAACATTGCGATCCGTTCGATGCCATAGGTCAATTCGCCGAGTGTCGGACGGCATTCCAGCCCTCCTGCCTGCTGAAAATATGTGAACTGGCTGATTTCCATACCGTTAAGTTGCACTTCCCAGCCCAGGCCCCACGCCCCTAACGTCGGGGATTCCCAGTCGTCTTCCACGAAACGGACATCGTTCTTGTCCAGCGCGATGCCGAGTTCTCCCAGGGACTGCAAGAACAGATCCTGGATGTCGTCCGGCGAGGGCTTGAGCGCAACTTGGAACTGATAGTAACGTTGAAGACGGTTCGGGTTTTCTCCGTAACGCCCATCCGTCGGGCGCCGACACGGTTGCGCGAATGCGCATCGCCATGGCTCCGGGCCGATTGCCCGCAGAAAGGTTTCCGGGTGGAAGGTTGCCGCACCAATCGGCAGGTCGTGCGCGGGCAGAATTACGCAACCCTGCGCCGCCCAGTATTCTTCCAGTTGACGGATGAGGTTCTGAATCGTCATGTTGTCAGCGGAAAATGGAACTCTGTTGAACGATCCGGACCAGTTCGTGCCGGTTAGTTTAGTCGAATATTGACTTATCCCGCCACATCGAAAATCTTGCGGTGTTCCGCAAGAATGTGTCGATCGCTCAAGCTCGCAATATAGTCGGCGATCACCCGGGCCTGACCCTCCTCACCGCGAGCCTCTTTCTTCTCACGAGCCCGTTGATGCAATTCCGTCGGCAGCAACTGTGGGCGACCCATGAACGCACGAAACAATTCCCGAATGACGCCGACCGCCTTGTTGGAGGCCCGCACCAAACGGTAGTGGCAGTAATACTTCTCGTGCAGCAGCCGCGTCACCGGCGCAAGCTCGGCACGCAATTTGTCGCTGAATCCGGCCAATCGGTCGGGACAGGCACGAACGGCTTCCGGCGAGTCCGGTTGCGCCTGTTCAATCCGTTGCTGGGTGGCGAGAATCAGGTCGACCATCATGGCCGTAATCATGCGCCGGTTGGCTTCATGCAACAAGGCATGCCGCGACAACTTCGGAGAGGCTTTCTCCGCCTCGTCATAGGCACGGGAAAACAGCGCCAATTTCCGCACCTCCTTGAGATTCAGAAAACCCAGTCGCAAGCCATCATCCAGATCATGGTTGGTATATGCGATCTGGTCGGCAAAATCCACCAACTGCGCCTCCAAGGTCGGCGAACCACCCTTGAGAAAACGTTCTCCCAGCGGACCCAAAGTTTTGGCGATTTCTTTCGGGCAGCGCTTCAACACTCCTTCACGTGTCTCAAAAGTCAGATTAAGGCCACGAAAATCGGCGTATTTGTACTCCAGTTTGTCGATCACACGCAATGATTGCAGGTTGTGCTCGAATCCTCCATACTCTTTCATGCAGTCATCCAGCGCATCTTGTCCGGCATGCCCGAATGGCGTGTGACCCAGATCGTGAGCCAGTGCGATCGATTCGGACAAATCTTCATTGAGGCGCAGGGCCCGCGCCAGTGTGCGCGACAGCTTGGCCACTTCGATGCTGTGCGTCAGTCGGGTCCGGAAAGATCCATCCGCATGATTCACCATGACCTGGGTCTTGTACTCCAGGCTACGGAAAGCGGCCGAGTGAATGATCCGGTCGCAATCACGCTGGTACAGCGTCCTGAATTCGTCTGGCGGCTCCGCATGCTGCCGCCCGAGCGAATTGGATTCGCTGGCAGCGTAAGGGGCAAACCCGGCCTGATTCGACCCACCGCCCCGCGCTTCCAGCAAATCGACTGCCACGGGTTCAGCGCACTCCTGCCAACGTGGCCGACAACAGCCGTTCGTCCACTTGCTCGGTCACTTCCGCCTGTCCGATCGCGCGCATCAGGATGAAACGCTGCCGTCCTCCAACATTCTTCTTGTCGTGACGCATATGAGCACGCAACTGTTCGACCCCCAGCTCTTCCGGCAGCCGGGTCGGCAGCCCTGCACGGTCGACCAGTGCCTGTATCCGCTCCGCCGCCTGAACCTCAAGCCAACCCATCCGGACTGACAGGTCGGCGGCAAGCACCAAACCGCAGGCTACCGCTTCACCGTGACACCACTGCGCATAACCCTGCTCGGTCTCGATCGCATGTGCGAAAGTGTGGCCCAAGTTCAGCAATGCGCGGGCGCCGGTACGTTCGCGCTCGTCGGCAGCCACAATCCGTGCCTTGCTGGCGCAGGATGTCTTGATTGCATACGTCAAGGCTTCCGTCTCCAGCGCCAAAACCTCCTCAAGGTGGTCTTCCAGCCACTCGAAAAATTCCGCATCGTCAATCAAACCGTATTTGATGACCTCGGCCACGCCCGCACGCATCTCGCGCGCTGGCAGACTGCGGAGTGTTACCGGGTCGATCAGTACCGCTTTCGGCTGCCAGAATGCGCCGATCATGTTCTTGCCAAGCGGATGGTTGACCCCGGTCTTGCCACCGACCGAGGCATCCACTTGCGCCAGCAATGTCGTTGGAACCTGCACGAAATCCACGCCGCGCATGTAGGTAGCAGCGGCAAATCCGGTCACGTCGCCGACCACGCCTCCCCCGACCGCGACAAAAGTCGCGCCGCGCCCGAGTTCCTGTTCCAGAAGCCAGGTATAAAGCCCGTTCAGGTCTTCCAGCGTCTTGTGCTGCTCGCCGTCCGGCAGCACGTAGCATCCACGGCAAGCCGAGCCCAAGGCCTGCGCGAGAGGCCGGGCATACAGATTTTCCACCCCCGGATGCGTTACCAGCACGGCCTCGGATCCCATCAAAGGAGCCCAGCGCGCGGAATCTTCAAGCAATCCTTCACCGATCAAGATCGGGTACGAGGCACTCTTCAGGGCAACAGTCAACTCATCCACGAAAAATTCTTCGGTCTCGAACTACCGTTTGAGGCAAATTGTATACTGCTAGGCTTCTCGCGCTTTCCTTTTCCCGGAGACCATGCCAGAGACCTTGCTGTTGACTGCCGGCCGTCACACCGCCACGATCACTTGCTACGACACACCGACCGCGCAGGCAATTTGCGCCGCCCTGCCAATCCAGTCCGAAGTCCACACCTGGGGGCAGGAAATCTACTTCGGGGTACCCGTCGAAGCCGCCCTTGAAACTGATGCTCGCGATGTAGTGGAGGCCGGAGAGATCGCGTTCTGGGTGGAAGGCCGGTGCATCGCAGTCGGTTTTGGGCCGACTCCCATTTCACGCGGTGACGAGATTCGGCTCGCGGCGGCGGTCAATATCTAGGGACATGCGGACGACGTCCACAGTTTCGCCGCCTGCGCTCCCGGCGACCCGGTCATGGTCCGCCGCGCATGAACCCGGTCCGCGGAAAATTCCCGGCTCCTCCCGAGCCCGAACAAGTCGCTTCAAACTGGCAACAGCGCGGCTTTTCCTGCGGAACATTCGAAGACCCTCCGGGACGCGCCTGGCGAAACTTTACTCACGATAGCAACGAACTGATTACGGTTGTGGAGGGCCGGCTGCAATTGACCCTGGAAGGAACCGACATGATTTTGGAGCCCGGGGATGAAGCCTTCATCCCACGGAACTGTCTTCATTCGGTCGTCAATATCGCTCCGACCTGCACCGTCTGGCTGTACGGTTACGACAGCCCAGGCGTCTGATCAAGCCACTCGACGATATTTTCACAGGCTGCGCGCACCGTCAGGCCATCCATATTGACCTGGTAGTCGCATAATTCCCGGTATAACGGGTCGCGTTCGAGAGACAGCCGTTTCAAAACCTCTTCCGGATCCCCACTCTGCAGTAACGGGCGGGTGCGGTCGGCACGCAAGTGCTGCAATTGGGCCTCCAGCGGCACGCGGAGGTAGATGACCGTGCCACGCGAAGCCAAGAGGCGGCGGTTGTCGGCATCCAGAACAGCACCCCCACCGGTCGCCAATACGATATTCTTCCGTTCGACCAGTTCCGCGATGACCTCGCGTTCCCGACGACGGAACCCCTGCTCGCCCTCGTGCTCAAATATTTCCGAGACCGTCACTCCGGTGCGCTCTTGCAAGACTGCATCGCTGTCGAGGAATTCCCGCCCCATCGCTTTCGCCAGCATGGAGCCGACCGTCGTCTTCCCCGCGCCCATCGGGCCGATCAGAAATACATTGGAGGGGTGGACGGGTATGCCCATAACGCGTCATCATGATCAAAGCCACACTATACTGTAGCCCTGCCCGTACTCCAGTTCCGACATGAAGATCGTACGCCGCCTGCTGAGACTAGTCGCCTTAGGGGTGATGCCGGCCCTGCTCGCCGTTCTCGGGGCTTATTTGTACATCCAGCCCAGCATGCCGACGGTCCAGGAACTTCGCGATGTTCATCTGCAAACCCCGCTTCGGGTTTACTCTCAGGATGGTGCATTGCTCGCGGTATACGGCACCAAACGACGCATTCCCGTCAGTTTGGACGAAATCCCATTGTCGATGCGCCAAGCCTTCATCGCGTCCGAAGATGCGCGCTTTGAGCAACATTTCGGAGTGGATTTGCAGGCCTTGGTCCGCGCCGCCGTGGATCTTGCGCGCAGCGGACGGATCCGCCAAGGCGGCAGCACCATCACCATGCAGCTGGCACGCAACTTCTACCTGACTCGGCAACGTCACTTCGTCCGTAAATTGCGCGAGATTTTTCTCGCCCTGCGCATTGAGCAAGAGCTCAGCAAGGACGAAATCCTAGAACTGTACCTGAACAAGATCTTTCTTGGACATCGGGCGTACGGCGTGGGCGCTGCGGCCGAGGTTTACTACGACACTGCCCCTCGACACCTGACACTGGCCCAGATAGCCACCATCGCCGGCCTGCCCAAAGCGCCCTCAACCCTGAATCCGGTCACCAATCCTGAAGCCTCCCGCGCGCGCCGCCGCTACGTACTGGACCGCATGCTGCAGGACAGGCATATCACAGACGAACAATTTCAAGAAGCTGTAGAGGCTCCTGTCACCGCACGGCTGGGCCATTACCGCGGCCAGTCCTCGGCCCCCTACGTCGGAGAGATGGTTCGGGCCGAAATGGTGGAACGATTCGGGACAGGTGCCTATACCGGGGGCTATACGGTTTACCTGACGATACACAACGATCTACAGACGGCGGCCCGCCAAGCCGTACGAAGAGCCTTAATTCGCTACGACCTGCGCCACGGCTGGCGCGGTGCGGAAAATCGCCTGGCACCGCTCCCCGAAAACAAACAGGAGCTTGATCGGGTTCTGGCCAACACGCCAACTCGCGGCGGCTTCGAGAACGGCATTGTGATCCATGCTGGCCCGGATGTCGCGCATATCTACCTCGGCCGCGGCCGTTGGGCAGAACTCACTCTTGAGGAGATTCTCTGGGCAAGACCGATGGAGCATGTCGACCGACGCGGGCCCGCGCCGAGGGAGACTTCGGATGTAGTGAATCCGGGTGATGTCGTACATCTGATATTTGAAGACAATGTCTGGCGTCTGCGCCAAATTCCGGAAGCTTCCGGTGCATTGGTTGCAATCGATCCAACCGATGGCGCAATCCGGGCGCTGACCGGCGGCTTCGATTTCGCCTTGAGCAAGTTCAACCGCGCTACTCAAGCGCGTCGCCAGCCAGGCTCAAGCTTCAAACCGTTCTTGTATACCGCGGCCCTGGCCAAGGGCTACACCCCAGCCACGCTGATAAACGATGCGCCTGTGGTCTACCATGACCAAGGCATCGAAGGGGCCTGGCGCCCTGAAAACTACAGCGGCCGGTTTTACGGACCCACCCGACTCCGCGAAGCGCTGACTTATTCCCGAAATGTGGTCTCGATCCGCATGCTCGACAACATTGGAAGCGATTATGCGCGCCATTTCGTGGAGCGATTCGGTTTTGATGCCTCGACTCTTCCCGACAACCTGACGCTGGCGCTGGGCTCAGGCGAAGTGACCCCATTGCAAATGGTGGCGGCATTCGCGATTCTTGCCAATGGTGGCTACCAGATCGAGCCCTACTTGATCCAGCGCATCGAGGACACAACCGGTGACTTGGTTTACGCGGCCAATCCCCGAAAAGTCTGCGACGATGCCTGCCAGATTCAGGTCTTGTCGTCGCTGACATCCTCTGATCAGGAAATGCCCGCACTGATGCCGGAAAACTCTGCTCCGCGCGTCCTTGACAAACGGATTCATTACCAGATTGTCAACATGTTGAGGGACGTGGTCCGGCTTGGGACTGCACGCGCCGCACTGGCGCTGGAACGCGGCGATCTGGCCGGGAAAACCGGCACCACGAACGATCAGCGCGATGCCTGGTTCAGCGGATTCAATTCCCAGCTTGTAGCCACAACCTGGGTTGGCCGGGACGATTTCGGGAAACTCGGACGGCGCGAAGTCGGCGGCACAGCGGCACTGCCGATGTGGATCGACTTCATGAAGGTGGCGCTGGCCGGCTTGCCGGAAAAACCGCTAACGATTCCCCCCGGCATTGTCCAAGTGCGTATTGACCCGAAAAACGGCCTGCTGGCTCCGCCCAACAGCAAGAATAGCGTCGTGGAAACCTTCCGCGAGGAACGTGTACCCGATCGCCTGTCAAAGGAAACCGTTCTGACGCCTGGAGAAGGCACCGACATTCCCGAGCAATTGTTTTGACCTGACCAAAGTTCAGGTTTACAATTCCTCTCGCCCAGTTCTCATCCAGTAAACAGCAGAATTCTTTCCGTAGAGGGCACTAAAAATGAATCGCAACCTGATTCTCCTGATCGCTGCCGGCGCACTCGGCATCATTCTTCTGTCTCTCGCCATGAAACCCGGTTCTTTTCCCGGGATGGCTCCATCCTCACCCCTGGACACTCAAAACCAAGCCGAAAGTGCTGACAAAACGGCGGCCAAGTCGATGGTGGCCCAGGCTCTGGAATATGTGGACCAACACAGCATCGCCGCTTTGATCGAAAAGGTCAATGCGGCCGTCCCTGAATTTCACCAGGGTCAATTTTACGTTTTCGTTCTGGACAATGCCGGAACCATCGTGGCTCATCCGATCGATCCCAGCTGGGTAGGAGTGACCGACGAGACCGGAAGGGATGCCGATGGCAATGTCTTTCTTGCGCGAATGGCCGCGGCAGCTGCCGAAAATCCGGACGGCAGCTGGTTCGACTACCGCTGGCCGCACCCGATCACGAAAAAGGTGGGCACTAAATCCAGTTGGATTACGATGCGTGACGATCATGTGATTGGTGTTGGCATCTACCTCGAAGAGGAATAAAAGAACCGGTACGGAGACCCCCGCCCGGCCTGGGTTCAGTTCGAAGCAGCGTTGAAGTGGTGGACTTCGTCGATCAAGCAGGCAAGCTGGTCCGGGTCGATATCCGGAGTAATACCATGCCCGAGGTTAAACACATGGCCCGGGTAAGGACCATAATCTTCCAATAGCGCACGTGCGGCGGCACGCAGGTCCTCCGCATCCTCGCGCAGCATGGCCGGATCCAGATTGCCCTGCAAGGCGCAGACTTGCCCCACTTCCTCACGTGCGGCACGTAAATTCACAGTCTCATCCAAGCCAATCGCCTCGCAACCGGTCTTGCTGACTTCGATCAACTGCCCGCCACCTCCACGGGCAAACATGATGCGTGGCACAACTGGCCCCAATTTCTCCATGATGCGCTCGACCGGCTGGAGCGAGAAACGGACGTAATCCTCGCCTTCCAAGACGCCCCCCCAACTGTCGAAAATCATGACCACGCTGGCACCAGCCTCGATTTGCGCTTCCAAGTAAAGGGCTACGGATTCCGCCAGAATCGCGAGCAGGTGATCAAGCTGATCCGGTTCGGATTGAATCAGTTCGGCGACATGCGCGAACTCGCTGCGGCTGCGACCTTCAATCATGTAGGTCGCCAACGTCCAAGGGCTGCCGGCAAAACCGATTACCGGGACTTGCTCTCCGATCTCCCCGGACAATAAGGAAACAGCTTCGCTAACATAGCGGAGTTCCTGGTGCGGATCTGGAACCCCCAACGCCCTGATATCGGCTGCACTGCGGATCGGACGTTCGAAATGCGGCCCGGCCCCCTCGGAAAACCCGAGTCCTAGCCCCATTGCGTCCGGGATGGTCAGGATGTCAGAGAACACGATCGCCGCATCCAGTGGATAGCGGCGCATCGGCTGCAACGCAGCTTCGCAAGCATAGTCCGGCGTCTGGCACAAATTGAGGAAACTTCCGGCGCGCTCGCGCAATTCTCGATATTCCGGAAGGTAACGCCCAGCCTGACGCATGATCCAGACAGGCGTGCGGTCGGTCGGCTGCCGCCGCAGGGCGCGAAGGAATCGATCGTTTTTCGGGACCGCCATCGGGGCTTAGGACTGCTGCAGGAAACCCAAGATCCCTTCAGCCGCCCCGCGCCCTTCGAACACTGCCGTCACCACCAGATCCGCGCCACGCACCATGTCGCCTCCGGCAAACACCTTGGGATTGGCTGTCTGGTAGGGAAATGGCTCGGGGTGGGTCGTCACCAATCCCTGCCCGTCCACATCAATACGGTTTTCAGCGAACCAATCTGCAGGGCTGGCCCGAAAACCAAAGGCAATGACCACCCGGTCGGCCGGCAGCACCGCCTCCGACCCCGGCACCGGCTCCGGCATCAGCCGCCCGCGTTCATCGGCCGCGCCCAGCCGTGTCTCGACCATGCGCACGCCGCTCGCACCGTTTTCTCCTTCGATGCCAAGCGGTTGACGGTTGAACAGGAATTGCACTCCTTCCTCCATGGCGTTCTTGACCTCGCGGCGCGAGCCCGGCATATTCCCCAAATCGCGCCGGTAGACGCACGTGACCGACTTGGCTTGCTGGCGTACCGCGGTACGGACGCAATCCATGGCGGTATCGCCCCCACCCAGCACCAGGACGTTTTCACCCTCCATGCTGATGTAGGGCGTATCATCCATCTCCAACTGAAGTTCCTGGTTGACCGTGCCGATCAAGTAAGGAAGCGCTTTGTATACGCGAGGCCCATCTTCGCCTGGAAAGCCTCCCCGCATCCCGGTGTAGGTGCCCATGCCGAGAAACACGGCATCGTAGTCTTCCAGAAGGGACTCGAATGAGACATCGCGGCCTACTTCCGTGTTCAAGCGGAACTGAATGCCCATTTCCTGCAGAATCTGGTAGCGGGTTTCCACAACTTGCTTTTCCAACTTGAACGAGGGAATGCCGAACGTCAGCAATCCCCCGATACGCGGATAGCGGTCAAACACGACCGCCTGGATGCCGTTGCGCGCCAGAACATCGGCACAAGCAAGCCCGGCCGGCCCTGCGCCGACCACTGCCACCCGCCAGCCGGTCGGCTTAACCCCGGAAAGGTCGGGCCTCCAGCCCTGTTCCAGCGCCGTATCGGTGATGTATTTTTCGACCGCCCCGATGGTGACCGCACCAAACCCGTCGTTCAGCGTGCATGCCCCCTCGCACAGGCGGTCCTGCGGGCAGATTCTCCCGCAGATCTCCGGCAGCGAATTGGTCCGGTGCGACAACTCCGCAGCCTCGAAAAGGTTTCCCTCCTCGACCAATCTGAGCCAGTCGGGAATGTAGTTGTGAACCGGGCATTTCCATTCGCAATAGGGGTTGCCGCACCCCAAACAGCGTGCCGATTGATCGGCCGCCTGCTCGGGAACGTATTGCCCGTAGATTTCCCGGTAGTGATGAAGCCGCACCTCGACGGTCTCCACAGCCGGATCCTGGCGTGGAACTTGCAGGAATTGAAGAGGGTCGGCCATGGCGTTATTGTAAGCCTCGGCCAAGTTTCCGGCAGGATGCCGGAGAATCAAAAATCAACGGTAACGCGGTCGCGATTGCTTGGACAGACGCTTGGCATTGCGCTTTATCGCCGCTGCAGCCTTGCGCTTGCGCACTTCGGTCGGTTTCTCGTAATATTCACGGCGACGAGCTTCTGAAAGCACTCCTGATCGTTCGCAGGCACGCCGAAAACGACGAATTGCGACGTCAAATGGCTCGTCTTCCTTGACCCGAATCCCAGGCATATAGATTCATCAAATGGCCGAAAATGGATTGCGTATTGTACATGGTTGGCGATGAAAGAACTGAATCCGCGATAATACCGTTGCACCCATGCCGCTTTGTGGACGCATGACTCAAACCACCCGAGTACTTGGAATCGAGACCTCCTGCGATGAAACCGGAATCGCGGTATGGGACAGTGCGCGCGGACTTCTCTCCCATAAGCTCTACAGCCAAGTCAAGACCCACCGGCAGTATGGCGGGGTCGTGCCGGAACTGGCCTCTCGCGATCACGTGCGTCGCCTGCCTCAGTTGACTGTGGACGCCCTGGAAGAAGCCGGCTGCCTGCCTACGGAACTGGATGCCATCGCCTACACGGCCGGGCCTGGACTGATCGGCGCCCTGATGTCCGGCGCCTCGTTCGCCTGCGCCATGGCTTACGCGTTGGATCGGCCGGCGCTCGCCATCCACCATATGGAGGCCCATTTGCTGGCCCCTCTCATGGATAACCCGGATTTTTCACCTCCCTTCGCGGCACTGCTGGTTTCAGGCGGGCACAGCCTGTTGATGCAGGTTGATCGAATCGGCCAGTACACCTGCCTGGGACAAAGCATCGACGATGCCGTCGGTGAAGCTTTCGACAAGACCGCGCGCATCCTGGATCTGCCTTATCCGGGCGGACCCGCCCTGGCAAAACTTGCGGAACGCGGCGACCCTGAACGTTTTCACTTTCCACGCCCGATGCTGGATCGAGAAGGTTGCGACATGAGTTTCAGCGGGCTCAAGACCCATGCTCGCCGCCTGGCCGAAGCCCACGCAAACGATGCCCAAGCGGCTGCGGACATCGCAGCCGGTTTTCAGGAAGCCGTCGTTGACGTTCTAGTCGCGAAGTCTCAACGCGCGCTGGCGCAGAGTGGACTGGATCATCTGGTAGTGGCTGGCGGAGTCGGCGCAAACCAACGGCTGCGAGACCAGCTGGCGGCAGCCTTGGAAAAGGATGAACAACAAGTCCTATGGCCACCTCTCGAATATTGCACAGACAACGGAGCCATGATCGCTTTTGCCGGTTCACTGCGCCTGCAGGACCCGGTTGCTCTTAGCGGACTGGAAATTCGGAGCCGGGCACGCTGGCCTCTGGAAGAACTCGCTTCGCCGTCTCCCCTCGCCTAAGGGGCACCCATACAACTCAGGCTGGCCGGCTCTTCGCCCGGTGGCGGAAAAACCCGTAGACCGCCCAAGCCGGAAAACTGAAAACGATCGCGTAGATCGCGATGCCCAAGGGTCCGAACAATCCGCCAATCAAAACCGCCCAAACTGTCGCAGGCGCCAACACGATGAACGCGACCCAGGCCGACACGACATGTCCCCCGCGCCGCAATGCGCGGCAAGCCAATGCCAGAGGGAAACCGAAAGGCGACAGCACGGCAAAATCCAGCCATGGCCGCAGTTGCACAGGTCTAGGAGTTTCAACCACCTGAGCCATTATCAAGAAAAGAACGTAGATTAAAAAAATAGCGAGAGGCAGCCACAGCGATGCAAACAGGACAAACAGCAAGAAGCGTTTCATCGGCGCACCTTCGCTGAAGTGCGGCCTACGGTCTGCGCCACTTGATCGAACAGCCCATGCTGGGAACCTGCTCGCTTGGTCCTTCACCGGTCTTCGCGACTTGGACCATCGCCTCGAACAAATCCCGCCGTACGTCTGGAACCGGGTGCATGCCGCTTTCGTCCAGACGTCCACGGTATTGCAATTTCAACTCGGCGTTGTACCCGAAGAAATCGGGCGTACACACCGCGCCATAGGCCTGCGCGACCTGTTGCGACTCGTCCAGAAGATAAGGAAACGGAAAATCGTATTCGCGTGCAACCGCGATCATGTTGTCGAACGAGTCTTCCGGATAATCGGTGGGGTCATTCGCCATGATGGCCACCGACTGAATGCCATGTGCACGCAATTCGCCCGCATCTCGTACGATTCGTTCTCGCACCGCCTTCACGTACGGGCAGTGATTGCAAATGAACATCACCAAGGTCCCGGCTTCGCCACAGCATTCATCCAGTGACCATTCGCGACCGTCAACCCCGGGCAGGGTGAAATCAATTGCCGGCAGGCCAAAATCGCAGACCGGAGTGTGTTTAAGACTCACGAGCGGACTCCTTTGAGCGCTTCTGACGCCGCCTGCGACAGAAACAGGGTGTCCACTCCGATCCCCACCAGGGTGAATCCCATGTCAATGTATTGGGACACCACGTCCGGCGCAATCCCGAAAATACCCGGAATCTTGCCTACCTCCTGGCAGACTTCCAAAACTTTGGCAATCGCTTCCTCCACCGCCGGGTCGTGCACCTGGCCCGGGATGCCCATGCTTGTAGACAGGTCGTAGGGCCCGATGAACAGTACGTCCACCCCCTCCACGGCAGCCAGATCCCGGACGTTTTCCACTGCGTCCTTATGTTCGATCTGGATCACCGTCAACAGTGAATCGTTTGCCTGAGCCAGATAAGTTTCGAATTCCGCCCCATAACGGTGCGCACGAGCGATACCGACGCCTCGCTCGCCCTGGGGCGGGTACTTGGCGTAATTGACGACCTGCTCCGCCTGCGCAACCGTGTTGACCTGAGGCGCAATGATTCCGCTCGCCCCGACGTCCAACATCTTCTCAATCCAAGTCTCCTCGTGCACCGGGATTCGAACCAGGCAAGGTGTCCGGTCTCCCGTCGCCTGAATCAGGGATTCGACGGCAAGCGGGTCGTGCGTACCATGCTCGGCATCGATGAACAGCCAGTCAAATCCGGTATCACTCAAGATCTCTGCGGCCTGAGGACTGTTGAGGCTGACGATCGTGCCAACCAGCACTTCGCCGGCGCAGGCCCGCCGGCGAAAACCGTTTTCGCAAACCAGCGGGCCGCTCACGACAGCGACTCCACGCCTTGGTCGGTCCCGATCAGCAGCACATCCGCGCCGCGCCGAGCGAATAACCCGACCGTGACCACTCCGGGAATATCGTTCAAGGTATCTTCCATTTTCGGGGGATCCAGAATTTCGAGGTTGTGGACATCCAAGATGCAGTTGCCGTGGTCGGTCACGAAGCCTTCGCGCCACTCCGGCATGCCGCCGTGCTGGACCAGTTCGCGCGCCACCATGGAACGTGCCATCGGAATGACTTCGACCGGCAAGGGGAAAGCGCCTAAACGATCCACTTGCTTGCCATCGTCAATGATGCAGACGAAGGTCTCGCTGCACTCGGCGATGATTTTCTCACCCGTCAGCGCACCGCCGCCGCCCTTGATAAGGCTGCGGTGCCGAGTCGCTTCATCAGCCCCGTCCACGTACAGGCGCAAGGGCCCGGCCGTGTTCAAATCCACCACCGGAATGCCCATTTGGCGCAGTCGCTCGGTGCTCGCCTGCGACGACGATACGGCGGCATCGATCTTGCTTTTGACGGAAGCCAGAGCGTCGATGAAGAAATTGACCGTCGAACCCGTCCCGACTCCCAGCACTTCGCCCGGTTGGATGTAATCCAACGCGGCTTCCGCCGCTTTTCTCTTCTTATCGTCGCTCATCCCGCGAGTCCCTATAATTGGGCTTCAAAGTTTAACATTGGCAACGTCATGCCTTATTTCGTTTTTCAGGTCGAAGGCGCCAACCCGGAAAGCCGAGTAATCAATTTTTTGCAGGTCTTCGAAAACTACCGAGACGCACGCACGCTTGCCCGGGAAGAACGGGCGAAACAACCTGATGCGGGACCGGAAACAGTCCGCGTGGTCTTCGCGGAATCCCAGGAACTGGCCGAGGGTCTGCTGCGACAACGGCGCGAAGCTCCAATCCTGCAGGAATGGGAGAAATAAGAGTGTTCCGGTCGCGGAAATCTTAAAGAATTGAAATACCTTATTATTTGACAAATTTGTCCGCAATCTGCCTGACAGAAGTGCATGGATGAGGTCCAGTACCGGGATACCTACCACTCGGTCAACGAGCGACGGTGTCATTTCGAAAAGACGATCAACGCCCGGGTCTGCACCTGTCGCCACATGCGGCGATTCAATCTGGCAGACCGGGAAGGCGTCGGCTGCACTCACCCCGAAGCGCACCAGAACTGTGCCGACTGGCTCCGTGCCCTGCGCCAAGCATCGTGTTTCGCGCTGTCGCAACCTAGTCCGGTGGACATCCTGCCCCACCGCTTGGAGGCAAAGGTTCAGGCAGGTGGCCTGCTGGGCCTCACCAAACTGGTTGACAACGCCGCCCATGTCGAAGACATCGCAGGCTTGCTGGACCGTTCACTTGCGCGCTACGGCAATGTGTCTGATATTCCCATGCAGGACATCGTGACAGCAGTCGCGGAATATGAACCGCGCCAACGAAAGAAGCGCCAAGAACCCGATCCTGAATAACAGAACCATAAAACCCGCGGATGTGCCCCCGGTACAATCTCGGTATCCCCAACTTACTTCGCGCGAGACCATGTCCCTAATCCCGGAAGAACTGAGACTCGACCGTCAGGCGCGCGAACTCCATGTCCGCTTCGACGACGGCGCCGAATTCGTGCTCCCCTGCGAGTACCTGCGCATCTTTTCCCCCTCGGCCGAGGTGAAAACGGCAAGGGCCCGCGGCGACTTGGTCACGGACAAACAGAGCGTCAACATTGAGCGCATTGAACCTTACGGGACATATGCCGTCCGTCTCTATTTCAGCGACGGCCACGACACCGGGATCTATTCTTGGGAATCCCTTTACCAACTGGGCCAAGACCATCAAAAAAACTGGCAGCAGTACCTAGCCGATCTCGAACAACGGAAACAATCCCCCGCGGAAAGCGAAGAGCGCGTCATCACCCTCCTGCTGTTCGGCGCCTTGGCCGAAGAATTGGAGATGGAGTGGGTGGAGGTGGCCCTGCCCAGCGAAACGGCAACGGTTGCCGACTTTTTGTACTGGCTGCGCCAGCGTGGGGACGACTGGCACGAGGCCATCGACCCCAGGCGGTTGACTGTCACGGTCAACCAGCAATCCGCTGAACCGACCACTCGCCTGCACAACGGAGACGAAGTCTCGTTGACCCCGACCTATCGAAAGATATCTAAAGATTGACCCTAGCTGGCCATGGAGCCCAGTTCAGTCAGCAGGATTCCGGTCAACGCACAAGTCACCATTACCGGCACCACCGGGACCCGTCCGGCGGAGAGAGCCAGCAGCGCCAACCCGGTCATCAGCACCATGTTGAAGTCGGGTGGAGCCTCCCAGCCATGCGTCCAAATGACATGCCCCGCGAACATTACCGCCAGATTCAGCATGACGCCGACGACGGCCGCAGTGATTGCGGTCAGCGGAGCGGTGAAGGCGGGACGGTGGCGCGTCTGCTCGATATAAGGCGCACCGATGAAAATGAACAGGAACGAAGGCAGGAACGTATACCACGCCGCGATCGCAGCAGCCAAGATCCCGGCTTCCACCATTTGATCCGGGCCCAGCAACTGCCCTTCCCACCCTCCGATGAAGCCAACAAAGGAGGTGATCATCACCAGCGGGCCGGGAATCAGTTCCCGCAACGCAAGCCCGTCGATCATCTGAGCGGCCGTAATCCACTGGAAATGCTCCACCGCGCTTTGGTACACGTAAGGAAGAACCGCGTAGGCACCACCGAAAGACAGGACAGCGGCCTTGCTGAAAAACAGCGACATGTCCGTCAGTGTGCCGCTGTCGTCAATTAAATGGGCAATCACATACACTCCAGCCCACAAACCGGCCCCGGCCACACACAGCCACAGGACTCCGCGTCGGGTGATTGAAAGTGCGGATGCGAAATTGTCTTCGTCCACCGTTGCAGTTTGAGGATCGGACGGCGCGACCCAAGCGGGCTTGGCCCAATGCACCAACCAGCCCAGAACTCCTGCGGAAATGATGATTAATGGAAAAGGAAGATGGAACACGTACAGCCCGGCAAACGCCGCGAGCATCACCGCCCAAAGCAGGGCATTGCGCATGACACGCCGTCCGATCCGCCAAATCGCGTACAAAATCACCGCCGTCACTGCTGGCTTGACCCCATACAGCGAGGCAGCCACCCATTCGATGTCTCCGAACGCCAAATACAGCCAGGCCAGTACCACGATCATAAGTAGCGAAGGAGCCACGAACAGGATGCCGGCGATCAGCCCACCCAGCCTTCCATGCAGCAGCCAACCGATGTAGGTGGCCAACTGTTGCGCCTCCGGGCCCGGCAGCACCATGGTGTAGTTGAGGGCGTGGAGGAACCGGTGCTCGGAAATCCAGCGTAGCCGCTCCACCAGCTCCAGGTGCATAATCCCGATCGCACCGCCCGGACCACCGAAACTGACCAGTCCCAAACGCAGCCAGTAACGCATGGCCTGCCACAGGCTGAGCGAGGTCGGCATGGTCTTGTGTGACTCGGTCATTTGTTGCAAACTAGACTTCCGATACCCAAACAATACAGGAGGTATCCATGTCGGATGATATCGTTTCCCGTTCCGGTGCCGTGGTCGGACAATGGGATGGCAAGGACGTCAAGGATTTGCAAGAAGAACTTGCGCGCATTAAGCGTGAAGTTCCGGGCGACAAGGTGGAACCTTCCGGAGTTCCGCATCAGGATCAATTCCCGGACGACCTGAAGAATTTTACGGCCTACATCCTGTGGGGCTGTGACTTGAACAATGTCTGCTTGGTCGGCTCCGGCGCCAATCGCCCCGAGTCGGTCGAATCCATTCGAGAGTTCTATGGCAACCAAATCGCCAAGGATGCGATGGCCCGGCACGATGAGTGAAAATCCAAATCGAATTTAGTTGTTAAAGCGCCTGAAACCCTCCGACGAGAGACAACTGCAGATTACATCCTGCTTCTCAGTCGGAGGTTCCGGCGCCAATCTATAGCGGACTTTCAATGGTCACGAGTCGACGGTAATTCCGTCCCGGCTCATTGTACCGGCAGGCTTGGCCGAGGGCTGTACACTGGGATCATGCAAAAGTATCTGGTAGGCGGCGCAGTACGTGATGAATTGCTGGGGCTCCCGGTCTCGGAACGCGACTGGGTGGTGGTCGGCGCATGTCCGGAACAACTTCTCGAACTCGGCTACCGCCCGATCGGGCGGGATTTCCCGGTCTTTCTGCATCCAGAGACTCAGGAAGAATATGCGCTGGCGCGCACGGAACGCAAGACCGGTCGCGGTTATCACGGGTTTTCATTTCATGCCAGCCCGGAGGTCTCGCTAGAGGAAGACCTGCGCCGTCGGGATTTGACTATCAATGCGATGGCCCAGAACGAGGCCGGGGAGTTGATCGACCCGTACGGCGGGCAACGCGACCTGGAAGCCAAGATCCTGCGCCACGTCTCTCCCGCTTTCGACGAGGATCCGGTGCGCGTGCTGCGGGTTGCGCGCTTTGCGTCCCGTTTCCATGGGCTTGGGTTCCAGATCGCCGATGAAACCCTTGAGCGGATGCGCGCCATCGCGGAAACCGGAGAGGTGGATACTCTGACTCCAGAGCGGGTATTCCTGGAACTTCAGCGCGCCCTGATGGAATCCGCCCCCGAAGTGTTTGTTGCCGCTCTCGCCGCCTGCGGCGCTTGGCCCGCAATTTTCCCGCAGCTGCCCGACACGGCGGCCATCGAACAGACTTTGCGCGAGTCGGCTGCGGCACAGTCGCCATTGCCCGTGCGCTTCGCCTGTCTCTCCTGGCACAGCCGCGATGTCGACATCTGGTGTCAAACCATTCGTGCACCACGCAGGCTCGCCCAATCCGCCCGGCTGCTTCACCGGCATTTCTCCACCTGGTCCAATCTGGATTCCAATGACTCTTCGGCCGTGTTGGCCCTGCTTGAATCCCTCGATGCCGTGAGACGACCGCAACAACTCGAAGATTTCAGTGCCGCCGCTGCCGTTCTCAGCACTGTGCTCGAACTGGATTGTGAGCAAACAAACCGGCGCGTGCACGCTGCCTGCGTTGCCCTTCAAGGTTGCGACGAGAAGTCTGCTGTCCAGCAAGCCGATCAAAGGACGGTTCGCGAACGAGTTCACGAGGCACGGCTCGAAGCCGTGCGCGCCGCCTTAATGGAAAGCCAGTAGAAGCCCGCCGAGCACCACCCGGTACAGCGCGAACGGCATCATCCCAATTCGCTCGATCAGGCGCAGGAAGAAGTGGATGCACAGCCAAGCGGAAATTCCCGCGACCAAGGCACCTAGGATTAACGCCCCCCAATCCACTGTTTGAGTTACGTGCAAAGATTTTTGCAAGGATAAAGTCCCGGCGGCGGCAATCGTCGGAATTGCCAAAAGGAAAGCCACTCGTGCGGCAGCGGTTCGCTGCAGACCCAGAGCCAAAGCCGCCGTCATCACGATGCCGGCCCGCGACACTCCCGGCACCAGTGCCAGGCACTGCGCGGACCCGATCCATACGGCATCGCTCCAGCGCAACTGCTCCTCGGTTCGTGCCCGGGAGCCTTGAGCGTCTGCAACCCACAGCAAGATACCGAATCCTAGCGTCGTCCAGGCGATGAGCTGCACTTCGCGCAGATCAGTCGACACCACGCTAAACATTGCCGCGCCGACGATCACGACCGGAATCGTCGCAACAACCAACCAAGCGGCCAGGTAACGTGCGGATTCCGATTCCGGGGCTTCTCCAGCCACCACGGCACGCAACATGGCCCCAAGTTCTCGGCGGAAATAGCTCAACATCGCAAGCAGAGTGCCCACGTGCACGGCAACATCGAACGCATGGCCCTGGTCTTCCCAGCCGAGCAGCACCGGAGCCAGGATCAAATGGGCGGAACTGGAAATCGGCAGGAATTCCGTCGCTCCCTGCAGCAATGCCAGAACCAGGATTTCAAGCCAGTTCATTAGAGTCGGTTCCGATGATCCGGGCAAACGCGATGCGGCAACTCGACCGGAAAATCGCGACCCAGCGCCAGTACCCGGAAGCGTTCACCCATGTGATCGGGATGCGTCAGGGTTTCAATCTGTCCGCGTTGCGCGAGCCACGTGGCTTCATCTGCCGAGGAGTCGGCAGCCTCCAGCAAGCCGTATTCCAGCAGAAACCCGGCCTGCGAAGTGAACATCAGGATATCGAATCCTCGCTCCGCCGCCAGTTCCGCCACGTCGGTGAAATCCACGTCCACGCTGATGTCTTCGTGTCCTGGCTGGCAAAACGGGTCCGAATGCACTTGGTGATCCGCATGGCAGCGCAAGGTGCCGGTGACCCGCTGGGAATGGTAATACTCCCGGCGCGGATAGCCGTAATCGATTATCAGCACAACGCCACGTTGCAGAGATTCATCCAACTCATCCAGCCACGCGCGCAGGGCGTCATACCGCCACTCCGAGCAATATCCGGCTGCAGGAGCCTCTTCAAGTTCGGCAATTAACCGGTCCAAGTCCGGGCTGGCTGACGTTCCAAGTTCCCAACAGAATTCATCTCCGTCCTGAACGGCAACCATGCGCTCACGAATGCCTTCGTCGGTCACCTCAAAGCAACGGGCCGGCAAAGCATCCAGAAATTCATTGGCCAGCACGATCCCCTCGAATGCCTTGGGCAGCCTGTCAGACCAGCGCAGCGATGTGCCCCGGCCGTCCAAGGTCTCGGCCTGTCGCTTTCGCAATCCGGACGAACGCTCCAGCAACCAATAATCGTCCGGTCGTTCTTTCAGTGCATCCAACACGTCGCGCGCCAATCTACCATCACCGGGCCCGTACTCCGCAATCGCTCCATTGCCCAGTTCTTCACGGGAAAAATCGCAGAAACGCGCCACGCAGCGGGCGAGAAGATCTCCCAACCCCGGTGCAGTAACAAAATCCCCGGACGTGCCGAATATGGGGTGCGCCCGTTCGTAGTACCCGTATTCCGGAGCATACAGTGCCTGCTCCATGTACTGGTCGAACCGCAGCGGACCTTCCTGCCGGATTCGTTCCGCCAAGCGCATGCGCAAGGCATCCACGGGAATCTCTGATTCGGACACGGGTGAGGAAATGACAGCCATGGCGCTGCTATTATCGCGTTATCATGGACATGAGCGGACAGACAGGAAAATGACCCCTCCCTCTTTGGACGGCCAAACCATCCTGATTACCGGTTCTGCGCGCCGGTTGGGCGCGCATATGGCACGGCATCTGCACCAGGCCGGCGCCAATATCGTGCTGCATTGCCAGCACTCCGTGGTCGAGGCTCAGCAACTGGCGGAAGAACTGCAGGAACAGCGCCCGGATTCGGTCGCTCTTGTTACCGCCGACCTTCGCGAGGAGCAGAGTGAATTTTCCATCATTGCGGCAGCCGTGCAGTCGTTCGGACGGCTGGACGCACTCATCAACAATGCCTCTCTGTTCGATCCCGGTGGGGTGGCGCCGGCAAACCCGGAGCAATGGGAAGAAATCCAGGCCGTCAATGTCCGGGCTCCATGGCTGCTGGCGGAAGCGGCAACGCCATACCTGCGCGAGACGCAGGGCTGCATCATCAACCTTTTGGACATTTACGCCATGCGCCCGTTGCGCGGCTACCTGTCGTACAGTACCAGCCAAGCCGCCTTGGCCGGACTGACCCGCGCCTTGGCGCTGGAACTCGCTCCAGACGTACGCGTCAATGGCATTGCGCCGGGTGCGATCCTGTGGCCGGATGAGGCCGATGGCCGGGATCGCCAAGCCATTATCGATAGCACGGCACTGAAGCGTCTCGGCCAGCCGGACGACATCGCCCGCGCGGCACTATTCCTGATTAGAGATGCGGGCTACCTGACAGGAGAAGTCCTGACCGTCGACGGCGGGCGCAGTCTCACGCCCTGGACCTGATACCGGGCGCAGGGTGACAGGGTTGTCGTCCTGCCATTCCTGCCACAGTTGCGCAATGGAGATCCCCAGCACCGGGTGCTCCAGACCCCCACAGATTTCCGCCAGAGGGCCAAGCACGAACTCATGGTGCAGGATTTCCTCGCGCGGCAAAGACAGGACCCCATCTCCCAGTACCCAATCGTCATAGAGCAACACATCCAGATCGATCGTGCGGGACACGAAGCGATCCTTGCCCCGAACCCGTTCCAGTTCGGTTTCGATCCGGTATAAGGCTTTGTTGACGACATGAGGGTGGTCTTGCGTGTCGAATGCCACGACCATGTTGTGAAAATCGTCGCCCTCAAATCCCAGCGCCGGGGATTCGTACAAGGTGGATCGGGTCAACGGCCCGTAATGTTCCTCCAACCGCTCCAAGGCTTCCGCAATCTTGCGTTCCCGGTCGATGTTGCTGCCGAGGCTGACATACACCCGCGCCATTAATCCCCTCGCTCGATCTCGACCCCGACTTCCTGCGCGGTCCGGACTGCAAATGGCTTGGCAATTCGGACTCGCACCCAACTCACCGAGAATTCTTCACGGATCAGGCTCGCCACCGCCTCGGCCAGCGATTCGACCAACTGATACTGGCTGTTCTCCACGAATTCCACCACACGCTGGCTGATCGCCTTGTAGTCGACGGCCTCCTCCAGCGTATCGCTGGCCGCTGAATGCGCCACATCCGCCCGGAGATCCAGATCCAGCACCAGATTTTGGCGAATCTGCTTCTCCCATTCGAAAACGCCGATTACGGCCTTCGCTTTGAGACCCCGGATGAAAACGGTATCCATGATTCAGCCGCAGAATGTAGCACAGACAGCCGGGGTACGGTAGAATTGCGCGTTCAGGGCGGGCTCACCGCCGTGCCGAGATGGCGGAATTTGGTAGACGCGCTGGCTTCAGGTGCCAGTGGGGGCAACCCCGTGGAGGTTCGAGTCCTCTTCTCGGCACCATCGCTTCAAAACCAGAAGGAAAGACCGGGCAATGCCCAGCCTAGCCCTGTCTGCAAGGCAGTGTATCCGCCTGTCTGACCCAACGCTTTCCGTCAAGACTCCCGTCTCACCGGATCAACTGTGGCGAAGATAGGCAAACCGGGGGTCATCCGGAGTGCCCTCAAGCGCCGAACCTTCAGGGGGCTGCCATGTCATGGCCTCCTCGATCCGTGCCGCTAACTCGAAGTCCCGATTGGTCACCCCTTTCTTCGCATGGGTGGTCAGTTTGACGATCACGAACGCATATGAAACGGTCAGGTCTGGATGATGCCAGCCCTGTTCCGCCAAGTGTCCGATCGTGGTCACGGCCATGAGCGTGCCTTTCCAGCTTGCCGTGCGGTATTTTCGGCGGATCCAGCCGGATTCCAAATACCATTCGGGTAGTTCTTCCTTGAGTCGCGCCTCGATTTCCTCGTCCGTGTAGGTCGCGTCGTTGTCTTCTTTTTTCAGGCTCATGATTTTCCCTCGTGCTGCATCCTCCCATTCTACTCTTACGCAGTCATAAAATAAGAGGCCCTGTACCGGCCCCGCATGCGCCGCGCCGTGCGAATGCGGATGTGGAGTCTTGTGCCAGTGTCGGCAGAAAATTTAGGAAAGAGAGTATCCGCCTAGCAAATACTGACATGTGCCTGAATCTATGCCGAATCCGGCGGGTGTTCCCGCCTCCAGCCATCCTTGCGACGGCTGTTTTCCTGCTATTGTCCGCATGCAGCGGGGAGAGAACCGACATGACGGGCACCCAGGCCTGGGTACTCGAGCCCTCTGCTGAAGGTGTTTCCACCGGCGGCCTGACCGTGCACAACCGGACCAATGAGGCGCGAACACTGCAGCACGTCATGGCGGCTGACTTCAGGCAAGCGAGCATCCATGCAAAAGCAGGCTCCAGTTCCCCATCTTCCGTCATCGTCGAAGCCTACCAAACCACCGAACTGCCGCCGGACGGCATCGTTTTCCTGCTGGAAGGGCCTGAACGTCCTCTTCACACCGGTGACAAGACCTTGCTCGCACTTCATTTCGACGACGGTCAAGCGATTTTCATCAACGCAGAAGTCCGGGCGTCTTCCCTATCCTCTCCCGGGTCTGAACCATGAGCGATTTCGGCGATGCCCTGATTGCCTCAGCTGGTCTCTTGACGGGACTGAACCCTGATCTCCTGGAGATCATCCGACTGTCATTGTTCGTCACCCTGACTGCCGTCTGTATTGCGACCATAATCGGCATTCCGCTGGGAGGCCTGCTTGCGGTCAAGCGATTCCCAGGACGCGGGTTCGTTGTGCTCGTGATCGACACTTTCATGGGGCTGCCGCCCGTTGTCGTCGGACTAATTGTCTATTTGTGGCTGTCGCGTTCTGGCCCTCTCGGCGTGCTGGGCCTGCTGTACACCCCAACCGCGATGATCATCGCGCAGTGCCTGTTGGTCACACCCATCATCGCCGCATTGTCCCGCCAAGTCATCGCCGATGCCCACGGCCAATATGACGAACAACTTCGTTCCTTGGGTGCAGCACGTTGGCAGCGCATCGCCACTTTGCTCTGGGAAACCCGGACTAGTCTTCTTGTGACGGTGTTGGCTGGCTTCGGGCGAGCCAACGCAGAGGTCGGCGCCGTCATGATCGTAGGTGGAAACATCAACCATGTCACCCGCGTAATGACTACCAGCGTCGCCTACGAAACCAGCCGCGGCAACCTCACCCAAGCCCTGGCGCTCGGCATCGTGCTGATCCTGATCGCCATGCTGTTGACCCTGCTGCTGCATCAGTTGCGCAGACTCAACGTGGAGCCCGGATGATGCAATATCCTCCAGATTCCCTGTTTCCTCTCTCCGTATCCGGCCTTGATTTCTCTGTCGGTGGAGAACAACTGTTGTCCGGATTGTCGTTCGAACTGGAAGGAAAAGGCTGTACCGCAATACTCGGCCCAAACGGTTCCGGAAAAACCCTTTTGTTGCGTCTGTGCCACGGCATGCTCACGCCTACTGCCGGTTCTGTCCGATGGGGGGAAGCCACACCAGTTCAAGCCCTGCCGTCGCAGGCCATGGTCTTTCAATTGCCTGCCATGCTCAACCGCAGCGTGCGAGCCAATATCGACTATGCGTTGAGGCTGCGCCGTATACCTCGCGATGAACGACAACGGCTTGTCCAGGAGGCCGTCGAGCTCTGCGGCCTGACAGAAGTCGTCGGGCGCAATGCCCGGGTTCTGTCCGGCGGTGAACGGCAAAAGCTAGCTATTGCGCGGGCCTGGGTCACCCGGCCACGCGCCTTGCTGATGGACGAACCGACTTCGGAACTGGATCCCCTCGCCACCCGGGAGATCGAGTCCATGATTCAGCGGGTCGTCGCCCAAGGCGTTCGCGTCATCTTGGCGACGCACGACATGAATCAAGTCCGCCATCTGGCAGACGATGTCCTGTTCCTGGAATACGGCCGTTTAAGGGCTCACCTGTCGATCGGGGACTTCCTGAATTATCAAGGCGACGACACGATGCGCGATTTTGTTGCTCATCCGACCCGTTCCGGTGCCATCTCATAAGTCACATGCGCCTTGCCTTTGCTTTCGTCTTGGGGGTTCTGACCTTTCCTTCCGCAATGGCGGAATCGGAATTCCTAACCATCGCATCCACCACTTCGACGGATCACTCCGGCTTGTACGATTACCTGTTGCCGATCTACGAGAAGAAATCCGGTGTGAGCTTCCGGGTTGTGGCCGTCGGCACCGGGCAGGCCATCCGCAACGCGATGCGGGGAGATGCCGACTTGCTAATCGTTCACCACCGCGAATCGGAAGAGCGTTTCGTCGCCGAAGGCTATGGATTGCAACGGGATGACCTGATGTACAACGAATTCATGCTGATCGGGCCACGCGAAGATCCTGCGAAGGTTTCGGAAATAGATGATATTGCAGAAGCTTTCCGTCGCATCTCACGCTCAGGCGTTACTTTCATCTCTCGCGGCGACGACAGCGGAACCCACAAACGTGAACTGGAACTATGGGCAAAAGCGGGCGTTCAAGTCCGGCCGGCCAGCGGCGACTGGTACTGGGAGGCCGGAGCTGGCATGGGGCCCACCCTGAACACTGCCGCCGCACGCAATGCCTATGTGCTGAGCGATGGCGCCACTTGGGCCGCGTTTGGCAACCGGCAAGATTTAGTGGTGGTGTATCAGGGCGACCCGCTGCTGCACAACCAATACGGGCTCATCGTGGTCAATCCCGACCGCCACCCGCATGTGAAGGGAGAACAGGCGCAGGAATTTGCAGAATGGCTACTGTCGGAAGAAGGGCAGCAAGCGATCGCGACTTTCGAGATCAACGGAAAACGGGTGTTTTCCCCAAACGCTCATCCTCGCTAACAGCCTGCCTCGCCGCTAGTGCGCGGGCAAACCATGCAAGCGTTCTGCGCGACGGCGCAATAAGGCCACGGTCGCCAGTAAAAGAATCGAAATCAGGACGAAGATCGTCGCCACCGCCAGGATGGTCGGCGAGATCTGCTCCCGGATCCCGGAGAACATCTGACGCGGAACCGTCCGCTGGGTTACGTCGCCGAGTTGCAGGATCACGACCACTTCGTCGAATGAAGTGATAAAGGCGAACAGGGCTCCGGATACCACACCGGGAAGAATGATCGGCGTCTGTATCTTGAAGAAAGTTCGCACCGGCGAGGCGCCAAGGCTGGTCGCCGCACGCACCAGGTTGTGGTCAAACCCGGCCAAGGATGCTGTGACTGTAATGACCACGAACGGAACCCCAAGCACTGCGTGCGCGAAGATCAATCCGAGGTAGGTCTTCGCGAGCCCGACCTGGCTGAACGCGAAAAACAACCCGGATGCCGTAATGACCAACGGCACCACCATCGGTGAAATCAACAATGCCATCACGGTGCGCTTGAACGGCATTTCCGAGCGGCTGAGGCCGACCGCGGCCATTGTTCCGAGTGCCGTCGCCAAAAGGGTTGCCGGGATGCCGATGATGAAGCTGTTTTTGATGGAACGCACCCACTGCGCGTTGTTCCACATGTCGGCCCACCAGCCGATCTCCGCATCCGGCGCCACCATGCCATTGCGCACGATGTCGGCATACCAGCGCAGGCTGAAGGCATCCGCTTCCAGATTCAGCATGCCGGCGGTAAAACTGAAATACGGTTCCTGATTGAAGGACAAGGGCACCACGACGAAGATCGGCACCACCAAGAACAGGAAAATCAGTGCGCACGCCCCCCGGAACATGTAAAACAGGAATACTTCGCGCGGTCCGGCGTACTCCGGCAGGCCTCTCCGGTAGCGCCCGGTGGCGAGCCAAGCGGACGCCGATGCCAAAACCCAGCCAAGCGCCAACATCAGCAAAGCGAAAGCCACGCCGTGCGTCGCGAGCCCCACCAACGCGAGTGCGAGCATGCAGAACGAACGCGCGACTCTCGGCGATTCGGGGTGAATCGCCGCAGGAAGCGACAGCAAAGCGAACAGCAAGGCACCCGCCAACGTGTACGGCAGCATCAATGCGGTATCACCGTATGCCGTGAGCAGCCCGACCAATGCTCCCGCCAAACCGCACCAGGCCGCGGCAAATCGGACCGGGGGGCGGATCGCCTCAAGCATGCCTCAGCCCAACCTCATCCGGTCGATGCCAGACACGCGGTCGTACAGCCAGTACAGAAACATGACCAGCACCAGCAGCACGAAGCCCATTGCCGCCGCCAGTGGCCAGTTGAGCGATCTCCGCATGTGAAAATCGATCAAGTTGGAAATCATCTGCCCATCCTGTCCCCCCACCAAGGCCGGGGTGATGTAGTAACCGGTGGCAAGGATGAACACCAGCACCACGCCTGCACCGATGCCCGGCATGGTCTGTGGCAGGTATACCCTCCAGAAGGCTACCCAGCCGTTTGCGCCCAAACTATGTGCCGCCTGAACGTACGCCTTCGGTATGGTTCGCATGACCGCATACAGCGGCAGGATCATGAACGGCAGGAGAATGTGCGTCATGGCAACTAGGGTCCCGGTCCGGTTGTAGACCATGCTGAACCGGCTGTCGTCGCCGATGACCCCAAAAGCGACAAACAGGTCGTTCAGCACTCCATTACCCTGCAGGATTGCAATCCAGGCAGTGGTACGCACCAGGATCGAGGTCCAGAACGGCAATAGCACCAGGATCAGGAGCAGATTTGTGCTGCGCGCCGGCAGGTTGGACATCAGATAGGCTACCGGATAGCCCAACAACAGGCAGAAAATCGTGACCAGCGCGGAGATTTCGATCGTGCGCCAAAACAGCGTGAGATGGATGCGGCGTTTCTCATCCTGGCGACGAATGGAACCGTCGCCGCTGTACTTGAGATCCACCGAAG
This sequence comes from uncultured Chromatiales bacterium, assembly GCA_964526195.1. Classification (GTDB taxonomy): domain Bacteria; phylum Pseudomonadota; class Gammaproteobacteria; order Poriferisulfidales; family Poriferisulfidaceae; genus Poriferisulfidus. The sequence goes on along the minus strand of CAZGIH010000013.1, from coordinate 8,097 downwards.
TCGCCAGATAGGTTGGTGTATACCGGGCTGCCGCAACGCGAAGCGCTTGCCAGGTCTCGAGTCGGCCCCACGCCGGTTTGAGATCGATCAACGCCTCCTTATAGGGGGCCTCAAGACGTGCCGCCCTGCGCGCTGAGGAAGTGAACAGAGACCGACCCCCGGGCAGTTCCCGGTTTACCCGGGTTGCCACTTTGCCGATGGTTTTATCACTCCTCGCCTGCACCAAGTCCTTCTGCAGGGCTGCGTACATCGCTTCGGTCGGCTCCGATACGCCGTCCCACGCCTCCAATACGGGGGTACTGTGCGACATGTATCGTGCGTACGTATCGTCATGAACCCCCTGCCACAGGAACACCAGCACCGGAATAATGAAAGCCGCAAACAGGAAGGCCAGCAACGGCATGGTCAGCCCCAGGGCCCTGAGCCGGCGGACCATAAGCGCCCGCGCTAGTTTTGTTTTAAGTGGGATGCCGTCGACAGCAATCACCGGCTCGGGAGGGGCTGATGGAGTCACGATCAAACTATCCCTCGACCAGCCAAGCATTGAATCTTTCGTTCAACTCATCCAGGTAATCCGCCCAGAACTCCACGTCCTGCCAAATCACTGTCTTCAAGTTGTCTGGCCAAGTCGGCATATGCGGTCGCATGTCCAGTTCGGGGTTGGAATGATGGGCTCCGATCATTTCGAAAGCAGTGCGCCGTACCGGCGCATAGGAGATCCATGACGCCTGCACCGCCATGTTTTCAGGCTTGGAGGCGAATGCGATGAAATCGAGTGCCAGATCCCGGTTCGGAGCCCCCTTGACGACCGCCCACTGCCCGACCTCCAGCACCTGTGCATCCCAAACGATGGCCAAAGAACGGCCTTCCAACTCGGATGCGTCGAAGATCCGACCGTTGTAGGCCATACTCATTACCACTTCTCCGTCCGCCAGCAACTGCAGCGCATGAGAACTCGCCTCCCACCACACGACTTGCTCCTTAATGCCGTCCAGCCGCGCAAAAGCACGATCGACCCCCTCCGGAGTTGCCAGCACCTCGTAGACCTGATCCGTAGGAACTCCATCAGCAGCCAGCGCCATCTCCAAAGCGGCCTTAGGGCTCCTGCGCATGCCACGCCGACCGGGAAATCTTTCCAAGTCAAAAAAATCACGGATGGTGGTCGGCCCCGGTGACAGCCGGTTCCGGTCGTAGGCGAACACCATTGACGCCACTATGTGCCCAATCATGCAAGAACTGATGGTGCCCTCGGGAAAATCCCGCTCGGCGGGAGTCCCGTCCGGTGCTGAGGGCAGGATGGAGGGGTCAATCTCCTCCAGCAATCCTTCATCGCACCCCAAAAGTCCCTCGGCAGCCTCGATGTCCACGACATCCCAAGTGACGTTTCCGGTCAGAACCTGTGACTTGATTTCGGACAAGCCCCCACTGTAGTCCTCGGACAGGATCCGGTGGCCGGTGCGAGCCATCCACGGCTTGTGGTAAGCCTCCACCTGACTCTGGGTATAGGGGCCGCCCCAAGAAACCACAGTCAGGTCGCCCGCCACCGCGTCCGACACCGCAAGCCAAGTTCCTGCAGCAAGAAAAAAGATAAAGAACCCCTTTGGCAATCGTGCCCGTGCCACCTCGCTCACTTGATCAGCCAGGCATTGAAGCGTTCGTTCAATTCATCGATATGGTCTGCCCAGAATTCCTCATCGTTCCGAATCGCCGTCTTCATGTTGTCCGGCCAGGTGGGAAGGTGCGGTCCCATCTTCAGGTCTGGGTCGGCGTGGTAGCTCCCGACCAGTTCGGAGGCAGACTTGCGTACCGGTGCATAGGAAATCCACGAAGCCTGGACGGCCATGTTCTCGGGCATGGAGGCAAATCTTAAGAAGTCCAGTGCCAGTTCCAGGTTCGGAGTCCCTTTCACGATCACCCAGTTGTCGCCCGCCAGCACCTGCGCGTCCCAAACCATGGCGAGCGGTTGGCCTTCCGCCGCAATCGCATTGAAGATGCGGCCGTTGTAGGCCGTGCTCATGACCACCTCACCGTCGATCAGCAACTGCGGCGGCTGGGCGCCCACCTCCCACCACAAGACATGCTCCTTGATGCTGTCCAGCTTGGCAAAAGCGCGGTCGATTCCCTCTGGGGTCGCCATCACCTCGTAAACCTGGTCCGTCGGGACGCCGTCGGCCACCAGTGCTATTTCGATGTTGACCTTGGGAGTTTTGCGCATGCCGCGCCGACCTGGAAATTTCTCTAGGTCGAAGAAGTCCTGAATGGTGCTCGGAGGCGACGACAGTCGCTCCTGATTGTAGGCATAGGCCGTCGACCAAAAGACGGTGCCGATGGCACAATCGCCGATGGTGCCCTCAAGAAAATCCTCTTCGGCAGGCATCCCGTCTGGGGCCGCAGGCAGGATTGCAGGATCAATTTCTTCGAACAGCCCTTCGTCGCATCCCAGAATGGCTTCAGCATCCTCGACATCCACAATATCCCAACTGACGTTGCCGGCCTCAACCTGCGCCTTGACTTCGGACAGGCCGCCGCTGTAGTCCTCGGACAGGACCCGGTAGCCGGTACTGGCCATCCACGGCTTGAAATAAGCCTCGGTCTGGCTCTTGGTGTAGGCGCCGCCCCAAGAGACGATGGTCAAATCGCCTGCGGATGCGATTGTCGTCATCAGGCATGCACCTACGGCGAAGAAAAAAGTGAGAGGTTTCATGGGTAACGTCGAAAAATTCTAAAAGTCTGGTTATGGTAATGCATCCAGTGCACGACAGTCCTCGGTATTCCAACTGACCGGCGTCTCCTGGCCCACTTTCAGGTGCTCATGGCCTGCCGCGTTGGGCATCTTGACAATGAAATCGTCATGTCCCAGCACCCTCATACGGCAACGAATGTGGTCGCCAAGATAAATCAATTCCTCCACTACCGCATCGAACCGGTTTTCCCCCGTATCACCGATAAACACCCGCTCCGGGCGAATCGACAGTGTGGTCGGAGTACCGACCCCGCTACAGTTGATGGCCAGCGCCCGACCCTGACCGATATCTTCGATCGAAACCTCGGCCACGCCATTGTCGACACGTTCAACCCGGCCGTACAGTCGATTGTTCTCTCCAATGAAGCGTGCGACAAATGCCGTCTCCGGACATTCATAAAGCGTTTCCGGATCGGAATCCTGCTGGATGGAGCCATCCTTGAACACTGCGATCCGAGTCGACATGGTCAATGCTTCAGATTGATCGTGTGTCACATAGACGACGGTCACGCCCAACTGGTCGTGCAAATGCTTGATTTCGTACTGCATGTGTTCACGCAACTGACGATCCAACGCCCCCAGAGGTTCATCCATCAGCACCAGTTCCGGTCGGAACACCAAGGCGCGGGCTAGTGCGGCGCGTTGCTGCTGTCCTCCCGACAGTTCGGACGGGCGGCGATTACCGAACCGCCCCATCTCCACCATCTGCAATGCCTCGCGCACTCGTTCTTCGACCTCGGAACGCCCCATCCGGCGCACCTGCAGCGGAAACGCAAGGTTCTCATTTACCGTCATATGCGGGAACAAGGCGTAATTCTGGAATACCACGCCAATGCCCAGTTGGTGCGGAGGCACGGAATTCACCGGGCGGCCGTCGAGGCGGATTTCCCCATGCGTGACGGTCTCGAATCCGGCCAACATCATCAGGCTGGACGTCTTGCCCGAGCCGGACGGCCCGAGCAGGGTCATGAATTCACCGCGGGGGATGCTCAGGTTGAGGTTTGCAACCGCCAGAGTCTCACCGTCATAGCTTTTCTGGACCTGGTCGAATTCTACAAACGCAGTATCCGTCATGATCGGCACTCCCGATGCCGGCGAACCCCTCTCGGTGTCGTCCCGCGGGTGCCGGAGAGAACACTCCCCTGCTTCAATCTCACGGCAACCCGCAGTCCGAGGAAAACAAGGCTTTTATTGTACATAGACGCGAAACAGGCAAACCCTAGGGTGGCGTCCGACGGCTCCCGATCGTCATAAAAACATTCATCTTGTTTTTATGCTCCTGTCATGCGCATCCGCGAATCTAGCCATCAAGAAGTCCAGGACCCAGGGGCAAAGGGCCGTATGTTTCCTGATTGAAAAGTCAGGGCTTTCGCTTTTAGTCCGCGTGGCCCGACTCCTTTAACTCGCACCAGTATCGTCTGACCTCCTCCGCATACAGAGGCCAGCAATGGACTTTCTGAGGGTTGAAGCGCCCGAAGTCACTGGGGTGGGAGGTATGAAGCCAGAGGAATGTCTTTCCGTCCGGCTCGAGTTCGATAAGGCCAGTTTCGTAGCAAGCGTCCCGTTCGAACCGACGACAATCACTTTTCACGAGCCGCTTGACATGCTGTCGGGCATCATAGCTCTTGAGAATCGCGGCCTTTGCCGGGAGGCCCTGCGTCACGACGACATCCGGCTTCAGGATGCGTAGCTCTCCCGGAATGAAGCGGCGGCAGTTCTCGAACAACGTCGAATCAGCCCGCTCTCTACCGCGTTTGTTCTGGCAGCACTTCGCGCTGTTCACGTGTGCGAAGTGGAAACGCGTGTTCGCAACCGTGAGATTCTGCTCGAACTGGCGGAGCAACTCCCATGCCATTTCATGGGTTCGGTACCAATGGCGGTTCTTCGGAAGTGCCGCCACGTCGCAATCAAGAACCTGCCTGCGGACGGCTTCGACGGTGCGTTGCTGCGGATCCGGGTGACCTCTGCCGGAGTCCAGCGAGAGAAAAAGCAAGCGCGGGAGCGTTCCCTCTTCATAGCGTGGACCCACGAAACTCGCCTTGGCTTCCGTGAATTGCGGGGCTTTTGCCGAGCATACCGCACGCGAAGAACAGCGAAAGCCGATCGATGATATTCCATGCGAATCATAGAACTCGGTAAGCCGTTTGCCAAGGGGGATTTCATCCTGTTCTATTTTTGTTCGAAACTTTCTCTGGGCATCTCCGACTTTTTCTAAATCCCTCAGATGTGCTGCTCTTTCTTCCTTTGTCCAATCAATAAATTCTCCAGGCTTGACCTCTTTGGCCTCTTCCTTTTCTTCAAGCATGTTAACCCCCACGTGCGGGCCTGAACCACAGTGCTGCCGGAATCAACTGCAGAATCAGGAGCAGAAGGCCCCTATTTGTTGTGAGCATTATAGTGCTGCTTCTTAGCCTTGAACGCGCCCACGCCGTAGGCACCCCCGGAAAAGTAAAGGCAGATCTTCCTTCGCCAGGAGAACGGCAACGCGACACGAAAGTCGAGTCTCGGACTGATTCAATCTTCCCCGGGACGGGACGCCCCTTGCCAAAATCGTTCCGGCTCCTCCTTTTCTCTAGCCAGCGTCCGCGCCAGAACAAACAACAGGTCCGACAACCGGTTCAGGTAGACCCGCGCCGTCTCTGGCAAGTCATCCAGCGCGACCACCCGCCGTTCGGCACGTCGGCAAACCGCACGCGCCACATGGCATTGCGCCGCCTCGACACCCGCGCCCGGAAGGACGAATTCCTCAAGCGGCGGCAACGCGGCATTCAGTTCCTCGGTCCAGCGTTCCAGTTGGGCTGATTTCTCTTCACCTTTCCACTCCAACTTTCCCTGCGCAATGATTGCGCCCAAGTCGAACAGGTCCTGCTGCACCTGTTCGACCCACCGACAGGCCTCTGCACCCGCCGCCAAGGCGAGCAGCAATCCCAACTGGCAGTTGAGTTCATCGACTGCACCCAATGCTTCGATTCGTGGGTCGTCTTTAGGCAATCGGGCACCTCCCGCAAGGCCCGTCGTTCCATCGTCCCCACTTCGGGTCGTCACGCGCGAGATGCGGTAGGCCATGCCCGAACCTTATCGGAAGCTATCCAAAACGGCAATGACGTCCTGGGCATGCCCTTTTATGGGCACCGTCCTCCAGATGTGGCGGATGATGCCTTCCGGGTCGATCAGGAAGGTCTGGCGCTTGGCATACGAAATGCCCAGCAGCCCGCCGTGCGCACCGTAGCGCTCGGCGACCCTTCCTTCCGGATCCGACAGCAGCGTGAACGGCAGGCCGTATTTGTTGATGAATTTCTGGTGGTTGTCCGCATTGTCTATGCTGATTCCGACCACCTTGGCATTCCGCTCGTGGAATGGCGCAATCTCGTCTCGAAATGCGCAGGCTTCCATGACGCAACCCGGCGTATTGTCTTTCGGGTAGAAATACAGCACCAGCCACTGCCCGTAATAATCCGAAAGGTGATGGGGCACTCTGTTCTCATCGGTCAACGTGAAGCCGGGAGCCGGCATGCCCACTTCCAGAAATTCTGGGGTCGGCGGCGTGCTCAACCCCAGCATCGTCAAGCTTCGGCGGAACCCCGACAGGAAATCGCTCACCAAAGCACCTCCCCCGCCCGTCTTGGTATACGGCAACGCGGTTGCCGGAAATTTTCGAGCCGGAGGCGGGAGATCACGGTGCGGCAATATCCCCGCTGGTCTGGAACCAGCGGAGCTGTTCGCGCAAGCGGACAACCTCGCCGATCACGATGAGGGTCGGCGGCACCACATCCTGCGATTGGACGAGTTGCGGGAGATCCTCCAGGGTGCCGGTCAGTACTCGTTGCTCCGGAGTGGTGCCCCGGGTAATCAGCGCAGCCGGGGTGCTGGCGTCCAAGCCATGTCGTACCAACTGCTTGCAGATCTCCGGGCAGCCAGCCAGACCCATGTAGAACACCAGCGTCTGGCGCGGGTGCGCCAGCATGTCCCAGTTCAAGTTGACGCTCCCGTCCTTGAGGTGGCCGGTGACGAAGATGCAAGCCTGCGCGTAATCGCGGTGGGTCAGAGGAATACCTGCATAACTGGCGCAACCATTGGCGGCTGTGATCCCGGGAACGATCTGGAACGGGATGCCTTCCTCCATCAGGGTCGCGATTTCCTCCCCCCCGCGGCCGAACACCAGCGGGTCGCCCCCCTTCAGGCGCAAGACCCGCTTGCCTTCCCGGGCAAGGCGAACCAGCAACGCGTTGATTGATTCCTGCTCGATGGTGTGCTGCGCACGTTCCTTCCCTGCATAGATCTTCTGGATGTCACCCCGGAGCAGGGCCATGATCGGATCCGACACCAATCGATCGTAGACCACCACGTCGGCCTGATGGATCAGCCGCAATGCCCGGAACGTCAGGAGATCCGGATCGCCTGGCCCCGCACCGACCAGATAGACCTCCCCGGTGTCGGGGATCTGCCCACGCTCCAGTTCCTGCTGCAGAGTACTGTCGGCTTCCGCCTCGCGACCGTCCAGCACCTGCTCCGCGACCGGCCCGGTCAGGACCGCCTCCCAGAAGCGGCGGCGCAACCGGCGTTCGGGGAATTTCTTCCGCGCTGCGCCCCGGAATCTCTCGACCAAAGCCGCCAATCTCCCGAACGCGCCAGGAATGCGGCTTTCCAAGTGGTTTCGCAACAGCCGCCCGAGTACGGGCGAAGCGCCGTCGGTACAGATTGCGACCTGAATGGGATCCCGCCGGATTACCGAAGGCAACAGCACGTCTCCCGCATCGGCCTTATGGGCGGCATTGACCAAGAGGCCCCGCCCTCGTGCTTCCCCTACAATCCTGTCGTTTAGTGCCGCATCGCTACTGGCAATCACGACCAGGAAGACTCCCTCCAGATCTTCTTTCTGGAAGTCCCGGGCTTGATAATCGATGCGGCCTGCCTCGGCATGGTCGCGTACCGAATCGACAGCTTCGGGGGCAACTACGCGTACTGGCGCACCCGCGCGCACCAATGCTTCGATCTTCCGCGCAGCAACCGGCCCGGCACCGACTACTAGGCAGCGGCGATCCGCAACATTGGCAAACAGGGCGAGCGAAGCCATATGGGAATTATCAAGATTATTTGACAGACTAGCGCCTATCAGATTGTCTGATTTCTTGACGCTTCCCAGGCCGACCGTGGCGGGGGGGCCCGCCGGTATCGCCACCTCCACGCCCAGCCGCCCCATTCCCGAAGGCCAGGATGATGGGATGGTTCGTCCCACTTCCCAAAAGAGCCTTGGGCGGCCACAATGAGAATGCTACTAACCACTGCGGAAGCGGGACGAGCCGATGAATCACACTATACCCCAACCTCAAATCACCTATCTGGGCGTGGATCTG
>CAZGIH010000012.1:0-25252 GCA_964526195.1 uncultured Chromatiales bacterium | reverse complement strand
GTCCCGCACCTCGCCGCCGTGCGTCTCCGCCATCACCTTGGTCAGCGCCGCCGTCAGCGTCGTCTTGCCATGGTCCACGTGCCCGATCGTCCCCACGTTCACGTGCGGCTTCGTGCGCTCGAATTTCTCCTTCGCCATCGTTCTGTCTCCTGGTTTAGGTTGTGTCTCAATCTGGAGCCCATAACCGGACTTGAACCGGTGACCTCTTCCTTACCAAGGAAGTGCTCTACCGACTGAGCTATATGGGCCGCGTCCCTCCGCCGTCGGCGGCAGTGGAGCGGGTGAGCGGAATCGAACCGCCACTATCAGCTTGGAAGGCTGAGGTTCTACCGTTGAACTACACCCGCCCAACCCGCTGTTTCCGCTGGTCTGCAGCCCCCTGGTGGAGGGGGTAGGATTCGAACCTACGAAGGCTGAGCCAGCAGATTTACAGTCTGCCCCCGTTGACCGCTTGGGTACCCCTCCCAAAATTAGGCTAAAGTATGGATTATACCATAAAGCGAATCTTCAGCAGGGCCGAAAAAGCTACGCGAAACCGGGGGTTAGGTGGGAAATCGGGGTGGAGCTGGCGAGAGGATTCGAACCCCCGACCTGCTGTTTACAAGACAGCTGCTCTGCCAACTGAGCTACGCCAGCCCGGTCCATGGTGCCCCCTCATTATAGAGAAGGCGTCCCGGTTTCATCACGCAGGGAAGCCAGCAGTTTTTTGCAGGCTGCATCCAGGGGTGCCCGTACCGTTACCTTGGACTGGTTCGCCGGATGGGCAAAGCCCAACGACCGCGCGTGCAGGAACAGGCGTTTGAAGCCTCGCTCCCGGGCCCATCCGTTCACCTGCCGATTGCCGTAGCGGTCGTCTCCAACGACCGGATGCCCGGCCTCGGCGGCATGCACCCGAATCTGGTGAGTCCTTCCGGTCTCGATGCGAGCTTCGACAAGGCAGCTCCGCGCGAATTGATCCAATGGCCGGAACCGGGTGTGCGCATCCCTCCCCGACTCGTCGACCACCGCCTTGCGGTGCCGGGCATGGTGCCGATTAACCCGGAGAGGCCGGCGAACTTCCCGGACATGTTCCGGCCACTGTCCGGCCACCAATGCCCAATAGGTTTTCTGCACTGCCCTCTTCCGAAATTGAGCCTGCAACCCGAGCAATGCACTGCGGTTGCGTGCCAGAACGAGGCACCCGCTGCTGCCTCGGTCCAGCCGATGCACCAATTCCAGGAATCCGTCCTCACCCCGGCACTGTCGCAACACATCGATCAACCCGAAGCGGATCCGGCTGCCGCCGTGCACTGCCAGTCCGGCCGGCTTGTCGACAACCAGCAGATCTGCATCTTCGTACAACACCGGCACCGGAATATCCGGAACCGGCGAATCGGACCGGTCCTGCCCCTCCGGGCTGTGCGGAGGGATCCGTACTTCGTCATCCGCCCTGAGGCGGTAAGACGGCTTCGCCCGGCCGCGATTGACCCGGACTTGGCCGGTACGGATCCACTGGTAAACGACTTGGCGCGGCACCTCCACCCGCGCCAGCAGGAAATTATCCAAACGTCGCCCAAGGTCTTCCACGCCGACGACGGCCCGCTCCACCTGACGGGTTTTGACGGTCGTCTTCCCGGAAGTCATTTCGATTCATCCCTGCTGCAATGTGCTCATTCTAGACAGGGCATGGGCGTGCTGGATTGACACCGCCCGGCCCCCGGCGGGCTCGTATAATGAAATTTATGATTCGCCTTGACCCCAAGCAACTGGATGATCTGGCTCGGCGCCTGGACGTGCTGATTCCGGAATCTCTGCACTCGACCCGCGAGGAAATCCACAAGACCGTTCGAGCCTGCGTCGAAAGCCTGCTGCAACGCCTAGACGTGGTCACCCGGGAGGAGTTCGACGTGCAGTCCAAGCTGCTCGCCAAGACTCGCGAGCGCCTAGGCGAACTGCAAAAACGTCTGGATGCGCTGGAGAGCGACCAAGATCCCGAAGATCCGGTCAGTTGAGGCTTTCCAGCATATAGTCGACAGCCATCTGGATCTGTTCGTCCGACAGGTCCGGACGCCCGCCCTTGGGCGGCATCAGGTTGAGGCCGCTGAGCACGCTCAGGTACATGGCTTCCTTCCCTTTCGGCAGGCGCGTCTCCCAGCCCGTTGGATCCCCCAGTTTCGGTGAATTCAGGACACCCGTGGTGTGACAGACCTGGCAGACAGCGTTGTAGACGGCTTCTCCCGAATCGAAATCGGGTGCGGCTTGGGCATCCGAGATGAGCGGCAGGGATGCGACCGCAATCGGAGCGTCACCGGTATTGAGCTGGCCGATCGGCTCAATCCGCTTCTGAATCGCTTCGGCTACTTCGGGGTCGTCCAGCTTCAGGTCCGGCTCCACGATGTTCTGCGCGATGATGAACAGCACCAGCGTCATCGCGACCAGCACTCCGAGAAGGCCCATGAAGAAAGTTGGTGTTGCCATGGCGTCGGTACTCCTTAATCCTGTCGTTCCAAACCGTAATCTAGTGCTTTAGTCCAAGGAAGAAAATGCCTGGTCTCGGATTTCCTCGATTGTTCCGATTCCGTCGATTACATGATAGCGCGGCGCCCCTTCACCACCGGATTCCGCCCAACTGGAATAATAACCGATGAGCGGTTCGGTCTGATCATGATAAACCTCTAGGCGCTGCCGGACGACCTCTTCCCGGTCGTCGTCGCGCTGGATCAGCGGTTCTCCGGTGTCGTCATCCAACCCCTCCTGCTGAGGCGGATTGTTTTCAATATGATAGACGCGCCCGGAAGCCGGATGAACCCGCCGTCCACTCATGCGGCGAACAATTTCTTCGTCGCTCACCCGGATCTCCACCACGTGGTCGATGTCAATCTCGTAGTCACGCAACGCTTCCGCCTGCGCCAAAGTCCGGGGAAACCCATCCAGCAGAAAGCCGTCATTGCAATCCGGCTCGGCAATCCGCTGCTCGACCAACCCTAGGATCAGTTCGTCAGGCACCAAGGCACCCTGGCTCATGATCTGCCCCGCCTCCTTGCCCAGTGGCGTGCCGTCCGCGACCGCCTTGCGCAACATGTCTCCCGTCGAAATTTGCGGGATCCCGTAGCGCTCGCAGATGTAACTGGACTGGGTTCCCTTGCCAGCGCCGGGCCCGCCCAGCAGAATGATGCGCATCGATGTCGTGCCGGTTTAGAATCTAATAATCAGCCCACGGCGCACCGTGGGCGCGCGAATTTTATCACAGGGGATCGGGTCGGATCGAGTCCAGAACCCCTCTGCCAACACCTGAAACCGTGCCATTCAGTCGTGTTCGTCGATCCAGGCCATCTGGATCGCTTCCAAGATGCGTTCCCCACAATGCTCCGGGTCATCCTCGAAGTCTTCCAACGCCAAAATCCACTCGTACAGGTCAGTGAATCGCACGTACTGTGGATCAACATCCGGGTGCGCGTCCTCAAGCTCGATCGCGATCTCCAGCGAGTCCGTCCAGCGAAGCCCCATCTCCCCTCCTAGTGGTGCTCAGAAACCTGGTTGATAGTGTAGCGCGGAAGTTCGACCACCAGGTCCTCGTCGCCCACAATCGCCTGACAACTCAGCCGCGAATCCGGATCCAGGCCCCACGCCCGGTCCAGCAGGTCTTCCTCATCTTCGCTCGCCTCGTTCAGCGAGTCGCTCCCTTCCCGGACGTAGACATGGCAGGTCGTGCACGCGCAGGACTTTTCGCAGGCATGCTCGATCTCGATGCCGCTGGACAGGGCTGCATCGCAAATGCTCACCCCGGGCTCGACCTCGACCACCTGCTCGGTCGGGCAGATCTCCTCATGCGGCAGGAAGCGTATCGTCGGCATTAATCCTGCTCCTGAAATTCTTCAAGCCTGTGTCCCTGCATGGCCTGCCGGATACTGCGGTTCATGCGCCGTTCCACGAATGGCTCACAAGCCTCCTCCAGCGCCTTGATCCCGGCTCGGATCGCGTCGGCGTCCGTCCCGTCCCGCAGCTGTATCAGAGCCTGCGCCGCCGCCTCGATTCCGGCGCGCTCCGCATCGTCCGACAGTATATCCCCGTCCGCAGCCAACGCGTCCCGCAAAGCCTGCACCACCCGGTCTGCCTCGACCTGCTGCTCGTTCAAGGCACGACTCGCCACGTCTTCCTCGGCATGCTCGATCGACTCCCGGAGCATCTGTTCGATTTCCGATTCTTCCAGCCCGTAGGAGGGCTTGACCGATACCCCGGCGCGCACCCCGCTGACAGTCTCCATCGCCTCCACTGTCAGCAACCCGTCTGCGTCGACCTGGAACTCGACCCGGATGCGCGCAGCACCTGCAGCCATCGGCGGGATGCCGCGCAATTCGAAGCGTGCCAGCGAGCGGCAATCCGACACCAATTCTCGTTCGCCCTGCACCACGTGCACCGCAAGCGCGGTCTGCCCGTCTTTGAACGTGGTGAATTCCTGAGCATGGTGAGCCGGGATGGTGGTGTTGCGGTCGATGATCCGCTCGACCAGTTCTCCCATGATCTCGATCCCGAGCGACAAAGGAATCACGTCCAGCAGCAGCAGATCCTGATCTTGCGCGTTGCCCACCAGTACGTCGGCCTGGACCGCAGCGCCCAGCGCCACCACCCGGTCCGGGTCGATCCCGGTATGGACCTCACGGGAGAAAAACTTCGACACCTCGCGGCGCAGGTACGGCATTCGCGTCACCCCCCCGACCATGACCACCTCCTGCACCTCGCCCGCTTCGACTCCGGCATCCGACAAGGCACGGCGGCAACATTGCAGCATTCGCTCAAGCAGAGGCGCCGACCATTGCTCCAGTTCGTCTCGGGTCAAGGCCAAGACTTGCCCGTCGCCACAATCAACCCGAACCGACTCCTGCTCTGACAAGGTCTCTCGAGCCTCGCGCACGACCTGGAGAATCCTCCGCGTCCAGGCCCGGTCCGCTTCTTCCACGCCGCATTCCTTCTGCACCCAAGCCAGCAGGATCCGGTCCAGATCGTCTCCGCCCAATTCGGTATCGCCACCCGTCGCCAGCACTTCAAACACGCCCCGGCTCAGACGCAGGATCGAAATGTCGAACGTTCCCCCGCCCAGGTCGAACACCGCAATCAGTCCGCGGTCGTCCTGCTGGTCCAGTCCATAAGCGATCGAGGCTGCGGTCGGCTCGTTAATCAGCCGCAGAACCGGCAACCCAGCCAAACGAGCCGCATCCTTGGTCGCCTGCCGCTGCGCTTCATCGAAATAAGCAGGCACCGTGATTACGGCCCCGTCCAACTCACCACCCAGTTCCTCTTCGGCCCGAGCCCGCAGGGCACTCAAAATGTCAGCCGAGATCTCCACGGCGGTCTTCGGCCCGGCTACCGTTCGAAAACGCGGCACACCCGCTGCCGAATCCTCAACCAGATCATGTGCGTCATCAAGATCCGCAGCACCACGACCCATCGAGCGCTTGATCGAGAAGAACGTGTTGTCCGGATCATCCGCGGCAGCCTGAACAGCCGACCAGCCTACCGTCTCTGATCCGGCTCCGTAGTGCACCACCGAAGGGAGACGGTAGCGCCCCTCGGCATCCGGCAACGTGACCGCTTGCCCATCCCGCATCACCGCAACGAGCGAATGCGTCGTACCCAGGTCGATGCCGCAGGCGCGCCGCCTGGGGCCGCCCTGTCCCGGTTCCGAAATTTGCAGTAGGGCCATCTTCCTATCCTGCGGCAAACTGTTCCCTGCAAGCCTGCAACTGTTGCTGCAGACGGCGGTAGAAGCGGAGTTTCAGCAAGGCTTCCCGTGCGTCCGGCCAGCGCTCCCCGGCATAGCACGCCCCGAAATCCTCCCACAGTGCCCCGGCCTCCTGTTCAAGACGGGTGCCAAAGGCTTCGGCTGCCGGCATCCCGTCCAGCGCCTCCATTCCCTCGCGCAACTCCATCTGCTGCATCAGGAATTCGGTGTCAGTCGACGTATCTTTCTCGTCGTCAACCGTGACTCCCTGCAAGTGGAGAAGATAAGTGGCACACTCGTGCCGATCACTTAGGGTGCGGTACGCCTGGTTGACGTGGGCTGCGGCCTGCGCCGCGAGACGCCGCTCCTGCGGGCCGGCCGCTGCAAAACGGTCCGGGTGCAGTTCCCGCTGCAGGTCCCGGTACCGCTCGGTCAACTGCCGCTCGTCCACCTCAAGCGCGCACGCCAACTGAAACAGTTCGAAATAATTCTGGGGAAGTTCCAGCGGCACCGCCGCCCCCTAGTCCTGTCGCTCAGATGCTAAAGCTTTCGCCGCACCCGCACCGCGCTTTCTCGTTGGGGTTGGTGAAGCGGAACCCTTCATTCAGTCCTTCGCGCCCGTAATCCAGTTCGGCGCCATCCAAATAGGCCAGGCTCTTCGGGGACACCACCACCTTCACGCCCTTATCCTCGAACACCTGATCGTCCTCCTCTAAGGAATCGGCGAACTCCAACACATAGGCCATCCCGGAGCACCCGGTAGTCTTTACCCCCAGGCGAAGGCCGAGCCCACGCCCGCGCTTCTCCAGATGAGCGCGAACCTGCCCAGCTGCGGCTTCAGTCAGCGAGATGGCCATGGCGGTTGCCGATTCAGACGGCTTCTGCCAGTTCTGCTTCGTCCGGCGCGCCGGCCTCGCGGGCCTGCTTGCCTTCGTAGTCCTCGATCGCCGCCCGGATGGCGTCTTCCGCCAGCACCGAGCAGTGAATCTTCACCGGCGGCAGCGCCAGTTCTTCAGCGATGTCGGTATTGCGGATATCGCCGGCTTCCGCCAGGGTCTTGCCACGCACCCACTCGGTCAACAGGCTGGACGACGCGATCGCCGAGCCGCAGCCGTAGGTCTTGAACTTGGCGTCTTCGATCACGCCCTCGTCGTTGACCTTGATCTGAAGCTTCATCACGTCCCCGCAGGCCGGTGCCCCGACCATGCCGGTGCCCACCTGCGCGTCGTCCTTGTTCAGTGAACCGACGTTGCGCGGATTCTCATAGTGATCCAGAACTTTTTTCCCATATGCCATGATGCTTTCTCCTGCTTAGCATTGCTCAGTGAACCGCCCACTGCACCGAGTCCAAGTCAACCCCTTCCTGGTACATTTCCCAAAGAGGTGAGAGGTCGCGAAGCCGCTGCACGGCTTGCTCGATGAGTGAGATGGTGTAATCAATTTCTTCCTCGGTCGTGAAACGCCCGATGGTGAAGCGCAGCGAACTGTGCGCCAATTCGTCGTTGCGGCCCAGCGCACGCAGCACGTAGCTGGGTTCCAGCGAGGCCGAGGTACAGGCCGAACCGCTGGACACCGCGACGTCCTTGAGCGCCATGATCAGCGATTCGCCTTCCACGAAGTTGAAGCTGACGTTAAGGTTGCCCGGAACCCGCTGTTCGAGGTCGCCGTTGAGGTAGACCTCTTCCATCTTGTTCAAGCCGTCCCAGAGCCGGTCGCGCAACGCGCGGATGCGTGCCGATTCCTCCGCCATTTCCTCGCGGGCAATCCGGAATGCCTCGCCCATGCCGACGATCTGGTGTGTCGGCAGGGTACCGGAACGCAACCCGCGCTCGTGGCCGCCGCCGTGCATCTGCGCCTCCAGGCGCACCCGGGGCCTGCGACAGATATACAAGGCGCCAATTCCCTTCGGACCGTAGATCTTGTGCGCAGACAGGGTCATCAGGTCGACCTGCATTTCGTGCACGTCGATCGGAATCTTGCCGGCGCCCTGCGCCGCATCGACGTGCAGGATGATGCCGCGCTCGCGGGTCATCTTGCCGATCGTGCCGATGTCCTGGACGACACCGATTTCGTTGTTGACGTGCATCACCGACACCAGCACCGTATCGTCGCGCAGCGAAGCCTCCAGTTCGGCCAGGTCGAGCAGGCCGTCCGCCTGCGGTGCCAGGTAGGTCACTTCGAAGCCTTCCCGCTCCAGTTGCCGGCAGGTGTCCAGCACTGCCTTGTGTTCGGTCTTGACGGTGACGATGTGCTTGCCTTTCTTCTGGTAGAAATGAGCGGCACCCTTGATCGCCAGGTTGTCCGACTCGGTGCCGCCGCTGGTCCAGACAATTTCGCGCGGGTCCGCGCCGATCAGGGCCGCGACCTGCTTGCGCGCCTCGTCGACCGCCTCCTCGGCATGCCAGCCGAAGCTGTGCGAACGCGAAGCGGGATTGCCGAACTCTCCGTCCGGCGTCAGGAACTGGCGCATCTTGTCCGCGACCCGAGGGTCCACCGGCGTGGTCGCGGAATAGTCCAGGTAGATCGGAAGATTGACGTCGCTCATAGCACGGCCTCCTGCCCTTCCATGACCGGCCTCGCGGGGAATCCGTGATGCTCGGCGAATTTCGCGTTCTGGCGCAAGGCCACTTCGCGGACTCGCTGCTGGCGCAGCACATCCGCCAAGCTGACGCGACCCAAGTAGCGTTCGATTTCACGGCCCAATCCCTCCCACAGGCCGTGGGTCAGGCAGGGCTGGTTGTCCTGGCAGTTCTCGCGGCCGCCGCAACGCGTCGCGTCCACGCTTTCGTCGACTGCCGCGATCACCTCGGCGATCGAGATCTCCGGCACGTCCCGCGCCAAGCAATATCCGCCGCCGGGCCCGCGCACGCTGTCGACCAGCCCGGCCCGCCGCAGGCGGGAGAACAACTGCTCGAGGTAAGAGCGCGAGATACCCTGACGCTCGGCGATGCTCGCGAGCGCCACCGGCCCTTCCTCGCCGTGCAGCGCCACGTCCAGCATGGCGGTCACAGCATAACGTCCTTTCGCATTCAGTTTCATGACATCAAGTCTCCGGCGATGCGGAACGCCAATCATATTGACATACCTGACCGTATTAGTCAAGTATTCCTTAAGGGTTAGAGGAGAAAAGCCCGGAATCGCCCCTTTGCTTTATGATAGGCGCCCTCTGTCCGCACTCGAAAGCCGGCTCTGAAGCCCGGAAATCCACCTTAAACGCCTCTTCGTCCCACTCTGAACACCTACCATGAGTGCCCTGCTGAACATCGCCGTCGACGCCGCCGAGGCTGCCGGTCGAATCATCATCCGCCACCACAACTTTACCGATCGGGTCGCGGTAGAACGCAAAGGTTCGCATGATTTCGTCTCCAGCGTGGACCGCGAAGCCGAAAAAGAGATCATCTCCCGCCTGCACAAAGCGCACCCGGAACACGCCATCCTGGCGGAAGAAGCGGCGGCCAGCACATCCTCCGACGCCGAATTCGAGTGGCTGGTCGACCCGCTCGACGGCACCACCAACTTCCTGTTCGGCATCCCCCACTACGCTGTGTCGATCGCCCTGCGGCAGCGGGACAAACTGCTGCTCGGGGTCGTGTACGACCCGTTCAAGCAGGAACTGTTCACTGCGGAGACCGGTCGCGGAGCCTTTCTTGACGGGCGGCGCATCCGCGCCCGCACCGGGCAAGGGTTGGCCGATGCCCTGCTCGCAACCGGGTTTCCATTCCGGGACGGCGCCGACCTTGACCACTACCTGACCACCCTGCGAGCCCTGATTCCAGAGACTGCCGGAGTCCGCCGCGCAGGCTCGGCGGCATTGGATCTCGCCTACGTCGCAGCGGGACGGTTCGATGGCTTTTGGGAGTTCGGCCTCAAACCCTGGGACATGGCCGCCGGGATCGTTCTTGCGAGGGAAGCGGGCGCGATCGTGAAAGACCTGGACGGTAGCGAAGACCCGCTTGCCAGCGGCAACATCATCGCTGCAGCGCCGAAGGTATTGGAAGAAATGCTGGGACGGCTCGAAGCCCTGAAGAAATAGCCGGCTGATCCTAGGGCCGGGTGTCCACATCCTCCGTCGGCGTCGTGTCGAGGTCCTGCCCACTCACGCCGAGCACCAACAGGGAACTGCCCGCCACGTAGATCGACGAATAGGTGCCGATGATGACGCCCACGATCAGCGCGATGGAGAACGCGTGGATCACCTCGCCGCCGAAGAAGAACAGTGCGAACAACACCAGCAGTGTGGTCAGCGAGGTCATCAGGGTGCGCGACAGGGTCTGGTTGATCGAGACATTGAGAACCTCGATGCTGGGCTGGCGCCGCAACGCCCGGAAATTCTCCCGGATGCGGTCGAACACGACGATGGTGTCGTTCAGGGAGTAGCCGATCACCGCCAGGATGGCCGCCAGCACCGTCAAGTCGAATTCGATCTGGGTCAGCGAGAAAAACCCGATGGTCAGGATCACGTCATGGATCAGTGCAATGACGGCACCGAATGAGAACCGGTATTCGAAGCGAAGCGCCACGTAGATCAGGATCAGCCCCAGTGCGTACAGCATGGCAAGGCCCCCATCGTCGCGCAGCTCCTCACCCACCTGCGGGCCAACGTACTCGACCCGCCTCAGTTGAAGTTCCTGACTTCCGCCGCGCAGGGTCTCCAGTACCTGGTTGCTCAATTCGCTCTGCGGACGGTCGTCCGGCTTGATTCGCACCAGCACGTCCTGCGCCGACCCGAAATGCTGCACCACCGCCCGGTCGAAGCCAGCCGCTTCCAGTTGCCCGCGGATTTCGTCGAGTTCCACCGGAGCCGGGTAGCCAACCTCAATCAGGGTTCCGCCCTCGAAGTCCACGCCCAGGTTCAGGCCCTGGAACAGCAGCGAGCCAACGGACAGGACCAACAGGCTCCCTGACAGCACCATCGCATGCCGGGCACGACCCATGAAGTCGAGAGCAAGCTTGCGCGGAAGCAATCGCATGGTCAGACCGCCAAGGTGGGGCTACGACGGGTTCCGTAGATCCGGTTGATGATCGCCCGGGTTCCCATGATCGCGGTGAACATGGAAGCCACGATGCCGATGGAGAGGGTTACCGCAAATCCCTTGATCGGCCCGGTGCCGAAGGCAAACAGCACGATCGCGGCGATCAGGGTGGTGATATTCGCGTCGGCAATGGTCGACAGCGCCTTGCTGTAGCCGGCCTGGATGCTGGCCTGGGGTGAATTGCCGTTGTCCAGTTCTTCCCGGATGCGCTCGAAGATAAGCACGTTGGCATCCACCGCCATACCTACGGTCAGCACGATGCCGGCGATACCCGGCAGGGTCAGCGTCGCCCCTGGAATCATCGACATCGCTGCCACGATCAAAACCAGGTTGGCGACCAGCGCCAGGTCGGCGACCAGCCCGAACAGGCGGTAGTACAGCGCCATGAATACCATCACCAGCAGGAAGCCGATGAGCACCGACAAGGCACCGAGCTCGATGTTCTGTTGGCCCAGGCTTGGTCCAACCGTCCGTTCCTCCACGATGTACATGGGGGTCGCCAGCGCGCCGGCGCGCAGCAGCAACGCCAGGTTGCGCGCTTCGCGCGACGTGTCCAGCCCGGTGATCTGGAAGCGCTTGGACAACTGTTCCTGAATGCGGGCGACGTTGATGACCTCCCGGGTCTCGCGGGTGACCCGGCGCGTTTCGCCATCAGCCACCACCGTGTCGCTGCGTTGTTCGATGAAAACCACGCCCATCAACCGCTTGACGTTTTCGCCGGTCACCTTGGCGAACTGCCGGGCCCCATCGCTGTCCAGCGTGATATGCACCGCGGGCAGGCCGCGTTCGTCAAACCCCGACGACGCATCGATGATGTGCTCCCCGGTCAGCATCACCCGGCGCTTGAGCAGGACCGGATTGCCGTCGCGTTCGTAGTACAGCTCGTCCGCCAGCGGCACCTTGCCTGTCTCCGCGGCCAAGTACGGATCCGACTGCTCGTCCACCAGCCGGAATTCCAGAGTGGCGGTCGCGCCCAGAATTTCCTTGGCCCGCGCCGTATCCTGCACGCCCGGCAACTGCACCGCGATCCGGGTGCGCCCCTGCTGCTGGATGACCGGCTCCGCCACACCCAGTTCGTTGACCCGCTTGCGCAGGGTTATCAGGTTCTGACTGATGGCATTGCGGCGAATGTCGCTGTGCGCGGTTTGGGTCAGCCGCATGATGACTGTCGGCTGTCCCTCGGTCTCCCCCGCAGTGACCTCGAAGGTGCCGAAATAATTGTCTTTGACGACCTCTTCGATCTGTTCGAGGGTCTCCGCATCACGTGCCAGGATATGCACCTCCTCGCCGTGTACCCGTACTCCGCGATAGCGGATTTCCTCCTCACGCAGCAAAGTCCGGACATCCGTGGCATGCCGGGCATACGCCTTGCCGATCGAGGCGTCCAGGTCGACTTCCAGGAGGAAATGTACGCCGCCGCGCAAATCCAGCCCGAGATTCATCGGGTGTGCATTCACCGACTCGAGCCAACCCGGCGTGGCCGGCGCCAAATGCAGCGCCACCGAAAACCGGTCCGACAGGGCGTCGCGTAAAGCGTCGGCAGCCTTCAGTTGGTCTTCCGGGTCGGCGAAGCGAATCAGCAGAGATTCCTCCCCTTCCTGCTCGACCTGATCGTGACCCAGCCCTTTAAGCTTGAGGATCTGTTCGATTTGCTTGCGTTCCGCTTCACCTAGGGCGATCCGGGACGAGGAGACCTGAACCGAGGGATCGGAGGGATACAGGTTGGGCGCCGCATAAAGCGCCGCGATCAGCGGAATGCCGATCACCAGAAGGTTCTTCCACCACGGATATTGATTTGCCTTCATGGATTTGTCCGCAGGCCGCCGGTCCGGCGACCTCTGTCAGTCACTTTTCGCGAGCGAACCCTTGGGCAGGACGTTACTGACCGAATCTCGCCGCAGGCGGACCTCCACCCCCTCCGCCAGCTCCAGGCGCACCGTGCTGGAGCCGATGTGCGTGATCCGCCCCATCAGGCCGCCGTTGGTGGACACTTCGTCGCCCTTTTGCAGGGAATCGATCAGGGCGCGGTGTTCCTTGACCCGCTTGTTCTGCGGACGAATAATCATGAAATACATGATCGCGAAGAAGATCGCGATCATGGCGAACATGGACCAGCCGCCCATGGGCCCTGCCGCGTCTTGCGCCATCGCGTCGTCGATCAAAAACATGGGTCAAATGCACCGGTTCGAGTGGAACGCATTATGCCACAGGGGATGCCATTTAAATCGAAAAGCACCCTGTCTCCCCTACAATGAGACCAGCCCCCTTTCGTCCCATGAAGCGTTTCCGCATCGGGTGGATCTCCGTCTTGCTGCTGTCGGCTGCGGCGGGCGTGATCCTGACTTATTGGCTCCCTGCAGGAGACTCCCCGGAGACCTGGCCCCTCGCCATCGACAGCGCCACCGGCACACACCACTTCGCAGTCGAACTGGCGCTGACGCCGGAAGCACAGGCGCAAGGGCTCATGTTCCGTGAAGACCTGCCCGATGACGCTGGCATGTTGTTTGTCTACGATCGCCCGGACGTGCGAACCATGTGGATGAAGAACACACCCCTTTCGCTCGACATGCTGTTCATCGATCCAGACGGGGTTATCCGCCGAATCGTGCGCGACACGATCCCGCTGTCGCCATCCACGATCATCGGCCCCCGCAACATCCTGTACGTGCTGGAACTCCGTGCTGGAATCACCCGCGAACTCGGCATCGATACCGGAGACCGGATTCGGAACCTTCCCGCACCCGGTCAATCTTCCGCGTCTTCCTCCCGGTAGGCTTCCGCCAAACGATCCGCGAACGTTTTTAGTTCGCCCACTTCGATCGCGGTTCGAATCGCTTGCATCAACTGTTGGTAGAAATGAAGGTTGTGCAGGGTCGCCAACCTTGAAAACAGGATCTCCCGGCCCTGATCCAAGTGCCGCAGGTAGGCGCGCGAGTAGTTCTCGCAGGTATAGCAGGCACAACCCTCTTCCACGGGCCCGGTCTCCGTGGCGTACTGCCGGTTCCGAATGCGCAGAACCCCGTCCCAGGTAAACAGGTGCCCGTTGCGTGCGTGCCGGGTCGGAATCACGCAGTCGAACAGATCCATACCGAAGCGGACTGCATCGACGATATCCACCGGCCGCCCCACGCCCATCAGGTAACGCGGCTGTTCCGCCGGCAGGTGGGGACCTAAGGCTTCCAGCACCATGCTGCGTTCCTCGAAACTCTCCCCCACGGACAGCCCCCCGACCGCATAACCATCGAAACTGATCTCCTCCAGGCGCTGCTGGCACTCCAGCCTCAACTTGGGATACAGTCCGCCCTGCCCGATGCCAAACAAGGCGCTTGGATGTTCACCGTGCGTCTGTCGGCTGCGTTCTGCCCAGCGCAACGACAACTCCATGGAGGCCCGGGCCTCGTCCTGAGTCGCCGGATGCGGCGTGCATTCATCGAATACCATCACGACGTCGGAACCCAGCGCGTGCTGCACGGCAATAGATCGCTCCGGATCCAGGAACACCTCGTCGCCATCGACCGGAGAACGGAACCTGACGCCAGCCTCGCCCACCTCCCGCCACGGCGCCAGGCTGAAGACCTGGTAGCCACCGGAGTCCGTCAGGATCGGGCCCGGCCAGTGCATGAAGCGATGCAGCCCGCCGTGCCGCTCGACGACCTCCACTCCGGGCCGCAACATCAAGTGGAAGGTGTTGCCCAGTATGATTTCCGCACCACAGGCCCGAATCTCTTCCGGAGTGACCGAGCGTACCGCGCCGTGCGTCCCGACCGGCATGAACGCCGGAGTCTTTACTGTGCCGCGCTCGAATTCGAGTACGCCGCATCGTGCTGCACCATCCGTATTAGTGACCTGGAACTTCATGGCTCAAAGGATCAACATGGCATCGCCATAACTATAGAAGCGATAGTCCCTGTCGACGGCATGACGGTAGGCATGAAAGGTCGCATCACGTCCCGCAAATGCGCAAATCATGACCAGCAACGAGGAGCGCGGCAGGTGGAAATTGGTCATCAGCCCGTCCGTTGCGGCGAAGGTGCAACCTGGGTAGAGATACAGGTCGGTCTCGCCTTCAAACGGCCGCACGTGGCCGGACTGGGCCGCAGACTCAAGCGCCCGTGCGGATGTGGTTCCGACCGCAATCACCCGCCCTCCCCGTTCACGAGTCTGTTCGATGCGGGCACATGCCTCGGCATCGACCGACAATCGCTCGGAGTGGATGCGATGATCGCGGATGTCTTCCGACTCGATCGGCTGGAAGGTTCCAGCCCCCACATGCAGCGTCACGAAAATCCTGCCGATGCCCTTTTCATCCAAGCGGTGCAACAGAGCCTCGTCGAAGTGCAACCCCGCCGTCGGTGCGGCCACGGCACCGGAATTCTGTGCGTACACCGTCTGGTAACGGTCCCGGTCCTGCGGTTCCGGAGCCCGATCAATATACGGCGGCAACGGCACCTGCCCATGTCGCTCCAGAAATTCCGCGGCATCCGTCTCTTGCGGGAATCTCAGAATCCAAAATCTTTCTTCTCGTCCCTCGACTTCAACTTCCATCCCTTCGGATAGAGTCAGCTTGCTGCCGGGTGCGGGCGGCCGACTGAAACGCAACTGCGCAAGAATCCGTTGCCGTGAAAGCTGACGTTCCATCAGCACTTCGACTTCGCCGCCCGTCGACTTGCGACCGAAAAGCCGCGCCGGAACCACCCGAGTGTCGTTGAGCACCAGCAGATCTCCGGGGGCAAGCAAATCCGGAAGGTCGCGGACGCCCTTGTCTTGAAGCGTCCCGGTGGCGCGATCCATCACCAGCAGACGACTGGCACCGCGGTCCGGCAACGGGTGTTTCGCGATTCGTTCGGGCGGCAGGTCGTAATCGAAGTCGGCCGCCTTGAAGTGTCCCTGCGGCTCAGCCGAAGAGCGGCTTGCGCACGATGATGTCGTCACGACCGGAACCGGTGGAAATCAAATCGGCCGGCACTTCCAGGTGCTGCTCGATCGCGGCAATATAGTCCCGGGCCTGGGCCGGGAGATCCTCGAAGGCCCGAACCTTCGTCGTAGCGCTTTGCCATCCGGGATAATCCTCGTATTCCACCGCCTGGCCCACCTCGTCATAGCCGGTACAGACGCGAATCACGGGGAACGAATCCAGCACGTCCAGCTTGGTCAGGCACAGGCTGCTGACGCCATTAGCGCGCATCGCCCGGCGCAACGCGACCACGTCCAGCCAGCCGCAGCGCCGAGCCCGGCCGGTTGTCGCTCCGACTTCCGCGCCGAGTTGCGCCAGTTGTTCACCGGTCTCGTCGCGCAGTTCCGTCGGAAACGGACCGGAACCGACCCGGGTGGTATACACCTTGACGATCCCCAGCACGGCATCGATATGCCGCGGCCCAACGCCTGCGCCCACACATGCCCCGCCAGCCACGGTGTTGCTCGACGTGACGTACGGGTAGGTACCATGATCGATATCCAGAAGCGTCCCCTGGGCTCCCTCGAACAGCAGGTTCTTCCCTTCCGAATGCAAGGTTGCACAGCGTTCCGAAACATCTGCGACGCAGGGTTCCAGGCGTTCGGCAAGCGCCCATATGCGCGCCGCCATCTGTGCCACGTCCAGTGGTTCAGCCTTATAATAGATTTTCAGCATAAAGTTATGATATTCAACAAGTTCTGATAGCTTCTTATCCCGAGATTCCGGCTGGTAGAGATCCGAAACCCGAAGTCCCCGGCGGGCGGCCTTGTCTTCGTAGGCCGGGCCAATGCCGCGCAGCGTCGTTCCAATCGCCGATCCTCCCCGAGCCTCCTCGCGGGCCCGGTCGAGCGCGATGTGGGATGGCAGGAGCAAAGGACAAGAGGCAGAAACCCTCAATTGTTCCAGTACCGGGAGGCCTTGAGCCAACAGGAAGTCGATTTCCTCGAACAGGGCATCCAGCGACAACACCACGCCGTTCCCGATCAGACACTCGACGCCAGGGTTGAGAATGCCGGAAGGAATCAGGTGCAGAACCGTCTTCTCGTCCTCAACCACCAGGGTGTGCCCGGCGTTATGCCCTCCCTGGAACCGGATCACGGCGTCGGCATCGGCCGCCAGGAGATCGACGATCTTGCCCTTCCCTTCGTCGCCCCACTGTGCGCCGACGACAATAACGCTCCGATTCATGATGCGACCGGGCGCACCACCCAAGCGCCATCTTCATTCACCAATTGCTCGGAACACTGGAACTCTTCGGCCGAATCCCCCGGCCCGAGCCCGCAAATCACGATGTGACCCTCTGCGCGCAGTTGAGCAACCGCATCCTGCAAGGCCGGGTCTTCATCCGCCCCCGCATAAATCCGGTGCCGCTCGACCGCATCCAAGGGGCCGCAACGGGCCAACGTGCGCAAATCCAGGCTGAAGCCGGTCGCCGGGCGGCCACCCTGGGCACCATAACGCCCGCCACGGGCAATTTCCTGGCCCTGCCCCTCCATGTAGGCAGCAAACACCAGCCCGCTTTCGTAGTGAAAGCCGCTGGCCTCACCTAAATCAAAATGCAGTTGGACTTCCGGGTAAGAGACGCGAACCCGCGCAGCCACCGTGCGCAACGCCTCCAAGGCCGGAAAAATTTGTTCCTGAACGCCTTCCAATTCCTGCGCGGCACGATCCAGTACGGCTTCGTCAGGGCCCGACAGGTCCGGAAGCATTCGGATCATGCTGGCGACCGGTTCTTCCGAAGGACGGGCATCCAACCACGCATCGAGGTCGGCATGCGCCTTGCGTTGAATCAGCTCGAACAGCTCGTCGCACTCTGCCGCGGTCCAGCCCGTCTGCTCCACCAGTGCACGAAACACACCCGCGTGCCCCAAGTCGAGGCACCAGCCAGCACACCCGGAAACCCGCAACGCGCCGCACAACAGCAAAACGATTTCGGCATCACTTCGAACACCTTCATGTCCATACAGTTCGGCGCCCACCTGAATCGGGTTGCGCCCACCGCCAAGAATCTCGGGATGCGCACGAAGCACGGAACCCGCATAGCACAACCGCACTACCTGGTCCTGCGGCATCTGCTGCCGGTCGATCCGGGCGATCTGCGGCGTAATGTCGGTGCGTACGCCGAGTGTACGTCCGGACAGCGGGTCCGTCAGCCGGAAAGTCTGCCGATCCAAGGCATCCCCGCCCGTCACCAGTGCATCGCGGAATTCCACCAGCGGCGGAGAGACCAAGGCGTAGCCCCAGCTTTCGAAACAGTCCAGCAACTGCCGCCGGTGCGCCTCCAATACCTGAGCCTGCTCCGGCAAGGCCTCCTCAATCCCTTCGGGGAGTTGATCCGGCGTCAGCGGCTTCACGACAGCCACCGCGTGAAATAAAGAAGCAACACGCCCAGCGTCACTGCGATCAGCCCCATCATGCGGAATTGCGTGGTCGGCAGTTCAATCATGCGCAGCATCATGCGCCGCGCCATATCCGGGTTCAAGAGCGCGACGAGGCCTTCCAGCATGAGCACCAGAGCGATAGCCGCCAGAACGAATTCCCACTGCATGGCGGGGAGCAGAAATTACTTTTTGAGTTGCTTGAAGTACTGGAAGAACTCCGAGTCCGGCTCCATCACCAGCACGTCGCCCTTGTCGCGGAACGTATTGACGTAGGCGTTCAGGCTTCGGGTGAACGCAAAGAACTCGGGGTCCTGATTGTAGGCTTCGGCATAGATCTCGGTGGATTGGGCATCGCCCTCGCCGCGAATCTTCTCCGAGTCGCGGTATGCCTCGGCCTGAATCACTGTGTGCTGGCGATCGGCATCGGCACGGATGCGTTCCGCCATCTCCTGCCCGCGGGCGCGGAAGTCCTTGGCGGTGCGACTGCGCTCCGCGCGCATCCGCCGGTAGACCGAATCGCTGACTTCGTCCGGCAATTCGATCCGGCTGATGCGGACATCCACCACTTCGATGCCGAGTTCGCTCGCATTGCGGTTGGATTGCACCTGCAACACATCCATGATCTCGCGTCGCTCGCCGGAGATCGCCTGCTGGATGGTACGCACGCCGAACTGGTTCTTGAGCCCGTCCTTGACGATCTGGGTCAGCCGCCCTTCAGCCCGAGAACGGTCGCCCTGAGTAGCGCGGAAGTACTGGCTGACGTTCCTGATCCGCCACTTGACGAAGAAGTCCACCGACACATTTTTCTTCTCGCTGGTCAGGAACAGTTCCGGCTTGGAGTCCAGCGACAACACCCGGGCATCAAACTTTTGCACGTTGTTGATAAACGGCATCTGGAAGTGTAGCCCCGGCTCCAAACCCGTGCGCCGGATTTCACCGAGCTGGAACACGATCGCCGTCTCGGTCTGGCGCACGTAGAACGTAGAGGCCCAAACCAGTACCACCACGATGGCGGTTAAGATCAGGCGCATCTGCATGTTCATTTTAACGTCCCTCCCTCAAGCGCGGGGCGAGACTTCCGGAACCTGAGGAACTTCCTCCCTGCCGATCCAGAGATGAAGGCTTCGGCGACCGGGCTGAACCGCGTTGCTCCAAGATCCGGTCCAGCGGCAGGAACAGCATGTTGCTCCCCTTGTCGACATCGACCACCACCTTGGAAGAATTAGACAGGACCGACTCCACTGCCTGCAGATACATGCGCTGGCGGGTCACTTCCGGTGCCTTGCGATACTCGGTCAGCAGCTGGGTGAAACGGGACGCCTCACCTTCGGCGTTGGCAATCACCTGGGCGCGGTAAGCCTTGGCATCCTCCAACATCCGCGCGGCCTCGCCGCGCGCCTGCGGTAGAACCTCGTTGGCGTAGGCCTGCGCTTCGTTCTTGAAGCGCTCCATGTCCTCGCGCGCCTTGGTGGCGTCCTGGAAAGCGTCCTGCACCGCGTTCGGCGGCTGCGAGTCCTCCAAGTTCACCGTCAGGATCTCGATGCCGGTTCCATAAGAGTCAAGAATTTCCTGCATCAGCGTCATGGTTCGGCTCGCGATCTCCGCGCGGCCTTCGCGCAGGATGTAATCCATATTGTTGCGGCCCACCACGGTGCGGATGGCACTGTCGAGCACGCCGCAAATCGTGCTCTTGAAGCGACAGGCGCGATCAAACGCGATGTCCGGGTCTTCGACATTGAACAGGTAGTCTTCGGCATTCTTAAGCCGATACTGCACCGAGAACTTGAGTTCGACGATATTCTCGTCCTGCGTCAGCATCGTGGTCCGCTTCTCTACGCTCCGGTTGCCGGTCACGTTGACCACTTCGACGCTTTCGATCGGATACGGGATGTGCCACCCCGGCCCCGGCATGGTGGTGCGCTCGTGTTTGCCGAAACGAAGCACGACGCCCCGCTCGCTGGCTTCGACGATATAGAAGCCGGACAGCAACCACAGGATCAGGAGTACGAGCAGGATGCTGCCGGTGCCGACCGACCACTTGCGGCCGCCCCCGCCGCTTCCGCGGCCTGAGCCGAACAGACGCCGGAACAGCTTTCCGAACAGGTCATCCAAGTCCGGCGGCCCCTGTCGCGCATTGCGCTGCCACGGGTTTCCGCCGTTATCGCTCCAAGCCATGAAAATTCCGAATGAGGACTGAGTAGTTATTCTAGCAAAGGAGTGCAACCAACCCAGAAAAACGGCGATGAGCCTTGTTTCCCCAACCCTGCCCACCTGCTTCGCCCTTGCGACCCAACCGGCCCGATTCACCCTCTCTGGCTTGCCAGGCCGAGCATCGATCCCTGCGACGCCTCCGGGACCGTGACCCGAAACTTCTCGAAACGTGCAAGCTGCGGCAACGGCAACCGTAGGCGCATCTCGCATTCCCCCTCTTCCGTAAACCTCTCTTCCTCGACTTGCCCGACCCGATGCAGTTCCGCTCGGAGCGGATAGGCCGCAAGCGGCAACCGAAGATGGACTTCGGACTCCTCCGCTTGAATCCGTTCCAACAACCGCGCGCACAGTGTATCCACTCCCGCGCCCGTGCGCACCGACAACCACACGCGATTCGGCGCTTCCGGAATCCGCTCCATCGGTTCCAAGCAATCAATTTTGTTGTAAACCTTGATAACCGGAACCTGTCCTGCACCGATTTGCGCCAACACTTCCCTCACCTGTGCTGCATGTTCCGCGCGCCTTTCATCGCTGCAGTCAATCACGTGCAGCAAGAGGTCGCATTCCTGCAATTCCTCCAAAGTCGAATGAAACGCACGCACCAGTTCCACCGGTAGATCGCGAACGAATCCTACGGTGTCGGACAACACGATATCCCGTCCCTTGCCCAGGTGAAGGCGGCGGTGTATCGGATCCAGCGTCGCGAACAACTGATCCGCAGCCGGCACGTCGCTGCCAGTCAGGCAATTGAACAAGGTCGACTTGCCGGCATTGGTGTAGCCGACCAATGCGACATGATACAACTGCGCTCGTCGTCGACGTGCACGGCTCTGGTTGCGCTGGCGTTCGACCAGCATCAAGCGCCGCCGTAAAGTCTGGACCCGCTGCGTCAGCAACCGACGGTCCGACTCCAACTGGGTTTCACCCGGCCCGCGCAACCCGATGCCGCCCTTCTGTCGCCCCAAGTGACTCCAGCCGCGCACCAATCGGGTCGAGAGATAATTCAGTTGCGCAAGCTCGACCTGCAACTTGCCCGCGTGTGACCGGGCACGCTGCGCGAAGATGTCCAGGATCAACCCGGTGCGTCCCAGCACCCGGCACTCCAGTTCCGCTTCCAGATTGCGTTCCTGGCTTGGGCTCAAGTCCGTATTGACGACCACCAGTTGAACGTCGTGCTGCACACAGCTATGCCGAAGCTGTTCGGCCTGGCCCCGGCCGAAGTAGAAACGAGGATGGGGGGAGCGACGCCGGAAGTTCAGTTGCGCCTGCGGCATCAAGCCAGCGCTGCGCGCCAACTCGACGAATTCTTCGCGTTCAGGATTTTCCGCCCGCGTGTCTGCGCCAACCGCCACGTGCACCAGCACGCAGGCAGGATCGGCGGAAACCCGTTCAAACAAACGGGGTTCCTCGCTTGCGACTAATCGGCCGGCTCCTCGTCCGCCATAGGATCCAAGTCCACTGGACGCGACGGAACGATGGTGGAGATCGCGTGCTTGTAGATCACCTGATTGACGGAGTTCTTCAGCACGACGACGAATTGGTCGAATGAATGCACCTGTCCCTGCAACTTAATCCCGTTGACCAGATAGACGGAGACGGGAACATGGTGCTTGCGCAGTTGGTTGAGAAACGGTTCCTGAATCGTTTGTCCTTTAGCCATTAACCCACCCGCGGCGACAACTTGTTTTTCTTGTTATTGTCTGGCGCCGCCCCGGCCCGAGGGCTGCCAGCGAGCCACTGCCGCGACCGCTTCATTCGGCCACAGGCAGTCCGTCGCACAGTGTATCACGTCCGGGGCGTGCCGCAGCCAGCTCAACTGCCGCTTTGCCAACTGGCGCGTGGCCGCTACCGCCTGCTCCCGCATCTGCTCGTAGGTACACCCTCCGTCCAAGTGCCGCCACACTTGCCGGTACCCCACGCAACGCATCGCAGGGCTAGTCAAGTTCAAATCCTTGCACGTATGAAGGCCCCGGACTTCCTCGACCAGCCCCGCCTCCAGCATGCGGTCGAAACGCTCGCCAATCCGTTCCTGCAAGTGGGCGCGATCCTCTGGCCAAAGCGCCAATTGATGGTAGTCAATATTCCCCGGCACCTGCGGAGGTTCGGAGATCCAAGTGCTCATCGGCCGGCCGCTCGACTCGAACACTTCCAATGCACGCACGATGCGCTGGCTGTCGCCCGGCTCGAGCCGTTGCGCCGTCAGTGGATCACACCGGGACAGGCGCTCGTGCAATGCGGGAGCGCCCTGCTCTTCTAGCTCATGGCGCAGGCGCTGCCGGACTTCCGCATCTGCGTCCGGAACATGCGACAGTCCTTCCATCAAGGCGAGAAAATACAGGCGGGCGCCGCCGACCAGCAGCGGGATGCGTCCGGCCGCATGAACTTCTTCAATGTGCCGACGCGCCTGCCGGGCATATTCGTACGCCGAGAATCCTTGCGCCGGATCCAGGATATCGATCATGCGGTGCGGCGCGAGCGCCAGGACATCCGGACTCGGCTTGGCGCTGCCGATATCCATCCCGCGATAGATCATCGCGGAGTCGACGCTGATGATCTCGAATGGCCAGCGGCGAACCAGCTCCACTGCGCACTCGGTCTTGCCCGACGCGGTCGGGCCCATCAGTGCCAACGCCTGAATTCGCGATCCGCTCACTGCCCGCGCATGAACAGCTTGTCCAGTTGGTCGATGCTCAACAGCACCCAAGTTGGACGTCCGTGGTTGCACTGTCCGGATCGCTCGGTCTCCTCCATGTCGCGCAACAGCACGTTCATCTCCTCCATAGACAACTGCC
Source organism: uncultured Chromatiales bacterium (assembly GCA_964526195.1). Taxonomy (GTDB): domain Bacteria; phylum Pseudomonadota; class Gammaproteobacteria; order Poriferisulfidales; family Poriferisulfidaceae; genus Poriferisulfidus. The sequence continues at coordinate 2,183 of CAZGIH010000012.1, read as the reverse complement.
GACCCGCACGTACCGCGGCATGGCAAGCCATCGAAGACAGCAATTCATTTTCTTGCTCCCGCACTCGCTCACTCCGTCCATGCTCCGCCAAGTCCGCCACGACGTCGCGCACCAACGCGGACGGGTCGGCCCGCGACAGCAATGCGGGTACCGCGCGAATCCGCAACCGGGTCGGCCCGGTCACGTCCACCTCGATGCCCAGACTTTGCAAAAGTTCCTGCTGTTCCTCTACGCAGACAATTTCGGATTCGCTCAAGCTCAAGCTCTGCGGCACCAGCAACGGCTGCATGCGTACTCCCTGGCCGTCGCGCGAGGACTTCAAACGTTCGTACGTAATCCGTTCATGTGCAGCGTGCATGTCGACCAGAATCATCCCTTCCGTGTTCTCTGCCAGGATATAGATGCCGTGCAACTGTGCACGGGCAAACCCGAGGGGCGGCACCTCCCCGGAAGAAACCGCGGACGATTCAATCGCAGCCCGCAGTGCGGCCCCACCACCATCGGGCGCGGCAGGCAGCGGCATCGGGGATTGCTGTGCCTGCGGATTTTCATTGACCAAGGTCCTGAAACTTGTCACGTCGTGCCCGACATCGCCAGGCCGAACCGTCCCGATCGCTTCGGCCACGCCATGCGAAAGAATCTGGTGCACCTGGCGGGATTCCCGGAAACGCACTTCCATCTTGGCGGGGTGCACGTTGATGTCGACTTCTCCAGGCGGGACTTCCAGGTAGACCACATAGCAGGGATGGCGCTGTCCGTAGAGCACGTCGGCATATGCCTGCCGGATCGCGTGCATCGCAACCTTGTCGCGCACGGTGCGGCCGTTGACGTGAAAGTACTGCTGGTCCGGCTGGCTGCGCGAGTACGTCGGCAACCCAATCCAGCCGAACACGCGCAACTCTCCGGAGACCTCCTCGAAGAACGTGGACTGTTCGGCAAAGTCGCCACCGAGGATCGCTTCCAGCCGCTCCCGCTCCGTCACGCCTTCCCCAACGCCCGGGTAGTGCAGCAGGCGGCGCCCGTCGTGGCTGGCTTCGAAAGTCACCGCGAGGTGGCCGAGCGCCAGGCAACGCAGGATCGTGGCGATGTGCTTCCATTCGGTTGCGGGGGCGCGCAGGAACTTGCGCCGCGCCGGCGTGTTGTAGAAGAGGTCGCAGACCTCGACCGTGGTCCCGCGCAGATGCGGATGCGCCTGCGGCTCCTTTTCGGCGGCCTCGCCCTCAAGGCACCAACCGTGCTCGTCGCCTTCGGCCGCGGAAGTCAGGGTCAGGCGCGAGACGGAAGCGATGCTCGGCAACGCTTCGCCGCGGAACCCCAGGGTTCGCAGTCGCCACAGGTCGTCCACGTTGCTCAGCTTGGATGTCGCGTGCCGCGAAAGCGCCAACGTCAATTCCTCGCGGTCGATGCCGCAACCGTCGTCGGTCACGGCTAGGCGCCGCCGTCCTCCCTCTTCGACCTGCACCCGGATGTGGCGCGCACCGGCGTCCAGGCTGTTCTCCACCAGTTCCTTGACGACGGAAGCCGGTCTCTCGACGACCTCGCCCGCCGTGATTTGATTAATCAGGCCGACACTAAGCTTCTTGATGGTCATCCCGGCAAATGTCACACCTCATCGTTTCCATCCCTGCATTATGTCAAAGCGAGCCGCAGGCTCCGGCATGGGGTTCGCTTGCCCAAGGCAGGGACTAGACTTTTCGAATTCAAGACCGGCCCCGAAACCTTCCGTGTCAAGCGTCTTACATGATGATTAATTCCTCTCCCCCGCATTCAGCGAATCTTTCGCCAAGTGCCCCATCCACAGCAGAACCGGGAAATAAGACCAGCGGCCAGGCATCGGTTTCAGTTTGTTCGGTCGGCGTCGATACGGCATTTCCTAGGCGTTCAGTGCCCGCCAACTTCAATCGTGCGCAGGTACGGGCTTTGCTTTTGTTGCGCCATGCATAGGGACGGTGCCGAAGTAAGAGCGTCTCACCCGCTGGAATCGTTAAGGCCATTGCCCAGTCTAGCCAAAACGCCTGACGGGTGAGACATTACTCTTTCAAGGCTCTTCACGGTTTCGTGTGGAAAGGCGGTCTGGGATGCAGGTCCAATCCGCCGAGGTGAAAGTAGATGGCCTGGCGGAAGCGTTCGCGGCTGCGGTAGCCACACGCCTGCCGCTTGATCCACTGCACCTTTGAGTTGAT
>CAZGIH010000011.1:0-59121 GCA_964526195.1 uncultured Chromatiales bacterium | reverse complement strand
TGCTCGCCGGGTCGTCCTTCACCCTGCCGCTCAACGCGGCGGCCACCGGCGGCGGCCTGTTCCGCAACGCGACGATCTGGGGCAGCGGCGACTACCGCGACTTTTCCGGCGGGGACCGGCAGGTCATGCACTACGAGGGCGACGTGACCAGCATCAACTTCGGGATGGATTCCCGGGTGGGCCCGGACATGCTGGCCGGCTTCTCGGTGTCGTGGGCGGAAGCGGAGGTCGACTATGACGGCGTCAACGGGGGATCGGGCGAGTCCACGACCACGCTGACCAGCGTCAACCCGTACGTGGGCTGGCGGGTGGATCACCGCATCAACGTGTGGGCCACGGCCGGCTACGGCTGGGGCGACATCGAGATCGACGATGCGGCGGCGGACACGCAGGAGAGCGACCTGGAGCAACAGATGGTGGCGGCCGGCGTGAGCGGGCTGCTGGTGGAAAGCGACGAGGTGATCAAGGGCGGCACGACCACCGTGCGGATCAAGGCCGAGGCCGCGTACACGTGGGCCGACATCGACGGAGAGGGAAGCCTGGAGAGCCTGACCTTGGACGCCAACCGTTCGCGGCTGATGCTGGAGGCCGTCCACGAGCAGGCTCTCGCGTCGGGGGGCACGATGAGTTCGTCGCTGGAGGTCGGCGTGCGGCATGACGGCGGGGACGGCGAAGACGGCGAGGGCTTCGAGGCCGGGGCCGGGCTGCGCTATTCCGACCCGACCGGCGGAGTGACCTTCGAAGGCCGGGGTCGAGCCCTGCTCGGCCATGACGGCGACTACGACGAATGGGGCTTCAGCGGGCTGGTGCGCATCGATCCGGGCGCGGACGGCGTCGGGCTTGCGGTCAGCATAGAGCCCCAGTGGGGCCAGACGGCCAGCGGCGTCCAGCAGATGTGGGAGGCCGATGCCATCGGAGGGGCGCTATTGGACGACCAGTCGCCGTTGCGCGTGAACGCGCGGGTGGCGTATGGCATGGTCGCCCTGTGGGGCAGGCGCCCAGGGGTGCTGATGCCGTACACCGACGTGTCGCTGTCCGGCGAGGGCTCGCGGCGGCTGAGCCTGGGCGGACAGTTCGACGCCGGGGCGTCGGTGCAGATGAGCCTGGAGGTCGTGCACGACCAGCCGGCGTATGGCGACTCCGACCACGGCATCATGCTGCGTAGCAACCTGAACTGGTAATCTTCGGGAGAGGACAGTCTGGCGCAAGCGTCCGGGCTGTCCCTGCCTGTCAGCTGCTGCTTTTCGGCTTGGCCTCGGGGGGCCGCTTTGGTGGTGCGTCATATTCCACGCATTCAGCCAAGTTGTACGTCAAGAAAGCGCGCCCCTTGGCCCGCGCGATCATCACGACTCCCAGATCCGCGGCCAATTCCACACCCATCTGCGTGACGCCGGAGCGCGACAGTAGCACCGGGATTCCCATGCCCGCACATTTCATGACGATCTCGGAGGTCAACCGTCCGGTTGTGTAGAAAATCTTGTCCGCCCCGTCCATGCCCTGCAGCCACATGCGCCCGGCAATGGTGTCTGCCGCATTGTGGCGCCCGACATCCTCCACGAACATCAAGATATCCTCTCCCGCGCACAACGCGCACCCGTGAACGGCACCAGACTCCTTGTAGATCTGGTTGGAACTCGCGATATTGGCCAACAAGCGGTAAATCAAAGACTGGCGGACCGTTGTCTTCGGCAGGCGCTGGTCGTAAAGCTTGTCCAGCGTACAGCTGAATACGGTCCCTTGGCCACAGCCCGTGGTGACCGTACGCTGGGACAGCTTCTCTTCCCAGTCCGTGATGCCGCATCCCGGGCGCATATCGACCGAAACCGTCTCGCGCTCCCAATCAACCCGCACGGCCGCAATGTCTTCCAGCCGTTCCACCAATCGCTGGTTGCGGAGATAGCCAAGCGCCAGTTCCTCCGGGTGCATGCCCAACGTCATCAGCGTCACCACTTCACGTTCATCCACCTTCAGTGTCAGTGGGCGTTCCCCGGCAATGCGGACCGTCCGCATATCGCCATACTGGTCCCGTGCCGTGACTTCGTGCGTGGGGCTTAGACCCTGATCACTTAGCTCCGGTTCACGCATTGCCGTTCCCCTGGTCGTCTGGAGCCGACTCGAGGCGCGTATAGACCCGGACCGTGCGCACCGAGGTTTCATCCGTCTTGACCACCTCCACCGGGTAGCGGTCAATCAGCATGCTGGTGCCTGGCGCCGGGATATCTTCCAAGTGTTCCAGAATCAAACCGTTGAGCGTTCTCGGCCCGTCCATGTGAAAGTGGCTGTTCAGGAGATCGTTGAGTTCGCGGACATGAATGCCCGCGTCCACCACGACGCTGCCATCGGACAGGGTTTCATAGACTCCCGGGTCCAATGTTCCGGAATCCACGGTGAACGCTCCTACGATCTCTTCCAATATGTGCTCCAGGGTCACCAGGCCCTGGATGTCGCCGTACTCGTCGATCACCAAGCCGACCCGGCGCCGGTGTCTCTGGAAATTGTACAACTGCCGGTTGAGATTGGTCCCCTCGGGGATGAAATACGGCTCCCGCATGGTTTCGCGGATGTGTTCCGGCAACAGGTCCTCGTTCAGGATGTGCGGCAACAATTTGCGCCAGTGCAGCATGCCGCAAACCTTGTCGAGCCCTCCCTCGTATACCAGCACCCGCGTGTAGGTCGGGTTTTGCAATTGATCCAACACCTCGCTCCAGTCGTCACTGAGATCGATCCCGACGATTTCATTGCGCGGCACCATCACGTCCTCCACCGTGATCTTCTCCAGATCCAGGATGCTCAGCAACATCTTTCGATGCTCCCGGGAAATCAAGTTGCGGGATTCATGCACAACGCTGCGGAGCTCTTCCTGAGTCAGTGCATTGCGTGCTTCCTCCCGCGGCATTCCCAAGATCCGAAGCAGGCCGTTGGCGAATTGGTTAATCAGCCACACCAGCGGATAGGCAATTACCAGAAGCGGCCGGTACACGACGGCGGCCGGGTAGGCGACACGCTCGGCGTGCAATGCCGCCAAGGTCTTCGGCGCCACTTCCGCAAAAACCAGAATGGCCACGGTCAATAGACCTGTGGCCACGGCCACCCCGATCTCCTGAAAGTAGATGTAGCCGAGGTACGTGGCCAACTGGGTAATCAGGATGTTGACGAGGTTGTTGCCGAGAAGGATCAACCCGATCAGTTTGTCCGGCTTGTCGAGCAACGCCTGCGCGCAACGGGCACTGTATTTGCCCTGCTCTGCCAAGTGACGGAGCCGGTAACGATTCAGCGCCATCAATGCGGTTTCGGAACCGGAGAAAAATGCCGACAGCAGGAAAAGCAGAACCAGCAAAGCGACCAGTTCCGGCAGTGAAAACAAGCTCACGACGCTTTTCCTCTCAAAGTCGGGGCAGCCTCACGAAAAGGCCGGCATGCCCCATGCCTATAATTGAATGTTTGGGCACGGGCCTCAGAGACCGCACGGAGACGATTTTTTCTCACGAGACGCCATGAGCCGGAAAACCCAAGTCAAGACCCCCGATCCCACCATCGCCCGGAACCGCCGGGCCCGGCACGATTACGCCATCGAGGAAACCTTCGAAGCCGGACTGGCCCTGACCGGCTGGGAAGTCAAGAGCCTGCGCGAGGGGCGCGCCCAAATCAACGAAGGTTACATCTCCATCCGCAAGGGAGAAGGCTGGCTCCTGGGCAGCCACATCAACCCCCTGCCAAACGTCTCTCATCTGCCGACCGACCCGGGCCGGCCGAGAAAACTGCTTTTGCACGAAAAAGAAATTGCTCATCTTCAGGGTGCCGTAGACCGACGGGGCTACACCCTGATCCCCCTGTCACTGTATTGGAAACAGGGTCGGGCAAAACTGCAATTGGCGCTGGCGCGCGGCAAGCACAAGCACGATCGGCGGCAGACTGTGAAGACTCGCGACTGGGAGCGCGACCGCGAACGCCTGCTGCGCCGGTCCACCCGGCAAGGCGGGAAACCCTGAAGCGCCGGGAATCGACGCCGGCGGAGGTTTTCCGTCCGGTTTCAGCGGATTATTGATTGGTACAGGAATACGGAGTCACGTTTACGTCGACCTTGCCCGCAACAGCCTGATAGCACTCCGTATAGCTGTTGTAGTGGCCCGCCACATGTGCTTCCTCGCCGACTCCGACGACTGCCACCCAAGGTCCTTCCGATGCGGATTCAGCCACCATTTCCTCCGTAGCCGTTTCGGACACCGCGGGCGCCTCTTCACCGCCCGTCTGATACAGCCAGTAGAAGAAGACCACCACGGCCGCGATGATGATTCCGGTAATCAGTTTGTCCACAAAAACATCCTCCAGTTGGATTAATCGCCCCCGTGAACGGATTCCGTCCAGAGGCCTTGTTGTTTGCGCCTAGATTAGCAGATTTGGGTTGCCGGTGCCAACTCCCGAGGCTGCCCGGACACTTGACGTCCGGTGCCTCCGCCCTAGAAAAAATCAGGCGGAATCGAGCTTTGTCCTTTACCCGCTCTCCTTCGATTGACGCTCCAATTCCTGCCAGACGCAAGCCCGGCCTTCCTCGGATTCGGCCTGGATAACGCCCAGAAATTCCTCGTGCGAACGCCGCTCCTCGGGGCCGGCCCGCAAGACAGGGATGGGAGCTTTTTCGACATTGGCACGGCGGCGGCGGGTCTGGACTTCCAGCGAAAGCCCCATCTGCCCTCCTGTCATCCTGAGATAGACCTGAGCCAGTAACTGGGCGTCCAGAAGAGCCCCGTGCCATTCCCTCTGCCTGCGATCAACCTGGTAGAAGTCGCATAACTGATCCAGGCTGCTGCCCCCCGACGATTTTTCCCTCGCCAGCATCAGGGTATCCGTGACTTTCAGACAGCAATCCTCGAATTTGTCGGCGCGCCCCGCCAGTTCCAGTTCGTGATTGAGGAATCCCAGGTCGAATCCGGCATTGTGAATCAGGACTTCCGCGTCCTTCACGAACTCCAGCACCTCGCCGAGGATCTCCGGAAACTTGGGCTTGCCCACCAACTGCTCGGCAGTGATTCCATGCACCCGCTGCGCGCCTTCTTCGATTTCACGGTCCGGGTTGACATAAGACTGGTACTGCCGCCCGGTCAGGTCCCGGTCTATGATCTCCACGCAACCGATCTCGATGATCCGGTTGCCCGCCGCCAGGCCCGTGGTTTCAAGATCGAGCGCAACCTGGCGGGAAATCGAGTCGCTCATGATCCCGACATCCGGGCAATCGCTTCATTCGCCAAGGCGTCGGCACGTTCGTTCCCTTCCACGCCGCTGTGGCCCCGCACCCAGCGCCAATGCACCCGGTGGGTTTCGACCAGCGCATCCAGTTGCTGCCAGAGGTCCTGGTTCTTGACCGGTTTGCCCACGGAAGTCTTCCAACCTTTGCGCTTCCAGTCGGCCAGCCACGATTGCATGCCGTTTTTCAGGTAAGTGGAATCGGTTACGAGTTCGACTTCGCAGGGTTCTTTCAGGCTGTCCAGGGCTTCGATCGCTGCCTGAAGTTCCATCCGGTTGTTGGTGGTCTGCTCTTGCGCTCCCAGCAGTTCGCGCGTGTGTCCACGCGACTCCAGTACAACCCCCCAGCCACCTGGACCCGGGTTCCCATGACAAGCCCCATCGGTGTAGGCTCGAACCTGTTTCACGGATTTATTCCTCTGGAAGTCGGTTCCACCCCGGCAAGCCTTTCGGAGATGAGAACCGGCGAACGGTACCAGCGTTCGCGTGCCGGAGTGACCGGGACGCGCAACTTGCGTGCCAACACACAGTATACGCCACCCAGCTGATCCAGCCGCCAGCGAGCCTGGAGCTCTAGGCCGCTGGCGCGCTGCTGTAGAAATCGGCTTTGGATTGGAGGCCGAAATGCCGCGTAACGGCAGTCCTGAATTTCGAAATTCAACACCGAAAGCCAATCCCGGATCCTCCGGAAGCCGTAGAAATGCCTGTCCCACGGAAAGCGCCCTACCGCAAGCAATCGATACAGTCCGTACCAACTCCACGGATTGAATCCAACCAACAGAAGGTGTCCGTTCCCGACCAATACCCGATCCGCTTCACGCAAAACTCCATGTGGCTGATCGCTCAACTCCAAGGGATGAGCCAAGGCGAGAAGGTCCAGGCAGTTCGCCGCCAACGGCAGTGCATCCGGCCGGCCGCGGATCTGGCTTTGGCCGGTTCCAGGATGCATGAAGAACCGATGATCGAAACTGCCTCGTGCCGCTGAGATTTCGTTGAACAGGACGTCTGGCCCGCAGTACAACGCATGTTGCCCGGAAAGATTCTCCTGAAGATGCATCAAGTGCTCGTGAATCAAGGTTAGAGACTCTTGCCCGGCCCGGCTTGCATACCAGTGTCCCAACTGCTCGTAAAGAGTGGCGATGCCCATGGGAAAATTACATTCAGGGAGACAGGCGGTCTTGTTGCCAGCCTCCTTCGGTTGTCCGCTGATACCGGATGCGGTCGTGCATTCGCCCGGAGGCATTCTGCCAGAATTCGATCCGCTCCGGCGTCAACACGTAGCCACCCCAAAACTCGGGCCGCGGGATCCCCCGGCCCTTGAACCGCTTCTCGATTTCCCGGTATTGATCTTCCAACTGGTGGTGATCCGCCACCTCCTCGCTCTGTCTGGAAGCATACGTCCCGATTTGGCTATCACGGGGACGGGTTCGGAAATAGGCATCGCTGATCTCCGCATCCAGGCGGTGAACCGTGCCTTCCACCCGGACCTGCCGCCCGGGAGGCTCCCACCAGAAAGTCAGTGCAGCATCCGGATGGCTCTCCAGTTCCCGGGCCTTGGCGCTGTGGTAATTGGTGTAGAACACGAAGCCTTCGGCCTCCAGCCCTTTGAACAGCACCATCCGTGCCCGGGGTCGGCCTTCGGCATCGACCGTCGCCAGATTCACCGCATTCGGCAGCACCAAGCCCCCCCGCTCCGCTTCCGCGAGCCAACGGGCAAACAGTTCAAGCGGGTCTGTTCCGGCGGAAGCGCGGGTCAACCTGTCCATTTGGTATGTTATCCTCCGTATCAGTTATATTATTAAACACACCTAACCACACCCTTATCCGATGAGTGAAGAAACCCTAGTCAGACCGGCCGATGAAGAAGGCTACATCATTGCCTGGAGAGCCAAGTATCAATTCGAGACCGGAAAACTGGACGGCGAAATGACCTATGGCGAGGCGACCCAGAAGTGCGCCGAATTGTGCGCCAAGGAACCCGAAAAAACCTTCTGGCCGCAACGGGTCGCAGGTACCGAAGCTTCCTACGGCAAATTCCACAAGGCACACTGACCGCGACTTGCCGGACTCACCGCAGCGACTGTTTTTCGCATTGCTGCTCGATGGGGCCGTGCGCAAGCAGCTGCGCCAGTTACAAAAAGACTTAGATCAGGTAGGCGGGCGCCCCGTGCCCGAGGAAAACCTGCATCTGACCCTGCTGTTCCTCGGCAATGTCGAAGCCGACAAGGTAAACGCCGTTCGCGCCATCGCCGCAGGCATTGAAGGGGAGCCATTCGACCTAGTGCTCGACACACTCGGGGGATTCCGGCAGAACAATGCCCGCATCCTGTGGGTCGGCCCTTCCGAATTGCCTTCGGAACTCGGGGCCTTGCATCAATCGCTACGTCGGCAGGTCAGGGAAATCGGTCTGCGCGTCGGAAAGGAGGCCTACCGCCCGCACGTGACCCTGGTTCGCAACGCCGACCTGCGGAAAAAGTTGCCGGAAGATCTGGAACCAGATATCCAGTGGACGGTGCGCCGCCTCGCTTTGATTGCGTCGGAATTGCAACCCGCTGGCTCTCGTTACAAAATTTTAATCGAGCAGGAGCTTTCAGATTAATGCGCCATGGATCCGGCCCAGAATCCCTATTTCCCGGGCCAGGGTCCTCCGCTTCGCTCAGAAACTCAGCATAAGGCGACCGTACAGGAAGCGGCCGTCGATGCCACCCGGTGCGAAACGCGGATATTTTGAGCCCCTGCCAGCCGCCCGAACGGAGCGGTCCGGAGTCTGGTCGAAGACATTGTCCGCCCCCAGTTGGAAGCTCGCGTGGCTGTTAATCTCATGGGCATACGCGACATCCACCAATCCGTAGTCATCGTAATCCTCGCCGCCGTCATACCACGAGCGCCAACTGCCGAAGTGGTGGTAACGCAACAGGTACTGGCAAGGGCCCGACTGGTGATTGACCACGGCGGTATACCGGGTCTCCGGTGTGACTCCCTCGAAGTTCTGGACATTCAGGGTGCTGTCAACGGACCTTCGGGTCACCTCGGTCTCCGTGCGGTTGTATGAGACGGAGAAGTCCGTCTCCCCGAAGTCACTCTCGGTCTCGTAGGTCAGGACAATATCGAAGCCGTCCGTCTTGGTGTCGAAGTCGTTCTGGAAAAACTGCACTTCGCTATAGTCGAAATCCGCCTTCCTGAGTTCAGGGCGACCGTCCATGCCATCGAAATTGATGATGTTGTCATCAGTGGACTCCGGATGGTCGACGTAGTCGTCCCCATCCTTGTTTTCCACGGGGATTCTCCGGGACAGGAAAATCCGGTCATCGACATCAATCCGGAAATAATCGACCGTCAGTTGGAGATTCCCTTGGTCAAACACCGCCCCCACGCTGAAACTGTCCGACTCCTCCGGTTCCAGGTCCTGGGCCCCAAACGCGCGCGCCAAGGGGTGGTCTGCGGGAACCGCCCCGGTCAGCACCGGCTCCACGGTAACGGGATCGTAAATCGTGCTGACGTTGTATGCATTCAGCTGTCCAGGCGTCGGCGCACGAAAGCCCGTGCCGGCCGAAGCGCGCAAGGCCATGGTGTCGGTGGCCTGGAGCCGGGTCGAAAACTTGGCGGTCGTCTCGGTTCCGAAATCGTCGAAATCCTCCCAGCGGACTGCCCCGCCAACGGTCCAGTCCGGCGTTACGTCCACTTCCATATCCAGGTAGGCGGCAATGTTCTCGCGATCCCATTCTCCCGACTCGGTCACGCTGAACCCCCCGAAGCCATTGGATCCATTGGACGCCCCGATACGGACATGGTCACCCCGGAACCAGGATTCGCGCTGGCCCTGGGTGACTTCGAATTCCTCCTCGCGCCACTCGAATCCCACCGCCACGCTGAGGTCCGAAGCCAGTCCGACCTCCGCGAAATAAAGCAGGTCCAGGTTGATATTGGTCTCCCGCTGGATGTAGGAGCCCAGATCGAACGAGGTCGGGCTATCGGGCCCCCAGGTGGGATTCAGCGTGTTGTGGATGAAGTACTCCGCTTCATTCTCGCCGAAACTGAAACTGAGGTCGTACGACAGGCCGCTGCCAATCGCGGCCCATGTCCCTTTCACTCCCGCCACCAGGGAGTAATCGGTCACCTCGCCGCCGAACAGGGGCTGAAAGCCGCCCGGGAACCATTCGTGGTAAGTGAAGCAGTTGTCGTCGGCCAACAGTCCTTCAAGATCCGGGGGCAGTCCGGCGGCATTGATGGCGTCCTCCACGGCATCCGCGTATTGCGCGCACGTGCCCGTCGCACCAGCTTCCCGGTAATCGGCTTCTTCATCGGTCCGGTCGAAGATCAACGGGATCTTGACTGTTCTTTGATCAATATCAGGCGTAACCGGATTGTCGTCGTGGTCGTAGGGATCAACCGTGAAGGTTTTGTCCACCGCGAACACACCGTTCTCGTCCTCAGGCTCGCGGTAGAAGAACCCGGTCTCGACCTCACGGCGCGCGTAGTTGCCGAACGCGTACACCTGGTGATCCACGTTCAGGTCCATGCCAAGATTGAAGAAGGTCTTAAGGTCGCCGTCGATGTCCGGGCTTCCCCAGCGGTGGGCCGGATCATCGATGTGCGTGTTGCCGCCCTCGATCATCCTCCGAACGTCGTCACGCAGGACACTGCGGTCCGTCTCCTCGACCGAACTGTACTCGAAGCTGAAATTGGCAAACCCGTGCTCGGTCAGTGGCATCCCGAAATTCCCGGCCACCCGGGTCTTGGTCTCGTTACTGTCCTCGCCATGCCAGCCGTAGCGGAACTCCAGTTCCGCTCCTTCGGCATCGTCCTTGAGGGCAAAGTTGACCACACCCGCGATCGCGTCCGAGCCGTACTGAGCCGAGGCGCCATCGCGCAGGACTTCCACCTGCCTCACGGCAATCCCAGGAATCACGGAAAGATCCGGTCCCTGGGCGCCATCCGACCGGCCGTCCGAAATCCAGGTGATCGTCGCGCCCCGGTGGCGGCGCTTCCCATTCACCAGCACCAGGGCCTGGTCCGGCGCCAGCCCTCGCAGGTTGACCGGATTCTGCAATGCCGCCGTATCCCGGCCTGGTTGCATGTTGACATGGAATGACGGAACCAGCGTGCGCAGCATGAAATTCATGTCGCCAGAACCCTGATTGGTCAGGCTCTCGCTGTCGATCACGTCGATGGGAACCGAGGAATCCACCACCGACCGAGGCTGGGCGCGGGTTCCGATGACGACCAGTTCCTCGACCTCTTCCTCTTCGGCCAGAACGACCGACGGCCAAGTTCCAGCGAGCGACAAGGACAAGCCAAAAACAGCGAAACGTGAAATGCTTTTGGCGAACTTCATGAGAATCTCCCGAATTTGTTGAAATTATATGACAAAAGTGAAGCGACCGCAGTTGGCGTATCACCTCCCTGTCCCTTCCGCATCATTACACCGAAAATCACGGCTTCGACAGGCGCCTCCTCCCCATCCCGGAAAACAGGCAACCGCCCTGCATTACAATCTCCGGGTGCGCCTTCGCGCAGTTTCCACGCGAGGTCAATCGGAATGCCGATCATACTGCTCTCCACGCTGATCGTTGCGACCCTCACGCTGCTCGGTGCCGGAGCCTACTATTCGGAGCACGGCAGCCTGGACTGGATCCATGCCCTGCTGGCCCTGTTCCTTTCGACCAACCTGCTGATCGCCGGTTGGGAGATGTGCCTGTTTCTCCGCCAGGACCATGTCAGAAGCCGCAGCGAATACTGGCGCGACCGGCAGGAGGCAGCCGGCCGGTCGGCCGGCATCGAATTCCTGACCTCCCGGGTCTCCTGGCGGAACGCCTTCTCCGCCACGTTCTGGTCGGATGTCTGGGCGTCCTATTCCTTGTACGATGATGCCTACCTGAACCGCGACACGTACGGCTTCCATGTCGACACCGGCAACGGCTTCTTCACGCCGGTCCCCAGCCTGATCTTGTACGCGGCACTGACGACCGGGTTCATGCCTGCCGTCTACACGGGAATCCTTGGGCTCGTCCTGTTCTGGCAATGGACGTACGTCTCCTCGCTCTACTTGGTCGGCTTCCTCATGACCGGCCGGCAGCACCGCGTCAGCAGGCGGGAAGTCTACGCCTACGTCTTCCTCCCTAACGCCTTCTGGGTCGCGCTCCCGATCCTGGGGCTGTACGTGTCCGCCCGCCTAATCATCGACGGCCACTACGGAATTCTGGGCTTCTGAATGTCAGGCGGGCGTGATCCGGGATTAATGGGCCGCGGCACGGCCGCCAGCCGGCCCCCGAAAGATCGCACGCGCCCCTGAGGCATCCCGAGGCATGCCGCGCGCCCTGTCCAAGACCGCCCAGCACGTGTGGGGCCTGCTCACTCCGAAACCGATGGCAGAAAGGGTCGACATGTCCGGTCGGAACGTCATCGTGACTGGCGCAAGCCCCCATTCTCTCGGCTATGAAACCGCCCGGATCCTTGCGATTTGGGGCGCGCCGGTCGTCGCCACCAGCCGGCGCCACGTCGAGGCGGCAGAAGAGTCCCTGAAGGGCGACCTGCGCAGGAGCGGCATCGACGAGAACAATATCGCGGTTCGCCCGTTGGACCTGTGCGACAGCGACAACGTCAGCGATTTTGCAACGTGGTACCAGGAAAGCCATAATGGAAAACTGGACGTACTGGTCAACAACGCGGGCATTTTGAAGGATGTCCTCAATCCATGGAAAAAGATGCCCTTGACCGAGGACGGCTTCGAGATCCACTGGCGCACCAACTATCTCGGGGCCTTCCATCTGACGAGCCTGCTGCTGCCGCTCCTGAAGCAAAGCGGGCTGGAAAGCGGCGATGCGCGGGTCGTCAACGTGTCTTCCCATCTGCACGACCAGGGCAGGAACGAGGATCTGTTCAACGACAAGAAAACCTATCACTCCTTGAGTGCGTACGGACGATCGAAACTGGCGATGGTTCATTTTTCGCGTGAGATCGAGAGGCGGTTCGCAAAAGACTACAACCTGCACTCGATGGTCGTGCACCCGGGCTCCGTCGACACCAACATGACGCGGGTGGAGATGCCGGAAGGAAAGATCGGAGACGCCTGGAGCCGGATCGGTTCCGCGGTAGCGCCCTTGATCATGCTGCATCGAACGCATGGCGCGCAAACCACCGTGATGTGCGCCAGCCAGTCTCCCCTGCAAGGCGGGCAGTATTATGTACGTTGCAAGATCGCGGAATCGACCGACGAAAGCAAGGACGAGGCCGTGTCGAAGCAGTTGTGGGAGCGATCGGAGGCATGGGTTGAAACGCTGAAGAAACCCGGTGGAGGCGAGCATGAGCAAATTTGAAGTCCGCACCGACCCCATTCAGATCAACGCACCCGTTGACTTTGTCTGGAACGTCTTGACCGAGGTCGAGAAATACGGGGAGTGGAACCCGTTCACTCCGCAGGCTCAAACGGATTTCAAGATCGGTTCGCCCGCGCACCTGCGGGTCAGGATGGGACCGATGATGATGAAGATCACCGAAATCGTGTGCGCGTTCGAAAAGCCCCAGCTAATTGCCTGGACCAAGACGTTCGGATCCCGTTGGTTCCTGGTTGCGGTGCGGCGGCAGGTCCTGGAGCCGGTGGATGGCACCCGCTGCACCTATCACAACACGGACCAACTGACCGGTTTGATGGCTCCGGTCGTCTTACTGCTGAATGGGGACTACATGCGTCGTGGCTTCAACGACGTGGCGAAAGGATTGAAACGCTATGCGGAAGCGATGTATGAACGGAAGGGAGCCGAAGAGGCTCCCTATTCATAAAACTGGTGGTGCTGGTTGCGGGGGCAGGATTTGAACCTGCGACCTTCGGGTTATGAGCCCGACGAGCTACCAGGCTGCTCCACCCCGCATCGCTTGGTCGGATTTTGATTTTAGCACATGGCCTACAATCTCTTGTCACGTATTCTTGAGCCATGTCCGCCTCCCCCGTCTATACTGTTGCCGAAATCAACCAGCAGGTCCGGACGCTCCTGCTGGAAAACTTTTCGGAGGTCATCGTGCGCGGGGAGATCAGCGGCCTGAAGCAATACGCCTCCGGTCACTGGTACTTCACCCTGAAGGATCCGGACTCGGAAATTCGTTGCGCCATGTTCCGCAACCGGAACCAGCGAGTTTCGTTCGCGCCCCAAGACGGAGACGCCGTCCGGGTACGGGCCCGGGTCGATCTATATGTGCAACGAGGCAGTTACCAACTAGTCATCGAAGACATGGAACCGGAAGGTCGTGGAGAACTGTTGCGGCGTCTGGAAGAATTGAAGGCTAAACTCAGGGACGAAGGGCTATTCGACCTGCAACGGAAGCAGAACCTGCCCCCCTATCCCGTGATGATCGGCGTAATTACCTCGACCGATGGTGCGGCGTTGCGGGACGTGGCGCGGACCCTGCGGCGGCGCTGGCCAGTCGCCCGGCTTTGCGTCTACCCGTCAAGAGTCCAAGGCGAAGAAGCTCCAGCCTCGCTGGTCGAAGCCCTCGCTCTCGCTTCCCGGGATAATCGTTGTGATGTGTTGATCCTGGTGCGGGGAGGCGGCAGTTTCGAAGACCTTCTGGCTTTCAGCCACGAGACGGTCGTGCGGGCGATCGCCGCCTGCCCGATTCCGCTGATTTCCGGAATCGGTCACGAGACCGACACCTCTCTGGTCGATTTCGTTGCCGACGTCCGGGCAGCCACCCCGACTGCGGCAGCGGAACAGGCAAGCCCGGATGTGATCGCACTCAAACGGCAGAGTCTGAAATTGCTTGGGCGGCTCCATAGTTTTCTCGGCCTCCGCCTGAAACAGGTTCATAGGGAACTGGATGCCCAAAGCCACCGACTTGAACTGGCCCACCCGGCCGCCCGGATCGGGGGGCACCAGCAGCGACTGGATGAGACATCCGAACGTTTGGTCCAAGTGCTCCGCCAGCGCATGGAGCGACGGCAGCACCAGTTGGCCCTCACCCACCGCCGTCTGCTTGCCTGCTCGCCGAAACCGCGTCTGGTCAGGTTAGAACAGGCGGTCCAGCAATATCGATGGCGGATCAATGCGGCAACTCGGAACCTGCACCGAGCCTTGTGCGCCAAGCTGGAGCAAGCAAGCGGAACCCTTGAGGCGGTCAGTCCGCTGCGTACCCTTGAACGCGGCTACTCGATCGCGACCTTTAAGACCCCATCTGGGCCTGAATTGATTCGCAAGACCAGCCAAACTAATATCGGTGATGCCTTCGAATTGCGGGTTTCCGACGGCTCAATCTCAGCGGAAGTGACCGAAACCGGGCAGGAGCCGGAACGGAAATCCGGCACCTGAGCGACACCAAGTCTCTGCTTGCCGTCCCCGCGGCGAGCGTGAAGGACGAGCCGGTCAGCAGGTCGTGCCCAGTTCACCTTCCTCGACCGTCTCGCCCTTCAGCCAAACCGCGCGGCGCTGCGTCGGCAAACGGATTCCGAACCCTTCGTGCTGGACACACTTGCCATCGACTACGGTCAGCGTCTGGTCACGGTGGCCGAGCGCACGGTCGAACTCACCCCGACCCAGCGAGCCACAGGAGACTTGACCGCTAGCACTCGCCGATTCACCAACCAAGTTTCCTCCGAATCAGGTTTCATTCAGTTAAAATAGTTGTTTTCAGCCCTTTAATTCAATGCCCGAGCCGGAAACTCCGCCGAAAACCCACTTCATCCGGCGGATCATCGAAGAAGACCTGGGCTCCGGCAAATGCCCGCGAGTTGTGACCCGGTTCCCCCCCGAACCGAACGGATACCTGCATATCGGTCACGCCAAGTCCATCTGCCTGAACTTCGACATGGCGGAATCCTTCGGCGGCCACTGCAATCTGCGCTTCGACGACACCAATCCCGAAAAGGAAGAGGCCGAATACGCCTACGCGATTGAAGAAGACGTGCGTTGGCTGGGCTATGAATGGCGCAACCTGTGCCATGCCTCGGACTATTTCGATCAGCTACACGGCTACGCGGTCGATCTGATTCGTAACGGGCACGCCTATGTCGACAGCCAGGACAGCGAGACCATCCGGGAAACCCGAGGCACGCTGACCGAACCGGGTACCGACAGCCCGTACCGCAACCGCAGCATCGAGGAGAACCTCGACCTGTTCGCCCGCATGCGGGCCGGCGAATTCCCCGGAGGATCGCACGTATTGCGCGCGCGCATCAGCATGGATGCCGACAACATCAACATGCGCGACCCGGTGTTGTACCGCATCCGCCGCCAGCGGCATCATCGCACCGGAAATGCCTGGTCGATCTACCCCATGTACGACTTCACCCACTGCCTGTCCGATTCGCTGGAAGGTATCACCCATTCCCTGTGCACACTTGAATTCGAGGATCACCGCCTGCTTTACGACTGGATCCTCGATCATCTGGACGTACCCTGCCATCCGCAGCAAATTGAATTCTCCCGCCTGTCACTGGAGTACACCGTGGTCAGCAAGCGCCTGCTGCAGCGCCTGGTTCAGGATGGACATGTGGACGGCTGGGACGACCCGCGGCTGCCGACCCTGCGCAGCCTCCGCCGCCGGGGCTATACCCCCGAATCGATCCGGAATTTCTGCCACGCCATCGGTGTCACCAAGAAAGACAGCCGCATTTCCATGGGCGTGCTGGAAGACAGCATCCGGGACGTCCTGAATGCCCAGGCACCCCGCTTGATGGCGGTTCTGGACCCGGTCCGGGTCGTCTTGACCAATTATCCCGAGGGCCAGACCGAAATGCTGGAGGCCCCGAACCACCCGAACAATCCCTCCATGGGTGCCCGCCAGGTGCCATTCAGCCGCGAACTGTACATCGAACGATCCGATTTCATGGAGGATCCGCCGAAGAAATTCTTCCGCCTCGCGCCGGGCCGGGAAGCCCGCCTGCGCTACGCCTACTTCATCACCTGCCAGGAAGTGGAACGGAATGCCGACGGCGACATCATCGCCCTGCACTGCACCTACGATCCGGAAACGCGCGGCGGGGACGCGCCGGACGGACGCAAGGTGCGCGGGACCCTGCACTGGGTATCGGCCGAACAGGCCGTCCCCGCCGAGGTTCGTCTTTACGATCGCCTGTTCAAGGTGCCGGATCCGGCCGCCGAACCCGACCTGATCGCCACACTCAGCGAGGATTCCCGCATCGACATGCAGGAGTGCCAGATCGAACCGGAGATTCACCGCCTGCCGACGCGGGCCCGCATCCAGTTCGAGAGGCAGGGGTATTTCTGCCAGGACACGGAATCTGCACCGGACCGGTTGATTTTCAACCGTACGGTGAGCCTGCGCGACACTTGGGAGAAAATCCGTCAGCGATCCTGAGCGACCGCCTCCGGTTCAGTCGAACTCCGTATCTTTCCAGCGGCGAATCTCTCCGAACACTTCGTATTCCGCCAAATCCTTCCGCCCCATGCGGCGCTGCGCTGCCGCCACCACCGAAGGCGCATCGAAGCGTAGGAACGGGTTGCATTTCTTCTCTAGGCCAAGGGTAGAGGGCACCGTAGGCGTCCCCGCCTCCCGCATCGTCATGGCTTCCGCTTGGTAGGACTTCAGGTCTTCATTGTCGGGTTCGACCCAGAGAGCAAACTCCACGTTATCCAGCGTGTATTCATGCGCGCAATACACCCGGGTCTCTTCCGGCAGGTGGCGAATCTTGGACAAGGAGGAATGCATCTGCTCCGGAGTCCCCTCGAACAGGCGCCCGCAGCCGCACACGAACACCGTATCACCGCAGTACAGATCGCCACCGCCGTAGTAGGCAATGTGGCTGCGCGTGTGTCCCGGCACCTCCATGACCTCGAACGTGCCAAGCCCTAGCGTCTCGAGACTCACTGTCATTCCTTCGGAAACCCGGATGTCGGCCGGGATCCTTGAATCCTCGGGCCCGAACACCTGGACATTCGGCCAGGCCGACCGCAACTCGGCCACGCCACCGATGTGATCTGCGTGGTGATGGGTGATCAGGATTGCGGACAACTCTAACTGACGGGACTTAAGAGCTTCCATCACGGGCCCGGCATCTCCCGGATCCACGAGTACGCCCTTCCCGCGACTGGACAGCAGCCACAGATAGTTGTCCTGAAATGCTGGAATCGCCTCAGCCGGCATCGGCAGGGCACCCGCCGTTCTCGGCGGCGGGCTTGTCAGAAAAATTGCAGTGAAGCGGGATCAGTTCGAATCCGATTCGCCGAACCAGACCCACGGGCTTTCCTTGGCTACGGCGAAGAAGATCGCGACCCCGACCACGATGATGGTCAGAAGCGCAATTGCCGCACCGAAGCTCCACAGCGGATCGTGCGGATGGTTCGTGAAGCCGAACCAATTCATCGCCATCACTCCGGCGGCAATCCACACTGCCATGCAAATAATGCCAATTACTTCCTTGAGCCGCATCGTTTTCTCCTCAGATCAGTGAGCCGAAAGGCATTTTACATCAAGTGCCCGGGCGCCCGCCCGGCATGGAACTGGCGTCCAGGAACTTGTCGAAGAAGATCTGATCGCCGCTCATGCCTTCGGCCTTGAGTACTTCAACAGCGGCGTCGATCATGGGGGGAGGGCCGCACAAATAGCCCTGACAGGCGGCCATGTCAAACGTCTTCGGCTCGACATAGGCCTCCTTGAGATAGTCGGTCACCAGCCCGCGCGGACCGGCCCAGTCGCTGTCTTCGGGTTCCATGTTCAGGACCTCGACATATTCGAATTCGTAGTCGGGGTGCCACTGGCGGCGGATCGCTCCCATCGCCTCCTCCCCATACAGGTCCTGCTGGGTCCGCGCACCGAACAGGAACAGCGCGTCGCGCTCCACCTGGTCGAGTACGGCCTGCTCCAGCACCGCCCTGATCGCGCTCATGCCGGATCCCCCCGCGATGCAGATCATGGGGCCGGACTCCGGGTGGTAGCGGAATCCCCCGTACGGCAGCGAAACCTTCAGTTCGGTCCCGGTGCGGTCCTCGGCGAACAGCCACTCCGTGAACTCCCCGCCCGGCACCTTCCGGATATAGAACGAGATCTCCTCTTCCTGTTCGTTACTCGGCGCCTTGGCGAATGAATAGGAACGCGGCACGCTCAGGCCGTCGTAACCCAGTTCCGCGTACTGCCCGGCCACCCCGGCACGTTGCAGATTCGGCACCTGTACAGTCAGCTCGACGATGTCGTGCGTCAACGAAACCATCTGGCTGATCGTGCCCTCGTAGTGGGCGACCGCCGCCTGAGGCTCTTCGGAGGTCAGTTCGATCTCGACCTCGATGTCGCTGCGCAATTCGCTCTGGCAGGCAAGCACCCAGCCTTCTTTGAGCTCGGCAGGTGTCAGAACGGTTTCGAAATCGGTCCGAGCCTTGATCTTGCCGGAGGTGATCCGGCAGCGGCAGGTGCTGCAATTCCCCTGTCGGCAGTCGTGCGGCCATGCGAAGCCCGCTTCCAGCGCAGCCGAAAGCAGGTCCTGACCAGCTTGAACCGTCAGCGGAGACGGGCCATCATTGATTCGGGCCTGACGATCCCGTTTCCCGCCAAATAAGCCCCACAGCATTAGCCTGTCCGTCCGTCTCTGCAGACTTTGTCAGGCCGAGCGCAAGGCGATAATCGCCCGTATCAGAGAACGTTGATCGCGACGTTACGCAACGTGCCGGAATCCATGTCCGCCTTGGTCGGCAATACGTCGAACGGAGCCAACTTCTCCTTGCTGGTGCTGGGATGCGACTTGACCGCGTCCCACCAGCTCTTGACCGCACCACGTGAATCCACCAGGTCCGAAGCCCCGGAGTTCACCAGCATATTGGTGCAGGCACTCCAGTGGATGTCGGCCAGAGTGAACTCTCCGCAGATGAAGCCGCCCTGCTTGGGCGGAGACTGCAGACGCTGCTCCAGAAGATCGTACAGCTTAGTCAGCTGGTCGCGATCGCCGCCATCGGCGCCTGCCGCAGGCTGGGCGTAAGAGACCACGATATGCGCCCACTGGTACATCTGCGCCCGGAGTACGCCGTTGCGCGGAACCAGCGAGGGGCCGAACCCCTTGTCGTCCAGATAGGACATGATCGCAATCGTGCCGTACACGACGTTGTCCAAGTCCTTGAGCACCGGGGCACTCCCCAGCGGAGACATGGACAGGACGTCTTCGGGTCCTTGGATTACGTGTGCCTCGATATCGACACCCTTCTCGCCCGCCGTCTGCAAACACTTCGCGGTGTTGATGCAACTCGGGTGGCCGAAGAGGTTCATGGCATTTGCGAGCTTGTCGCCAATCATAATTGCCCCCTTCTCAGGTATTTGAAGTTATTAGTTATTCTTGTATTTTCAGGGCTCCGGATGGGCATTGCGCGACCACGGTCCGCACCTTATCCTCCGGTGCTGCGGTCACATCAATCTTGAACTGTCCATCTTCGACCTTGAAAACTTCAGGTGCGCCTGCCACGCACTTTCCGGCGTGGATGCAGACGTTTTCATCCCAGGTAACTTGCATTGTTCGATTCTCCTGCCAGTGAGATTTTTATTATCACGGACTGATGCCGGTAACCCGATCCCCATCCGCGTCGCTTAATGTTATCACAGGGATTCACTCCCCCGGCTGCGGCTGCGGTACTTCTTTCATGGTCAGTTTGACCCGGCCTTGCTCGTCGACGTCCAGCACCTTGACGTTGACCGTCTGCCCTTCGGACAGTTCTGCTTCCACGCTCTCGATGCGATACTCCGCAATCTGCGAGATATGCACCAAGCCATCCTTGCCGGGCTTGAGGTTGACGAACGCGCCGAAATTCATGATCTTCACCACCTTGCCGGTGTAGACCTGGCCGATCTCCGCCTCGCCGGTCAGCGCAGTCATTCGCCTGCCTGCGGCTGCTGCACTTCTTTCATGGTCAGTTTGACCCGGCCGAGCTTGTCGACGTCCAGCACCTTGACGTTGACCGTCTGCCCTTCGGACAATTCATCGTCCACGCTCTTGACGCGGTATTCCGCGATCTGCGAGATATGCACCAGGCCATCCTTGCCCGGCTTGAGGCCGACGAACGCGCCGAAGTCCATGATCCGGACCACCTTGCCGGTGTAGACCTTGCCGATCTCCACCTCGCTGGTCAGCAACTCGATGCGCTCGCGCGCATCCTCGGCGGCCGCGCTGTCGGTCGAGGCGATCCGCACCAAGCCGTCGTCGTCGATGTCGATCGTGGTTCCTGTCTCCTCGGTGAGGGCTCGGATAGTTGCCCCACCCTTGCCGATCACGTCCCGGATCTTCTCCGGGTTGATGCGCAGGGTCAGGAAGCGTGGCGCATAATCCGACATCGTCTCCCGCGGGGATGCCAGAGCCTTGTCCATCTCGTCAAGGATGTGCAACCGGCCGGCCCGCGCCTGGGACAGGGCCTGTTCCATGATCTCGCGCGTGATGCCGTCGATCTTGATGTCCATCTGAAGCGCGGTGATGCCCTCGCGGGTGCCCGCCACCTTGAAGTCCATGTCACCCAGGTGATCCTCGTCGCCCAGGATGTCGCTGAGTACGGCGAACTCGTCGCCTTCCTTGATTAGGCCCATGGCGATGCCCGCCACCGCGGCCTTGATCGGCACACCGGCATCCATCAGCGACAGGCTGCTGCCGCAGACCGTGGCCATGGAGCTTGATCCGTTCGACTCGGTGATTTCGGACACCACGCGGAGGACATAGGGAAATTCCTCCGGATCCGGCATCACAGCCATCATGCCCCGCTTCGCCAACTTGCCGTGCCCGATCTCGCGTCGCTTCGGCGCCAGCATCATGCTGACCTCCCCGACCGAAAACGGCGGGAAGTTGTAGTGCAGCAGGAACGGGTCGCGGTATTCGCCTTCCAGAGCGTCGATGATCTGCGCGTCGCGGGTCGTGCCCAGCGTGGTCATTACCATCGCCTGGGTCTCGCCGCGAGTGAACAGGGCACTGCCGTGCGTGCGCGGAAACAGTCCGGTGCGGACCGAAATCTGTCGCACGTCGGCGCGCCCGCGCCCGTCGATGCGCGATTCCCCGGACAGGACGCGCTGGCGAACGATTGATTTCTCCAAACTCTTAAAGGCGTTCTTGACTGCGCCTTCGTCCCGGCCTTCCTCTTCGGAGACCAGCTGTTCCACGGCACTCTCCCGAATCTCCGAAACCCGGTCGAGACGTTCCACTTTCTCCGCAATCTGGTAGGCCGCAGCCAGATCTTCCTGGCACAACCCATCCATCCGGGTAGCGAGGTCCTCGTCGGTCTCCGGCGGCATCCAACCCCACTCGGGAGGATTCACGGCATCGCGCAATTTCTCGATGGCATCGATCGCCACCTGCATCTGCTCATGACCGAACAGCACCGCATCCAACATGGTCTGCTCCGGCAGAAGGTCCGCTTGGGACTCGACCATCAGCACCGCACTGCGGGTACCCGCCACCACTAGGTCAAGCTGGCTTTGCTGCAGCTGTTGAGCGGTGGGGTTGAGCACGTAGTTTCCGTCCACATAGCCTACCCGAGCCCCTGCAATCGGGCCTTGGAACGGCATCCCCGACACCGCCAAAGCAGCCGAGGCTCCGAGCATTGCCGGAATATCCGGATCCAGATCCTTATTCAGGCACAGCACATTGGCGATGATCTGGACTTCCTGGTTGTAGCCTTTCGGAAAGAGGGGGCGGATCGGCCGGTCGATCAGGCGTGAAGTCAGAATCTCCTTCTCGCTGGGGCGCCCTTCCCGCTTGAAGAAGCCGCCAGGAATGCGGCCTGCCGAGTAGGTCTTTTCCTGGTAGTTGACGGTCAGGGGGAGGAAGTCCTTGCCGGTATCTTCATCCTTGCGCCCTACAGCGGTCACCAACACTGCGGTCTCGGCCATGCGCACCAGCACGGCGCCGGAAGCCTGTCGGGCGATTTCGCCCGTCTCTAGGGTGACCTCATGGTCGCCATACTGGAAAGTTTGGGTATTCGGGTTCATAAACTAGGAAATCCTGTGAAATGCAAAAAGCCGCTCCAAATCAGGACCGGCGGGAAAAGTGAGTCAAAGCAAGAACTCGTGAAAGAGAGATCAGCGGCGCAGTCCGAGGGACTTGATCAGTGCCGCGTAGCGTTCGTGATTCTGGCCGCGCAGGTGCTTGAGCAATCCACGGCGGGCATGAACCATTTTCATCAGACCGTAGCGCGAATGCCGATCCTTGGGATGCGTCTCGAAATGCTTCATTACCTGATTGATCCGGGAGGTCAACAGCGCGACCTGCACCTCGGGCGAGCCGACATCGTTCGGCGCACGCTGGTGTTTTCCGATAATCTCAGACTTTTCTGTCGCAGAAAGTGACATATAGGGAAAAACTTTCTGTAAGGGAAGCAAAAACGGCGCCCATGGCGCCCTCGAATTGGGGCGCGCATTGTAACATGCTGGGGATGCTTGGCTAGAACTGAAGCCGCGCCCCGACCTCAATCGTGCGCCCGGGCTGCGGCGCAAAGTCCTTGATGTGCGAAGTGTGCAGGCGCTGCTCGTCGTCGGTCAGGTTCTTGCCGTGCAGGAAGAATTCCATCGTCGACCCGTTGCCGGCCGGAAGTTCCAGCGTGGCATGGACGGATAGGTCGTCGTAGCCATCGGTCGGCAGTTCGTGCGGCGCCGTCTCGTCCTGATCTTCGGCCCGCAGGTAATCGATGCTCAAGGTTCCGGCGCCCCAGCGACCGCTCAGCCCGATGCCGTACCGCAGCGGCGGAATACGCGGCAGCCGGTCATTGCCGCTGACGGACAATTTCGCGTCCACGTAATCGAACTTGCCGTGCAGGCGCGCTTCGCCGCCGGGCCATGTCGCGATCTGGGCGCTAGCTTCGACATCGATGCCAAAGAATTCCGCATCCTCCTGCATGACCCTTTCTTCCCGGAGGGAGAATTCCTCAGAGGCCTCCAGCATGCGACCTGCGTCGGCTACCTTTGTATCCATACTGCCCTCCAGCAGTTCGATTGCGGCTTCTTCGGTGATGCCCTGTTCGAAAGAGATGTCATTGTCCTCCAGCAGTTCGACTGCCTCATCTCTTCTACTCAGGCCCCCATGGTTCACCATCCTGCCGGTTGCCTCTTGGTAGATGTAATCGGTGAAGCGAGTGAAGTAAGCGGCCACGGCGACATCCCAGACTGGCGCGGCATACTGTAGCCGCAAGGCGACGCTTGCAGCGCGTTCCTTGCTCAGCCCGGCATCGCCGATTTCGTAGGTGTTGCTGACATGGTGCGGGCCTTCGGCGTAGAGCTCCTCCGCGATGGGTGCACGGCTGGAATGGCTGGCGAGCAGGCCTAACTCAAGTTGGTCGCCAAGCGGCACGAGAGCGCCGATGGAAACCGCGTGGATCGTGAAGTCTCTGTCGCCGCCGCCCTCCTCATACTCCTCGTGCCCCTCTTCCTCGTCGTGCTCCCCATGCTCCTCGTGTTCCTCGTGTTCCTCTTCTTCATCGTGCTCCTCATCGTCGTCTTCCATGTGATTATGCTCCACGTGGCCGCCGGCTGCCGGATTGTGCGATACGCGCTCCAAGCGCACGCCAGTCTCCAAGTCGAATGCCTCATATGCGCGGCGACCGACCCAGAACACACCGGCGCTGTTGGTGAGCACCGGCCGGATGTAGGATTCCTCGCCGACCGCCTCAAAGTCCCGGTAAGCGTACTGCAGACCAGCCACGCCTTCCCACGGGCCGGCTGCATGATGGAACTCGGCACGCGCTTCCCAAGCGTCGTTGGAGAACTTGATGCCGGTTTGGCCGCCGGGTTCAATTTCCTCGTGCTGGTATTCGCTGTAGCCAATGCGCATGTTGAAGCGATCGACGCTGGCAAATGGCGCAGGAAGATCCAGTTCAAAATCGATTCGCGTTTGCTCCATGTCCAGCAACGCTCGGTCCTCCTCTTCCTCTTCCTCATCGTGTCCCTCTGCCTCGTCGTGCTCGTCATGCTCCTCTTCCTCACCGTGCTCCCCGTTCTCTTCATGCTCCTCTTCCTCGTCGTGCCCATGCCCATGTCCATGCGGCCCTGGCAGGCCGTAATTGGATTCCATGCGGCTGACCGAGAGGCCCGCAAAACCCCAGTCGCCATGCCATGCGCCGCCAAAGGCGATGGTATCCGATTCGAAGCGGCTGCCGGGCAGCTTGTCGCGGGTTTCCTCCTCATGCTCCCCATGTTCCTCGTGCCCCTCTTCCTCGTCGTGTTCCCCGTGCTCGTCGTGCTCCTCTTCCTCGCCATGCTCCCCGTTCTCCTCGTGTTCCTCGTGGCCGTCTTCATCATCGTCATGTTCGTCTTCCTGAGCACGCAGATAGGCCGATTCCGCATAGCCCGGAATGTCGTAGTCGTCGCCATCCTTGGTTGCGCCGTCCAGATGCCAAGCGAAACCGCCACGGCCTCCGTTGAGCTTGAACGCGAGAGTGTCGCCGCCTGTGGCGCTGTTGTGGCGCGCCTCTGCCCCGCCGGATAAGCCATCTGCAGGTCCCTGCGGAATGCGTCCGGTCTGCACGTTCACGGCACCGCCGATAGCGCCGGAGCCGTACAGCAGGATGCTCGGGCCGCGGAGCACCTCAACTCGTTCGGCGATGAACGATTCGACGGCAACCGCATGGTCGGCACCCACAGTCGACACATCCATCGTGTCCAGGCGATCCTGCATGATGCGCACTCGCGGGCCGGCCAAGCCGTGCACCACCGGCCGGCCGACGACGGTACCGAATGCCGCTTGATGGATACCTGGTTGCCGGCTGAGCGTGGAACCAAGACTGATATCTCGCGCCCGGTCCAGCGCTTCGCCGTCCAGGCTGGTCGCCGGCATCGCCAGACCCTTGTCACCCAGCGGATGCGCCTTGATGAGCAGCACTTCCGGGCGCTCATCTGCCATCACCGAAAGCGGTGTGGCGCAGAGCAGTAATCCCGTTACTAGACCGGCAAGAGATCGCCTCAGGCGTCCGGGCCGATTCGTGCGATTCGCAGGAAGAATGCCGTCGTGCAGGCGTGTTTCGAGAGGTACAGAGGTTGGGGACATTTCGAACGGACTTTGCCGGACAAGTAATCTCCAACAAATTGTAACACTATAACAGTATCTCGGAACAAGGCGGCAGGGTCAAAGGCGTCCCGATGCCGCAATCGACTGCGGCAGAAACGGAAGCCACGCTTTTCGGGCCGGCTATCAGGTGCCGGACATCTCCGAATCTTCGCTGCGCAACGCCAACCACAGGTAGTACGCCATCGACACCAGCGTCATCGCGGCCGCCACGCCCAGCAGGATCAAACCGTACACGTAAAGCGGATCGGACGAGTCGGGCATCGCCCACAGCAACAGCACCAGTGAGGCCAGTTGCAGCAAGGTCTTGAACTTGCCGAGCCACGATACTGAAATCCGCGAACGGGCGCGCGTGCCGGCCAGCCATTCACGCAAGGCGGAAATCGCGATTTCCCGCCCGATGATCACGCAGGCCGGGGCGACCAGCCACAGGCTGTTGTCGCGCGACACCAGCAGCACCAGCGCTACGCACACGATCAATTTGTCCGCCACCGGATCCAGAAAAGCCCCGAACGCGGAATACTGGCCCAGTTTCCGCGCCAGGTAGCCGTCCGCCCAGTCCGTCAGGCTGGCAAGCGCAAACAGCACGGCCGAAGCCTGGGGCCCCCATCCGGGAATGAAGAACACCCCGGAAAACACGGGAATCAAGGCGATCCGCAGCGCCGTCAGCAGGTTCGGGATAGTCGGCTCAATCATGCGTTTTCTTCATGCAGGTAGTCGTAGATCTCCTGTGCGAGGCCCGTCCCGATACCGGGCACCCGGGCCAAGTCGGCGGCCGTCGCCTTGCGGACACCCTGCCACCCCCCGAAGTAGCGTAACAGGTTCTGCCGGCGCTGTGGCCCCACGCCGGGAATCTCCTCCAACGGCGACTCGAGCCTGCGCTTTGCTCGCCGGCGGCGGTGCCCCGTAACGGCAAACCGGTGCGCCTCGTCGCGGATCTGCTGGATCAGGTGAAACGCCACCGAACGCTGCGGCAGGTGCAGCGGCCCTTCGACGGTGTCGGCGTACACGGTCTCCGTCCCGGGCTTGCGGCCTTCCCCTTTAGCCACACTGGCCACCACGATACCCGGCGCATCAAGCGTAGCCAGCACCTCGCGGGCGACACGCAACTGCCCCTTGCCGCCATCGATCAGCAATACATCGGGGGCCGGATACTCGCCCGCGCACACCCTCGTATAGCGGCGGGTCAGTGCCTCGCGCAACGCCCCGTAGTCATCCCCCGGCGTGATGCCGGAAATATTGAAACTGCGGAATTCCGAACGACTCGGCCCTTCCGTGGTGTAGACCAC
Organism: uncultured Chromatiales bacterium; assembly: GCA_964526195.1. Taxonomy (GTDB): domain Bacteria; phylum Pseudomonadota; class Gammaproteobacteria; order Poriferisulfidales; family Poriferisulfidaceae; genus Poriferisulfidus. The sequence continues at coordinate 32,634 of CAZGIH010000011.1, read as the reverse complement.
GCACGAAGCCACCGTCGCCTCGCCGCGGGTATGACTGACATCGAAGCACTCCAGCCGAGCTGGCATGGCGTCCAGCAACAGGGCCTCCGCCAGCGCTTCCAAGCGTTCCCGTATTCCACTGCGGGACTGCATTCGCACGGCGATCGACTGCTGGGCATTGCGCTCTACCAGTTCCACCTGGGTACGCCGACGACCTCGCACGTTCGCACACAGGCGAATCCGCCCCGGGGACTTGCTGCTCAACCATTCCTCAAGCGCTTCCTGGTCCGAAACCGAATGGTTCAGCAAGACTTCCGGCGGCGCTATGCGCTCCAGGTAGTATTGCCCCAGGAATCCGCGCAACAGTTCCGGGGCTTCGATGGCCGCGTCGTTGACGACCGGGAAATAACTGCGGTTGCCATGGCTCGCCCCACCGCGGAAAGAACTGACCTGAACGCAATGTAGTCCGCCCTCGCAGACTGCGGCGACCACGTCGAAGTGCCCGGACGCCACCCCCGTCCGGTAATGCCGGCAGATCTCCTGCAATGACTGGATGCGGTTCCGCCACTCCGCGGCTTCCTCGTAGTCCAGGCGCTCCGATGCCCGATCCATCCGTGCCGTCAGATCGTGCATCACTTCCTCGTTCCGCCCTTCCAGGAAGCGCAGCGTAAGGTCGACGTCCGCCCGGTAGTCTTCCGGCGTGATGTAGCCCACGCACGGCGCGGTGCACCGCTTGATCTGGTACTGCAGGCACGGCCGGCTGCGGTTGCGGAAGAAACTGTCCGGGCATTGCCGGGTCCGGAACAGTTTCTGCAGGGTGTTGAGCGTCTCTCGCAAGGCTCCGACGCTGGCATAGGGTCCGAACGTGCGGCCCTTGCGCCGCCTGCGCCCGCGGTAGAACGACAATCTCGGGTAGGTCTGGTGGGTCGAGGCGTAGATGTACGGATAGCTCTTGTCGTCGCGCAGCAGGATGTTGTAGCGGGGATGGTGCTGCTTGATCAGGGTGTTCTCCAACAGCAGGGCTTCTGCCTCGGTGGCGGTGACCGTCACCTCCATCCGCTCGGTCTGTGCGATCATCCGGCGCGTGCGTGGACCCAGCGAGGTCTTCTGGAAGTAACTGGACACGCGCTTCTTCAGGTCGCGCGCCTTGCCGACATACAGGAGGTTGCCGGACGCATCCAGCATGCGGTACACGCCCGGGGCGTGGGTCAGGGTTTGCACGAACCCCCCGGCGTCGAAAGCCTGATCGGTACGTGAAGCCATGAAACGGAACCTAGTATCGGATCAGTGCGGAACCCCAAGTAAAGCCGCCGCCGAAAGCCTCCAGCATGAGCACGTCGCCCGGCTGGATCCGGCCGTCGCGCACGGCCTGGTTCAGTGCCAGCGGCACCGAGGCGGCAGAGGTGTTGCCGTGCCGGTCGACCGTAACCACCACCCGTTCCATGGGCAGGTCCAGTTTCCGCGCGGTGGCCGCGATAATCCGGTGATTGGCCTGGTGCGGAACCAGCCAGTCGACCTCGTGACGATCCATCTGGTTGGCCTCAAGGGTCTCGTCCACGATTCGCCCCAAGGTGTTTACCGCCATCCGGAAGACTTCGTTGCCCTTCATCTCGATAAAGGCTCCGTTCACCTCCGGCGACACCTGCAACAGGTGGTCGTAGCGTCCATCCGCATGGAGGTGGGTCGACAGGATTCCGGGCTCATCGCGCGCCTGGAGCACCACGGCCCCCGCCCCGTCGCCGAACAGCACGCAGGTGCTCCGGTCGCTCCAGTCGACGATGCGGGACAGCACTTCGGAACCGATGACCAGCACCGTGTCCCCGCCTCCGGTCATGATGAAGCGACGAGCGATATCCAGCCCGTAGATGAACCCGCTGCAGACTGCCTGAACGTCGAACGCCGGACACACCGGGGTCCCCAGTTCTCTCTGGATATGGCAGGCCGTGCCGGGGAAGATACGGTCGGGGGTGGTCGTCGCCAGTATGATCATGTCGACGTCGTCCGGCGCGAGTCCCGCCGCATCCAATGCTTCGCGGGCCGCCTGAGTGCCCATCGAGGCCGTAGTTTCTTTCTCGCCCGCGATGTGGCGCTGGAGAATTCCGGTCCGTTCCCGGATCCACTCATCCGTGGTGTCGACCGTCTCCTCCAATTCCTGGTTCGTCACCACCCGCTCGGGGAGGCAGGAGCCGGTCCCGGTGATGGCTGAATGAATCATGATCCGGCTTCCACTTCGATCCGGTCGGTCAGCAGGGTATCGATGTTCTGATCTATTCGCATCGGCAGGTCTCGGCGCGCCTCCTGCTGTGCGCGGATGATGGCCTGTTCGAAAGCGAACGCATCGGCACTGCCGTGGCTTTTGATGACCACGTGGCGGAGGCCAAGCAGGCTGGCTCCATTATAGCGGCGGGGGTCGAACAAGCGGCGGAACCCCTTGAGGATCGGGGCGGACAGGGCCATGGCCAAACGGCGGTAGAGATTGCGCTTGAATTCCTCCTTGAGGAACGTGATCAGCATCCGGGCCACGCCTTCGGTAGTCTTGAGCAAGATGTTGCCGACGAAACCGTCGCACACCACCACATCGACATCGCCGCAATAGATGTCATCGCCTTCGATGAAGCCGATGTAATTGAGCCGACTCTCGCGCAGCAGAACATCCGCCGCCTGCACCTGCCGGTTACCCTTGATGTTCTCCTCGCCGACATTGAGCAGACCGACCCGGGGGCGGGGATTGTCATCAAGTTCCTGGGCCAGCACGGAACCCATCACGGCGAATTGCAGGAGGTGTTCGGCGCGGGAGTCCACGTTGCCGCCCAAGTCCAGCACGTGCGTGTGGCCGTTCAGAGCCGGCACCGTCGACTGGATGGCTGGCCGGTCGATCCCCGGCAGCATCCGCACCACAAAATGCGACAGCGCCATAAGGGCGCCGGTGTTACCCGCACTCACGAACGCCTGCGCCTCCCCGTCGCGCAGCAGGTTGAGGCCGACCCGCATCGACGAATCCGGCTTCCCGCGCAGGGCCTGCATCGGGGGTTCGCCCATCTCGATCTGTTCCGAAGCATGGTGCACGACCATGCGGCCCTCGGGCAAAGACCCCAGTCCCTTCAGCCGTTCGCGGATCAGGGATTCATCGCCGACCAGGATCAAGCGCAGCGATGGATCGGCCTGGAGTCGAGAGACGGCGGCCGGCAAGACACTGTCCGCGCCATGGTCGCCTCCCATCACATCCAGCGCGATGGTGACGGAATCAGTCATGGATGATCCGCTCGGCGGCGGAGGCGGAATCCCGGTCAGGCTTCCGTTTCGGCCGGATCCTGTTTCGGCTGCTTGACTTCGAGAACCTTGCGTCCCCGGTAATAGCCGTCGGCGGCGATATGGTGGCGGCGGTGCCGTGTGCCCGTGGCCGGATCCTCTGACACCGTGGCGCCCTTCAGCGCATGGTGCGAGCGGCGCATGTCGCGCTTGGAGCGACTTTTCTTGCTTTTCTGGACGGCCATCCGGACTTCCTCAAAAAATGCGGCAACGCCATGGGCATCGTTGGGCGGCGTATTGTAACTGATATGCCGGAAAGTCGTGCACAGGATAGAGATCATAGGCGAATATGACTCTACGTTGAACGGACATCTTCCTTGATCCTGTTTATGAACAGGTTGCGATTATGAAGATAACCGATATAACCACTCCCGCTGCTCCAATCCACGAGTACCCATCGGCATCTTCTGATCCTTTTGAATACCCGCCTTTCCATTCATCACCCCAGCCCGGCTTTTCGTCCGGCAAGCAATCTCCCCATCCCGTATCGTTCAAATAGAACAATTGTGCAATTTGCAAAGTAATCCCAACATCCCCTAGAGCTTCGTGCCGTCTGGTTTTACGTCCCTTTACGCCTAATGTCCTAGCAACATTATCAAGTCCGCTCCCCTTCCGAATCCCGTCGTTCCATTCCCGGTATCTCCACATCGTGCAAAACCCTTTCCGGCTGATTGATTTCACACCCGCTCTGTTGAATTCAGCATTAAGAATCCGCTTATCAAATTGAACGTTATGTCCAATGACAGGCCGATTCCCTATCCATTCTCTTAGTTCTTCCGCAGAGGCTTTGAACTTTGGTTTTCCGACAACATCCGAGTCTCGGATTCCATGAACCTTGGTTGCACTTTTAGGTATTGGCCGTCCTGGATCAAGTGTTATTGTGTAGGATTCATATTGATAGACTTCGCCTTCTCCAAGCTGGGGCCACTTGTTTAGATCAATCCGAATTGCCGCCACCTGAACAATTCGGTCTGTGTCGGGGTCTGTCCCCGTAGTCTCACAATCCAACACCACCGCTTCACCACGATCCTTAAGGTCTGCGAATGAATTAAGCCCGGTATACATGTTTTCCCTTGCCACCACAATTTTGTCGGCAGTAATTGGCCAATCATTCACATGTCCTGACTGGAAATCTCTTCTGCGATTTTGATCTCCTTCAAGTGTGGGCCGACCGCACGGATAAGTCGATTCATTGCGTCAGTAATGCCATCCTGCACTGTTTTCCATTCATTTTCGGGATTGCCATATCCACCCGGCAAAGTCACACTAATCTGACTAGCTTGCTTGTGTTCGTCCCGCCCCCATTCAAGCTCTCCTCCGAATGCCTCCTCAATCTGATCTTTCTTGGCATGTAATTGATCAAAAACCTGGAGAGTTTCACGCTCTCTGTTTTTGCCTCGATTGATGTGGATTTCTGCACTCGTATCTCCTCTCCTTACTGAATACATATAACCAATTCCCCCGATAGTTCCAGAACTGCACCATATCCACGAATATTTGCTTGGGCTTAAGTGGCCATGTTCTTTCGCGTCTGGGTGCTCAATCAATTGCGACCACCACTCATAACGCTTCTGATAACGTTCGCGGTCGCGTTCGCTCATTTTTTGCCTGCTGCGCACAACCGACTTGACTTCTTCTGAGGGTCCAACGATTAGCGTGGGCAGCAAAGCAGGCTCCGAGTTTCTTATACGTATGGTTTCTATCTTCAGCAAGTAAAAGTCGGCATTGGACGATTCGTTGAGCCAATTCATGGCCTTGACATGTTCCGGTCGAGGATCAGCCACGATCCAAACAGCTGTACGAGCTTGCATCGCTGTTAAGTAAGTAATAAGTTTTCCTAAATGATCGTGATCGCTTTTTTCGAGTTGGTTTTCAATAATGATTGAAGACCCATCTTTGTCGGAAACTACTAGATCGACGCTAAAAGTACTCTCAGCAGTTTTCTTCTCGCGCTCGACGCTATCCACATCAATGTCGCGATCAATTACCTCACCCAGAATATCAATATTTTCTTCGAGCCATCGCGTAAAATCGTTGGCCTCATGCGGATAAGCATCACGTAGCGGAACACGCTCAATTTTTGCAATCATTATTGATTCCCCCTCAGTCGTACTGAGTTAGCAACAAAATAAAATACCGTCTGGGCACGAGTGACCGCATTATTCTCAATCCCCGAATCAGACCTAGCGTACCGCGTCGCACTTGCGTTGGCAGGAGCAGCAACATGGCAATGAACAACCCACCGCATCCGGGACGCAGCATCCGGGAAAACTGTCTGGAACCGCTCGGTTTGAGCGTGGCCGGGGCGGCACGGATCCTGGGCGTTGCCCGCCACACTCTCTCACGAGTCCTCAATGGTCACGCAGCCATTTCCCCAGAGATGGCCATTCGCCTGGAGAAGGCAGGCTGGTCCAGTGCCGAGTTCTGGCTGCGCCGGCAAACGGCCTGGAACCTTGCCCAAGCTCGCAAGGGCGAAGACCGAATCAACGTCGAACGATGTCAGCCGCAACTCACCGGGTAGCGATTGTCTGCAGAGGAAAGCGCTCCCCGGCAGGGCCCGGCTTTTCCCAGGAACCGTTTGGTTCGGCCCCTCACCGCTTCGAGATCAGGTTGTCCACGCGCGCAGCAACTTCTTGCGTCACTTCGATCAATTCGCGAAAGAACGATTCATCCACATCCGTCACGCCTGCATACTCGGCCAAATTCCGTTTACGATGGGCAGTGTCGAGTATTCGCCACTGCTCTGCCGGCAAGTCGACCGTGTGCTGCAAGCATTGGAAAACCAAGTAGCGCGAATCAGAACGATAGCCATGAATTCTCAAAGCTGCAAGCGCAAACGAATGTGCCGCACTGTAGCCAAGGATAAAACGGCTCACCAGACTTAGCTCCTTCCGCCGGGCATCCTTGAGGCTGCGCTGACCCGAACGCAACATTCCCTGGATTTCCTTTTCGGTCGCTTCTTCCACCCTGAGCTGGTTGATGTGCGCCAAGTTGTCAAGCTGCGAGTGCGCCATCTTCCTCTCCCACAAGAATCAGGTGTTCTCGGGCAAGCACGCGCGACAAGAATGGATTTTCGGCCGCCCGGTTGGCGTTGAATTCCTGTACCGTATAGAGTGCCGGGCTGATCTCGCGATCCAATCGCGCTTCAATCGGCTGAAGTGCAACATAAAGTTCTTGCCACATCAAGTCGTCGGAGACAACCAGCAAGTCAATGTCGCTGTCCGCCGTATCCGTGCCTCGCGCGACGGAACCAAAAACCATGGCCAGATTTATGCGGCTGGCAAGCGGATCCAGTGCCTGTCGAATCGGTTCTGCCAGCACAACCGTCTTTCGCATGATTTCTACCAGTTCACGGTACACGGGGCTGTCGGGGTTGGCCTGGTAGTGCACCTGCCTTCCGATCCGGGTCATTCGGATCAGACCACTGGAGGCCAAACACCTCAATTCGCGCTGTACGGCTCCGGAGCCGGAGCGCGCCAACCGAATCAACTCCTTGGTGTAAAAGCTGCGTTCCGGTTGCCCGAAAAGCAGGCCAAGAACCTTCTGCTGGGTCGTGGTGAACAGCGCATCAGCGAGCCCGACCGGCTCGATGTGATGCGCCGCATCCGCCTTGTGGCGGGTCGGGCGTGGCAATAATGCGGATGTTCTGATACCCATATTAGGTATAATAGTACCTTATTTAGGTAAGTCAAGTGGCATGCGGGAAATCGGTAAAAGCCTTATCATGGGGATGCCAAGCGGTCGGGGTGCCTGTTCCCATGCGCCACTTGTATCGGTAAATCCCCGGTAACGGCAAATCCGCTTGAGATCATGCCTGGATTTTGACTCGTACCGCAACTGAAGCCTGAAGTCGATGCCTTTGTCGTTCTCCTAGCCCCGGCCATGGAAGATCCAAGACAGAAACACTTGCGGGACTGGGCGCGCCAGATTCTTCAGGATCCGGAACTGGAACTCCGCCAAGTGGCGGGCGATGCCAGTTTCCGACGTTACTTCCGCGTGCACGGGGCGGATCGCACCCGGATCGCGATGGACGCCCCGCCGGAAAACGAGCCCCTGCAAACTTTCCTCGCAGTCAACGCGCACCTGCAAAAAGCAAACGTGCACGTTCCGGACATCCAGGTGGAAAACGAGGCCGACGGGTTCCTCTTGCTTGAAGACCTGGGAGACACGCAGTATCTATCGAGCCTGAACGAAGAGTCGGCGGACTCCCTGTACGGCGACGCCCTCAATGCCCTGCTGCGCATCCAGACCCTGCCGCAAGGCCCGCTGCCGCCCTACGATGCGAAACAATTGCGCTTGGAACTCGACCGGTTCACCGATTGGTATCTGGGCCGCCATCTCGGCTGGGAATTGAGCCGCGAGGATCAGCTCATGGTCGAGACGGCTTGGCAGTTGCTGATCAACTGCGCCCTGGAACAGCCGTGCGTGGCGGTCCACCGCGACTACCACTCCCGAAACCTGATGGTGACCGAACCCAACCCCGGCATCATCGACCATCAGGACGCGATGTGGGGGCCGGTGACTTATGACCTGGTCTCCTTGCTCCGGGACTGCTACATCGCCTGGCCCGACGAGCGGGTCCGCGGCTGGGCGGAACAGTACCGCCAACGCGCCATTCAACAGGGGATTCTTGATGTGGGCGTGGATTCCGAACGTTTCATGGAGTGGTTCGACTGGATGGGGGTGCAGCGCCACCTGAAAGCGATCGGCATCTTTGCCCGGCTGTGTCATCGGGACGACAAGCCTTCCTTCTTGGATGACGTGCCGCGCGTGCTGTGCTATGTCCAAGACGTCTGCGCCAAGTATCCGCCACTGCAACCCTTGGCAGATCTAGTGGCGCGGCTGCCGGAGCCCTGACATGCCCTCGGCGATGATCCTGTCAGCCGGGCGCGGGGAGCGCATGCGCCCGTTGAGCGACTCCACGCCGAAAGCCCTGCTGGAAGTCGCTGGCGAACCCCTGATCGTGCGCCATCTCCGGGCTTTGCGCGAAGTCGGGACCGAAGACATCATCATCAACCTGTCGCACCTCGGGGAACAAATCCGCGATGCCTTGGGAGACGGCGAGGAGTTCGACGTCTGTATCCGCTACTCCCCCGAACCCTCTCCCCCGCTGGAGACCGGCGGAGGCATCCGCCAGGCTCTTCCACTGCTGGGACCGGACCCGTTCTGGGTAGTCAACGCGGACGTCTGCACCGACTACCGATTCACCACTCCATCGCTGGCCGACGGCGACGACGCGCACCTGGTCCTGATCGACAACCCCGCGCATCACCCGGAAGGCGATTTCTGCTACGAGGGAGGCCGTGTCCAAGAGCAGTCCGGAGTACGCCTGACATTCGCCGGGATCGGTTTCTATCGCCCCCGCCTGTTCGAGGCGTACGAACCCGGGCGCTTCCAATTGGCGCCTCTGCTGCACACCGCCATTCGCGACGGCCGGGCGAGTGGCGAACATTACCGCGGACTGTGGTCGGATATCGGAACCGCCGAGCGCCTAGCCGAGGTTCAAGCTGTTCTACGCGAAACTACATGAGACTATTTATAAATATCTGATTCAATTGTATTTTATTCTCCAACGCTAGTTCGTCCGAATACGTATCCGGGTTCTGCGCAGCGATTTTGTGATATAGTGAATACATGTATGCATGTATTGAAATCAAGAGAGGTATTGCAACATGGCGACTTCTATTCGCTTAGCCCCGAAAACAGAGCAGAGGCTCGACTACCTTGCCTCGCAAACCGGACGCACCAAGGCTTACTACCTGCGGGAAATCATCGAGCATGGCATCGAAGAGATGGAGGACTACTACCTGGCCGCTGACGTGTTGGAACGGATCCGCAAGGGACAGGAACGGGTGCATTCGGCGACTGACGTAAGGAAAGACCTTGGCTTGGACAATTGATTACGCTGACACGGCCAAGAGGCAACTCCACAAGCTTGACAGGCAGAGCGCGCAGCGCGTCCTCGATTTCATGGACAAGCGCATCGCCAAACTGGAAAACCCGCGCAGCACAGGCAAGGCATTGACCGGCCCACTGGGTGATTTTTGGCGTTACCGGGTGGGCGACTGCCGGGTGATTTGCGACATTCAGGACGGGGCTTTGCGCGTGCTCGTCGTGCGGGTGGGCAACCGGCGCGAAATCTACCGATAGAGGACTCATAGAGGCGCAACAGCAAAGACCGAAAGGTCGTTCCATTCATCTCGGCAGGGAAGAATGATGTTGAAAGAAGTGGCATTACAGGTCGCTGTATCACACGTCGAAAAACACCCCGAAGCATGCCCCTGTCGCCTATAATTGCCGTACACCAAGCATCCAACGAAAAAACGATCATGTCTGGGCGTACCCTGTACGACAAACTTTGGGACGAGCACGCGGTGCAGACGGCCGAAGACGGCACCACCCTGCTGTACATCGACTGCCAGCTGATCCACGAAGTGACTTCGCCGCAGGCCTTCGAGGGCCTGCGCCTGGCTGGCCGTGCGCCATGGCGACCCGACAGCATCGTTGCGGTGGCCGACCATAACGTCCCGACCGAGCCGGATCTCGAGGAGATTCCCGATGCGGTCTCGCGCCACCAGGTCGAGGTCCTGGACGCCAACTGCGCCGAGTACGGCCTGCTGGAATTCCCGATGGGGGACCCGCGCCAGGGCATCGTGCACGTGATCGGCCCGGAGCAGGGCATTACCCTGCCCGGCATGACCGTAGTCTGCGGCGACTCGCACACCTCTACTCACGGTGCACTGGCAACGCTGGCATTCGGCATCGGCACCTCGCAGGTGGAGCACGTGCTGGCCACCCAGTGCCTGCCGGTGCGCAAGCCGGCCAACATGCTGGTGCGCCTCGAGGGCCGCACCGCGCCCGGCGTCGGCGCCAAGGACCTGGCGCTCGCCCTGATCGGAAGCATCGGCGCGGCGGGCGGCACCGGCTGCGCCATCGAATTCGCCGGGCAGGCGGTGGAAGGCATGAGCATGGAGGCCCGCATGACCCTGTGCAACATGGCGATCGAGGCCGGTGCGCGTTCCGGCTTGGTTGCGGTCGACGACATTACCCTCGAATACGTTCGCGGGCGGACCTATGCGCCCGAAGGCGCCGTCTGGGAAGAAGCCGAACGGCGGTGGCGCGAACTGCGTTCGGACAGCGATGCCGTGTTCGAGCGTGCCGTGGTGCTGCAGGCCGGCGAGCTGGCTCCCCAAGTGACCTGGGGCACGTCGCCGGAGATGGTCGTGCCGGTCGATGCAGCCGTGCCTCGCCCTGACGAGGCGGAAGATTCTATGCGTGCCGACGACATGAAGGCCGCACTGAACTACATGGGTCTGGAAGGCGGCGAGACGGTCACCGACCTTGAACTGGACCGGATTTTTATCGGTTCCTGTACCAACGCCCGCATCGAGGACCTGCGCGAAGCCGCCGCGGTAGTCCGCGGACGGCATTGCGCGGACAATATCCGCCAAGCCCTGGTTGTCCCCGGCTCCGGGCGGGTCAAGGCGCAGGCCGAATCGGAAGGGCTGGACCGGATCTTTACCGAAGCCGGCTTTGAATGGCGGGAACCGGGCTGTTCGATGTGCCTGGCCATGAACGCTGACCGGCTGGAGCCCGGTGAGCGCTGCGCCGCCACCTCCAACCGGAACTTCGAGGGCCGCCAAGGCGAGGGTGGGCGTACCCACCTGGTCAGCCCGGCGATGGCCGCGGCGGCTGCCTGCGCCGGGCACTTCGTCGACGTGCGGGAATACCTGGCATGATTCCTTTCGTCCGCCACCGCGGGATCGTCGCGCCGCTTGATCGAAGCAATATCGACACCGACGTGATCATCCCCAAGCAGTACCTGAAGTCGGTCAAGCGGACCGGGTTCGGGCCGAATCTGTTCGACAGCTGGCGCTACCTGGCGCCCGGCGACTTGGAGAGCGACCACTCCCGGCGTCCGCGCAACCCGGATTTCGTGCTGAACCGGTCCCGTTACCAAGGAGCTTCCATTTTGGTCACCGGCGCCAACTTCGGCTGCGGCTCCTCGCGCGAACACGCGGTCTGGGCGTTCCTGGACGCCGGTTTCCGGGCTGTCATCGCGCCGAGTTTCGCGGACATCTTCGACACCAACGCTGCCAAGAACGGCCTGCTGACCGTCCGGCTTCCGGAGGATGCCGTGCGCGCGCTCGTCGAGGAGATCGAGCAAACCGAAGGCTACCAGCTGGACATCGACCTTCCGGAACAGACGGTAGCGGCGGATTCCGGCGCGACCTGGTCGTTCGACATCGACCCGCAGCGCAAGCGCTGCCTGGTCGAAGGGCTTGACGACATCGCGCTGACCCTGCACCACGCGGACCGGATCCGCGAATTCGAAGCGGCACGGCGGGCGCACGCCCCCTGGCTGTTCGACCGCTTCGGCAGCCCGTAATGTCGCGCGTTCTGATCCTGCCCGGCGACGGCATCGGCCCGGAGATCACGGCCGAGGCCCGCAAGGTGCTCGACTGTCTGGCCCACGACGGCGGCCTCGAACTGGAGCTGGACGAAGCCCTGGTTGGGGGAGCGGCTGTCGATGCACAGGGCGATCCCCTGCCAGCTGGCACCCTGCAGGCTGCCCGCGATGCCGACGCCGTACTGCTGGCGGCGGTCGGTGCGCCCCGTTACGACACTCCCGACCGCGCGCTGCGCCCCGAGACTGGCCTGCTCAGGCTGCGCAAGGGGCTGGGACTGTACGCCAACCTGCGCCCTGCAACGCTGATGCCCGGGATGGCGCATGCCTCAAGCCTCAGGCCCGAAAAACTCGAAGGGCTGGATCTCCTGATCGTGCGTGAATTGACCGGCGGGCTTTATTTCGGCGAACCGCGCGCGCTGGACGAGCAGGACGGCCGCAGGCGCGGCGTCAACACCATGGTCTATGATGAGGATGAAATCTCACGTATCGCCCACAGCGCCTTTCAGGCCGCCCAGTTACGGAGTCGGAGGGTTTGCTCCGTGGACAAGGCGAACGTTCTCGAAGTCTCGGAGTTGTGGCGAACCGTGGTCGGCGAAGTTGCACAAGAGTACCCCGACGTCGAACTGTCGCACCTGTACGTGGACAATGCCGCCATGCAGTTGGTCGCCGAACCCACCCAGTTCGACGTGATGGTGACCGGCAACCTGTTCGGAGACATCCTGTCCGACATTGCCGCCCAGTTGACCGGGTCGATCGGCCTGCTGCCCTCGGCGTCCCTGAACGAGAAGCGCCAAGGCCTCTACGAGCCGGTGCACGGTTCGGCTCCCGACCTGGCCGGCACCGGCCAAGCCAACCCGCTCGCGATGATCCTGTCGGTCGGCATGATGCTCCGTTATTCCCTGCAACGGGCCGACGCCGCTGATGCGGTGGAAGGCGCCGTGCGGGACGTGCTGGAACAGGGACTGCGAACCGCCGACCTCGCAGACGGCGGCGAAGCCGTCGGGACGGTGCAGATGGGAGATGCGGTAATCGACGCGCTGAAGGAGCGCTTCGGCTCATGAGCGGCCTGAACGTCGCCATCGTCGGCGCCACCGGTGCCGTGGGCGGAGTGATGCGTCAAGTCCTCGAAGAGCGTGATTTCCCCTGCGACACCCTGTATCTAGTGGCCAGCGAACGTTCGAAAGGTCGATGCCTTTCGTTCCGCGGCCGGGAAATCGAGGTCCAGGCACTGGAGGAGTTCGATTTCAGCCAAGTTCAGATCGCCCTGTTCTCCGCCGGCAGCGAGCCATCGCGCCAGTTCGCGCCACGCGCCGTCGAAGCCGGCTGCCTGGTGATCGACAACACTTCCTGCTTCCGCTACGAGGCAGATATCCCGCTGGTGGTGCCTGAATGCAACTCGGACCGCATTGCCAACTACCGCAACCGCGGCATCATCGCCAACCCCAACTGTTCGACCATCCAGATGGTTGTAGCGCTCAAGCCCTTGTACGACGCGGCAGGGATCGAGCGCATCAACGTCGCCACCTACCAGGCGGTCTCCGGCACGGGCCAGGCCGCGATCGAGGAACTCCGCCGGCAGACCGGGGACATGCTTGCCGACCGCGAAAGTTCTTGCGAGGTCTATCCCCGTCCGATCGCGTTCAATGTCCTTCCGCACATCGACCACTTCCAGGACAACGGCTATACCCGGGAAGAGATGAAGATGGTCTGGGAGACCCACAAGATCCTGGAAGACGAAGACATCGGCGTCAATCCCACCACGGTCCGCGTGCCGGTGTACACCGGCCATTCCGAGGCCATCCATCTGGAAACCCGCGAGCCGTTGAGTGCGGCGGAGGCCCGCGCGCTGCTGGAAAACGCCCCCGGCGTGGTCGTTATCGACGAAGCGGCGGACGGCGGCTACCCTACGGCGGCATCAGATGCAGCCGGTCGGGACGAAGTGTTCGTCGGGCGCATCCGCCAGGATCTGTCCCACCCGCGCGGGCTTGACCTTTGGGTGGTCAGCGACAACCTGCGCAAGGGCGCCGCGACCAACAGCATCCAGATCGCCGAACAATGGTTGGAACGATTCGGGCAGTGAACGCGCGGCTCCTGCTCCTGGCGGCCGCCCTGGCCGCCCCGGCCCAGGCGTTGGAACTGGGCCAGCCGGAAATCCACTTCGAGCCAGACTGCTCGGCCTTGGTGACGCTTCGCCTGGTGACGGAGGCTGGGGTCGACCCGGAGCAGCTGCGCATTGAGATCGCGGCCCCGCCGACCTACCGGAAACTCCAGAAAACCTATCCTTCCTGGGTCGGTTCGGCACGGCTGGAACGGATCCGGGAAAACGGCGAGCACCGGGTCCAGGTGCGCAGCGAGGAGCCGCTTCCCTCCCACTCCAACGACCTGGTGCTGGTTCTCGGAGAAGGGTACGAACCGCCCATGTTCTATACCCTGAACCTGCCGCCGTGCGCTCCGACCGGCACGACGCGCGAGGTGGTATGGGGAGACACGTTGCTCGAGATTGCGTTGGGGCAGGCCCGCTCCCGGGGAGTCGATGCCTACACCCTGATGCTGGCAATCCAGCTGTACAATCGCGGCGCCTTCATCCACGACAACATCAACCTGGTTCGGGCTGGCGCCCAGTTGTACATCCCAAGCCAGGCCGAGATCGCGCGCCTGAACCTGTCCCGTCAGTGGTTGATCGACGAGATCCAGTTCCAGAACGAGCAATGGCAGAAGTGGCGGCGGGAGGGAACGGACCTGCGCGAAAGCCCGACCCTGCAGGAACGGCGGCTGCAACTTGTACCACTTGAGATGCAGGCCGAGTCCGCAACACCCGAACCAACCGCACCCGCGCTGGATCCAGCAGAACCGGTTGCGCCGGAGCAAATCGAACCGGACAAGGCCTCTCCGGCGGAACCGGAACCGGCCGCACCCGCGGAACCTGACGCTGAAAAGACCGAAGCGCCGCCGGCAATAGCGGAGATAGAGGCCAAAGTCCTGGTGCCACTGGCGGACGAACCAGGCGGTGAAGGAACCGCGGCGAAGACCGCAGCCGGTCTCCCATGGCCCGGAATTCTCGTTGCTGCGGGGATTCTGCTCTTGATCTATCTGTCCGCGCTAACCCTGAGCCGCACCCGTCAGGCCCGGATCATTCGGGAGAGCGTGGGCGACATCGAGGATCCTGCCCGGCGCGCCACTTCCGCGCTGGACCTGGCGCACGCGCACGTCGAGGCGAACGAATACGACCAGGCGCGCCCCTTGATCCGACTGGTGTTGGCCGAGGGGACGGAGCAAGAACGCGAAGAGGCGGAGAGGCTGAAAAGCCGGATGGGTTCGTCCTAACCCATGCCCCGCCTGGCCTGCGGTCTCGAATACGACGGCGCCAGCTTCAATGGCTGGCAGCGGCAGAGCCACGCTCCGAGTGTCCAGGACGCGGTTGAGGAAGCCTTCTCCGCCGTCGCCAACCACCCGATCCGCACTGCCGTCGCCGGCCGTACCGACACTGGGGTGCACGCGGCCGGTCAAGTCATTCATTTCGACACCACTGCGGACCGCTCCCTGCACGCCTGGCAGCGGGGCGCGGGCGCGCACCTGCCGCCTACCATCAGCGTCTCCTGGGTGCGGGAGGTCGCGGACGATTTCCATGCCCGCTACTCCGCAATCCAGCGTCATTACCGCTACATCATCCTGCAGCGCGACGCCGCCGCGGCGGGCCTACTTGCCGGCAAGGTCACGCGGATTCCCAAGGCCCTAGACATTGAACGGATGCACCAAGCCGCCCAAGCCCTGCTGGGCGAGCACGACTTCACCAGCTTCCGGGCGGCGGAGTGCCAGGCCCGCCATCCCCGGCGCACTCTCTTCCGGCTGGACGTCACCGCCCGCGAGCCGTTCGTCCACATCGACGTCGAGGCCGACGGCTTCCTGCACCACATGGTGAGAATCCTAGCCGGCTCCCTGATCGACATCGGCCACGGCGAGCACCCCCCGGAATGGCTGACCGAGTTGCTGGAACAGCGCGACCGCACGGCGGGCGGCATCACCGCGCCGCCGGACGGGCTGTACCTGATGAGCGTAAACTATCCCTCTGAATGCGGCATCCCGCCGCCCCTGTGGACTCCGGATTACAGCCTACCCTCCTGAATATGCGTACCCGTGTCAAAATCTGCGGCATTACGAACCCGGCCGACGCCTTGCTCGCTGCCGAAGCAGGCGCCGACGCCATTGGGCTGGTATTCCACGAGCCCAGCCCGCGAAATATTGAGCCGGCCGTCGCCTGTTCGATCATCGACATCCTGCCGCCTTTCATGGATGCCTACGCGGTCGTGCTCGACCCGGACCCGCAGTTCCTTGACGAATTGATCGAAACCATCCCGTTCGACGGCCTGCAGTACCACGGCAGCGAAGCGCCGGAGTTGTGTGCCCGGTTCGAAGGTCACTGGATCAAGGCCGTGCCTATGGACGAACCTGGCGCCCTGACCGACTACCAGGAGCACTATCCCGACGCGCACGGCTTCCTGCTTGACAGCCATGCATCGGGAGAGGCGGGAGGACAGGGTAAGACCTTCGACTGGGCGAAAGTTCGTTCCGAAGACCCCCGTCCACTGATCCTGGCGGGTGGCCTGGAGGCGGGAAACGTGGCCGAAGCGATCCAGGCAGTCCGTCCCTGGGGCGTGGACGTCAGCAGCGGCGTCGAGGCTTCGCCCGGGCTCAAGAATCCGGAGAAAATCGCGGCATTCATGCGGGAGGTGAACCGTGCCGCACGCTAGTTTCCCGGGTGGTTACCGCTGGCCGGATGCCGAAGGCCATTTCGAGGAGTACGGCGGGCGGTTCGTGGCCGAGACCCTGATCCGGCCGCTCGACGAACTGGCTGCGGTGTACCGCGAGGCCCGCGAGGACGCCGCCTTCTGGAAAGCCTTCGAAGAGGATCTCGCCCACTATGTCGGGCGCCCTTCCCCGCTGTATTTCGCCCAGCGCCTGAGCCGGGAGAACGGCGGCGCCCAAATCTGGCTCAAGCGCGAGGACCTGAACCACACGGGCGCGCACAAGATCAACAACACCGTCGGCCAGGCGATGTTGGCGAAGCGCATGGGCAAGACCCGCATCATCGCCGAGACCGGCGCTGGCCAGCACGGCGTGGCTTCTGCCACCGTCAGCGCGCGCCTCGGCCTGCAATGCGTGGTGTACATGGGGTCGGAGGACATCGAGCGCCAGGCCCCCAACGTCTACCGCATGAAGATGCTGGGCGCAGAAGTGATTCCCGTGACCTCGGGCTCCCGGACCCTGAAGGATGCGCTGAACGAAGCGCTGCGCGACTGGGTGACCCATGTCGAGAACACGTTCTACATCATCGGCTCGGTGGCCGGTCCCGCCCCCTACCCGGAGATGGTGCGCGACTTCCAGGCAATCATCGGGCGCGAGGCGCGCCACCAGATCCAAGAGCAGGCCGGACGCCTGCCGGATCTGCTGGTCGCCTGCGTCGGCGGCGGCTCCAATGCGATCGGGTTGTTCCACCCGTTCCTGGATGATCCCGACGTGCGCATGCTCGGGGTCGAGGCAGCCGGCCTGGGGCTTGAGACCGGCCAGCACGCGGCGCCGCTGGCCCGCGGCCGTGCCGGAGTTCTGCACGGCAACCGCACCTACCTGATGGAGGACGAGGCGGGACAAATCCTGGCCACGCACAGCGTCTCTGCGGGGCTGGACTACCCGGGCGTCGGTCCCGAGCATGCCCTGCTCAAGGATCTCGGCCGGGTCGAGTACACCAGCGCCACCGATGAGGAGGCCCTGCAGGCTTTCCACCTGCTGACCCGAACCGAGGGGATCATCCCGGCACTCGAAAGCGCCCACGCGGTGGCGGGCGCCCTTCAGGCGGCCCGCGAAATGCCGGAGGGCGCCATCGTGCTGGTCAACCTGTCCGGACGCGGCGACAAGGACATCGACTCGGTCGCCCGGCGCGAGGGCCTGTCCCTGTGAGCCGCATCGCCGGGCGCTTCGCCCAACTTCAGGAGGCCGGGCGCACGGCGCTGATCCCCTACCTGACCGCAGGCGACCCCGAACCCGCCGCCACCGTGCCACTGCTGCACACGCTCGTGCAGGCCGGGGCCGACCTGATCGAACTCGGGGTTCCGTTCTCGGATCCGATGGCCGACGGGCCCGTAATCCAGGCCGCCTGTGAGCGGGCGCTGGCGCACCAGGTCCGCCTGCGCGATGTGTTGGACATGGCCGCCGAATTCCGGAAAAACGACACGGAAACGCCGTTGATCCTGATGGGCTACACCAATCCGATCATTGCCATGGGCGTCGGTACTTTCGCAGAGCAGGCCGCCCAGGCCGGCGTCGACGGGGTGCTGGTGGTCGACCTCCCCCCGGAGGAAGCGGATGCGATCCGGCAGGCCCTGATCGACCACGAACTGGACGAGATCTTCCTGCTGGCCCCGACCACGACCGAGACGCGGATCCGGCAGATCTGCGGTCAGGCGAAAGGGTTTCTTTATTATGTGTCGTTGCGCGGGACGACCGGCGCGGATCGCCTGGATATGGAGGATGTGGCGGAACGTATGAAGTGCATCCGGACACACGCCACCCTGCCCATCGGTATCGGGTTCGGCATCAAGGACGCGGATTCCGCGGCCCGCGCCGCGGAGCTCGCCGACGCGGTCGTCGTCGGCAGCGCGCTGATTGACCGGATCCAAGCCGCGACGGACCCGCACGCTGCCGCAACCGAACTGCTGCAGGACCTGCGCGCCGGCATCGATACCGCGAACCGTCCGGGAGGAGCACCGTGAGTTGGTACAAGCGCCTGGTGCCGCCCCAGATCCGCATCGAGAGCAGCAGCACCCGGAAAGTCCCCCAGGGCCTGTGGATCAAGTGCCCGAACTGCGACACCCCGCTGTACCGGTCCGAACTGGAGCGCAACCTGAATGTCTGCCCGAAATGCCAGCACCATATGCGCGTGTCGGCCCGGGAACGTTTGGCGATGTTCCTGGACGAGCAGCCCCGGCAAGAACTGATAGGCGAGCTTGCGCCCCGCGATTTCCTGAAGTTCCGCGACAGCAAGCGTTACCGAGATCGCATTGGCCAGGCGCAGAAGGAGACGAAGGAAAAGGACGCCCTGGTGGTCATACAGGGGCAATTGCATGGCATGCCGTTGGTCTGCGCAGCGTTCGAGTTCGGGTTCATGGGGGGCTCCATGGGCTCGGTCGTCGGCGAGAAATTCGCGCAGGCGGCCGCCGTCTGCCTGAAGGAGCGGATACCGTTGGTGTGCTTCTCCACCAGCGGGGGCGCACGCATGCAGGAAGCGCTGGTATCGCTGTTCCAGATGTCCAAGACCGCCGCCGCACTGGCCCGGATGCGGAAAAATCGTCTGCCCTATATCTCAGTACTGACCGACCCCACCATGGGCGGGGTTTCGGCTTCGCTCGGCATGCTGGGTGACGTCCAGATTGCGGAGCCCGGCGCGCTGATCGGATTCGCCGGTCCGCGCGTGATCGAACAGACCGTGCGCGAGACCCTGCCGGAAGGCTTCCAGCGCAGCGAATTCCTGCTGGAGCATGGAGCCATCGACATGCTGGTGCCACGCGGCGAGATGCGCGACACGATCGCCGATCTGTTGCGCCTGATGATGAACCGCTCGCCCCGCGCACGGGACGCGTAGTTCCTGCCGTTCGGTTTTTCCTCCCGGGTGCCCGCCATGCGATTCTCTTCCCTGTCTGAGTGGGTCGACTGGCAGCAGCGCCTGCACACCAGCAGCATCGACCTGGGACTGGAACGGATCCGGGTGGTGGCCCGCCGCATGAACCTGCTGGAAGCGCCCAACTTCCGGATCGTCACCGTCGCTGGGACCAACGGGAAAGGCTCCAGCGTGGCCCTGTTGGAAGCCATGCTGCGCCCGCACGGGCGGGTCGGCGCCTATACCTCGCCGCATTTCATCCGCTACAACGAACGCGTCCGCATCGACGGGGCGGAAGTCGACGATGCGTCACTGTGCCATGCCTTCGAACAGGTGGAACAGGCCCGCGGCGATACTAGCCTGTCGTTCTTCGAGTACGGCACCCTCGCCGCCCTGTCAATCTTCCGTGAACGAGAAATCGATTACGCAATCCTTGAGGTCGGTCTCGGTGGGCGGATGGACGCGGTCAACTTGTGGGACGCTGACATCGCCCTGATCACCAGCATCAGCATCGACCATACGGAGTGGCTGGGCCGGACCCGGGAATCGATCGGGCGGGAGAAAGCCGGCATCATGCGCCCAGGGCGGCCCGTGGTCTGCGGAGAACCCGACCTGCCCGTCAGCCTGTCGGACCAGGCCCGACGCCTAGGCGCATCGCTGCAGCGTATCGGCGGCGACTTCTTCGCGGAGCCTCTCGGTTCCGACCGTTGGCGCTACCGCCACCGTGACGGCATAAGCCTGGACCTGCCGACACCGCCCCGGCTGCCCGGAAGGGTGCAACTGAACAATGCGGCCAGCGCCTTGACCGTACTGCATCATCTGGGACGGTTCGATCCGGAAATCATTCGGCACGCGCTCGAAAACGTCAGCCTGACCGGACGTTTCCAGGTCCTGGACGAACCTGTGGACACTGTTTTGGACATCGCACACAACCCGGAAGGGGCGATCAACCTGGCCCGCAACCTTCGCCGCTACCGGCCCGGACGACCGCTGCACGCGGTTTTCTCCGCGTTGCAGGAAAAGGATGTGCCAAACATCTTGGGGCCCCTGAGCCCGCTGGTCAAAAGCTGGCACCTGAGCGAAGTGGAATCCCCCCGCGCAATTCCGCTGCAAACCCTGCGCATACTGGCGGAATCGTGCCGGTTGCCCGAGGTGCACGTCCATCCCACCGTCACGGAAGCTTACCGGGAAGCGGCTTCAAGGGCTGGCCAAGAAGGGACCGTCGTGGTGTTCGGCTCGGTGTTTGCGGTTGGGGAATTCCTGCTGCATCAGTCGCAGGACCAGGAATCAAGTCGGGAAGAAGCATCCGCCGTCTAGCTCCCTTACCCATGTCCGTCCACCGGAAAGGTACGCCTGAAATCAAGCAACGACACCGGCAAGAACCCCGCTGAAAGGCTATAATGGCCTCCCCACGACAGCTGTCCGACTTCTGGCGTTGGAACTCGCACTCAAACAACGGCTCCTCGGCGCCGTTTTGCTCATTCTCATTGGGGTTCTGGTGATCCCGATGCTGCTCGACACGCAGCGTCCCGACCTGGTCCGGCCGCTGCAGGATGTCGCTGCGCCAAAGGAACTGGTCTTCACCCACCAGACGTTTCCGGCCGACATGAATGCGCCGGAGACCCGGGCCATGCCCGGCCCGGACGCTGGGGAACCCGCGAATCTGGCGCCCAAGGACAAGTGGTATGTCCAGGTCGGCCGGTTCCGGAATGCCGCCAAGGCCACCGAAATCCGCGATACCATGCGCGAGGCGGGCTATCGCACCAACCTGTTCGCGAAAGAAACGTCCGACGGCAAGACCCACCAGCGCATCTGGGTCGGCCCCTATCCCAGCCAGCAGGCAGCTGAACACGTGTTGAAGGGCATCAAGGCCAAGAAGAACCTCACCGAAGTGCACCAGGGCTGGGTCGTCCGGCAACCATGACTATTCTCGGCGCCACCCTGGTTGACGTGGTGATCGCATTGATCATCCTGGTTTCCGGCATCCTGAGCTGGCTGCGCGGTTTCGCCGAGGAACTGGTCACCATCCTGGCCTGGGTGGTGGGGCTCATCGTGGCCTTCCAGTTCGCCGAGTTCGGTGCGCAGTTCGTGCCCGAACTGTTCGATGAGGTCACTCTCGGCGAGCGCACTTATGGCCTCACCGGGTTTCACGCGCCGGTCGCCGGGATCGTGCTGTTCCTCCTCACCTTTGTCGTGGTGTCGCAACTGCATCGGCTGTTCACCCGGATGTCCAAAGACAAGAGCAGCGGCGTCCTGCAGCGCAGTGACCGGGTCATGGGGTTCCTGTTCGGACTGCTGCGCGGCGGCCTGCTGGTGCTGGTGTTGGTGCTGATCGCCGGTACCACCGCAATTCCCGAAGCAGGGTTCTGGAAAGAGTCAACGCTGATTCCTTACTTCGTCGAAGCCGCCCAGCAGGTCATCGAGTGGATGCCCGAGGACTGGCAGGATCTGTTCCACTACCCGGGATCTTCCGAAACACTTGCCGAGACGGTTTCCGAAACAGTTTCCGAGACAATCTCTGAGGTACTCCCCGAGTAGTCGTCATGTGCGGATTAATCGGCATTGTCAGCCATCGGCCCGTCGCGCAGGACCTGCATGAAGGGTTGAACGTGCTGCAGCACCGGGGCCAGGACGCCGCGGGGCTGACCACCTACGACCGCGAGGGGCGGCTCCATCAACTGCGGGGCAACGGCCTGGTCCGCGACGTGTTTCGCGGCAAGAGGTTGCTGCGCCTGCGCGGTGAAGCCGGCATCGGCCACCTGCGCTACCCCACCGCCGGGACGGAAAAATCCGAAGAAGCGCAGCCGCTATACGTCAACTCTCCCTACGGCATCGCGCTGGGGCACAACGGCAACCTGGTGAACACCGAAGCGCTGCGGAGGGAACTGTTCCGCGAGGATCGGCGCCACATCAACACGGAATCCGACTCCGAGATCCTGCTCAATGTCCTCGCGCACGAACTGCTGGCCCGGCCCGAATCGACCACGCGCGACCCGAAGGAACTGTTCCAGGCCGTTCGGGGGGTCAACCGTCGCTGCATCGGCGCATATGCAGCAGTGTGTCTGATCGCCGACTGGGGGGTCTTGGCGTTTCGTGACCCCTACGGCATCCGTCCTTTGGTTTACGGCACCCGGGACACTGACGAAGGGCCCGAACACATCGTCGCCTCCGAGAGCGTGGCGCTGGACATGCTGGGCTTCACCTTGGAGCGCGACCTCGCACCCGGCGAAGCCTTGTTCATCAGCCTGGACGGTACGGTACACAGCGAAATTTGCGGAAGCCGCGAAACCTATGCGCCCTGCATCTTCGAGTATGTCTACTTCGCCCGGCCGGATTCGGTGATGAACGGGGTTTCCGTGCAACGCTCGCGGATGCGCATGGGCAAGCGCCTGGCGAACAAGATCCTGCGGGAGTGGCCCGATCACGACATCGACGTGGTCATCCCGATCCCCGACACCAGCCGTACCGCAGCGCTGGAGATGGCCTACCGGCTGAACCGCCCCTACCGCGAGGGCTTCATCAAGAACCGCTACATCGGCCGGACCTTCATCATGCCCGAGGCGCAGGTCCGCCGTCAGTCCGTGCGGCGCAAGCTCAACCCGATCCGCAACGAATACGAAGGCACCAACGTCCTGCTGGTCGACGATTCGATCGTGCGCGGCACCACATCGCGCGAAATCGTACAGATGGCACGGGACGCCGGAGCCCGAAAGGTCTATTTCTGCTCTGCCTCGCCGCCGATCCGCTACCCCAACGTCTACGGCATCGACATGCCGAGCGCCGAGGAACTGATCGCGCATGGGCGCAACATCTCCGAAGTGTGCGAGGCCATCAGCGCCGACCGCCTGATCTACCAAGACCTGCCGGACCTGATCGCCGCGGTTCAAGACGGAAATCCCGAACTCCAGAATTTCGACTGCTCCGTGTTTACCGGGGATTACGTGACCGGCGTACCGGACGGCTATCTGGACGAACTGGCCTTGCGCCGGCGTTCCGAGACCGACACTCGAGACCCCAGCCCCCAGAACCGGGCGGCCTAGGCCATGTGCCCTGCCCTGCCTCCTGTGGCCGATCCCACGGCCGAAGACCTGGCACGGGCGGCGGAGGCGCGCCAACGCTTCCCGCAATGTCAATCCCGACCGATGTGCCTGATCAGCATCCGTGAGCAGGCCCTGCACCTGCTCGAGGAGGATCAAGTGATTCGTTCCTGGCCCGTTTCGACCTCCCGCTACGGCATCGGCGGACAGAACGACAGCATGAAGACCCCGACCGGTGCGCATCGGATCGCGGAGCGCATCGGAGACGATGCCGCCTTGCATACGGTCTTCAAGGGCCGGGTCGCCCAAGAGGAAGCAGCTGAGATCGAGACGGAGCCGCGTGCGACCGGCCGCGAATGCATCACGACACGCATCCTGTGGCTGGACGGGCTCGAACCCGGCGTCAACAAGGACGGGGACATGGATTCCTACCAACGCTACATCTACATCCACGGAACCCACGAAGAAGGGTTGATCGGCCAGGCTGCATCGATCGGCTGCATCCGCATGCGCGGCGCCGATGTGATTGAATTGTTCGACCGGGTCTCCGTCGACACGCTGGTGCTGATCCTGCCATGAGTGCTGATTCGCTGCTTCAGGACATCCTGGAAGCCTCCCTGACCCGGGTGCGTGGCACGGAAGCCGTGGCCCAATGGCTGGATCAAAACCCGGAGGTCGAGTACGACCACGTGATTGCATTCGGAAAGGCGGCATCGGCGATGACCCTCGGCGCACTACGTGCACGACCAGCACCCCGACGCGGGCTGGTCATCACCAAGCACGGGCATCTGGATGACGAGTTGGACAGCTTCTCTCAGATCGAATGCGTCGAGTCCGACCACCCGGTGCCGGGAGAAGCCAGCCTCCGGGCCGGCCGGCGACTGGTGGAGTTCCTGGGCGAGGCTCCCACTGATGCCCGCTTCCTTGCGTTGATTTCAGGCGGCTCCTCCAGCCTGGTCGAAGTGCTGGCGCCCAACCTAGGCCTGCAGGGGCTGAGCGAACTGACCGAGCGGCTGCTGGCCGAAGGGCTGGCCATCACCGAGATGAACGCCGTGCGCCGTTCCATTTCCTGCATCAAGGGCGGACGCCTCGCGCACTATCTCGATGGACGCCCCGCCTGCGCGCTGATGATTTCGGACGTGCCCGGGGACGATCCGGCCGTGATTGGATCCGGTCCGCTGACCGCAGTGCGCGGCGAAGTCCTGCCCGAGACCTTGTCCGACGGGACTCGCCGGCTGATCGAGAAGGCCGAGCGCATGCCGGTTCCGCCGCCCGAGGCCTTCCAGTATCTGCAAACCCACATCATCGCCACGCTGGAAGACGCCAAGGAAGCGGCAGCATGCCGGGCAGAAGAGCTCGGGTTCCCGGTGCATCGGCATTCGAAATTCCTGGAAGATGAAGCCGGGAAGACGGGAGTGGCGCTGGCGGAGTATTTGAAGCAGATAGACACACCTCCAGGTGTGCACATCTGGGGCGGCGAAACCACCGTCCGGCTACCCGAAAACCCGGGACGGGGCGGACGCAACCAGCACCTTGCCCTGGCGGCAGCCACGGCGCTGGAAGGCGTCAAAGGCATCCGGCTGCTCGCCTGCGGCACAGACGGCACGGACGGCCCGACCGAAGATGCCGGTGGAGAAGTTGACGGCGGGACAGTGTTGCACGGTCAGGAATCAGGGCTGGATGCCGAACAAGCGTTGGCGCAAGCCGATGCGGGAAGTTATCTTGCCGACGTGGGCGCGCTGGTTACTACCGGGCCGACTGGCACCAACGTCATGGACGTAGTACTGGCGCTCAAAGGCGCCGTGACCTGACCTAGGCGAACCCGTCTATTAAATTGCCGATTGCGGGTGCAGGCCGTCGGCGTCGGCCACCAGCCAACTGCCCTGTTCGTACCAGTCCCCCAGCACGGCCCGCACGGCCTCCGCTTCATCCACCTTGAATTCGTGAATGGCCGGACGGTGCGTATGCCCGTGCACCATCGTGTACACCCCTTCCGAGCGCATCACCTGCCGAACCGTCTCCTCGTTCACGTCCATGATGTCCGGGGATTTCCCTGCAATCGCCTGGGCGCTGACTTGGCGCAGGCGCTG
The DNA here is from genome assembly GCA_964526195.1 of uncultured Chromatiales bacterium. Taxonomy (GTDB): domain Bacteria; phylum Pseudomonadota; class Gammaproteobacteria; order Poriferisulfidales; family Poriferisulfidaceae; genus Poriferisulfidus. The sequence continues at coordinate 7,161 of CAZGIH010000011.1, read as the reverse complement.
ACCCATTCTTAGCCTCCACGAGCGAGGCAGATTCCCGAGCAACGCCATCGTGACCGGATGGCGGATACGCCGGCGATAACGCTGGTAGGCCACATCATCCGTACACAGCAGGTCACCGTGTTCAATCAAGGTGGGGATGCCATGCAGGTCGACCACCTGGCGGGCCGGCAGAATCTCGATCCCGGTCCGGCGGGCAAAGTCGGCTCCTAGGAGGAAATCCCGGTTGCCATGCAGGAATTTCACGGAAACGCCCTGCGCGGTCAGCTCCTGGAGCGCACTGATCACCTCGCCCAGCCCTTCGGCAGGGTCATCATCGCCGATCCAGAACTCGAACAGGTCACCCAGGATGTACAGAGCCTGCGCCTGATGCGCCTCATTCTTCAGAAAATGCACGAATTCCTGCATCTGGGTCGGACGGCTGGCATCCAGATGCAGATCGGAGACGAACAGGGTGAATGGCTTCATTGAGCACTCTCTGGAGAGAATTATAGAATTTGCCCGTCCTAGTGGAATATCAGACGGTTTTCGGCTTGGAAACTGCCGCTTTCTCCCCCATATCTAGTCATGGGAGCAGAGCGCACCTTAATTCCCGCGCCATCTGCTATCCTAGTACGCTGAAAGGCCAAGGTTTCCGGGATAAGCGCGTATGAGCAATATGATGAAGAATCTGATTCTGTGGATCGCGATCGCCGCGGTCCTGATGTCGGTGTTCAACAATTTCGCTCCGGTCGCGCAGCCGCCGACCTCGCTGGCCTATTCCGAATTCATCTCCAACATCAAATCCGGCCAGATCCGCTCCGTCAACATCGACCCGGACCAGCGCACCATCACTGGGACGCTTATCGACGGCCGCGAGTTCACCACGACCGCCCTGCAGGATCCCAAGCTGATGGACGACCTGCTGGCGAACAACGTCGCGGTCACCGGAACCCCGCGCGAAAAGCCGTCGCTGTTCATGGAACTGCTGATCCACTGGTTCCCGCTACTGTTGCTGATCGGGGTATGGATCTTCTTCATGCGCCAGATGCAGGGTGGCGGCCAAGGCCGCGGAGCGCTGTCGTTCGGCAAGAGCCGGGCGCGGCTCATGTCCGAGGACGAGAACAAGGTGACGTTCAAGGATGTCGCCGGCATCGAGGAGGCCAAGGAAGAGGTCAAGGAACTGGTCGACTTCCTCCGCGATCCTGAGAAATTCCAGAAACTCGGCGGAAAGATCCCGCGCGGCGTGCTGATGGTCGGCTCGCCGGGCACCGGCAAGACCCTGTTGGCCCGGGCGATCGCCGGCGAGGCCAAGGTGCCGTTCTTCAGCATCTCCGGCTCTGATTTCGTCGAGATGTTCGTCGGCGTGGGGGCTTCGCGCGTCCGTGACATGTTCAACCAGGCCAAGAAGCATGGCCCGAGCATCATCTTCATCGACGAGATCGATGCGGTCGGCCGCCATCGCGGTGCCGGGCTCGGCGGCGGCCACGACGAGCGGGAACAGACGCTCAACCAATTGCTGGTGGAAATGGACGGGTTCGAGGGCAACGAAGGCACCATCGTCATCGCCGCCACCAACCGGCCCGACGTATTGGATCCGGCCCTGCTCCGGCCCGGTCGCTTCGACCGCCAAGTGGTGGTGCCGTTGCCAGATATTCGCGGGCGGGAACAGATCCTCAAGGTGCACATGGCCAAGGTGCCGACCCACTCGGGCGTCAAGGTGAAGGTGATCGCCCGGGGGACCCCGGGATTCTCCGGCGCCGACCTGGCGAATCTGGTCAACGAGGCGGCCCTGTACGCCGCCCGCACCAACAAGAAGCAGGTGGACATGCAGGACTTCGAGCACGCCAAGGACAAGATCCTGATGGGTTCGGAGCGCCGCTCCATGGTGATGAGCGAGGATGAGAAGAAACTCACCGCCTATCACGAGTCCGGGCATGCGATCATCGGCCGCACCGTCCCCGAGCATGACCCGGTGCACAAGGTCACCATCATCCCGCGCGGACGGGCGCTGGGCGTGACCATGTTTTTGCCTGAGGACGACCGCTACAGCAACACTCGGCAGCGGCTGGAGAGCCAGATCTGCACGTTGTACGGAGGCCGGATGGCCGAAGAGATCATCTTCGGCACGGAGAAAGTCACCACCGGCGCGCAGAACGACATCGAACGCGCCACCGAACTGGCCCGCAACATGGTCACCAAGTGGGGGCTGTCCGAGAAAATGGGGCCGCTGGCCTACAGCGAGGAAGCGGGCGAGGTGTTCCTCGGTCATTCCGTGACCCAGCACAAGACCATGTCCGACCGCACGGCCCGGGCGATCGATGAGGAAGTGCGCGAGATCATCGACCGGAACTACAAGCGTGCACACAAGATCCTGACCGAAAACATGGACAAGTTGCACAGCATGGCCGACGCTTTGATCAAATACGAGACGATTGACGGTGAGCAGATCGACGACATCATGGCAGGTCAGCCTGTCCGCCCGCCCCAGGACTGGGACGACAACACGCCGGACAGCGACTCGGACGCGGCCAAGCACTCCAAGAAGGCAAAAGACACGGATTCTCCGATTGGCGGAGCCGCCGAACAGCACTGATTCCAATTCGCGGATGACCGCGCATGTCCCGCACCTATTTCGGAACTGACGGAATCCGGGGCCGGGTCGGCATCAGCCCGATGACGCCGGATTTCGTGCTGCGCCTGGGCTGGGCCATCGGCCGCGTGCTCGGGCAGGGATCCGAAACTCCCCAAATTCTGATCGGCAAGGACACCCGTCGCTCCGGCTACATGTTCGAGTCTGCGCTGGAGGCCGGTTTGTCTGCGGCGGGCGTCAACGTCTTGCTACTGGGCCCCCAGCCAACCCCCGCCATCGCCCAACTGACCCGGGAACTGGATGCCTGCGCCGGTATCGTCATCAGCGCCTCGCACAACCCGCACTACGACAACGGCATCAAACTGTTCGACGCGGATGGCGCCAAACTGCCTGATGAGGTCGAGCATCGCATCGAAGCGGAGCTCGAACAACCGATGGACATTGATCCCCGTTCCCTGCCCGGCAAAGCCCGTCGGATCAACGATGCCGGACGCCGCTATCTTGATTTTTGCAAAAGCACCATGCCTGAGGGATTTCGCCTCGATGGCCTGCGCCTGCTGGTCGACTGCGCGCACGGAGCCGCTTACCAGCTTGCGCCGAAACTGTTCGAGGAACTGGGCGCAGACGTGGTTGCCGTCGGCGTGGAGCCCAACGGGACGAACATCAACGACGGTTGTGGCGCAACCTGCCCGGAATATGTCCGCACCCAAACCCGTAAGCACGATACCGGCCTCGGACTGGCCGTGGATGGCGATGGCGACCGGCTGATAATGGTCGATGAAGACGGCGGAATCGTGGACGGGGACGATCTCTTGTACGTCATCGCCCGCGCCAGGCAGGTTCAGGGCACCCTGAACGGCGGCGTGGCCGGTACCCAGATGAGCAACCTGGGCCTGGAGAAAGCACTGGCTACCCTGGAGATTCCGTTCGAGCGGGCTGCGGTCGGCGACCGCTATGTCCAGGAATTACTGCTGACCCGCGACTGGCAACTCGGCGGAGAGACCTCCGGTCACATCATCTGCCGAGACCGGGCCTGTACTGGCGATGCAATGGTTGCGGCACTACAGACACTGGAAGCGCTGCATATTCTCGGCCAACCCCTGTGTCAGGCGCGTTCGGACCTGCGGAAGTATCCACAGACCATGATCAATGTACGTTGCCCACGCGACCGTACGCCCGGCCCGGCCACGGATGCGGCCGTGCAAAATGCGCGCAATGAACTGGGCGAACAAGGTCGGGTTCTCCTGCGTCCCTCCGGGACGGAGCCGGTGTTGCGTGTCATGGTGGAAGGAGAAGATCACGGAAGGGTCGAAGCCCTCGCGCAATCTATCGCCAACTCGATCGACACGGGTGCCTGAAAGTCGCCCTTTATAATGCCCCTCCGCATTACCTCCTGATAACCACTGGATCTTCTTTCATGGCCCGACCGACCGTCGTCGCCGGCAACTGGAAAATGCACGGCTCCCGGGACACCGCCCGAGCGTTGGCCCGTGCCGTCGTACAAGGCGTTGGGGACGCAACCGACCCGGAGGTTTTGCTCTGCCCTCCGTTCGTCCATCTGCTTGACGTCCTTGAAGAGACTGCGGAAAGCCCGGTCCAGGTCGGCACACAGAACGTCTGCGACCAACCCGAGGGCGCCTTCACCGGCGAAGTCTCCGTGGCCATGCTGGCCGAACTGGGTTGCTCGCACGCCATCATCGGGCATTCCGAACGCCGTCACGTGTACGGCGAATCCGACGAGCTGATCGAGCGGAAGTTCGCCCTCCTGCACCAGTCGGCGCAACAAGGCGACCCGGGCGCATCCCGGGCAATCCTGTGCGTCGGAGAAACCTTGGAGGAGCGCGAAGCGGGACAGACCCTAGACGTAATCCACCGGCAACTGCAGCCGGTCCGAAGCTTCCCGGACGCGTTCCCGCGTGCGCTGATCGCCTACGAACCGGTCTGGGCCATCGGCACCGGCGTCGCGGCCACCCCGGACATGGCACAGGAAGTGCACGCCGCCATCCGGGCGCGCCTGGAGCAAGAGCTCGGAACCGCTGCGCAGGATACGGTCGTGCTGTACGGCGGCAGCGTCAAGGCCGCCAATGCGTCGGAATTGTTCTCCATGCCGGATATTGATGGCGGCCTGGTCGGCGGCGCTTCCCTGAAGGCCGACGAGTTCCTGTCCATCTGCCAGGCCGTGCGAAAATAAGCGCATGTACACCATTCTTCTCATCACCGCGATCCTGTTGTCGCTGAGCATCGTCGGCTTGGTGCTGCTGCAGCACGGCCGGGGCGCGGATACCGGCGCAGCATTCGGTGGCGGCGCCTCCGGTTCCGTTTTCGGCGCACGCGGAAGCGCAACCTTTCTCAGCCGGGTCACCGCCGTCATAGTCGCACTGTTTTTCATCAACTGCCTGGCACTGGCGTGGATCGTCAAAACCGCGCCGCCCGAGCAGAGTCTCATGGGGCGGATTGCTACACCGGAAGCCGAACAGGCTCTTCCTGAACCAAACATCCCGGAACAGCCGGTTATTTCGGAGTCTGAACCGGAATTGGATCCAGCCGGAGAAATTCCTGAGTAAGATTTGGCGCGTTTTGTGATAATACGCAGACAGTGCCGATGTGGTGGAACTTGGTAGACACGCTGTCTTGAGGGGGCAGTGGCGAAAGCCGTGCCGGTTCGAGTCCGGCCATCGGCACCAACTGAACGGTCCGTAACATCCAGATAAACTCGACTCCTGCTTGAAAGCGGCCTAATCCTAGCGAAGCAGGCTAGGCAGACATCGTTTCGACGGGGCATCCACCCCGCAAACTCAGAAATATTAGGAGGATGTAGACCGGCAGCATCCAACCCGCCCCAAACCACTGCGCACACTGGAATGGGCACCGTCTGGCATGCTACAATCCTAGCCCCCCAATTCACTGACGGAACCACTCGGAGGAATTGACGATGTCAGGGACGAGCCGACCGCGGACGAATTCGCCTGCTTTATCCTCCCTTTGTGAGCTTTTTCTAGCAGATCGCCGCTGGCGCGACGGAATGTTTTCCACGTTCGGTTCTTGGGGAGGAACCCAGAAAACCAACCCAACCATATTTTGTCTTCTCATTCTGGCTGGTGCCTGTTTCAGTGTGCACCCGGCCTTGGCGCAGGAAGCCTGCCCGGTCCCTGACGGCTATACACCCCTTGATCCCCCATCTGTGACAGCACAAGACGTGGAAAACGGTGAGGCTACCTTGGCACAGTTTTCGCGGGCCACGACAGAGCGATTCATGAGCGAGACTCGCCGGACCGAGACTGTAGAACAGGGGCTATACCTCGGGTGTCTCATCAGGCAGGAAGGAAGTCCTTGGTACTCGGGCGACACCTACCTCATATCGCTGACGCCCGACGGCAGGATACTCTCACACGCGAAAGATATGTCGTTGTCGGGTAGCCTGCTCCACCCCTTGATTTACTATGAAATACTTCTCAAACTGGGAGTTCCCGAATCCACGCTGGCCAGCCTGGCCAATCCTGCCACTATCGCCGCCGCTTTCAGAGCCATCCTTCAGACGCTACATGCAGAACCGCATGCCGCATTCAATGCGACACAGCCTAGGACCGGCTTACGACCAATAGGCATACCCGGTGCTGAAGGCTACGCCAGCGTCTATGTCTCGCGCAATTTTCGAACCCCTATTTTGAATCTTGCCGGATTCGATCTCAACGCATCCCATTTGGCTCGAGAACCAATCGATTACGGAAATCCGACTATCACCGCCCAGGACGTGGTGGACCGCGAAACCCTGAAGGCTTTCGTCACGCAAGCGGGAGAGTACTTCACCCGACTTCAAGAACTTAGCATAACTGCCGGCTCACAAGCCCGGCTCGCCTTGCGGGACCCGAACGGGCCCTGGCGACACGGTTCCGTGTACCTTTACGTCTTGGATCTCAATGCCAACCTCATCACTTTTCACGCAGCGTTTCCCAACAGGTTCGAACTTCGACCCCTGGTTCCGACCGTCCTTGACGCCGTGACCGGACAACACATCCTGCCACAGATCATCGATGCGGCAGCCAGCAGCCCGGAAGGAGGCTTCGTACAATACTACTTCGACGACCCCACCGACGCAACCGACAGCGCCGACATCCCCAAGATTGGATACGCGCGTCAGTTCACCGGTCAAGTCACGCAGGCAGACGGAAACGTACTCACAACCAGATACATCATCGGCTCGGGCTTTTACCTCAGTGACTCTGGAGTGACCGCCCATCGCCAGAATCTGGCCATCGAGACCATCCAGCCCCAGGTCATGCGGGCGATGACCGCCAGCACGGTCGATGCCGTGTCGAACCGCATCGAGCGGGCGATCGCCGACGACGCCTCGCAAGCCGCGGGGCTCAACTTCGGCGGCGCCTCCAGCCTCTCCGACGCCCTGCTGGCGCACGGGCAATCCCTGGAGAGCGGCACCTTCGACCTCGGCCGGATGCTCGCCGGGTCGTCCTTCACCCTGCCGCTCAACGCGGCGGCCACCGGCGGCGGCCTGTTCCGCAACGCGACGATCTGGGGCAGCGGCGACTACCGCGACTTTTCCGGCGGGGACCGGCAGGTCATGCACTACGAGGGCG
>CAZGIH010000010.1:0-2207 GCA_964526195.1 uncultured Chromatiales bacterium | reverse complement strand
TTGGACTGGATCCGGTCGAAGCTGCGTCCGCCGTCGATATCCACGAACTCCCAAGAATGATTCTGCCAACCATATATGTTCCACGTCTCGGCCTGGGCCGCGAACGGTGCCGCCGCCAGGGCCAATGCGATTAGAAATGGTAATGACTGCTTACCGTCAGACCTTCACCGAAATTGGAGACTCTGGGCCGTGTTGAAATATTTTGAAAAGATGTTATTTTATTTACTATGAGCCGCCAAAGAAAGCAAAGGCTGAAAACCCTTCTGGATAAAGTCCCGCCAGGCTTTATGGTTGATACACCGTGGCTGAGGGCACAGGACATCAATCCCAAGTCCATTCACGACTACGTATCCCGCGGGTGGTTGGAGAGAGTTGTTCGGGGAGTCTACCGTCGCCCTCTACCCGACGGTGCGCAGAGCGCTTCCGGAAATGCATGGGCGATTCCTCTGCTTTCACTGCAGTGGATCATGAATTACGACACGTATCTAGGAGGCGAGAGCGCACTGGATTTGGCGGGCCATGTCCATTACCTCGACCTCGGGGATGCGCGGCATGTTCATTTTTACGGCTCCGCGCCTTCCTGGCTCAGGCGCTTGCCGATGCAGAGGCAGATTGTCTTGCACCGAGACAGACTCTTCGGCGACGATTTGACTGGCATCGTCGATGTCGGACCTAATGTCCAAGGGGCTGGCCCTGCCATCAACGTGTGGCACTGGCCCGTCAAGGCATCCTCCCCGGAACGCGCCATCCTTGAGGCACTTGACGAACTGCCGAACCGGGCAAGTTTTGATCACTTGGACAAGATTTTTGAGGGATTGGCGGCTCTGCGGCCGAAGCGGCTCATGACATTGCTTCTCCGCTGCCGGAGCGTGAAGGTGCGCCGCCTGTTTTTCGTTTTCTCGGATCGACACCGGCACCCCTGGAGCAAGCATCTTGAAGCATCCAAGATTGATTTTGGTTCGGGACCGCGCGCCTTGGTGGAAGGCGGCAAATTCCACCCGGCATATCGGATATATGTCCCGCACGCCTTTGTTGACGAAGACGGGGCCGGAATCAATGCTTGACCGTTATGCGGAGCAGGTTCGGCTGCTCCTCAGCGTACTTCCGGAAATCGCGACAGAGAAAGTCTTTGCACTCAAAGGTGGCACGGCCATCAACCTGTTCTACAGGGACATGCCGCGCCTTTCCATAGACATAGACCTGACTTACTTGCCGATCAATGACCGCGAGGCTTCCCTGAAAGACATTGACGCGACGCTCGGCCGGATCACGCAGGCCATTGCCCGCCACAACCCGCGCGCACAGGTGCAACGCATTGCTGGCGGCGGCAACAACGACACGCGAATTTTGGTGGGTGCCGGGCGAACACAAGTAAAAATCGAAACTTCCGCAGTGACTCGCGGGGCCGTGTGCCCTCCAACGATGATGGTGGTATCCGATGTAGTCACAGAGCATTTCGGTTTTGCCGAGATGAACGTTCTTGCGTTCGAGGATCTCTACGGTGGCAAGCTGCATGCAGCACTCGACCGGCAACACCCGCGTGATCTTTTCGATGTCATGATCCTGTACGAGAACGAGGGCCTTACCGAAAAATTATTTCGCGTGTTCATGGTCTATGTGGCTGGCTCAGGCCGCCCGATGCACGAACTGCTGGCGCCGCCTGCGCGCTTTAAAGAGGAACTGTACGACGACGAATTCGTAGGCATGACACGAGAGCCGGTAACCAAAGAGACCCTCGTCTCGACTCAAGCGCGTCTGTATGGCGATATTCAAGAGCGCCTGTCGGGAAACACGGCAACCTTCCTCCTTTCACTCCACGATGCCGAGCCTGATTTTGACTTGATAGGCATTCCAGAGGCTGTAGACCTTCCTGCTATTCGCTGGAAATTGGTCAACCTAGAGAAACTGAAGAGCGACAATCCTGAGAAGCATGCAGCACAGCGGAGTGCACTCGAAGATTTAATCCAATGACTGTCTGAATGAGCGTGTAGAAGTTGAGCAAGCCTTGCTCCTGCTGATTCTTGCAACAAGTTCCAGATTTGGAATGTACTATTCCCGGTGGTGTAAGAAAAAGCAGGCGCCCCGAAGGGCGCCTGCCTTGTCAGGTGTGCCTTGGCTGACCGTCTTAGTCGAACCAGTGCACGATGCCGACTGCGAACATCTCGATCTCCGCACCCGGCGTACCCAGTCCGGTACCGGAGATGCCC
>CAZGIH010000009.1:0-36612 GCA_964526195.1 uncultured Chromatiales bacterium | reverse complement strand
GGTGCCGCCCCCGGTTGATGCCGAGACCGAAGCCTCGCCCTCGACCACGCGTGCACCAAGCCCTCCGGCCAAGCCCCCGATCAGCGGAACAGTCACGCCCACGGCGGCTTCGTAACGGTCGAAGTCGTACTCCGCGCCAACCCTAGAGGTCGAAGCTTCGTAGAAACCGCGTGAGGCTGAAACCCGACCCCAAGCGGACGGCCCCGACGCATGCCGGCGTTCCCAGTCCCCCGGACGGGGCCCGCCATCCAAACGCGAAAGCCAGCCCGGCAATGCCTCGTATACGGCAGCGCGCGGAGCGTATCTTTCCGTGAAGTCCCCAGCGGAGAAATCCTGGAACATCGCGTCCCCTTCTCCCTCCACCCATAGGTCCCAGATCCCGTTCGGGGCCGCCGCGCCCGCCTGGAGCAGCGTCCCGTTCAGATAAATCATGGTCTCGCCCCCATCGTTGACGATCCGACCGTCCCCCAAGATCGACGACGCGAGCCCGCCTCCGTCGAGGTTCAGGTCGACGCGGAGCCTGGGTCCGGCGAGTTGAAGCGTGTGGCCCGGGACGGTCGAACTGGTAGCAACCACGGGAGCGGGGGCAGCCTCCGTGGCGCGGATCGCGGTGCCCGACCCTGAAACGATGCTCGCCTGAGGTCCGATGACGACTTTTCCTCCGCCCTTGAGAACGATGCTCTCCGCCTTGCTCTTCACGGAACCGTCCAGCGTGACCGTCTGCCGGAGGTAACCGTCTGCGCCGGCACCGGCGCCGGACAGGTAAACACCGTGCGCATCTGCGGCGGTCGTCTCAATGCGACCGCCTGCGACGTGGACCCGGATAGCTCCCCCGTCCCCGCGCTCGGCCTCGATGCCGTGGGCGCCATCGCCCGTTGTCCGGATGTGGGTGTCGCGAACCTCGATGTTCAGGTCCCGGTCCTCGAGGGGAATCTCGGAGGTGCCCTTGTACGGCCCTCCGAAAACATTCCACGGGCCACGGTCGCCCGCGACGTTCCCCTCGGGAAACAGAGACATGGGAAATGCGTCTGCTGCGGTGCCCATCTGGATGCCATAGATGCCGCGGACATTCTCGCCTTCCGTCTCGATGCGGCTGTCGGCGACGCGGATGCGGAGGTCGCCGATGCCCCGATGTGCGCCGACGATGCCGTGGCTGCCACTGCCGGCCGTCGTGATCGCGCTGCCCGAGACGCCGATGCCGATGTCGCCGTCGCCGTGATGCCCTGCCATGATGCCGCGGGCGTTCGCGCCCTGCGTTTCGATCGCGCTGCCCGAGCCGACGTCGATGTCGAGGTTGGAGGGAGACGTGTGCGCGGCGTGGTAGGCGAAGATGCCGCTGGCGAAATCGCCCTCGGTCTCGATCTGGGTGCCCGAAACGCCAATCGCCGTCGGGCCGCCTTTTCTCACGCCAAGACTATTGTCAGCCCCCCGGCTGTGGTACAGCGAATAGATGCCGCTGGCGTTGTAGCCCTCGGTTGCAATCAGGCTCCCGGACACGTCGACCTTCACGGAGCCGGTGATGAAGTGGTCGGTCCGGATGCCTCGGGGGCCGTTGTAATACGATGTTCCGCTTCCGCGCGTCCGGATGTGGAAATTCCTGACGGCGATGTCGATGTTGCCTCCCACCGCCGAGTCCGGGGAGTGCCAGCGCTGGCCCAGTTGCGCCACCAGGCCGTTGGCGTTGCGACTGCCCAGCGTTTCGATGTTGGGATGGTCGGCATCGAGCGACGCCGCCGTGGCCCGGATCGTGATGTCGCCGCTGCCGTTGTGCTGCGCCCCCGCGCCGTAGCCGGAACTGCCATTGCTGTTCCCGCCCGCCGTTGCCTTGATGCGGCCGCCGGAAATATCGATCAGGATGTTGCCCCGGTAATCTTCATCCCTGAAGTCGTCGCCCGTGTAACCGGTGTTGGGACCGGCATACTTGCTGTCAATTTCAGCGTAGACGCCAAATCCGTCCGCTTCGATCGTGCCGCCGGTGACGTAAATGTTGATGTCGCCGGAGTTTCCAATCTGCTTGACGCTGATGCCGCGGGCATTCGTCGTGGCCTGATAGTTCAGCTCCGGGTTGTTCCGGGCCGTTATGTCGGCGGCGGAATAGACGGTGATGTCGCCGGCGAAATCGAATCCGGTGTCGACCCAGAAGCCACCGTAATAAGCCCAAAGATGGCCGGGCGGTTCCCACCGCCGGGAATGATCGTCCGTCTGATCCTCCACCGCAACTTGGGGTCCCCCGCGGGTGCCGAGGATGCCGTTGGCGCCGGTCAGGTCGTCGGACAGCCTGAACTCGTAATCTGCCTGGGTGTTGTCCGGCAGCTGGTAGAAGATGTTGCCGTCGGACGGCGAGTAGTTGTTTTTGTTACAGACGACGGGCCGGTCACTGGAAGCGGGGCCGCACTCGTTGGCGGCCCGCACGTCGGCGATCGTGAGGGTGAACGCGACCAGTGCCAAAGCGCCCGCCAGCCCCGTTCGCAGCAAAAAGCTCATTGCAGGGAGGGGGGGGCATTGTAATGGCGTATTAGCATGTTTGTAACTCCTAGTCTTTTCTCATGAGAGATGAGCCTGAAGGGAGACCAGTTTTTCACGAGAGATGAGAATAGAGTCTCCTAACAGATGGACAAAGCCTGTCTCGGCTCGCTTAACTTACACTATTATTCTACCCCCCCCCCCCGTCATGCAAGGCCCTCGCTTCAGGCTCATGTCTCATTGGAAGAGACTCGGGTGTTCTCATATGTTTCTGAACCTGCACAATAGTCTATCCAGACACGGGCGGCTCACGGACTGACCCGAGGATCGGGGAGAATCACCCCTTTGCCCGTCCCCGCATACGCCCTGCTCCACCAGTTAATCATCGGACCCTATGCTAGTATGGCCTTATCTCTGCCTATGGAGGTTCCCCCATGTCCAGTGACTACGGATTGCGCAAAGCGGGCCTTAAAAGCACCGTCCCCCGGCTGAAGATCCTGGCCGTGCTGGAAAACAGCGACGTGCGGCACATGTCGGCCGAGGACCTCTACCGCAAACTGCTGGATGCCAACGAAGACATCGGGCTTGCGACCGTGTACCGGGTTCTGACCCAGTTCGAACAGGCGGGCTTGGTGGTCCGGCACAATTTCGACACGGGTCGGGCCGTCTACGAACTCAACGACGAATCACCGCACGAGCACCTGATCTGTACGGAGTGCAACGCAGTCATCGAATTCGAGGACCCCGAACTCGTCGAGCATCTCCGAGAGATCATCCGGCAGAAACATTTCGACCTGCAGAGCTACTCCTTGTACCTGTACGGCGTCTGCAACGACAGCGACTGCCGGAACAAGTAGGCCCCGCACGGCGGCGAAACCCGCTGTCAGCAAAGCGACCGATCGCGGTCGCGTTCACCACTCCCAGTTCAACCGGGCGTAGATATTGCGCCCCGGCCCCGGCAGGCGCTCGCCAATCGCCAGTTCTCCCCCGCTGACCCGGTTGAAGCCGTTCATGTGATCGACATACATGCGGTTCGTCAGGTTTTCCACGCCAGCGGACAGCATGAAGCCCATGGATGGATGCATGTACTCGGTACGCAGGTTGTACAGCGCGTACCCTGAAGTCGAGCGGTTGTGATTGTTGGCGCTCTGGGGATCGTCCAGCATGAGTTGAGAGATCTTGGACTGGCGTGCCGCCCAATCCACTTCCATTGATATCACCCAGTCGTCCAGGGCGCGCGAGGCGGACAACAGGCCGCGCAGCGGCGGCATGCGGTAAATGCTGTCGTCCCGAATCGTACGGGTCGTGCCATCCTCCCGTCTCTGGCTCTGGAAGGACTCGCGCAGCTTGCCGCGCACGTAACTGACCGTGCCGTCCAGCCGCCAGTCTTCCGTCAGCGGGAACCCGAACACCGCATCGGCTCCATAGAACTCAGCATCGACATTGGCGAACTGGACCGGAGTCGGATCGCCGTTGAGCACGCTGCTGACCCGGATGATGTGCTCGTCCGTGGCCGGGATCCCGGTAATGTAGTCGTCGACCCGGCGCACGAAGACTCTCGGCGAAAATTTCTTCCCACTGTCTTCCCAGTTCAGACCCAACTCGATCTGCCAGGAATCCTCCGGCTTGAGGTTGATGTCGCCCACGTAGTTGTTGCCGTCGCCTAGGCCCGCGTTGATCTCAAGCGGAACCCACAGGTAGCGTTCCATGTAGGCCGGTGCCCGGGTCTTGTGCGCCAAACCGAACTCAAGCTCCGTGGACTCGCCCCATTCGTAACGGAACACAGCCGTGGCATCGATTTCCGTATCCGTTTGGCTGCGATCGGCCCGATTGAAGCGTCCGCTCAACGTGCCGACCGACATCGCCGGGGGTGGCATCCACACACTCGGAGCGGCAGCATCGCATCCCCCAGCATCTTCAATCGCCTGCGCTTTCGTCCCGTCCGGGCCATAGGGATTCATGAGGTTAGCGTTGACCCGCAAAAGCATCTGGCAGGTTGGCCGGAAATGTTCGACTGTATCGGCGTCGGTGCGTGTGTGGTGAACCCGGACGCCGAATTCGCCACTCCATGGACCTGTCAGATCGCCGCTCCACTCAATAAATGCCCCGTATTCGTCCGTTGTCGTGTCGTCGAAATTCTCGACGAAGAAAGGAGGCGCATCCGGATCGAAGACGGTCGCCCCGTTCTCGCTCTGCCTGAAGTCCAGCCCCATGCGCAGGATCCCGTCGCCCCAAGGACGGCTCCCGGCCAGTTTGCCGCCGATTGACAACCCGTCGACCAGCACCAAGCGTTTGTCAGTTCCGCGGAACGGCGGCAGGATGTTGGCCTGGCTGAAGTCCGGGGGGTCGCGCAGTGCATAGTTGGACATGTCGTGATCGGTTTCCTGGTAATGGACCTGCGCCTCCATGTGCCACTCCCCTGTATCGCCGCGGTAGCGCAGGTTGATCAGGTCCGTATGGTAGAAGTGAATGTCCATCGGCAAGGCCGGAACGCCAGCATCGCCGGTATTGTTCCTGGCATAGTCGATCATCAGTTCACCCTCGCCCAACTGGTGACCCATGCCGAACCCGAAGAAATCTCGCTTGTAGTGAGAGGTCCGGATCTTGACGTCCGCGCTGTTCGCTTCGTCGCCCTGATCGTGCGCCCCGTACAGATGGTATCGGGAACGGTCGTTCGCCAGCGACAGGAATACGCTCGCGTTGTTGCCGTCGTTGAACGAAAGGTTGTCCGCTGTCACCCGTGCGTGGAATTCGTAATCTTTCGACAGGGTGTATCGGCTGGTGTACGAAAGCGCATCGATGTAGCCACCGATCGAGGATCCGGATCCGACTGGCGCAATGCCCCGGTGCACTTGCACTGACTCCATGAGGGAACTTGGCATGTAGTGCAGCGGGCTGTCCATCCAAGCAGGCCCCGCCGTATGCGGCTGTCGACCATCCAGATGGGTCTGAACCCGGTAGGTGTGCAATCCCCGGTATTGCGGAATGCTGGTCAGGGCACCGTTACGACTGACTGCGCCACCCGGCGCCAGACGAATCAGGTTGGGCGTGTCCGTCGGAACACCAGCGTGCTGGAACACCGTCCTGGAACCGAACACCGTGATGACTTCCTGTGCGTGAACAGTCACCGTCGTGAACAGGAATGCCATGATGGCCAGCAGCCCTGAGAGAGAAAAACTGCATACCTGCATGCAGATCACTCCACAATGTGTCATAAGAAATCCTCCTTATGATTTCCCGGTCAATCAAAAGGCCGATCAAGGCGAAAGTGCCCGATCGGCCAGATTGAAACAGGCTGCCAAGGGGGTCCACCCCCGGTAGCCGGCGCAATCGTACCAGAATTTTCCGAAAAACCTGGATTTGTCGACTATTTGCCTCTCGGCTCCAAGGTTCAGCCACCCACTGCCACCAACCACAGGCACTGGTACGGCGCCAGCGTCAGATCCAGATGGCGGTGATGGACCCGGATCCGGCTTTGCCCGATCAGGTCGTCCACCGCACGCGGCAACCCCAGCGGATCTGTGTCCAGATTCACGCGCTGCGGCTGTGGCGTGATGTTGCAGAGCACCAGAATTTTCTGTCTCGAAGACTCCCGAACCAAGCCGAGAAACCCCGAACCGAGAGCCAACGGCATCATCGATGCCTGCGGCGCGAACGCGGGCTGCCCGGCCCGCAAGCGGATCAGGCCGAGCAGAGCCTCCAATACTTCCCGCCTCGGGTGCCCCGGCTCGTCCAATTGCTGTTCGAGCGCAGCCCGATCCAATTGGCCGCGGTTGACCGAGCGTGCGCGTCCAGTCGCGCGCGCCTTCTCCTCGTCGTTCGGCGAAGCCAACAAGCTATGGATATAGAACGCCGGAATTCCCGGAAGCGATAGAAGGATCACATGCGCACACAGCATCCGGGCAACCTGAAGCCCGTCTTCACCGAAACGGGTTCCACGCAAGGCATCGAACAACGTGATGTTGATCTCGTAGGGATATTCGTGCCCATCGTCGCCGGTCCGGGTGCTGATTCGTCCACCGAAGCGGCGCATCGTCTGCAGCAAGTCCTCCAGTTCCGCCGGGGTGACGATCCGCTCGACCGGGCGCACGCCGATGCCGTCGTGGGAGGCAATGAAATTCAGGAAGGTGCAGCCCGGCGGCAACTCCGGCCAATCGCGAAGCCACCGGTTCAGGTAAACGGAACTGCCGCGGTGAAGAGCCTGCAGCACCAAGGATGGCAACGCGAACTGGTAGACCAGGTCCGCCTCGTCCCCTGCGCCGAAGTAGCTCAGGTTCTCGTCCTGTGGAACGTTGGTTTCGGTGACTAGCCGGCAGGCCGGTGCATGTGCCCTGAGAATGGCGTGGAGCAGACGGATAATGCGATGCGTCTGGGGCAGATGAATGCAACTTGTCCCCGGCTCCTTCCACAGGTAGGCGACTGCGTCCAGCCGCAGCAGGCGCGTACCGGCCGCCACGTATTGCGCCATCACGTCGATGACCTCAAGCAGGACCTCCGGATTGTGGTAGTTGAAATCCAGTTGGTCGTCACTGAATGTTGTCCAGACCCCGCGACCTTCCGAATCGTTCGGCAACGGTGTAATCAGCGGGGTTGCCCGTGGCCGGACGACCCTGGATGTATCCATTGACGGGTCCACCACGTGAAACCAATGTTCAACGCTGGAGTCTCCAGACCACAGGCACCGCGCCAGCGGATGCTCCCGCGAACAGTGGTTGAGAACCAGGTCGGTCATCAGGTCGAATTTCCCGGCGATCCGGGAGACGTCTTCCCACCCACCCAAGTCGGGGCGTACTTCGCGATAGGACGAGACCGCAAAACCGTCGTCCGAAGTGAACGGGAAATAGGGAAGCAGGTGCACCGCGCTGAATGCGTCCTGTAGGCGGGTTTCCAGGAAGCCGGCCAGAGTGCGCAACGGCGCTTCCCCGGGCTCGGTCAGGGTGTCGGCATACGTAATCAGCAGCGTGTCCCGCTCTGACCAATCCTGATCCGGGCGGCGGGACGCATATGCATGCTGTTCGAAGCTTGCGGCAATTCGCTCCTGCAGCGCATCCGCATCCGCATCCGGGTACAACGCCCGGAGATGTTCGACGATGGCGTTCACGCGTGGCGCTCCAGCGCCCATGCGACGTGTTCGCGCACCAATTCGCTGGGATGCCCGGCGCGAGCCCGCAGCGCCGTGACTGCGGCTTCATCGTGCGGCGCATTGCCAAGCGCCACGGCGACATTGCGCAACCACTGGACATGCCCGATGCGGCGCATCGCCGTACCTTCGGTGTAGCGCAGGTAGTCTGTCTCTTCCCAAGCCATCATCTCCACAAGCGACGACTTCTCCAGTGCGGCTCGCGGCTGGAAGTCCTCTACCGAAGCCAGCCGGGCGTAGCGGTTCCACGGGCAGACCAGTTGGCAGTCGTCGCAGCCGTAGACCCGGTTCCCGATCAATGGCCGCAGCGGTGCGGGAATCGACCCTTTCAATTCAATCGTCAGGTACGAGATGCAACGGCGCGCGTCCAGTTGATACGGTGCGACGATTGCCTGAGTCGGGCAGACGTCGATACAGGCGCGACAGTCCCCACAGTGTTCTTCGCGGGTCGGTGAATCGGGGGTCAACGGCAGATCCGTGTAGATCTCACCAAGGAAAAACCAAGACCCGGCATCCTTGGCCAACAGGTTGGTGTGTTTGCCGATCCAACCCAACCCGGCCCGTTCGGCCAACGCTTTCTCGAGCACCGGTGCGCTGTCGGTGAACACGCGGTAGCCGAACGGGCCGGCCACTCCTTCGATGCGCCGGACCAAGCGCCGCAGGCGACCTCGCAGCACCTTGTGATAGTCCCGGCCCAAGGCGTATCGGGATACGTAACCGCGGGTTGAATCCTCCAATGCTTGTTCCGCATGATCCAGTCCGTGCGGGAGGTAATTGAGGCGGACCGAGATCACCCGCTGCGTTCCAGGCACCAGCTCCCATGGGCGTGACCGGCGCACCCCGTGGCGCTGCATGTAGCCCATCTCGCCATGCCGGCCCTGTTTCAGCCAGTTCAACAGGTGCGCCTCGTGCTCCTCCAGGTCCAGGTCGGCGATGCCCACCTGATCGAAGCCCAGTTCCCGTCCCCATCGGTGGACGGCACGCGAGAGATCCGGCAGCGAATCAGGCATGGCAACAAAAAGTCCCGGAAAAAGGCTTTACTATACTTGCATTGTGTGTGGAATCGCGGGAGAAAGGCATTTCCGGGGACCGGCCGATCCCGCCCGCATCACCCGCATGCTCCTTCCTCTAGCCCGCAGGGGACCCGATCACGAAGGTCAGTGGCACCAGGGCCCGGTCGCATTGGGGCACCGCCGCCTGTCAGTCATCGACCTGAATCCTCGGGCACACCAGCCATTGCTGGATCCCGATTCCGGGCAGGTTCTGGTATTCAACGGCTGTATCTACAACTACCTGCAATTGCGGACGCAATTGAAGGAGCGCGGCCACCGCTTTCGCACCACGGGGGATAGCGAAGTCATCCTGAAAGCCTATGCCGAATGGGGCGAAACTTGCGTCGAGCGCCTCCACGGCATGTTTGCCTTCGCCCTGTGGGACCCCCGCGCAGAGCGGCTGTTTTTAGCTCGGGACCGGCTGGGCATCAAGCCACTTTATTACCACCAAGCTCCCGATGCCTTCCGTTTTGCCTCCAACGTGCAGGCTCTGCTCGCCACCGGGGACGTGGGTCTCGCGCTCGACGAAGTCGCCTTGCACCATCACCTGAGCCTGCATGCGGTCGTCCCGGCACCTCGCACCCTACTGCGTTCCATCCGAAAACTTGCACCGGGCCATCACTTGACGGTCGACGCAGACGGTACGGTGAAAGAGGAGAGCTACTGGCAACTGGATGCGCGGAATCCGGATCCTGCTCGCAACGCGGAGGAATGGGTGGAACAGGTGCACGTCGAACTTCGAGAGGCCGTGCGCAAGCGGATAGAGATCTCGGACATCCCAGTCGGCGTACTGCTGTCCGGCGGTCTGGACTCCAGCCTGCTGGTGGCTCTGCTGGCCGAGCACGGCTCCTCGCCTATTCGCACCTATAGCATCGGCTTCGAGGATGTGGGCGAGGAAGCCGGACATGAATTCGAATACTCGGACGCGGTCGCCCGGCACTACGGCACCGAACATCATCGCTACTTCATCCGCAACGACCAGTTGTTGGGTCGCTTGGACGAGGCCATCGGCTGCATGAGCGAACCCATGGTGGCTCAGGATGCAGCAGCGTTCTTCCTGCTGGCCGAGCAAATCAAGCCGGATATCTCGGTCGTACAAAGCGGACAGGGCGCGGACGAAGTGTTTGCCGGCTACTCCTGGTACCCGAAGATGCACGAGGAACGGACGGACGGGTTGAATGCCTTCTGCCGCCATTACTTGGACCGCACTCATGATGAGTTCGGCGAAGCGCTGGCGCCGGAATGGATCGGCGAGGATCATACACGGGTCTTGCTCGCAGAGCGGCTCGAATGCGGGGAGGATGTCGAGTTCCTGAATGCCGTGCTGCGCATGGACGCGACCATGCTGATCACCGACGACCCGGTCAAGCGGGTCGACAACATGACCATGGCGTGGGGGCTTGAGGCACGTGTGCCATACCTCGACCATCAATTGATGGAATGCGTCGCTGGAATGCCAGCGGAACTGAAGCTGCGCGACGGCGGCAAGTACCCGTTGCGCACCCTGGCCCGGGCGCGACTGCCGGCAGAGGTGATCGACCGGCCGAAAGGGTATTTCCCGGTTCCGGCGCTTAAGTACGTGCAGGGACCCTTCTTGGACTGGGCCCGGGAGGTTTTGAACCGACCCGAATGCCTGAACCGCGGGCTGTTTCGAAGAGAATACCTTGATCGACTGCTTCAGGACCCCCTGCGCTATCGAACTGCGCTGGACGGCAGCCTGCTATGGCACGCGGCAGCACTGGAATGCTGGTTGCAGCAACATATCGACGGAATCAATCCCTGATCCGGGAATTTTGGGCTCGTCAAGCCGGATTCTTCGGCGTGTCGACCTCGCGCAAGGTGCAGACGGCAGGGCTCAATTCCCGCCAGGAACCACAATCCACATCCAAGCGCACTACCGCACAAGTAGGGAGGTCGTCCAAGACTTGATTGGCCAGATACGCGGCGACTCCGCTGGTCGCGGGATTGTGGCCGAAAACCGCAACCCGGTCGGCGGCATCGTCCAGTTCGCGTAACTCCCGAAGCAGGTCATTGGGTGAGAAAGTGTAGAAGCCCTTCCGCAGGCGGATGTCCACCGTGTCCATGCCCAGCGCCTCAGCGAAATGCCCCGCAGTGTCCAGCGCCCGGCGGGCAACCGAACTGTACAGGGCGTCGATGCCCTCTTGGCGGTCCGCCAGCCGCCGCCCCATTTCCGGCGCATCCCGCTCCCCTCGTGGGGCCAGCGGACGTTCGACATCCGGGATACTCCAATCGCTGCGGTCGGATTTGGCGTGGCGGACGAGAATCAGTTGGCGCATGAAACAGAGACAGTGTTATCAACGATTATTCATCATACAAGCATGGTGATGTCTTTCATTGGTTCATCGCGTGTCGCGAGCTAAAGCGGCCAGAATCTCATCATAGGAAACCAGCCCCCACAGATGCCCGGCACCTGGGATGATGTTCAGGTAAGAACTGGGAAACATGCGCGAATAACGCAATGCGGCTTTTGGGGCAATGACCTTGTCGTCCATCCCGTGCCAAATGCGCACCGGCGCATCCAACTCAATCGATGAAGGAAAAGATTCGCGATAGAAATTCCTCGCTTCGTAGGCAGTCGAACGCCCGCTCCAGAGTGCTCCGGCCATCCCCTTGGCCAGACACCGGCGGATCTCCGGAGTTTTCATGATCTTCCGGTCGTTTCGGCTGACGCCGAGGCCAGCAATAGCCCCGACGAAGCGCGGCATTGCCGCCGCGGCAGAGGTCGCTGCCACGAACAGACACTGGGCGACCAAGATGTTGGTATCGGCCAATTTCATTAAGGCTTGATTCCCTGGGCCAAGATCCACGCCGAGAGCATGCGCGCTGACCAAGGCCATGGCTTGAACCCGATGCCCGGCCTCCCTCGCGACTTCCACCGCATACGGTCCCCCGCCGGAAAAACCAAGCACCGCAAATTCCTCTGCGCCAAGGTGGTCAAGCAATGCCACAGAATCCTCCACATGTCCTCTAATGCTGTGGTCAGGGCGATCATCCGAGCTCCCGATGCCTGCCCTGTCCGGCGCGATCAGGCGCAGTCCACGCTTGTGCGCCAAGGCGTCGGCCAGCGAAAAGATGTGCCGGGTCCCAGGCGTGCCGTGAAGACTCAGAACCACGATGCCGTCAGGATCCCCGTATTCGGAGTAGGTCAGCGTCCGACCGTCCGGCAGTTTCATTTTCAGGTCTTCGTTCATAGCGGATCAGGCGGTTTCGACGCAATATCGGCAGCCAGGGCCTCCAGCACTTCGTCATGGGCAACCAACCCCCATAGATGCCCGGCGCCCGGGATGATGTTCAGGAATGAACCAGAGAACATGTGCGAATAGCGGCGCGCTGCTTCCGGCTTGATAATCTTATCTTCCGTCCCGTGCCAAATCCGCACTGGCGCATCTAGCGCAATCGGTGAATGAGGATGCTCGCGATAGAAATTCCTCGCTTCGTAGGCGGTCGCGCGACCGCCCCATAGGGCTCCGCCGATTCCCTTGGTCAGGCATCGGCGGACTTCCCGGTCCGCCATGATCCGCCGGTCACTGCGATTGAGGCCAGGACTGATCAAGAGCCGGGAGAAAAACGGCACTCCCACGGCGGCACACGCGATGGCCACGAACAATGGTCGGGAGGCTGGAATGCTTGCGTCGGCCAATCTCATCAAGGCGTAGTGTGCCGGGCCAGGCGGCAGGCCCAGCACATGCGCACTGACCAGAGCCATCGCCTGAATTCTATTTCCTGCCTGCCTCGCGACTTCCGCCGTGTAGGGCCCCCCGCCGGAGAAACCGAGCACGGCGAACTTTTCTGCCCCGAGGTGATCGATCAATGTCACGGAATCCTCGGCATGTCCCGCGATGCTGTGCTCGGAGCAGTCCTCCGAACCTCCAATTCCCGCCCTGTCCGGCGCGATCAACCGCAATCCATGCTTACGGGCCGAGGCATCAGCCAACGAAAAGATGTGTCGGGTTCCGGGCGTGCCATGCAAGCCCAGAACCGCAATGCCATCGGGATCGCCATATTCAGCATAGACCAGCATCCGTCCATCCGGCAGCCTTATGCTTAAATTTTCATTCATGATCGGCCAGGCATTCCAAATGCTTCCTGATCGGCTGGACGACTGGTTCGATCCGCCGGCGCATAACCGACCCCACCGCATCGCTAACGCCGAAAATCGGATCCAGCAATCGCTCTCCTACCCGGGCCAGACACAACACGGAACGGCGGAGCTCGGAGAGGTCCGCATCCTCTTCCCAAGGTGCCTGGAACGGCAGGGCGCTAACCTCCTTTTCCAGTTCAACAAACGTGCGGAACGAGGCGGTGGCACCAGGCAGGACGAATCCCTGTCCGATCGCGTTCAGCAAAGCCACCACCACGTCCTGGTTGGGCGGACGTGCGAGTGCCTTTTGGGTGGCCGCAAGAAAACCCTGTCCGGACACGTCCAAAGTCCACAGCAGACGCTGCGCGAGAGGGTCTTTGGAATCTTTGCCGATTGCTGCCCGGGCTTCTTCAAGTTTCGGGTGCGATGGATGCGTTTCCGGCAAACACTCGGCGCCAGCCGACAAAAACCCCACCATGTAGGCAGACTGCCTCTGGGCACGCTGCCACAAGGCGGATCGTCGCTCTTCGGTCAAGGAGGCATGCCGCAGCAGGCGCTGCAGCGAGGCAATGACATCGCCCGGGCCTTCTTCGAACGGCAAAAACTCAAGAAGAAACTCCACCAGTGTCGCACCCAGCGTGCTGTCGGCAACCGCTGGGCTGTCCAGCATCCGTCGGGCATGTTCGGAGTTCGGTTCCACCCACCAGGCACGCCGCGCAAGCTCTTCCGTAAGCCCCGGCGCATGCACCACTGCCGCGACCGCTTCCGGCTCGCCCAGCAGCAGCAACCGCTCCAGCGAACCGTCGCGCGCCTGACCCATCCGGGTCCAGCGCCGGATGTACAGCGGGTAGCCACCCGGAGAACCCAAGATCCGGGTGGAAAGCATGGCACGCACTTCGCGCAGGTAGGATTCCGGACGGGTGTTCGGGTGCAGCGCCACTCGCGCTTCTCCCTGATCGGTCAAGGCCTCCAGGCACATGCGGGATTCATCGATGCGGACCGCCTGCAACGGCTGGGTCAGCAGCACGTTCATGCGCAATAGGTCGGCTTCGGCCAGCACTGCGTCAGTTCAACTGGATTCTCTCGCCCCACGGCACGGAAGCGCGGCCCTTGACCAGCCACAACACCGGATAAGGCGGCTGGGCTTCCGGGTAACGGCCCTGAGCGTCCGTGAAATACAGCAGCAGGTCCGGCATACGGTCCTGCCCATTGACCCACTCGAAGACCGGACGGAACGAGGTGCCGCCGCCGCCACTGACTTTCGTCGGCGGCTCCAGTGTCTCCCAAGGTTCAAATACTTTCGGACTGTCCGAGGATAACTCCTGATCACACGCGAGCAACGTGATGCGGGCACGCAGGGTCCCCTTGATCGCATTTACCTCGCCAACGAACTCCGCGATTTCAGTGTCCGAAACCGAGCCGCTGACGTCCAACGCAGTGACAAGATCGATTTCGCGCCCGCGAAGGCTGGGATAGATCGCAGGCCCTTCCCGGCGCGTAGAAGTCCGCTGGTAACTGTAGTCGTCGCGGGCCAATGCGCCGGTATAACGAGCAAGCAATTGCCGCCACGGCAGACGCGGCATCAACTGCGGGGAGAAATGGCGTTCGAAGTTTTTGGACAACCGTCCGGCCTGCCGGGTTGCGTCCAGGGCGCGGGAAACCCGGGCCTGCCAAGTCGCCGCCATGGCATTCTGTTTGGCCTGGCTGAGCGGGCGGGGCCCTGCTGCCGAATCTTCTTGTCCCGACGAATCGCCGTACAGGTGCAGGTCCTGGGTCCGTTTGTCCTCCATCTCGTCGAGACAGGGATAGATTTCCTCCGCGGTAAGGTCCGCGAACTTGGGCTCGTACAGGGCGCCTTGGGGAAGCATCATGTCTTCGGCAACCAACAGGCAATTCACCGCGTAGTCGCAGGCGACGTCCCAGCGCCCGCGCACCCGGTGTCCTCGCCGATGCAGGTGAAGCAAGGCGCAATGGAGGGCCTCGTGGCACAGCACCGACTGGACTTCCTCGCCGGTCAGGCGATCAATGTAGGCCGGGTTGTAGTAGAAACTCTGCGTGTCGGTGGCCGTGGTGCGGCACCAATCTCCCCCTTCCACCAGCGGCAGTTGCAGCACCAGGGCGCCAAGAAAAGGCCGGTCCAGAACCAGCCGGGTGCGGGCTTGTGCCAGCCGGGTCTTCGCGTCGCGCGTCGCCGGCATTAGTCGTAGACCAGCAGTTCCGCGACTTGATCCGCCCAGGGTTTGAATTCCGGCGCGCCAAAGACCGCCTCTTCACCGACCCCGCGCATCAGGTCGCAGACCAGCATGACACCGATCTCGCGCTGCGGGAACTGTCCGGCGTAGGCCAGGACCGGGCCCAGCACTGTCTCGAGCTTCGATTCACCATTGGCGCGTACAGCCCGGCCGACCAGAGCGGCGGCGACAGCGTACTGGAGATCCACCGACTCGGGAATCGGCGTGTCCTTACCTGCCAGCACGTCGTCCAAGTCTGGCAATTCCGCGGCGTGCTGAACGAAAGCATGCAACTGCATTCCTGCTGCCGGACCCACGCAGGCCTGGAGCGCTTCGCCCAGCACCAAGGGATCGGACTCGAATTTGCGCAATGCCCGATGTGCGAACTCCCAAGATCGCGGGGTAGGAAACGCACTGGGATTATGCTCGGCGTCAAAATCGAACAGAAGTTCCGGGCGCAACCGCAGGAAGCCAATCACCCGATCGTCAATCCCTTCGCCATAGGCCCATTGCACCCAGTCGTCCAGATGCACTTCGATCTCGAAGTGAGAGAAACGGTTGGCCAGCGGCGACGGCATCACATAGGTCACGCCGCGGTCGCCCTGACGGTTGCCGGCGGCGAAGATGGCCCAACCGTCCGGAACCTGGTAGTGGCCAAGACGACGGTCCAAGATCAACTGGTAGGCGGCAGCGGATACGGTCGGCGCAGCCGAAGTGATTTCATCCAGAAACAGAATTCCGTTCGGTCCGTGGCGATCCGTGTTCGGCAACATGGCCGGAATCGCCCAATCCACCGTATCGTCAACGCGAAAAGGAATTCCGCGCAGATCGCTCGGCTCCATCTGCGACAGGCGGATGTCGATCATCGGGGCCGCATGGCGATCGGCGACCTGCGCCACGATCTGCGACTTGCCCACGCCGGGCGGACCCCAGATCATCGCGGGCGTATGGTTTCCTTGAGCCGCGCTGCGGAACTCCTCTTCCAGCACCCGGGCGAGTTGAGACGGACGCATGCCGATCAGAACCCGGCTTTCTTGTACAAGGCGCGGGCTCGTTCCGTATCCTGCGGCACCAGCTTCCCTTCCTCGTACATCATGGCCAGCGTGGTCAGGGAGCCCGCCAAACCCTGCTCCGCCGCTTTCTCGTACCAGTACACGGCTTTCTCTCCATTCTGTTCAACGCATTCGCCTTCCATGTACATGAACCCCAGGCCGTGCTGCGCGAGTGCCAAGCCCGATTCGGCCGCTGCAGTCATCCAAGCGAGTGCCCGTTCGGCATCCACCACGCAGCCCAATCCATTCTGGCACATGATCGCGCATCGGTACTGGGCCTCCGGCTCTCCTGCCTCGGCCAACGGGGTCAGCAACTGGAGCGCGCGCGAAAACTGTTTGGACGCGAATGCCGCAATACCACTTTGCAGGCTCAACTGGGTCGATTCGTCCATCGCTACAGCCCCGCTTCGAAACGTGCCCGTGCCCGACCGCTGTCGATGGCCTCGCAGGCGGTCGGATAATGGCGTCGGATGTCCCGGCTGCCGTCGAGATGCGCCAGGATCATCGCCGCCGCATACTGGAGGCTGTCCTTGGCCGGCCCCGCCTGTCCGCCCAACGCCGCAAGCCCGATCTCGGCCGCGGCCCGCGCCATCTGCTCTGCCGGCATATCCGAATCCGGCAGGGGCACCGCCCGGCTGTCATGCGCGAAATTCAAATCGTCGGCATGGAAATCCCACTCCGTCTCTTCGTCCTTCCCGTGAAGTCCGAACGCCTTTCCGGCCTGCTTGAGCGAAGGGAAAATGCCTCCTTCCACGCCACGCACGATCAACGCGGAATCGAATCCCGCCGCGCGGGCCAAGTGTGCGTAAACCGGCGGATAGGGCTTGTGCACGTAGCCGGTAACGAGGTGAGTTGCCTCACGGCCGCGCACCGGCGCGAGCAGCACCTCCACGGTCGTCAGCACCGGGCGTTTGACGATGCGGGTGCGGAATTCCAGCAACTGGTGCAGGGCGGGACAGAACTGCGATTGATCCACGTAGCTCCAGCCGCATTCGGCCTCCCCCACCCGTGCGGCAGCTTCCCGGGTCGGACGATCCACATCCGCCCCGCAAGCACGCAGGATTTGCCGCGGCGTCACCCCGAATTTCGGTCCGACCGTCTCGGCGCCGTGGCAAATCGAAGGTGCCCCGCAGGCGCTCAGTACGGCTGGCAGGAACGCCCCCATCGGCAGCCCGCGCACGAAACCGTCGTACGGTTCCGCCACATCCACGACCTGTGCGACATCCGCCACCTCCGGCACAGTGTGGTCGTGCAGTGCCTCAAGCACCCCAGTGTTTTCTTCCAAAGTTTCCCGCTTCATGCGCAATGCAATGAAGAAAATCCCCGCCTGCACCGGATCCGCCTGCCCGTTCAGGATCAGGTTCAACGCGGCGCGCGCCTCTTCCTGCGGGAGGTCCTTGCTGTACTCGGGTCCGGTTGCAATGCGCTGCAGAACGCCGCGCATGAAAGCTTGCGGTTCAGTCTGTGCGGCGGTGGCCGGATCGCTCATCGGTACTCGAAAGTGGAGCGGGTGAAGGGAATCGAACCCTCGTTATCAGCTTGGGAAGCTGAAGTTCTACCATTGAACTACACCCGCTTGAGTTTTATTCTACTTGGTGTAATCCCGGAAGCATCTTCTCGTGGCACGGTGCGCACGGCAGACTTTGAACTGCGGTCAGTCCTCCTCACCGCGCAGAAGACGACGCAGGTTCTCTTGGTGCCGGTAGACGACCACGATGCCCAGAAAGAGACCCGCCCACACGAGATCCCAAGTCTGGTGCACCGCCCAGGCATACAACGGCAAGGCCGCGCCCACCGCGACGGAGGCAGCCGACACCCGACGATACACCACGTACCCGAACAGCCAGGTCGCCAGTCCCATCGCCAGCAGCAGCGGATTCAGCACTGCCATCACCCCGGCCAACGTCGCCACTCCTTTGCCGCCTTGGAAACGGTAATAGACCGGCCACACATGCCCGACCACCGCCATGACCGCAGCCAGCAGTTCCGGCGACGGCCAAGAGGAAGGGAGGCTTCCTCCGGCAAGGTAGGAAGCCAGCCAAACCGCCAACGCTCCCTTGCCGGCATCCCCGACCAAGGTTATCGCGGCCCATCTCTTGTTCTCGCTGACCCGCAGCATGTTGGTCGCGCCCGGATTGCCGGAACCTTCAGTGCGCGGATCTTTCAGGTCAAAGACCCTGCTTATAATCAAAGCGCTGTTGACCGCGCCGAGCAGATAACTTCCCAGCACCACGCTCAGCAGCACAAGAAACTGGTGAACTTCAACGCTCATGACCAACCCGGATTCCAAAAGCAAACCGTCGGTGATCCTGATTCACGGATTCGGATTTCATTCATTCGTGTGGGAACCGGTCGCGACGCGGCTTGCTGCCAATTATACGGTTCGCCGGCTCACGCTTGCGGGGTATGACGGAACTCCCGGTCAATCCAATGGCCAAGATTCCGAGCAACTGGCGGAATACGAGGATGCGCATTGGGTCGGCTGGTCGATGGGAGGCCTAGTGGCGCTTTCAGGCATTGAGAGCGGGCTTCTCCCTCGTTCGCTGACCCTGCTTGCCTCGTTGCCTTGCATGGTCGAACGCGAGGGCTGGCCCCATGCCATCGGGGCTTCGGCATTCGAGGACTTCCGCCAACGCATTCAGCTGGGCTCTGAGGCCGCGATGCGCTATTTTGCGGCCTTGGTCGCCCATGGCGACGACCAAGCCCAGCGAATCCGCGATCAGCTGCAGGCCGCGCCGATTCCGGACCACCCGACTCTCGAACGGGGGCTGGACCTGCTCGAACACACAGACCTGCGCGAGACTTGGATTCGATGTCAGGCTCCACAACAGTGCATCCTGGGAGAACACGACGCGCTGATTCCAGTGGATGCGGGCCGGGTTCTGCGCACCTTGCGCCCCGAGGCCCGTTTCGACCTCGTCCCCCGATCCGGGCACGCCCTGCCGCTGTCGGAACCGGATCAGTGTGCGGAGCTGATGCGCACATTCTGGGAGTCACTCGAATGAACGAGCCAGATCACTCCCGGCAAGCAAGACTGCGCCGGAGATTCGACCGCGCAGCGGCTCATTACGACGAGTTTGCAGGCGTGCAACGTGAAATTACCCATCGGCTGCTTGAACGGCTGGACTTGGTCCAGTTGGATCCTGGATGCGTGGTGGACCTGGGTGCCGGAACCGGGGATGGAACGGTACAGTTGCACCAGCGCTACCCCCAGGCTCGGATTCTTACGGTCGACTTCTCGCAAGCCATGCTGCGGCAGGGCCAAAAGCGCGAACAGGCCGGCTCTTCCATCGTGGCTGACGCATTTCATCTGCCTTTCGCACCCGGCACGGCCGACTTGGTGTTTTCAAGCTC
The DNA here is from genome assembly GCA_964526195.1 of uncultured Chromatiales bacterium. Lineage (GTDB taxonomy): Bacteria > Pseudomonadota > Gammaproteobacteria > Poriferisulfidales > Poriferisulfidaceae > Poriferisulfidus. The sequence continues at coordinate 17,218 of CAZGIH010000009.1, read as the reverse complement.
CACCTTGCAGTGGTGTGTGCCGCTGGCCGAGGTCCTGCGGGAAATCAGCCGCGTGTTGCGGCCCGGCGGGCTGCTGATGTTCTCAACCTATGGCCCGGACACCTTGCAAGAACTGCATGCCGCACAACAGGCAGCAGGCATGGAAGGTGGCGTCAACGAGTTCAGCGACATGCACCCCATCGGTGACCTGCTGCTGGAAGAAGGCTATCAGGATCCGGTCCTTGATGTCGAGCGGCTCGATGTTTCCTATGCGTCGGTTCGAGACCTGATGATTGAACTTAAGGGCATCGGCTCAAGTCGTATCGACTCTCCGGCCGCACAGCCCTGCACCCGGCATCAGTGGCAAGCCCTGATCGACGCCTATCCAACCGACGATCAGGAGCGGGTCCACGCGACTTATGAAGTCATTTTCGGGCACGCTCTCGCGCCTGTTTCGCGCGCTCACGGCGAAACCGCCACAGTGCCGGTCGCAGCCGTCGGGCGGCGGACTCGATAAGCCGATATAGACATACAATAGATGAATTCGCTGATTTCCAGAACATGGCCGATTTGACGCACTTCAACGCCCAGGGCGAAGCCCATATGGTTGATATTTCAGAGAAAGAATCTACACACCGCGTAGCGGAAGCGGAAGGGCGCATCCTGATGCAGGCGGAAACCCTGGAGCAGATTCGAGAAGGAACCCACCGCAAGGGTGATGTGCTGGGCATCGCACGCACCGCAGGCATCATGGCTACCAAGCGAACCGCCGAACTGATTCCACTGTGCCATCCGCTGTCCCTGACCCATGCATCAGTCGAGTTCGAGCTGGAGGATCAGCCTCCCGCCGTGCGTTGCCTCGCGCGCTGTGAAACCAAAGGACCCACCGGGGTCGAGATGGAAGCCTTGACGGCGGTGCAGGTTTCGCTGCTGACTATTTACGACATGTGCAAGGCTATCGACCGGGGGATGCGCATCCAGGAGGTCGGGCTGCTGCGTAAGTCCGGGGGCCGCTCGGGAGACTGGGCACGCGAAACCGCCTCATCCTAGATTGATGCTGTTCAGGCTCCTGCGTTACACCGCCTTCGGCATCCTGACGCTGGTGCTTGCGAGCTTGTTGGCACTCAGCTACCTGGTGCTGACGTTCGAACCCGACGATTACCGGGACGACCTCATCAATCTGGTAGAAGAACAGACCGGGCGGGCATTCACCATCGATGGAAGCCTGGATCTGCACCTGAACCCACCGCTGGTCGGCTTCGAGGTTCACGACGTCTCGTTCGACAACCCTCCCGGGTTCGGGCAGGAACCGATGCTGACCGCGAAACGCGTTGAAGCGTACCTGCAAGTCATCCCGCTGCTGCTTGGCGAACTACGCATTCGCTCTGTGCTTCTGGACGGACTGCAGTTGCGGCTGCGGCGGAAGTCGAACGGGCACACCAACTGGTCCGACCTGCTTGCCGACAAGGATGCCGCTAGCCCTGGCCCAGACGACCCGGGCAAAGCGACTGGCATCGATCTGGCTGAGATCCACCTGACCGACGGAACCATCGCGATCTGGGACGAACTGCGCAATCGCCGCCTGCGGGGGTCTCATCTCGACTTGAATTTGAAGAACTTGACTTCCGGCGGCAACGTGCAGGTCGCATTGAACGGCGAGCTGATGGCCTGGCTCGACACCCGCGCCGAAAGCCGAATCAATGCCCAAGTGCAGATGACCACCGATCTCGCCCTGAAAGACGGCGGAGAGAAAATCACCGGGGAGGACTTGGACATGACGCTGGAGTTGACTGGGCCGGCGTTCGCTTTCATGCGCATCAATCCCACCATTGAAGCTGAATCCTTCCGCTGGGACCAGGCAAGCGACACTCTTCGCCTCGATGAAACCGAGGCGACGGTCGAAGGCGCGCAGCTGCGGCTCGCTCCTCTGGAGGTGAAGTCCTTGACTGGAAAGCCGGAATTGACGGGACACGTCGAGGGAACCGGCGTCGACGTTCTGCACTGGCTGGCCCTGTGGAACGAAGAAGTGCCAACCTTGGAGGATCCGACCGCTCTGCGGTTCCTGAAATGGCAAGGCGATCTCAAGATCCATCCGCAGGGAGTCCAACTGTTGGGACTGGATGCCGTGCTGGACTCCACCCCGATTCAGGGAGAACTCTCTCTCTTGGACTTCGACCGACCACGGCTCGCCCTGGACCTGCAGGTGGGTGAAATCGACTTGGATCGTTACCTTCCTCAAGATCAGGAAACCGAAGTTGAGGAAAAACCTGATGCCGAAGATGCGATATCACCGGAACCAAGCAGCCTGCCGGTCGATTGGCTCCGCCAGCAAAGGCTCGTGGCAAAAGTGGCGCTGGAACGCCTGCACTGGCAGGGGCTTCAATTCGCGGAAACACATGCTCAACTGACGGCCAATCAGGGACTCTGGGAAGTCGAGTCGCTGGACGGGAGAATCAACGACGGTACGGTCGAGGCCAGTGCGGAACTGGATGTCTCCGGCGGCATCCCGTTGTATCGGCTGGATTTGAAGCTGGAACAGATGGAACTCGGCCGCGTGATAGCCCTGTTCGACGAACATGGGCATACTCCCATCGAGGGCACGACCGACCTGAACCTGGCTTTCAACGCACGCGGACACCGCATGGCCACGCTTTGGCCTTCGCTGACCGGCTTTGCCGGTTTGACCGTACGCAATGGCGTGCTACAGGTCGGGGGAGTCGCCCAAGCCGTAGAGGCTGCCGTCGCAGCGCTGCAGGGACGCCCCAGCGAAACAACCTCCCAAGGCAAGTTGCCGTTCGACCTGCTGCTTGCGAGCTGGGACGCCAACGATGGGCGATTAACCAGTCGCGAATTGAAGTTGAATGCCGGTGCGATTTCCCTGGATGGGCTGGGTTACATCGACCTGCCGCATTCGTCGATCGACTACCAGTTGAATGTCTGGTCCGGCGACAGCCTGCGAATTCCGGTTCGCATCCGAGGGCCGTTCGACAACCTGTCGCACTCCCTGGACATGTCGTCACTGGTCGAGGAACAACTGGACAAAGGGCTGGATAAGGGATTGGAGTCCATCGTCGACAAGGTCGAGGAAAAAGTCGAAGAAAAAGCTGGCAAGCCCGCCGGAAAAGTTCTGCGGAAATTGCTCAAAGACCTGTTCTGAATCCGTGTCGTCGTTCGCCAGCCGGATCATCCGCTACCAGCGCGAACACGGCCGGCACGACCTGCCGTGGCAGCGCCGACGCACGCTGTACCGCGTATGGGTCTCCGAAATTATGCTGCAGCAGACCCAAGTGGCGACCGTAATTCCTTATTTCCGGCGGTTCATGCGACAGTTTCCGAACGTCAAACAACTGGCTGAGGCCCCCTTGGACTCCGTGCTGGCGTGCTGGTCCGGACTGGGCTACTACGCCCGGGCACGTCACCTGCATCAGGCTGCGCGAGCTATCCGTCATTCGGGGGGGCGTTTGCCGCGCACCGTCGAAGACTGGATGTATCTGCCGGGTATCGGCCGCAGCACGGCTGGCGCCATTGTCTCGCTCGCCCTGAACCAGCCGGCTCCCATGCTTGACGGTAATGCACGGCGCGTTATTGCACGGCATCAGGATCTGCCCATAACTTCCCGTGTTGCCCTGTGGCGTGCTGCCGAGCAGTTGCTACCGGATCGGAATGCCGCCGCCTACACTCAAGGCCTGATGGATCTGGGGTCGCAATGCTGTACGCCGCGCGGGCCCGACTGCACGCACTGCCCGTTAAGCAAGGACTGCTACTACGCCAACCACGAACCGGATGAGCAACCCAGCCGGAAGCGATCACTGCTGCCACGTCGTGATTTCTGGGTGGCCATCGTGCAGTCCGAAGACGGGCAGGTTCTGCTACAGCAAAGGCCGGCGGACAGCATCTGGGGCGGGCTCTGGAGTCTGCCGGAATACCCGGACCGGAGTGCGGTGCGGCGCTGGGCTCAGAATTGCGGGAAAAAACTGGAGTGGCAGGAAGATCCTCCCCTGACCCATCGCCTGAGCCACCTAGAACTTTGCCTTCATCCCCTGCGAGTCCGGATTCGGAATTCGGATCGCGAGAGTTTCCAGAAAAGCGGGCGCTGGTTCGACCCAAAGCAATTGACCGTTGGTGTGGCAACTCCGATCATGAAACTGATACGGCGCGAAACTGTATCGCGAACCTTATCGGCTCAAGGCTGACTATAATCCTATGGGCCTAGTAATCGACCTTAGTAAGAGAAACGCAACATGAAAGCAATGGCTCGGCCCAGCATCCCTGTCTTTAGCACCCTGACCCTGACGGCAATCCTCGCCTATTCCCCAGCTCCCGTTTTTGCGGCGCAGGAAGGAATCTACCTCGGGATTTCTGCCGCAGTGGAAGAGCTGGACGTGTCGGTTTTCAAAACTATCGACAACACGCCCGATGGAAACGTGACCCTGTCGCAGGGCAAAATTTTCACGGAGCGGGATTCCGACACCAAGACGGCAAGCGGGTTCGGGATCGTGCTCGGGTACCAATGCCCTCTCCACTACGGAAGCTTGTACTGGAGCGGCGAAATCAATTTAGCCTACCACGGCGGGAAAGCGCGCGGCAGGCTGGAAGGCACCGAGGATGTGGGAGCACGGAAAGCATATGCTGACGACCCACAAAATACGGCAGATTTGCCGGCCTTTTCGGTCGGGCCGCAGGTCGGCGAAAACTGGCCGGAACGCTGGACCTTTGAAAAAGACTACAGCTACGGCGTGACGCTCAGGCTAGGCGGGCGGCCGGAGTTCCTGACCTCCGCATTCGGCCCTGATGCCGGGTTCTATGTTCTGGCCGGCGTACGCCGGATCGAGGCCGAATATGTCAATACCGGAACCGGCTGTTTTGAAACCCCTCCGGCACTCTGCACGACTGAAATGGATTTCCAGGCGAGCGCGGTCCGCACTGACAGGGACTACACCGCCTGGACTCTAGGAATGGGAGTACATGCTTCGCTTGCGGAACAGATCGGCCTGCAAGTCGAAACCTACTACATGGATTACGATTCGGAGTCCCTAGTACAACTGGACGGGACGGAGGACTTGCGCGTGCGGGCTGTGCACGAACCGGATGTCGAGGAAATCGGCCTGAGGATGAGATTGCTGCGGTATTTTTAATCTTAGCCACATGAAGCCGTTCAAACGTTCGAGGGACTTTGCCGTCTTGGCCTGCGCAGCGGCGCTGACCGGTGTGCCTGGCCTTTCTTCTGCCATGGAAGAAGGATTTTACATGGGGCTTTCCACCTCTGCGGAGAGTCTGGATGCCACCCTATTCAAGACAACAGACAACACGCACTCCATGAATGCGACTCCTTCCAGCGGTCGAACTTTTCACGTCCGGGATTCCGACGACAAGACGACAAGCGGATTCGGCATCCTAGCTGGCTACACTTTCCACCTGAGCGACCGGGGGTTGTATCTGAGCACCGAGGTCGACTTGGCCTACCACAGCGGAAAGGCGCGGGGCAGGTTGGAATGGATTAAGGATTCCGCGGCCCGGGAAAGCGCGGACAGCGATCCCGACTGGCCGCAATCTGGCGAAAGTTGGCCGGATGATTGGACGTTCGAAAAAGACTACAGTTACGGCCTGACGCTCAGGCTTGGCGGACAGCCGGACTTCCTGACTCCCGCATTAGGACCGGGCTCCGGGCTCTATGCGCTGGTCGGTATCCGTCGTATCGAGGCGGAATATTTCAACTCCTACGAGGGATGTCCCGTAAACGCTGGCTGCCCCAATGGAAGGGAAGATGAATCATATATCAGGGGATTCGACCGAACCGACAGGGACTATACTGCTTGGACTGCGGGAATCGGTTTGCATACTCCGGTCGGAGACCGGCTTGGTGTACAGGTTGAGATGTACTACACCGACTACGACGAGGAAGACCTGCTACTTCTGGACAACACGAACGAACCCTACATCAGGGTTCCACATGCACTGGATGTTGAGGAAGTCGGCTTGCGGCTGCGGCTGCTACGGCATTTCTGACTTGCGCAAGACGACTTTGCAGGCATGCTTTCCTCGGCACTTCGAGCCTTTTTTCGGCGACAGTGCGGAATTGTTTTCTGTATTATTCTTACCACCAGTTTCAATCTCCCGTCCGCCTCGGCCGAAACATGGCGCGGTCTTGTTGTCGAACCGGAGTATCGATGTAGCTCCTACCAAAGCCGTGATTATTCCTATCCACAGTCGGTTGAACCTCGAATCGTCGCCGAACTCGGAAAAATCTACAGCCCCTATACCGGGCAGTGCTTTAGCAGCATGCGGCAAACCGATATTGAGCATATCGTAGCCCGTTCCGAAGCACACGATAGCGGGCTATGCCGCGCGGACATCACCGCCCGAAAAAGATTCAGCTCCGACCTTCTTAACCTGACACTGGCGAGCCCCACGCTCAATCGACAACAGAAACGCGCCTATGATGCGGCTGAATGGATGCCCAAGATCAATCGCTGCTGGTTCGCCAATCGCGTGCTTCAGGTGCGTCTTAAGTACGGGCTGAGCATCGACCGGCGTGAGGCCGAGGCTCTGGAGCGAATCCTTTCCGCCTGCACAACAGCGGAAATTGAGAAATCGGACTGCATCACCATATCCGACCTCCCGGTTTCCCGTCCCGCAACCTCTTCAGAGGAAGCGGAGGCTCTGCGCCTTTGGGACGACAACCGGAACGGAAGAATTACCTGCCGCGAGGCGCGCCGCCATGGCATCGCGCCCGTACCGCGCGGACATCCTGCCTATCCGTTCATGCACGATGGTGATGGGGACGGCGTAGTCTGTGAGTGACGAGCGCGACCGGGTTGATTTATAATTCTCTCCCCCACCGACCTTCCCTCAAACCTATTCAGCAATGCCCCGAATGGTTCAATGCGTAAAGCTCGGCCGTGAAGCCGAGGGTCTGGAGCGGATGCCCTATCCGGGACCACTCGGACAGCGCATCTTCAACGAAGTCTCGGCCGAGGCCTGGAGTGGCTGGCTGCGCCACCAGACCATGCTAATCAACGAATACCGACTGACCCCGGTCGATCCCAAGGCACGAAAATTCCTTGAAGAAGAGATGGAAAAATATTTCTTTGGAGAAGGCTCTGAAAAGCCGAAGGAATTCGTCGAACCGGAGAGTTAACCACAACAATTTGATCACAGCGTCTCCATGCCGCTGTAATCAAACTGAAACATAACGTCGAAATAATGTCTCTTTCCTAGAGGCTCGGCGTTTCCAGGTGTCCCCACTCGTTCTGATCTTCATACTGCTGGCATTGTCGTCGGCAGCTTATTTTTTCAGCCAGCGCCGCATGCTGCGGCAGGCCAGGAACGCCAACGTCGCGCGTCTTAATTCCCTTCCCGAACACTTTGGAATGCTGGGCGCCATCTGGGCCGGCGCACCCGCTTTGCTGGTGTACTTCGTATGGTTGATTTTCGAGGGTGACATCCTCATGGCCCAAGTGCTGGCGATGCTGCCGGATCCCGAATCCATGGCGGCAACTCGCGAGTTGCTGATCGGCGACATCCGTAACGCCATCAACAATCCCATGAGTTACCAGATGGCCAGCGAAGAAGTCCGCATGGCGGCGGACCGCTATCAGGAACTATCTCAAACCGCCACACTCGCGCTGACCGCCACCTGCCTGTCGGTCTTCGCCATCTGTTCCGCGTTGGTCTTGAAATTCCTGACTCCCCGAGTTCGAGCCCGAGTCCGAGTCGAGAAGATCATCCGCGGATCCCTGCTGCTGTGCTCGACGCTGGCCATCTTCACCACCGTCGGCATCGTGCTTTCGGTCCTGTTCGAGGCCAGTCGGTTCTTCCAGGCTGTCTCGGTGACCGAATTCCTGTTCGGCCTCGAATGGAGCCCTCAGATGGCCATCCGTGAGGATCAGGTCGGCTCCAGCGGCGCCTTCGGCGCCGTGCCACTGTTCGTCGGTACCCTGCTCATCTCGTTCATCGCGATGCTGGTAGCTGCCCCGATCGGCTTGATGTCGGCGATTTACCTGTCGGAATACGCACCGGCCAAGGTCCGTACCGCGGTCAAGCCGATGCTGGAAATCCTGGCAGGCGTGCCGACCGTAGTGTACGGCTTCTTCGCCGCTATCACGGTTGGCCCAGCCCTACGCGGGTTTGGGCAGTCCATCGGATTGGATGTCGCCTCCGAAAGCGCTCTGGCGGCTGGCTTCGTGATGGGAGTGATGATCATTCCTTTCGTCTCATCCATCTCCGACGACGTAATCACGGCCGTACCGCAAGCAATGCGCGACGGCTCGCTCGGAATGGGAGCTACCAATTCCGAAACCATGCGCCGGGTCATTCTTCCCGCCGCTCTCCCTGGCATCATCGGCGGCCTCCTGCTGGCCATCTCGCGCGCCATCGGTGAAACCATGATCGTCGTGATGGCGGCCGGGCTGTCCGCCAACCTGACGGCCAATCCACTGGAAGCGGTGACCACGGTCACCGTCCAGATCGTCACTCTGCTGGTCGGCGACCAGGAATTCGACAGTCCCAAGACGCTGGCCGCATTCGCCTTGGGCCTGGCCCTGTTCTTCATCACCCTGGTGCTCAACTTCATTGCCCTGTATGTGGTGCGCAAATACCGGGAGCAATACGAATGAACCCCACCAAGCAGATTGTTTCCGGGTTGGCCCGGCGGCAACGGGCCGAGAAGCGATTCCGGCTCTACGGCTTTACTGCCGTCGTCCTCGGCATGGCCTTCCTGCTGCTACTGTTCGGCAGCATCGTCGCCAACGGCTATAAGGCATTCACCCAGACCTATATCGAGCTGCCCATTTACTTCGATCCCGCAGTGATTGATCCAAGTGGCGAACGCGAGCATCAAACCCTGTTTTCGGCCGACTACTGGAAGCTGGTCAAAACCGCCATGTACCAGAAGTTTCCCCAAGTCAGCGGGCGGAAGGAACGCCGCGAACTGGCTCGGATGGTCAGTGAAGGATCTGCGTATGAACTACGTGATCAGGTTCTGGAGAATCCCCGACTGATCGGAACCACACAACACGTTTGGCTGGCAGCCGACGATGATATCGACATGCTGATGAAAGGCTATATCGACCGGAATTTGCCGGAAGACGAACGGCGCCTGAACAACCGAGTCATCGGCTATGTGGACAGCATGCGCGAGGCCGACGCCATTGAGCGGCGACTCAACACCACGTTCTTCGCCGCCGGGGATTCCCGGGAACCAGAACAGGCTGGCATTCTCGGCGCGTTGATGGGATCCTTTCTCACCTTGATCGTCACCTTGCTGCTATCGTTCCCGATCGGCGTGGCCGCTGCAGTCTATCTGGAAGAATTCGCGCCCCAAAATCGCTTCATCGACCTGATCGAGATCAACATCAACAACCTGGCCGCCGTACCCTCGATCATCTTCGGACTGCTTGGGCTCGCCATTTTCATTAACTGGTTCGGAATGCCTCGCTCCACACCTGTCGTTGGTGGATTGGTTCTGGGGCTGATGACGCTGCCAACCATCATCATTGCCTCGCGTGTCTCCATCCAGTCGGTCCCCCCTTCCATCAAGGAAGCCGCGCTTGGCGTCGGTGCCTCGCGCATGCAGGCGATGTTCCACCACGTGCTACCCATCGCCACGCCCGGCATGCTGACCGGCACCATCATCGGCATGGCGCGGGCACTTGGTGAAACAGCCCCGTTGCTGATGATCGGCATGGTGGCTTTCATCGTCGATCCCCCCGGGGGGTTCACGGAACCGGCCACCGCCCTACCCGTGCAGATCTTCTTGTGGTCGGACAGCCCAGAGCGAGGTTTTACCGAGCGTACCTCCGCCGCGATCCTGGTATTGCTTGCGTTCCTGATCGCCATGAACGCCGCCGCTGTCTACCTGCGTGAGAGAGTCACCAAGCGGTTCTGAGGAGCCTGATTCATCACCGGCACCCACTATAATCATGGACACCACCAAAACCTTGGCCATTCCGATTCCGGAACAACTCGACCCCCCTGCCGTAACCGGCAAAGTGGATCTTGATCTGACTACGGTCGGGGATTTTACTGTCCCGGACCCGCGGATGAAAATCCGCGATGTCAACGTATTCTATGGCCAGAAACAGGCCATCTTTGACGTCAATCTCGACATTGGATCGAACGCCGTCGTGGCCATGATCGGTCCGTCCGGCTGCGGAAAAACCACCTTGCTGCGCTGCCTCAACCGGATGAACGACACGATCGACGGTTGCCGGGTCGAAGGCCGGGTCGAGATGGATGGCAAGAACGTCTACGGCCGCAAGATGGACCCGGTTCTGCTACGCGCCCGGGTTGGCATGGTCTTCCAGAAACCCAACCCGTTCCCGAAATCGATCTTCGACAATGTCGCCTACGGCCCCCGCATCCACGGACTGGTGCGCGACCGCACCGACCTGGAGGAAGTCGTCCACACTTCGCTGGAGCGGGCGGGCTTGCTCGACGAGGTCAAGGACCGAATGGACCAGCCCGGCACCGGATTGTCCGGCGGCCAACAGCAGCGCCTGTGCATCGCGCGTGCCATCGCGGTCAGTCCCGAGGTGATCCTGATGGATGAGCCATGCTCGGCACTGGATCCGATCGCTACCGCGCGGATTGAGGAACTGATCGGCGAATTGCGCAAGAATTTTTCCATCGCCATCGTCACTCATTCCATGCAGCAGGCCGCACGCGTCTCTCAGCGTACCGCCTACTTCCATCTAGGTTATCTGGTCGAGGTGGGATCCACTAAGGACATCTTCACTACACCGAAGCACCAGTTGACCGAGGAGTACATCACGGGCCGCTTCGGCTGATTCCGGTTAGCGTCCATCGCGACCCTCCATCGGAAGCGGGAACACGCAGGTGAAGGTGCTGCCTTTGCCCCATTCGCTGTCGATCTGCAGCCGCGCTTCATGGCGCTGCAGGATGTGCTTCACGATCGCAAGCCCGAGCCCCGTCCCCCCGGTGTTGCGCGACCGGGCTTTGTCCACCCGGTAGAAGCGCTCGGTCAGCCGGGCGATCTGGTCTTTCTTGATGCCGACCCCCTGGTCGGTGACCGACAGCCGAACCCGGTTGTTCTTGCGTTGCCAGCCGATCTTCACCACGCCTCCGTCCGGCGAATAGCGCAGTGCGTTACTGACCAGGTTGAACAATGCGCTATGCAGTTCTTCTGACCTCCCTCGAATCGTCACCCCCGCCTCGCCCTCCACCTCGATTGTGTGCTGAGCTTCCGAAGTCAGGGTCTGGGCTTCGCGCCGGACCTCGTCCGTCAAGCGACCCAAGTCCACATCCTGCAGGTCGTAATCGCTTAGTTCGCTGGCCTCCAGCCGCGACAATTCCAGCAAGTCTTCCACCAAGTGGCGCATGCGCTGGCACTGGCGTGACATTTCGCGGATGATTGGCCGCCCCGGGGGCTTGTCCGCATGGTCTTCGATGGTTTCCAGGTAGCCGGTCACCACGGTCAGGGGGCTTTTGATCTCGTGCGACACGTTGGCCACGAACTCCTGGCGCAACCGGTTCAGGCGGATGTCCTGGGTCAGGTCGCGAAAGGTGATCAGCCGGTCGTGTTTCCCGAACTTCGAAACCTGCACGCTTACCGGATGCGAGGTGCCCGCGAATGTCTCCAGGTCCAGGGGCAGGGCGAAATCCCCTACCTGCAGGTACTGCACCAGTTCCGGAACACGCACGACGTGGACCAGTGAGCGACCCTGATCGTCCGGCTGCAGATCCAGCAAGGACACGGCCGTGTCGTTGAACCATTCGATCCGCAATTCCGAGTCTACTGCTACGGCAGCGTCCGGCAAGGCGACCGACAGAACCTCGAATTTTCTATGCAAACGCTTTAGCTCCTGTTTGACTTGAGCCGCCTGATGCCGGCGGTCCGACAAATCCGCGACCCATTTATGCCAAAACGGCGAGAGGTTATGCGGGATCGGTGCCCGTGGAAGGCGCTCCCATTTCCGGACCTGGCGCAACTGCCGCACATGCCACAGGATAAAGAAAAGCAGCCCCAAGCCGAATCCCAGGCCCGGCACTGAAAAAAAAGAGCCCATGACCATGCCGACCACCGCCAGCGCCAACAGGCGCGCGACCTCCGTGGAAAGCGCGGGATCCTTCACCCGAGTCGTCAGGCAGCCTTGCGCTGCTTGACCTTCCCAGATTTTTTCTTGGGTTTTGCGGGCAGGTCGGTGTGGAACTGGTAGCCTGCGCTGTGAATGGTACGGATATGGCCGGAGGCCTTCTTGCCGAGCGCCTTGCGCAAACGCAGGATATGCACGTCGATGGTCCGTTCCTCGATGTAGCTGTTCTGCCCCCACACCTGGTCCAGCAACTGGCTGCGGCTATAGACCCGGTTGGGGTGTGCCATCAGGAAACGCAACAGCCGGAACTCCGTCGGCCCCATTTCGGCTTGCTTCTTGCCAACCCACACTTCGTGCCGGAGCGAGTCGAGCCGGACGGCTCCGTGCTGCAGCGTGGGGCTTGCGATATGCGGTGCGGAACGGCGCAACAGGGCGTGAATGCGGGCGATTAATTCGCGCAGCGAGAACGGCTTGGATATGTAGTCGTCCGCCCCGCACTCCAGTCCACGCACCCGGTCGGATTCCTCCCCGCGGGCGGTCAGCATGATGATTGGAAGCTCGGAGGTCGGCGCATCCTTGCGCAAGCGCCGGGCCACCTCCAGGCCGCTTTGCCCGGGCAGCATCCAGTCAAGCAGGATCAAGTCCGGCTTATGGTCGGCAATCAATCCGTAGGCCTGCTGTGCGTCTTCCGCTTCCAGCAGTTCGAAATCGGATTGCCGGAGGGCGTAACTCACCATCTCGCGGATGGCGGGCTCGTCCTCGACAATAAGGATTTTTGCAACGGGCATGCTCACGCTAGTCTGCTTCGCAAATGTTACATCATTCTGAGCAGGTGCGGCAGGGCATCGTGCTTATAATGAACTTCGAGTAATTCGGCGTTGCGCATCCGCAATGGGGGTTTGGCTATGAGTGCATGGCTTTCCGAGGTCAACAGTTTCGTCTGGGGTTGGCCCACCATCATCCTTCTTCTTGGACTCGGCATCTACTTGATGATCGGCCTCCGCTTCATGCCCTTGCGGCAGATCGGGGTCGGTTTCCGCGAACTGGCGCGAGGGAGAACCTCGACCGAAGAGGGTGAAATCCCACCGTTCCGTGCTTTGATGACCGCCATGTCGGCCACCGTCGGAACCGGTAACATCGCCGGCGTGGCTACCGCCATCGCGATGGGTGGACCCGGAGCCATCTTCTGGATGTGGGTCATGGCCCTGTTCGGCATGGCGACAAAATACGCCGAGGCGGTGCTGGCGGTGAATTTCCGCGAGGAAACCCCGGAAGGCGAGTTCCACGGCGGGCCGATGTACTACATCCAAAAGGGGCTGGGCCAGAATTGGACCTGGCTGGCCATGCTGTTTGCCCTGTTCGCCACCATTGCGGCCTTCGGTATCGGCAACATGGTCCAGTCCAATTCGGTCGCCGACGCCCTGCATTCTGAATTCAGCGTCCCCGAACAGGTCACCGGCATTGTCATCGCCGTCTTGGCCGGCGTCGTCATCCTAGGCGGACTCAAGCGGATCGCCGCGGTCGCGGCGCGGCTGGTGCCCCTGATGGCCGCGGCTTACGTCGGTTGCGCGTTGATCGTCATCCTGATGAACTTGCCTGAAGTCCCGGGCGCTTTCGCCCTGATCATCGAATCAGCCTTCACCGGACACGCGGCCGTCGGCGGATTCGCGGGCACGGCGGTCATGATGGCCATCCAGTTCGGTATTGCGCGCGGCATCTTCTCCAACGAGGCCGGCCTCGGCAGTGCAGCCATCGCCCACGCCTCGGCACAGAACTCAAGCCCGGTCCGGCAGGGCCAAATCGCCATGCTCGGCACGTTCATCGACACCCTGATCATCTGCACCATGACCGCCCTGGTCATCATCGTCAGCGGGGAATGGACCACGGGGGCCAGCGGCGCGACCCTGACCACCCAAGCGTTCAACCATAGCCTGACGACAGTCGGCGGAACCATCGTCGCGATCGCTGCCGCGGTCTTCGCGTTCACCACCGTTCTCGGCTGGAGTTTCTACGGCGAACGCTGCGTCCAGTTCCTGGTCGGCCGGTGGATACTGTATCCGTACCGGATCCTGTGGATCGTGGCCCTGTTCGTCGGCTCGACCTTCGAGCTGAGAGACCTGTGGCTCCTGTCCGACACGCTCAACGCCCTGATGGCGTGGCCGAACCTGATCGCGATGCTGCTGTTGTCAACCGTGGTGTTCAAGTTGACCCGGGAACACAACGACGGATAAGTGGTGATCCCAGACCCGAGCATAGTTCGCGAGGACGTCGCTCGGGCCTTGCGGGAGGACGAGGCGACCGGCGACTTAACTGCCGGGCTGGTTCCCGAGCAGTCGGCTCGAGCGACGATTCTCTGCCGGCAACAGGCCGTTCTGTGCGGCATCCCTTGGGCCGCGGAAGTGTTCCAGCAGCTGGAACCCTCTATTGCCCTCGAGTGGCAGGCCGAAGACGGCGACCAGGTTGAGGCTGATACCGTCGTCTGCGAACTTCGGGGACCGGGCCGAGCCCTGCTGCAGGGCGAGCGCACGGCGCTCAATTTCCTGCAATTCCTGTCAGCGACCGCCAGCCGCACCCGTCAGTTCGCGCAAGCGCTGGATTCGGCCCCGTGCATGCTGCTCGATACTCGCAAGACACTCCCCGGCCTACGTCACGCGCAGAAATACGCGGTGCGCTGTGGTGGAGGCGTAGCTCACCGCTCAAGCTTGGCGGAAGCCGTCCTGATCAAGGAAAACCATTGGACCCTGCTTCCCGACCTGGAAGCTGCCATCCGCGAGGCGCGCGACCAGCATCCGGACACGCAGGTCATCGTGGAAGTCGAGAACCTGGAACAACTCGAGCGCGTACGCGCGGCGCGCCCGGACGTGATCCTGCTGGACAATTTCAGCCCGGAACAGGCGCGATCAGCGACGGCCAAATGTCCAGACATCCCACTGGAAATCTCCGGCGGGGTTACCGAATCGAATCTGGCCGACTACGCGGCCGCCGGTGCGGTACGTATTTCTCTCGGCACCCTGACCAAGGATATTCAAGCCGTCGATTTTTCGATGCGGCTGGAGCACGCTTAGGATTCGGCGCGCTTCGCCTCCTGCCACAATTCCTCCCAACGCTCGGCGGATACCTTCTCTACCGCCTCGCCGCATTCCTGCAGGCACGCCTCCATGGATTCGAAGCGTTGCGTAAACCGCGAGCAGGCGCGGTGCAGGGTTTCCTCCGGACGAAAGCCGCAATGGCGCGCATAGTTCACTAGGGTGAACAGCAGATCGCCGATTTCCGCGGCCCGCTCATCCGAATCCTTTGCCTCGCGCAGCTCGCGCAGTTCTTCCTCGATCTTGTCCTCCACCTGCCGGGCTTCCTCCCAGTCAAACCCCACCCGGGCGGCGCGTTTCTGCAGTTTGAACGCCCGCGTCAGTGCCGGTTGCGCCTTCGGCACGCCTCCTAACACGCCCGATGTCCCGTATTCGGCCCGTTTGCGATGCTTGCGCCTCTCCCAATCCTGCTTGATTTCATCCTCGTTGCGCTGACCAACTTCCCCGAAGACATGCGGGTGTCGTTCAATCATCTTGGTACAGATCGCCTCCACCACGTCGGAGAAGCGGAACAAGTCCTGTTCCTCGGCCATTTGCGCGTGATACACCACCTGTAGCAACAGGTCGCCGAGTTCACCTCGCAACTCGTGCCAAGCCTCCCGCTCGATGGCGTCCGCTACCTCATAAGCCTCCTCCACCGTGTAGGGCGCAATCGTCCTGAAATCCTGGCGCAAGTCCCACGGACAGCCATGGTCGGGATCCCGCAGGTCCCGCATGATCCTGAGCAGGTCGTCAATGCCGTGCATGGCCTTCTCCCGGTCGAAATAAACGAACGGCACCTATCATAGGGGATGGTTTCATGCGGATGCGAGCAAGTGCCCGGTACAATGGACTTTCCACCTTCCGGCTTTTTCTTTTGATGGCTACGCGCATCCGTAAAGCGGTGTTTCCGGTCGCCGGGCTCGGTACGCGGTTCCTGCCTGCCACCAAGGCGGTGCCCAAGGAGGCATTGCCGATCGTGGACAAGCCACTCATCCAGTACGCGGTGGAAGAAGCCGTTGCCGCCGGGATTGACCAGCTCATTTTCATCACCGGGCGCAACAAGCGCTCGATCCCGGATCATTTCGACATGGCCTATGAACTGGAAGCGGAATTGGAAGCCTCCGGCAAGACCGAGCAACTCGAACAGGTGCGGAAAATCACCCCTGAAGGCGTCACCTGCGTCTATCTTCGGCAGCGTCAAGCACTGGGACTGGGTCATGCTGTTCTATGCGCGGAACCAGTTGTCGGCGACGAGCCGTTCGCTGTCATTCTCGCGGATGATCTGATCGACGGCGGAGATAACCCGTGTCTGAAGCAGATGATCGACGTATTCCAAGCCTTTGAAGCTGGAGTAATCGCGGTAGAGCAGGTTCCACCGGAGAGGATCTCGCGTTACGGCGTGATTTCGGGCGATTCATGCGGTGAACGGCTGTGGATGTTGAACGGCATCGTGGAGAAGCCCTCGGCCGATGAAGCGCCTTCTGACCTCGGCGTGGTTGGACGCTATATCCTGACCCCGGAAATATTCGATCACCTACGTGAAACGGCTACCGGTGCTGACGGTGAGATCCAGTTGACCGACGCCATTGCTCTCCAATTGCAGAAGGAAACGGTTCAGGCCTATCAATTCGAAGGAAAGCGCTACGACTGCGGAAGCAAACTTGGTTATCTGCAGGCCTCCGTAGAATACGCCTTGAACCGCGAAGACCTTGGCGAAGAATTCGGGGAATGGATACGGCAACTGTAGCCAGCACGCAGTAGAAACCAAACGCATCCCATCAATCTGAGAGGATGCCGAATCCAGCAAGGGAGAGGTGGCTCCCCGGGACGGGCTCGAACCGCCGACCTAGTGGTTAACAGCCACCCGCTCTGCCAACTGAGCTACCGGGGAATAAGGCCGCAAAGTTTAACATAGCCAGCCGAGTCGTCGGGCCTCTGCGACAGGAAGGATATCCGGCTCTAGTCGACAAAGTGAACTGGCTCTTCACGGTTTCGTGTGGAAAGGCGGTCTGGGATGCAGGTCCAATCCGCCGAGGTGAAAGTAGATGGCCTGGCGGAAGCGTTCGCGGCTGCGGTAGCCACACGCCTGCCGCTTGATCCACTGCACCTTTGAGTTGA
>CAZGIH010000008.1:0-55542 GCA_964526195.1 uncultured Chromatiales bacterium | reverse complement strand
CTTGCCGGGGTTCTCTTTGCTGCCCTTGGCGGATTTCGTCATACCCCGGATGCTCAGCTTCTCTACATAGGCAACATCGTACTCGGAGGCAATATCCTTGCTGGTGTAGTGCGCCCAGTTGAGTCGGGCGAAACGTTCCGCTTGAAATGCTCTCTGTAACCGAACCTTGGTGGCCCTCCTGCGGTTACTCCCTTTCACCTGGCGCGCCATCTTGCGCTGGTATCGCTTGCGCCGTGCCACCTTGAGCGCAAGGTCGGGGCCACCGTGCTTCGTCCCATCCGACCGCACCGCCAGCCGTCCTTCGGCAATGTTGCGGTCGATGCCCACCTCCTCGATGGAATGGAGCAAACGGACTTGGCAATCCACTTCGTACACCAGATAGGCATACCAGTTCCCGCATTCGTGGCGAATCCGGCCGGACTGGAATTCGCCATCCGGATACGGATTATTTCCCGCCATCTTCATCCAACCGATCTTCTGTATATACAGACTCTCCCCTGCCACCTTAGAGCAATAGCAATCAATCGGAAACGAAGGCATAGTCGTCCACTTGCCATGGAAGCGCGGAGGCTTGCGGTTGAGCTTCCCGCCCGCCTTCAAATCGGAAAAAAACGCCTTGTAAGTCCTCTCAATGGGTTGCAGGGAGCTCTTGACGATATACGCCGAATAACCCTGCAACCACTTGTAACTGTGCTTCCTCAAAATCGTAAAAGTCCGACCCAACCCCTGTGTGGGGATTGTTTTCGTTGACATGTATTGGAAGTTGCATTCTCCATAGTGGTCATAGTCATCCCTGAGTTTTCCAACCATGTGGTTCCAGACGAATCGGCAAGCCCCGGCAGTGCCATGCAACTGTTGATTCTTGCTGGCAGAACCGGGGTGCAGTCGGTAGCGGACGGTGCGGTGGGCTTTCATAAGTGGATTGTCTTCGAGAGACCCATCTTGTCAACTGTCTTTTACAAGTTCCGATTGTCTCTTAAAAGAAAAAGGGAAGGAAGCCGGGCTCCTTCCCAAGTGTAAAACGTCAGCAGTCGCTGCCAGGGCGGGACATTCCGGCCGGCTCGTCCTCAGATACCTTGATCAGTTGCACATACGGGACTTTTCGCAGGGACCACTCCCCGCTGTGCCGATCAAACTTCGAGTTGACGAAACACTTCCAGTTTTCGTCGTCAATATCCATGTAGTCCGCCCGGTAGTAATAGCCCGGATAACGGGTCTCCTCACGGAATTGGATGTGCTTCATGTGCGCGAACGCCGCGATCAGGCGGTGGTAGTTCTCCCAGGCCCGCAGAAGCTCGTGCAGGTCCTTCGCACGCATCTTCAATGAGTCTTCACGCAACATTTCCAACTTCTTCTCGGCCAGATCCAGCATGACCTTGTTGGTCTGGTACAGGGTCGAGACGCCGGCCACGTATTCATCCATGATTTTCTGCAGGCGGAACTGGAACATCTTCGGCGTGATGTAGTTCGGGTTGACGTCGATCGCCGTGGTGTCGTCCTTGTGTTCGAGGAAGTTGCGCACCGGACGGTAGAGCTCTTCCACGATGTCCTCCACCGAGCGTCCCAGTTCAGGCTTGAGATCCGGGTGGTCAAGCACATATTGCACCATGGCCTTGGCCGCGATTCGTCCCTCGGAATGCGAGCCGCTGGAGAACTTGTGCCCGGAAGCGCCCACGCCGTCCCCGGCGGTGAACAGGCCCGCCACGGTGGTCATTCGGTTGTAGCCCCAGTGGTAATGGTCGGGGGTTCCCGGGATATCCTCGGGACCGGACACCCAGATGCCGGCACAACCGGCATGCGAGCCCAGCAAATAGGGTTCGGTCGGCATGATCTCGGACATCTCCTTGTCTGGCTCAATGTTCTCGCCAGCCCAGACACCGCACTGGGCGATGGTCATGTCGAGGAAGTCCTCCCAGGCTTCGGCCTCAAGATGCTTGATCTCCTCCGGCGTCATGTTCGCCGCCAACTGCGCCATCGCGGAAGGCGTATCAATGAAGATCGGGCCGCGGCCTTCCTTCAACTCCTTCATCATCATGTGATTGCGCAGGCAAGTCCCGATTTTGGGGCCCTTGGCGTAGGCGTCGTAACCGTAAGTCTTGAGATCCTCGACGTTCTTGGCCTGATAATTCTCGCCGAGGGCATTCATGGACTTGGCCTTGAACAACAGGAACCAGGCGCCCACCGGACCGTAGCCGTCCTTGAAGCGGGCGGGCACGAAGCGGTTCTCCATCATGGTCAGTTCCGCTCCGCATTCGGCCGCGATCGAGTAGGTGGAGCCAGCATTCCACACCGGGTACCAGGCCCGTCCGGTGCCCTCGCCCACGGAACGCGGACGGAACACGTTGACAGCACCGCCACAGGCCAACAGACAGCACTTGAAGCGGTAGACGACGAGACGGTTCTCGCGCACGCTGAAGCCTGCCGCGCCGGCCACCCGGTTCGGATCGTTCTTATCGGTAATCAAGCGCACGATGAAAACGTGTTCCTCGATGTTCTCGGTGCCCAGAGCTTTCCTGGCGGCCTCAGCCACGATCCACTTGTAGGACTCACCGTTGATCATGATCTGCCAACGTCCGGTGCGGACCGGTTTGCCGCCGTCGACTAGCGGCTTGCCTTCGTCCCCGCGCTGCTTCCAGATCGGAAGGCCCCATTTTTCGAAATTGTATACCGAATCGTCGACGTGCCGACCGACGTCGTATACGAGATCCTCGCGCACGATGCCCATCAGATCGCCACGAACGTAGCGGACATAGTCCGACGGATCGTTCTCGCCCATGTAGGTGTTGATTGCGGACAGGCCCTGCGCGACGGCGCCGGAGCGACTGATTGCCGCCTTGTCGACCAGTTTGACCTTGAGGTCAGTCCCTTCTTCGCGGGCCTTTTCCACCCAGCGCGATATCTCGAATGCCGCGCCACAGCAAGCCATGCCGCCGCCGATGATGAGAATATCAACCTCTTCTTCTACGATTTCAGGGTTTCCAAACTCTCCCATGATCTGCAGTCCGATCAACTGGCCACGAACTGCGACATGTCGCAACTGTGCGTCCTTTTAGTGAACAGCGTGCTGTGGTCCTTGCCTTCCGATATCACCGCCTCGTTCTCGCCGCCGTACGGGTCGGCCGAGCCTTCCGGCGTCGTGCGGACCGGGAACTTGAAGCGCTTCGTGGTGCCATTGCGGAACTTGATGGTCCACAGGATGGAATCGGTCCCGCGCAGTGGCTGCACCGAAGCGCCCAGCGGAACGACATCCGCATAGTGGCGGCATTCGATCGCCTGTTGCGGGCAGATCTTGACGCAGGCGTAGCACTCCCAGCACTGTTCGGGCTCCTGGTTGTATGCCTTCATGGCATGGCCGGTCTTGGAGCCGTCCTTGTCCAGATACATCAGGTCGTGGGGGCAAATGTACATGCAGGCCGGCTTCTCCTGGCTCTGGCATCCATCGCATTTGTCGGTGCGTACGAAAGTCGGCATCAATTACCCCTTGGCTATCTGTCCTGTTGACGTCTTGTCAACCTGAAAATCTAATGAGTCAAATCAATCAAGGTTTTGTGATTACAATTCTTTCCAACCCGCAAGAAATCTTTGCGGGGGCTAATTCAGCCTCTTTACGATCAGTTGAACATCTCGTCCAAGGTGTCGAACAAATCTTCTTCTTCGGCCGCGCTTTCGCCTTCACCCGCGGGCTGGTCAGATCCACCCTCTGATTCTCCCTCGGCTCCGCTTTCAAGCATCTCGCCCAAATCATCGAAGACGCCATCTTCTTCGGCTTCGCTCCGATGCCCGGCCAATTGCTGGGCGCGCTCGGTCTCAAACTCCGCGATGTCTTTCAGCGCACCGCGTGCGAAATGGAAATCCACGCCATCGCGCAGCGGAATCTTGGTCGTATTGCCCTTCTCCAGCCTCTTGCGCAAGACATTCCGCCAGTATTCGTCTGGAATGTCGGCGAAGGCGCCCGGCATCTCCTGGCGCTTGATCTGCCCCGTGACCCGGACCATTTTCTGCCCGAACAGGAACCGCTTTTTATGTTCTTTCTCGTCGACCTTCAACCCCGCCAGCTTGATTCGGTAGCGGATGTTCGGACAGGACTTGAGCCCGAATGCGCGGTCTTTCTCGACCCCCTCGCTGACGCACTGCGGGCGGACATAGTACAGGTAGCCCCGCTCCAACCGGATGTCTATCGCCTCGATCGAGTTGCGCAAGGCCGCTTCGCGTTCCACCCGCATCCGCGACTGATATTCCTGATCCTGCCGGTCTACGTACTCTTCGGTGTATGCGCGGTATTTCTTCTTCCCTTCGCCGGCCGGCTTCGAGCACAGCAGCGTGACCTGTTCGGTCGTGAAACCCTTGTCCAGGTAGAACTGAATGTCGTCCCGGGAACATTCCGCCCATGCCAAGGGAGCGGAAAACAGGAGCAGAAAAGCTGCCGTACGGGCGGTCATGAGGATTTTCGACATGGGGCGTTCACCGCAAAATCCCTATTTTACAGGCTCAGCCTTGCCGAAGGGTCTCGCCGGCATACAGCGCGTCCACCTCTCCCCGGCGACGAACCAGATCGTGCCGGTCTCCATCGACCATTACCTCGGCGACCGGCGGACGGGCATTGTAGGAACTGCCCATGGAGGCCGCGTAGGCTCCGCAGGAAAACACTGCGAGCAACTCGCCCTCCTCCACCGCAAGGCGTCTTGAGCGGCCCAAGTAGTCTGCCGTTTCGCACACTGGCCCCACGACATCGCAATTCAGACGCTCACGCCCTTCAACCTTAATGACCGGCATGGTGGCATGCCAGGCTCCGTACAGGGCCGGGCGCATCAACTCGGTCATAGCCGCATCCACCACGACAAAGCGTCCGTCGGTGGTGTGCTTGATGTACTCCACGCGGGTCAGCAGGATTCCTGCGTTGCCCATCACATACCGTCCCGGTTCGATGATCAGGGACAAGGGCCGGTCTCCGATTGCCTCGCGCAGGCCCTCGGCATAGGGATCGAGAGACGGCGACTTTTCGTCTTGGTAACAAATCCCCAGACCTCCGCCGACATCCACGTATTCCAGTTCGATCCCTTCTTCGCGCAACTGGTCCGCCAGGCCCACCAACTGCCGCGCCGCCATGACGATCGGCTCGGCATCAATCAACTGGGAGCCGATGTGGCAGGCTACGCCGCGGATTTCCAGTCCATCCATACGGTTCGCCATGCGGTAGGTCTCCAACGCCTCCTCCCACGGGATGCCGAACTTGCTGCCACGGAACCCGGTCGCGATATGCGGGTGCGTGTCCACCTCAATCGCCGGGTTGACGCGCAGGGAAACCGGAGCCACCTTCCCCATTTCCTGGGCAATGCGGGAAATCCGTTCAAGTTCGCTCGGCGATTCCACGTGAAAGGCTCCGATGCCCGCGTCCAAAGCCTGCCGAATCTCTTCCGCGGTCTTGCCGACACCTGAAAAGACAGAAGCGGACACATCGCCGCCTGCCGCCTTCACGCGCGCCAATTCGCCCCCGGACACGAGGTCGAACGCGCAGCCCAGCTGTGCCAGATGCTGTAATACCGCGAGATTCCCGTTGGCCTTGACCGCGTAGCAGATGCGGCAGGACTGTCCAGAGAAGGCGGCGCGCAATTCTTCGACGCGGCGGCGCATTACGGCAGCCGAATACACGAAACATGGCGTGCCATGCTCCTCGGCAATCAACTCCAGCGGAACCGACTCGGCGTGCAGCCGGTCGTCCTGATAAATGAAATCTTCCATTAATCGTCGGCCGCGGCACCCGGCGGCGGCTCAAGCGGTCCCATCTGCCCGCATCCGGCCTGCACCCCGATCAATACGAAGCCCAAGAACAGCCATCGCAGAACGCTCATAAATCTTCTCCAGCCGATGCGGCGACTAATAGCCGCCTAATATACTATGCGCCAAGCTAAATCCGCCAAACCTCTGTACACCGGTCACTTTCCCTTGAACCATCCCGATTCTGTAATCCAAGAACCCGTTGACGGCTCCGCGCGCTCTGCGCTGGTCTGGCTGCACGGCCTAGGCGCGACGGCCGAAGATTTTGCGGATCTGGGCCGTCAATTGCAGTGCCCGGGCCTGCGCGTGATTGCCCTGCAAGCTTGGCCACGACCGGTTACGATCTTCGGTGGACAGGTCGCACCATCCTGGTTCGACATTCTGCCGGAACCGGATGGACGTGTCACCAGCAACATAGACGAACTGGAAGAAAGCGCCCGGCGCGTCCGTGCCGAATTCGAGCGGCAGCGCGAATCCGGAATCACTCAACTTGCGGTTGGAGGCTTCTCCCAAGGCGGCGCACAGGCCCTGTTCACCACGCTGACCCACCCCGAACCCTTGGCCGCTTCCGTCTGCTTGTCCGGCTACTTGCCGCAGGACAAATACCTGATGCAACAGGTCGGTCGCCTTACATTGCAGACTCCCGTGTTCATGGCGCACGGCACCACGGACGAGGTCGTTCTCCACGAATACGCCGAGGCCTCTCGCGACTGGTTGCGCAAACACGGAGCCTCGGTCGATTGGTACAGCGAGGCGTTCGCCCACACGGTCATTCCGGAAGAAATCGCCGCGTTGGGCGAGTTCCTGCGCAACAATCTGGACTGAAATATACTGTTTTTCAGTTAGTTATGGCTGTTCCGGCATTGCCAGCGGCCCTGCCGAAAGATCTTCCTGCGCCTGAGCCACCCGGGCGCGCACCGCGTCGGGAGCCGTGCCACCATGCAGGCCGCGTGCCGCGACCGACCGTTCCGGCGTCAGCGACTTGAGCAGTTCGGCGTCGATGGCCGGACTGAATTGCCGGACTTCTTCGAGGTTCAGCGCATCCAGCGTCAGGCCACGTTCGACCGCATGGGCCACGACTTGCCCGGTGATGTGATGCGCATCCCGGAACGCGACCCCACGTGCCACCAGCGCATCCGCCAAATCCGTTGCGGTTGAATAGCCTTCCGCCGCTGCCGTCTTCAGCCTCTCCCGGTCGAACTCCATCGCCTGCACCACCGCCCGCATGATCGACAGACAGGCCAACGCGGTATCCACGCTGTCAAACAGCGGTTCCTTGTCTTCCTGGTTGTCCCGGTTGTACGCCATGGGCTGCGCCTTCATGAGCATCAGCAACGCTTGCAGGTGCCCGCAGACGCGCGCACTCTTCCCGCGGATCAACTCCAAGGCATCCGGGTTCTTCTTCTGCGGCATGAGCGAGGAACCTGTGCAGTATTCGTCCGGCAGATCAACCCACCCGAACGCCGGGCTGGCCCACAGGACAATCTCTTCCGCCATCCGGGACAGATGCACCATCAGAAGGCTAAGAACCGCGCAGGTCTCGACCGCAAAATCCCGGTCGCTGACCGCATCCAGCGAGTTGTCGCACAGCGAATCGAAGCCCAGGAGCTCCGCCACGTACTGCCGGTCCACCGGATAGCCTGATCCGGCCAGGGCTGCCGCTCCCAGCGGCAGCGTATTGGTCCGACGGAACGCCTCCGCCAACCTCTGCCGATCGCGCTTCAGCATCTCGTACCAGGCCAGAAGATGATGACCAAGCGTGACCGGCTGCGCCGGCTGCAAGTGGGTAAAGCCTGCCATCAGGGTTTCCGTCTCCGTCCCCGCCCGCTCAACCAGAACTGACTGCAAGGCATGCGCCTCAGCGTCCAACTGAGCCTGCGCGGCCCGGGCGTACAGCCGCAGGTCGGTGGCCACCTGATCGTTCCGGGAACGCCCGGTATGAAGCTTCTTGCCAACCTCACCGACCTCGGCGACCAACATCGCCTCGATATTCATGTGTACGTCTTCAAGGGCCGGATCCCATTCAGCCTCGCCCGTGTCGATGCGCGCGCGCACCTGCGCCAAGCCCTCGACGAGAGTCTCGCATTCCTCCTCGGTCAGAACGCCCGCCCGCTGCAATCCGCGGGCATGCGCCTGCGACCCCTGAATGTCATAGGGGTACAGGCAGCCGTCGAAATGGACGGACGCCGTAAACGCCTCCACCTCGCTGTCGGTCGCCCGAGCGAACCGTCCAGCCCAGGGTTTCGCTGTAGAATCAGGCATGTGGCCCTCACGAATTTTGCGGTATTTTATGCCAGTACGCGCTTTTCTCCACAACATTTGTCCACTTGCATGAAAAAAAACGACTCGCTGACGTCCTTTGAGGACAAGGTTGCCGTGCTGATCGACGGCAATCTCGAGCTGTACTGGGACCGAACCATCGCCATGAATCCGGCTCAGCACGAAGCAGTTTCCCAGTTGGAAGAAAAGCTGCAGGAAGGCTTCAAAGTGGACGGCGTGCGCTACGACCGCCCGGATTCGCTCAAGCGCGCGCAACTGGCCGCGAGCCTGATTCCTCAGGCACTGCAGCGCGGCGATGACTCGCTGGCCGCCACTGCACTCGCGCTGACCTGCACTTCCCTGCCCGACCTGAAACAGATCCAGTATCGCCAGAGGCAGGACGACGGCTGGGACATCGCGTTTGTCAGCGACCGCTGCTACGCGCCCGAGGAACGGCCCATCCAATTCACTCCATGAGCCCGCCCCTCTGCCGTATCGCCACCCGACGCAGTCCCCTGGCTGTCCGGCAGGCCGAATTGGTCGCCGACGCACTGAGCCGGGAAGCGGGCGTGCGCACAGAACTGCTGCGCGTGCAGACCGAGGGCGACCAGATGCTGGATCACCCCTTGGCTGAGATCGGCGGCAAGGGCCTGTTCGTGAAGGAACTGGAACATCGCCTGTTGTCCGGCGATGCCGACCTGGCCGTCCATTCGATGAAAGACGTGCCGGCGGACCTTCCCTCCGGTCTCACTCTGGCCGCGATCTGCACTCGCGCCGACCCCCGGGACGGGGTTATCGCCCCTCAGCACAAAACAATCGAGGCGCTTCCTGCGGGCAGCCGCGTGGGAACATCAAGCCTGCGACGCAAGGCGCAACTACAGGCACGATTCCCTGATCTTCAGTTTTTGGACCTGCGCGGCAATGTCGGGACCCGTCTGAAACGAGTACAGGAAGGTGATTTTGATGCCATCGTGCTGGCCTGCGCAGGGCTGCAACGGCTCGGGTTGGATGAGCAAGTCACGCAGATCCTGGAGCCTGAGGTGTGCCTGCCCGCCATCGGCCAAGGCGCTCTCGGGATCGAGATTGCCGAAGATCACCCGCATGCGCAGGCTTGGGTGGGCGCGCTGCATGACCCGGCCACTGCCGCTGCCGTGACTGCGGAGCGCATGGTCAGCCGGGCGCTTTCCGGCAGTTGCCAAGTTCCCTTGGCCGCTCACGCAGTCTGCACCGGCGACCAGGAAGTCCAGCTTCGGGCCTGCCTTGCCCGCCCGGATGGCAGCCTGATCCTGCGTGCAGCTACCGAAGGAGAATCCAGGATTGCCGGCGCAATGGCCGCAAAACAACTACTGGAGCAAGGCGGCGCGGACATCCTGACTGAACTGGGTGTCGCAGGCTACGCATGAGCCGTACTCTTTCGGGCCGCCGAATTCTCCTGACCCGACCCGAGGGGCAGGTTGAGCCCTTGGCCGCACGTCTGCGCGAACAAGGTGCGCAAGTCAGCCACTTCCCTGCGATCCAAATCACCTTGACTCCCCCGGATTCGACCGCTCAAGCCCTGGTTGAACGGGCGACATTCGTCATCTTCGTCAGCATCAACGCCGTACGTGGTCTGATGGCAGATTCTGATCAACTTGTGCAAGCCGTCCGGAACGCTCCCATGGTTGCCGCTATCGGCCCGGCCACGGAAGCGGCGCTGGAGCAAGCCGGCCTGAAACCCGGCATCGTGGCTCCTCCCCCGCACAACAGCGAAGCGTTGCTTTCCACCCCCTTTGTGCAAGACTTGAAGCATCAGCGTGTTGTCATTGTCCGGGGACAGAGCGGACGCGAAAAACTGGCTGAGGAGCTACGCAACCGTGGTGCGGAAGTGCACTACCTGGAAGTCTACCGCCGCGATCCTCCGGACCGCACCCTGTCTCTCAAGGAAACATCGGGCGGGCTCCCGGACGTCATCTGCGTCACCAGTGTCGAGATTGCCACGAATCTTCGGGAATGCATCGCGCCAGAAGAAAAGAATGATCTTTTGGGTTGCGCCCTGATCGCCGGTAACGCCCGGATCGCCACTGCCTGCCGAAATCTCGGCTACACTGCCCTTCACGGAGTGGCCGACAACCCCGGGGACGATGCCATGCTCGAAGCTCTGAACACGTATTTCTTGCCCGAACCACCGATCTCATGAGCCGAGCGACGCGGCTGGGTGTCCTATTGACCTTCGCCGGCTGGCTCGGCCTGATCGCGGTCGGTGTCATGTTGTACATGCTGTGGACCGACACGCAGACCCGTTTCCTCGAACTGCGCGACCGCCAGCTCGAAACCCACCAGTCGGCGCATCAGGCTCTGATGGAAGTCGACCGGCGCCTGACGGGCCTGTCCGAGGAGCAGTATCGAACCCAAGCCTTGGTGAACCAGTTCCTGGAGGAATTGCGGATCCGATACACGGCCTATGAAACTCTCCTGCAACAGAAATTGGCTCCGATTTCAATCGCACCCGACCCTCGCCAGTACCCGGTTGAAGAACTCGCTTTCCTGCTGCAGATCGCGCAATACAAGCAGAACTATCTCCAGGACTCTCTCGGGACGCTGAGCGCCCTGCGCCAGGCTCGCCAGGTCCTCGACTCCCTGGATCCGGTGCACTACCACACCCTGATCCAGCAAGTGGACCAGGCGATTTCGACCCTGGAAGGCTACCGCGGCGAAGAAGCGGAACATGCGCACCGCATCCTGACCGGCAGTTGGCTAGTGCTCAGCGAGAAGATTGCACAATTGCAGGCGGAGGTCGAACGTCAGAACGAGGTCTTGCCCACTGGCAATTGGGAGCAAATCTGGGATTCCATTGTCGAGCAGTTCGGCGAGCACATCGAAGTCAAAAAGGGTGCCCCGCAGGCCGTGCAGACCATCTCGGCCTATCAGCATGTCCTGATTCTGTACGCTGCTCAGACCGAACTGTATCTGGCTCGCCTAGCACTTCAATCCCACCGCGCTGACGCCTACACGAAATCTCTCGATCATGCCCTTAACCTGCTCTCGCAACCAGCACTTGAAAACAGTTACCCCGCACTGAAGCACGACCTGGAAGCGCTCCGGGAGCAACACCCGTTCCCTCCCTCTATCGATTTTGACCAACTGACCCGGACACTGCCGCTCACCCAATGAAAATCCTGGTGCTGATTTTTGTCGCACTGCTGGTGACCGGCCTGTCAGCTTGGCTTGCCCAGACCCAGGGTGGTGAAGTCATCGTGCATATCGCCGACCTCACGGTCCACACCTCTCTCCTGATGGCCTTGCTGATCGGTACCGGGATTATGCTCGGGCTTTTCGTGCTGGTATGGCTGCTGGCGCGAACACTGGAAACTCCGCAACGCCTCCGAAAGCGACACCGGAACCGCCGGCACGAACGCGCGGACAGCCTGCTTGCAAAGGGGCTGCGCAACATGCTGGAGAACCAACTGGATGCCGCGCGGCAGAACCTGGAGCAGGCGGCGAAAACGGAGCCTAAGCAGTCGTTGTTTCGTCTACTGGCCGCCTCAGTCTGCGTCCAATCCAATGACCGGGATGCCTGGAACGAGCACTTGCGCGCGATCGCCGACCCCGACTACCAGGCGGCCTCCACCTGGCTCAAAGCGGATGGCCTGATTGCCGCGGAAGAATGGGAGGAAGCCTTGGCTGTCCTGCAGGTATTGGCCAGCGACAATCCGAACCACCCCCAAATCCTCCGCCAGCTTGCCCGTTGCTACCGGGAACTGAACAGCTGGGAGCGGTTGTTCGAACTGGGCCGGGATCAGTCACGCCATTCGAACCTGCCGCAAGACGAAACCCGTCAATGGCTGCGTGATGCCGCCCGTCGCCTATGCGAAGACACAGCAGACACGGAACTCAAGGCCCTCTGGCCGAAACTTGGGGACGCACGCGATGACCCGGAAGTCCTGCGCTCTTACGCCGAGCGGCTTCGGTACTACGGGCAGACACATCCGGAACTGGAACCGCACCTGTGCAAGTTGCTGGATGCCGGTCTCGACGATGCGGCAATCGAACTGTACGGAACACTGCCAGGCCCAGCCGCTCCAGACATGATCGTGAGAGCCCGAAAGTGGCTGAAGCAGGATCCCGAGCGAGCCTCTCTGAAGCGGGCCCTGGCCCGGCTGCACAGCCGCCTCGGGCAACACCGCGAAGCCCAAGCACAACTGGAAGCTCTTGAGAAACAAGGCGGAGATGCCCTGCTGTATCGAGAGTTGGCGGAAACCTTGGAACGGATGGGCCAAGGCGAAGCCGCGCAGGCGTACTACCGCAAAGGGCTACAGTCCCTGACTAGAACCCCTTAGTGCAGGACGGGCATCCCGGATTCCGGCGCGTCCGGGCCGGGTGGCGGCGAGGCATGATGCATGATCATTCTCCAGCCTTCGTCCGTGCCGCAATAGACATTGGTCGCCAGCACGATGCCAACGACATGGTGGCGCAGGTACAGGGTTTCCGTTAACTGGCTGATGGCGAACTGCCCGTCGAACTCCTCGCGATAGTGGTATTCCAGCTCGAAATGGAATGGCACCTCCGCCTGGAAAATCTGTTTCCAGCTCTCCTCCACTTCCTCCCGGCCGGTCAGCAGGTCACCTCCCGGGTGAATGCAGAAAACCGGGCGACCCTCCGCCCACACCCGCATCATGGCCTCGACGTCCTGCTGAGCGAATGCTTCGTAGAAAGCGTCTTCGGCTTCGATTGCGGAGCGATACATCAATCTCCCTCTTCTCTTCCCATCATACTCTCATATCGGGGTTGCGACCGGTTAGAATATCGCCATGATCGCCTCCCGCTACTACACCGCCATCTCGCCCTGGACCGTGCTGGCCACGGCCGTCAGTTGGAGCCTGACCGTAGCGTTGGTCATCAACATGCTGGGAGGGCCTTTCGAGGCGCGCAGTTGCCAAACGGGCTGCATGCAGAGCCTAGGATTGGCTTCGTTCGTCGTCGCAGTTGCCGGCGTTCTGGTCGGTCACCGCCGCCCACATCATCTAGTAACCCTGTTGTGCCTGCTCTCCATGCTGGGCCTGATCGTCATCTACCTGACCACCTTCTTCATCGGCGTGTTGCTCAGCTGACCGAGCTGTTCCTTTACCCGCGCAGAGCGGGTCCCCACAAACCACGGATCGCGGCAATTCCTTGCCCGCCGGACTCGATGGCGGCCTCCTGATCTCCCGGATTCATCCCCCCAAGCGCGTATACCGGCAGGGCTGCATTGGCGACTACCGAGGCAAAGCCTTCCCAACCCAGCGCCTGCGGCGCATCGCGCAGCGGCGACAGCACCGCGAAGTCCGCATCGATCTGAACCGCCTGATCCAGTTCCCGCGGATCGTGGCAGGACGCGCCGACAAGAAAATCTTTCGGCAACGGGCGTGAATCCAACAGTCGCAGACGGGCACTCGTAAGGTGCACGCCACCCGCCCCTAGACGGGCTGCCTGTTCGGGCTCGCAATTCAACACGAGCCGGCCTCCCGCTGCATGAACCTGCTCAAGAGCCTCCTGCGCGAGCTGTTCGTATGCCGGGCCTGACAGCGAGTGCGCACGCAGCTGGATCAGCTTTACGCCCCGTTCCAAGGTCGCCGATAAGTCGGAACGCCAGCGCTCGACCCCGTTTTTGGGATCCGCGCTGATGGCGTACTGCGAAGGCAACTGAAGTGCGCGGATGACCGGACGGCTGGCAGGCGGTGTCGTCCATTGGTTCAGTTCCGACAACGGCACCCAGCGAACTTCCTGTCCCTCGCGCTCGCTCGCCAGACCGTCCCAGGTTTCCACCCGGAACACCTCAAAGTCCATTTTGAATTCGGGATAGGCGTAAGGAAAACGGATCAGTCGCCGCCAGGTTTTTGCCCGGATGCCGATTTCCTCCTCCAACTCACGCACCAGAGCCTGTGCTGCATTCTCCCCTGCCATCTTCTTGCCGCCTGGGAATTCCCACTTGCCACCTTGGTGCGCGGACGCATGCCGTTTGGCCAGCAGCACCGCCGGCCTCTCTTCGTCTGCATTGAGTACGGCCCCCGCGACCACCGCCATGGGAGATTCGGACACAGGATCAGGTCCGGTATTCGGCGTTGATCTTCACGTAGTCGTAGGACAGGTCGGATGTATAGAGGCGGACTTGCGATTCGCCGAGGCCCAGGTCCACCCGGATCGTGAATTCGTCGCGGGCCATGACCGTACAACCCTGTTCCTCCCGGTAGTTTTCAGCCACCGCACCACCTGCCACCACCTGCACGTCGTCGAGACGGATTCCGACCCGGTCCATGCGCGACAACTCCCCGACGCTGCGACCGACAGCAGCCAGAATTCTTCCCCAGTTGGGGTCGCCGGCGAATGCCGCCGTCTTGACCAGAGGTGAGTGCGCCACCGCACGTGCCACTGCCTGCGCCTGTTCTGCCGTGGCGGCCTGTTCGACCTCGATCGTGATAAACCGGGTCGCACCCTCGGCATCCCGCACGATGGCTTTGGCCAGTGTCTCACAGACTTCAAAGACGGCTTGCTCCCAAGCCTCCACTTCGGAGTCTTCCAGATCCGCGAGGTTCACCCCGCTGGCACCGGTGGCCAGCAGAATGCATGCGTCGTTGGTGGAGGTGTCGCCTTCCACGGTAATCGCGTGGAAAGAATGTTCGAGTGCGCGTTCGAGCACTTGCTCAAGCACCGCGGCATCGACTGCCAAATCGGTCGCGACGAAAGCCAACATAGTCGCCATGTCCGGGCAGATCATGCCCGCGCCCTTGGCCATGCCAGTGACATGGAGATTCTTCCCTGCAGCTTTGACTTGGCGGCCTTCCAGCTTGCTCCGGGTGTCGGTGGTCAGGATCGCCTGCGCCGCTTCCGGCCAACTGTCGGCGGACAGCGTCGCCTGAAGCTGCGGCATTTGCGCCTGGATTTTCCCTACATTCAACCTCTCCCCGATCATCCCGGTCGAGAACGGCAGGACCTCATGCGGCTCGACCGCGAACGCGCCTGCCGCTGCCTCACAGCACAGCCGGGTATCCTCCAGCCCCTGTTCACCCAATCCGGCGTTGGCGCAACCCGCGTTGATCAGCAACAACCGGGGCGACGCAGCCTCCAGATGTTCGCGTGCGACCTCGACGGGAGCCGCGCAAAACCGGTTGGTCGTGAAGACACCCGCCGACTCCGTCCCGGGTGCCAATTCCAATACAGCCAGGTCCAGCCGCTCTCCAGCGTACAGGCCCGCACTGGTCGCCGCCAGGCGCACTCCGGGAACCGGCTGCCAGCTCATGCCACCCGCCGGCTCTGCGCTCCGCAGCAGTGCTTGTATTTCTTGCCGGAACCACACGGGCAAGGTTGGTTGCGCCCGACCTTGGAAGCGGCTCGGCGGACTGTCGGCGGCGGCGCGAAACTGGCGGACGGTGCTTGAGCCTGTGGTGGTGGCTGCTCGCTCCGCACCGGGGAGACTTCCTCACCCGACGCATGCCGGTAATCCAGGTCGGACACTGGGGTCGAAGGTTTCTCCAAAGTGCCCAGTTCGTCCGGCGAACCCAGCCTTAGCAGGCACAACAGGCGGATGAGGTCGTGCTCGATGCGGTCCATCATGGACTGGAAAAGCTCAAAGGCCTCGCGCTTGTATTCCTGTTTCGGGTTCTTCTGCGCGTAACTGCGCAGGCCGATCCCCTGGCGGAGGTGATCCATCATCGCTAGGTGCTCTTTCCAGTGCATGTCCAGCGTCGTCAGCAGCAAGTCCCCTTCCAGTTGGCGCATCGCTTGTGGCGTGATTTCCTCCTCCTTGTCACGCAGCTTCTGCTCAACTGCTTCATGAAGCCGCTCTTCAAGCATCGTATCGTTCAGTTCCGGCTCCTGTTCCAGCCAATCCCGCACCGGCATCGACAATCCGAACGTTTCGACCAGCGCCTGCTCCAGTCCCTCGGTATTCCATTGCTCTTCCATGCTTTCAGCGGGGATGTAGTCCCGGTGGACCCGCGTCACGACATCCGTGCAAATGGATGCCACGTGATCGGACAAATCCTGGGATTCCATGATCTCGTTGCGCTGCTGGTAGACCAGCGTGCGCTGGTCGTTGATCACGTCGTCGAAATCCAGCAAGTGCTTGCGAATGTCGAAATTGCGGGCCTCCACCTTGCGCTGGGCGTTGCCGATCGCCTTGGTGACCCAAGGATGTTCAATCACTTCACCCTCCTTCATGCCCAGACGCTGCATCAGGGTGGACATCCGCTCCGAGGCGAAAATCCGGATCAAGCTATCCTCCAGCGACAGATAGAACCGGCTGGAACCCGGGTCGCCCTGGCGACCTGAGCGACCCCGCAACTGGTTGTCGACCCGCCGCGACTCGTGCCGCTCGGTTCCGACGATGTGCAAACCGCCAGCGCCCACGACCTGGTCGTGCCGGGCTTGCCACTCGTCCCGGGTCGAATCTTTCGGTTCCATCGTCTCTAATGCGCCACCGAGCACGATGTCAGTTCCGCGACCGGCCATGTTGGTGGCGATGGTAACCGTGCCGGGACGCCCGGCCTGGGCGATGATGTGCGACTCCTGTTCGTGGAATTTCGCGTTCAGGACCTGGTGCTTGATTCCGGCCTTCTGCAACAGGCCGGACAACAGTTCGGAGTTGGAGATCGAGGTCGTGCCCACCAGCACCGGCTGCCCGCGTTCCGCGCAGTCCTGAATGTCCTCCACCACCGCCTGGTATTTCTCCTCGGCAGTCAGGAACACCATGTCCCCGAGGTCATCCCGGACCATCGGCATGTGGGTCGGGACGACCACCACCTCCAAACCGTAGATTTCCTGGAACTCGTAGGCTTCGGTGTCGGCCGTGCCGGTCATGCCGGACAGGCGGGAATAGAGCCGGAAGTAGTTCTGGAAGGTGATCGACGCCACGGTCTGGTTCTCCGTCTCGACCGCCACCCCCTCCTTGGCCTCGACGGCTTGGTGCAATCCGTCCGACCAGCGCCGTCCCGGCATCTTTCGCCCGGTGAATTCGTCGATGATAACGATCTTGCCTTCTTCCGACACGATGTAGTCGCGATCCCGCTGGAACAAGGTCCTTGCCCGCAG
Organism: uncultured Chromatiales bacterium; assembly: GCA_964526195.1. GTDB lineage: Bacteria > Pseudomonadota > Gammaproteobacteria > Poriferisulfidales > Poriferisulfidaceae > Poriferisulfidus. Next base: position 38,466 of record CAZGIH010000008.1, on the reverse strand, counting down.
GGAGGCGTTGACGTGGTGCAACAGGCGGATGTTGCCGGCTTCGTACAGGCTGCCTCCCGGCGGAATCAATCCCTCGGTGGACAGCAGTTGCTCGACCCGGTGATGACCGTCCTCGGTCAGGTAGGCCTGGCGCGCTTTTTCGTCAATTCGGTAGTCGCCCGGCCCGTCTTCTTCCTCCTGCTGCTCGAGGTGACGAACCATCTGGTTCATCTTCTGGTAGAGGTCAGTGCGGTCCTCAGACGGTCCCGAGATGATCAGCGGGGTACGGGCTTCGTCGATGAGGATCGAGTCCACCTCGTCGACAATGGCGAATTCCTGCCCGCGCATGACCCGGTGTTCGGCCCGGAACACCATGTTGTCGCGCAGGTAGTCAAAGCCGAATTCGTTGTTGGTGCCATATGTCACGCCGGAGGCATAAGCATCCCGACGCTGTGCACCATCGAGCCCTTGCACGATCACGCCCACGGTCAGGCCGAGCTGTTCGTAGATCGGCCGCATCCAGTCCGCATCGCGTCGGGCCAAGTAGTCGTTGACGGTTACGACATGCACATTCTCGCCGGCCAGCGCATGCAGGCAGGCCGGCAGGGTCGCGACCAAGGTCTTGCCTTCGCCGGTGCGCATCTCCGCGATGCCGCCTTCGTGCAGCACGATGCCGCCGAGCAACTGGACATCGAAATGCCGCATGTCGAGCGTCCGGCGTGCCACTTCGCGCACCAGCGCGAAGACCTCCGGCAACAGGGCGTCCATCGCCTCCCCCTCAGCGAGGCGGGTGCGATACTGTTCGGCGCGTTCGCGCAATTGCGCGTCGTCCGCGTCCTGCAGCGCTCCCTCAAGGTCATTGATCTTCACCACCGTCCGCCAGTGGCGCTTGAGGGTTCGCTGGTTGCGGCTACCGAAAAGTTTACGGACAAGCGAAGCAAACATGGTGGAGTCGCCAGTAAGCGATTACGAAATTATAAGCGCGGGCCGCGCAGGTTCAGCGGCGGGCGGACAGGAATTTCAGAGGGTTGGCAGCCTTACCGTTCTTCAGCACTTCAAAGTGAAGGTGCGGTGCGGTCGAACGGCCGGTCGAACCGACATGCGCAACGACATCACCCCGCTTCACCATTTGCCCGGACTTCACCAGCAGCTTGCTGGCGTGGCCGTAGCGGGTCTGGTAGCCGTTTCCGTGCCGGATCTGCACCATCAGGCCATATCCTTCTTTGCCCCCTGCAAACTCGACCATGCCGGTTGCTGCAGACCGGATCTCGGTGCCCTTGCTGGCGGCGAAGTCAATGCCCTGATGGAAGGCGGGACGTCCGTGGAACGGATCCCGGCGCATGCCGTAGTACGAAGAGACCCAGCCGGAACGCACCGGCCACCCACTGGGGTAGGCTGCGTCCACCAGACGGCGATGCTGGATCACGTCTTCCAGGATGCTCAGCCACAGCGTCCGATCCTCGATCTGGTTACGCAGGCCGTCGAGGGAGGCCCCCAGGTTGGTCGCAGTCAGCCCGGGTCCCGGGGAAGCAGGGGCATCCCCGCCCAATCCCGGTTCCGAACCAAAGTCGAATTCCTTTCCGTCTTTCAGTTTCGCGATGTCCACCAGCGTGCCGCCCAGTGCGTCCAGACGGGCGATGCGCGACTGCAACCGCGCCAATTGCGAAGACAGGGCGTCAATGTGAAGCTGGCTTTCCTGGCGAAGATTATTCAGTGTGGTGCCGTGCGCAGCCAGTGTCTGGTCGATCGAATCCAGTAGGGCCCGTTCGCGGTGCAGGACGCCCTGGTGGAACGCCACCGCGACCACCTGAGCAAGCACGACCGTCGCCACGATCCCAAGGCCGAGGCGCCGCCAGCCTGCGGCTTTGCCGGGGGTTGCGGCTTGACGGATAATGGCAGAGGAAGACTGCCCTGCCTGATGAAGAAGCTCTTTGACCATCTCGATCCTCACCTGCTGGCCCGCATCCGCCTACAGCTGGCCATTACCCAAAGCCTGCGCCGACAACTTCCCGAGCCTCTGGGCTCGAGTTGCTGGTGCAGCGACATCGAGGGAACCACGCTGACGGTCTCGGTCAACGACAACCATCAGGCGCCGCTGATTCATTATCAGCAACGCGAACTGCTCAAGCACGTCAACGCGGAATTCAAGGATCGTCTGAACCAGCCGCTGCGCCAGCTCCGGATTCAGGTTGCTGCGCGCCAAGCGGGTCACGATTAGGAATTCGCTCAGGCCGGACTGACCTGTGCGAAGCAGACCGGGGCTTCGCGGGGGTCCTCGAAACTGACGAGTTCCCAGGCCGATTCGGTGGCCAGCAACTTCCGCAGCAACTGGATATTGAGTTCGTGCCCGGAGCAGTAGCCCTCGAAAGAACCGATCAGGCTGTTGCCGAGCAGGTACAGGTCACCGATGGCGTCGAGCACCTTGTGCTTGACGAATTCGTCGGAGTAGCGCAGGCCGCTGTCGTTGAGGATGCGGTTGTCGTCCAACACGATGGCGTTGTCCAGACTGCCCCCCAGGGCCAGATTCCTCTCGCGCAGGAGTTCCACTTCGTGCCGGAACCCGAACGTACGCGCCCGCGACACTTCCTTGATGTAGGACGTGCTGGAAAGGTCCAGCACCGCGGACTGCCGGGTGTTGCGGATCACCGGATGGTCGAAGTCGATGGTGAAGGCCACCTTGAAGCCGTCATGCGGCGTCAGGCGCACCCACCGGCCGTTCTTCTCATCCTGCACTTCGACTGGTTCGCGGATACGGATGTAGCGCTTCGGCGCATCCTGTTCGACCAGCCCGCTGGAATGGATCAGGAACACGAACGGGCTTGCGCTGCCGTCCATGATCGGAACCTCGCTGGCATTCAGATCGACGTACAGGTTGTCCACCCCAAGCCCGGCAACGGCCGACAATAGATGCTCAACTGTTGAGACATGAACACCGCCATTGGACAGCGTCGTCGACAGGCGGGTGGCGGACACTTGATCCGGGTGGACCCGAATACGAATCGGCGGGTCAAAATCGACCCGCCGCAGCACCACTCCGGTGTTCACCGGAGCAGGACTGAGTCGCATGGACGTCTTTTCTCCCGTGTGCAGACCGATGCCCTCTGCGCAAATGCTCTGCCTCAGGGTGTGCTGGCAAATCATTCCCGGAATTCTCGATTTTCGGTGTGGCGCACTCCGCGCCAGATCCTCTGCCTCGCGGATGCACACATTATTGCAGAAAAGCAAATGTTTTTCCACAACCGGACCCGTGCCTTGGAGCTCGGGGAGAAGCCCGCGCGGAGACCCCCCGGAAGCCTCCGCAGTTGGCCTTCGGCACCCGGTCAATCATGCTGCTTGCGCAGGTAGGCCGGGATGTCGAACTTCTGCCGTTCCTCCCCCTTGGTCCAATCCGGGCTCCTCGGGCTCTTTGCCAGGTTGCCCTCGGTGACGACCGGCGGCACCGCGGCGACCTTTTCCTCCGGCACCCGCGCCCCGTTGCCGTTCCCCCTTGCCTTGATCGAGTTCGGGGCCTCGGTGATCTTCCGAAACGGCGTCACCCCCGATTCTGCCTCCGGTTCCTCCTTCGAGCCGAAACCGGCCACCACCAGGGACACCTTGAGATGCCCTCCCATCTTGTCGTCGTAGGTCGTGCCCATGACCAACTGCACGTTCTCGGCCTGCATCGGCTCGAGTTCCCGTGCGATCTGGTTGAACTCGGGAAGGCTCAGGCTGCCCTCGCCCTTGCGCACAGTGGTAACGTTGACCAGCATAGCCGGGGCATCGGTGATGTTCACCTCGTCGAGCAGGCGGCAGTTGATGGCCTGCTGCGTGGCTTCGACCGCCCGGGCCGGGCCTTCGGCGATGCCGGTGCCCATCATGGCCATGCCCTGCTGCTTCATCACGGTCCGCACGTCGGCGAAGTCGACGTTGATGGTGCCCGGGCGCAGGATCAGGTCAGAAATTCCGCACACGGCACCATGCAGCACCTTGTCCGCCTCGAGAAAGGCACCCTCCAGCGAGATGTCCGGATCCAGTTCGCTCATCAACCGGTCGTTGGGAATGGTGATGATCGAGTCGACGAAGACGCTCAGGTCCCGGATTCCCTCCTCGGCCAGACGGCATCGCTGCTGCCCTTCGAAGCTGAACGGCCGGGTGACCACCGCCACCGTCAGCACGCCTGCTTCCCGGGCCAGCTCCGCGATGACCGGGGCCGCGCCGGTGCCGGTGCCGCCGCCCATGCCGGCGGTGATGAACAGCATGTCGGTGTTCTCCACCAGCCCGGCCAGCATGTCCCGGCTCTCCAGCGCCGCCTGCCGCCCCACCCCCGGGTCGGCACCGGCGCCCAGGCCCTGGGTCGTCTTGCGGCCGATCTGCACCGGTTCTCCCACCTTCAGGTCGCACAGGACCTGCGCATCGGTGTTGACGCAGTAGACCTCCACGCGCGACGCCAAGTCGCGTTCCATGCGCTGCGTGGCATTGCCGCCCCCCCCGCCGACGCCGATCACCCGGATGCGGGCGTCTGCATGGTCCGGACGGACCGGCATGAACGTGAGTCCTGCCGTCTCTTCGGCGGTTTCAGGCGAAACCGCCTCATCAAGTTTGGTAATCAAAGTCATTTCTTCATCTCCAGGTTGTTGTGAAAATCAAGTCCATGAAAGGATGCGTTGCCTCCAAGAGTCGGCGGCCGCCGATGAGCCCAGGCCCAGGTTCGCCGAATCGTGGTACGTCAGCAGTCCGATTCCCGTGGCGTACATCGGCTGGTTGAACCGTTCGTCGCGGAACCGCAGGTGCTGCGGGCCGCCGACGCGGACCGGGCGGTTGAACACCTCCTCGGCCAGCACGTCCAGGCCCCGCACCATCGCGCCGCCGCCGGTCAGCACCAGGCCGGCGCCCTCAATCTTGTCGTAGTAGCCGGAACGGCGCAGTTCGTCGTTGATCAACTCGAACAGTTCCAGGTAGCGGGGGCGGATGATGTCGCTCAGCACGGACCCGCGCAACTGGGCGGGCGGGCGCCCGCCCAGGCCCGGCGCCTCCAGGACCGGGTCGTCCTGCGCCCGGTCGCCTGCGGCGTAGCCATGCTCGATCTTGATCTGCTCGGCATCCTGCACCCGGGTGCTCAGGGCGATAGCGATATCGCGGTTGACGTGATCGCCCGCCACCGGGACCGTCGCGGTGTAGTGGATCGCGCCGGAATAGAAGACGGCGATGTCCGAGGTGCCGCCACCGATGTCGACCAGGGCCACCCCCAGTTCGCGTTCGTCCGGCGTCAGCACCGCCTCACCGGACGCGAGCGGCTCCAGCACCACGTGGTCGACGGTCAGACCGCAGCGGCGCACGCACTTGACCAGGTTGTGCAACGCGCCCGCCCCGGCGATGATCAGGTGCACGCGCGCGTCCAAGCGGACCCCGGACATGCCGAGCGGCGTGCGGATTCCGTACTGGTCGTCGATCGCGTACTCCTGCGGCAGCACGTGCAGGATGCACTTGTCGTCGGTGAGCTTCACCGCGCTCGCCGCATCCAGCACCCGCTCCACCACCGCAGGCGTGATCTCGCCTTCGCGCACCGGGATGGCGCCGCTGGCATTGATGCTGTGGACATGGCTGCCGGCGATCCCGACGTTGACGTTGCGGATCACGCAGTCCGTCATCTCCTCGGCCTCCTCCACGGCGCGGCGGATCGACTCCACCGTCTCCTCGATATTGACCACCATGCCCGCCTTGAGGCCGTGCGACGCGGTCGTGCCGCAACCCAGGACTTCGATCTGTCCGTCCTCGCCGCAGTGCGCGGCGACCACCACGATCCGGGACGTGCCGATGTCGAGCGCGACCCGCAGGCCCGGGTCCGCGCGGCGGGCCGCAAGGGTCGAGAACAGGCGCGAAAGCAATCCCGGCCGCTTCGGTTCCGCCAGCAGGGCCGCAGAATTTGAGTTATCCATCATTTCTCCTCCTCGCTATGAGTCGGTCAGGGACCTGGCCGAAAACCCGTTCGGGTAGCGCAGGTCGATCATCGTTTTCGGTGCGGGCGCAGGCGCGACCCGGGCGTAGGCCTCGGAGTAGCGCAGCCAGCGCGCCAGTCGTTCGATCGGGCGGGTCCGCCCCAGCGTGAGGCGCAATCCCGAGTGCAGCGTCACGTGCAGCGAACGGAACCGGGTCTCCTCCAGCCGATCCAGACGCATTCCGCGCGACTCCAGCAGCGGTCGGATCCGGTCAACGTGCCGAACTAGGGTGGCCTCGCGCCCCGGCTCCCCCGCGACCTCCGGCAGGGGCAATTCCGGTTCGCCGCGCAGGTTGAACCGCTCCCCCTCCTGGGTCAGGAACCCGCCCGCCGCCCAGCGCGCGACCGGCACCTGCTCGCGGATCTCGATCCGGAGCCTCGCCGGCCAGTCACGGCGAACCCGCACCTGCCGCACCCAGGCATTCTGCTGAATCCGCCGCTCCAGCCGAGCCAGATTCTGGGTCAGCATGTTGCCCGTCAGCTCCTCGGCGACGACCTCCTGCAGATCGGTGGGATCCAGGTGACGAAACTCCCCGAGCAGGGACACTTCGCGGATCGGCAGGTTCGCCGGGTCCGTCAGCCACAGGCTGGCGCCAACCCCCACGGCCAATGCCGCCGCCGCGCCCGCGAGCCGAACGATCGTGCCCGTGCCGCCTCGCCTAGCCATCGACCGTCTCCTCGGCAGGTGCCTGAGGAAGGGAAGTGTCCAGCATCTTCAGGATCAGGTCCTCGTAGTCCAGCCCGGCCGCTTCGGCGGCCATCGGCAGCAGGCTGTGGCGGCGCAGGCCCGGCGCGGTGTTCGCTTCCAGCAGCCACGGCCGGTCCAGTTCATCCAGGATCAGGTCCACCCGACCGTATCCTTCCGCCCCGGTGCATTCGAAGGCGCGAAGCGCCAGCGCGGCCAGTTCGCGTTCCATCGCCTGCGGCAGGCCGCAGGGGACGTCGTACCGGGTGTCTTCCGATTCGTACTTGGCCCGGTAGTCGAAAAATTCGCCCTGCGGGCACAGGCGGATGATCGGCAACGCCTCTTCCCCCAGGATCCCGACCGTGTATTCGGTGCCTTGCGCCAGGCGTTCCAGCAGGATTCTCGACCCGTGCCGCCGGGCCTCCTCGACGGCGGGTGGCACGTCTTCGGCCCGGCGCGCGAAGATCACGCCGATGCTGGAGCCCTGATCCACCGGCTTGACCACCAGCGGCAGGCCCAGTTCCCCGTACTGCTCTTCCAATCGATCCGGGTCCGCCAGCACCCCCTTCGGCGTCGGCAGGCCGGCCCACCGCCAGCGTTCCTTGGTCTCCAGCTTGTCCATGCAAATGCGCGAAGCCTCCGGGCCGCTCCCGCTGTACGGCAGTCCCATCTCTTCCAGCGCCTGCTGCACCTCGCCGTCTTCGCCGCCGATCCCGTGCAGGGCCAGGAAACAGCGGTCGAAGCCCTGTTCCACAAGCTGCGCCAAGGTCTCGCGCTGCAGGTCGACCGCGCTGGCCTCGACGCCGCGCGCGCAGAGGGCCTCGCAGGCGCACTGCCCGGAAATCAGCGAGATCGGCCGCTCCTCGGACCAGCCGCCCATCAGTACCGCCACGCGTCCGTATTCGTTCATCCGGCCTCCCCCAAAATGCGGATTTCCAGTTCCAGCCGCACCCCGCTGTGTTCTTCGACGGTTCTCCGGATGTGGTCGATCAGCCGCTCGATGTCGGCCGCGCTCGCCGTTCCTTCGTGAACGATGAAGTTGGCATGCGTCTGGCTGACTTCGGCCCCGCCGATCCGGCAGCCCTTGAGGCCCGCCTCCTCGATCAGCCGCGCGGCATGGTCGCCCGGAGGGTTGCGGAACACCGACCCGCCGCTCGGCAGCGAGACCGGCTGGGTGGCCCGGCGGCGGTCCATCAGTTCGCGCAGGCGATGCTCCGGCTGCGCCGGATCTTCGGCCCGCTCAAGGCGGAACGTCCCGGCCACGACGCCGTGCCCGGAGGGAATTCTCGCGAAGCGATAGCCGAACCGGACCTGTTCGGGTGCAAATTCATGACGATTCCCCTGCCGGTCCACGGTTTCGATGGATTCGACAAACTCCCAGATCTCGGAGCCGGCCGCACCGGCATTCATCGCCAGGGCGCCACCGACCGTGCCGGGGATGCCGGCCAGGAATTCCAACCCGCTCCAGCCCGCCGCCGCAGTGATCGTCGCCAGGCGGGCGCACAGGGCACCGCCCTCGGCCCGGACCCGCGGGGGTTCCAGCACAATCTCGGACAGCGGCTCGCGCAACTGGATCACCACCCCGCGCATGCCGCCGTCGCGCACCAGCACGTTGCTGCCTCGCCCCAACCAGATCAGGGGCACATCCGTCTCAAGCCCGGCCAGGTAGGCGCTCAGGTCATCGATGCTGTTCGGCGCGAACACCCGATCCGCCGATCCGCCGCAACGCCAGGTCGTATGTTCGGCCATGGGCACCTGCCGATGCTCGCCGACGATTTCCGCCGCCATGATCACGATGCCTCTCTTTGAGTGAACTGAGCGGGCAGTTGCGCCGCCCAGCCCTCGATGCTGCCCGCGCCCAAGGTCAGCAGCACGTCGCCGGGGCGCAGGATTTCCAGCAGCGCCGGGAACAATTGCTCGCCGCCCGCGGCGCGCACGGGCCGCGCACCCCGGTGTTCCAGCGCCCGGGCCAGCGAATCGCTGTCGGCGCCCGGGATCGGCGCCTCGCCCGCCGGATACACGTCCAGCAGGAGCAGCGCGTCGGCTCCACCCAGGGCCCGGACCAAGGATTCGAACAGGTCTCGCGTGCGGGTGTAACGGTGCGGCTGAAAGACCAGCACCTGCCTTCTGTCGGGATAGACCTGCCGCGCCGTCGCCAAGGTTGCTTCGATTTCGGTCGGGTGATGTCCGTAGTCGTCCACCCACGGGATGTCGTCTGCGCCGGGCAGCGGCCCATGCGCCTCGAAGCGCCGGGCAATCCCGGAAAACCCTTCCAGGGCTTGCGCCGCCGTCTGCAATGGGACGTTCAGATCCCGCGCCACCGCCACCGCGGCCAGCGCATTCAGGACATTGTGGGTGCCGGGCAGCGCGAGACGGACCCGGAGTTCTTCCCCCGAATCCGCGACCTGCAGGGTGAAGACGCTGCCGGGGCCGTCCGGCTCGATCCCGGTCGCACGCAAATCCGCGTCCGAAGCCTCGATTCCATAGGTAACGGCTTGCCGACCCAGGTTCGGGCGCAGGACCGCCAAGCGCGGATCATCCGCGCAAAGCACCGCCAATCCGTAGAACGGGAGGTTCTGCAGGAAGCTGTAGTACGCCTCAGCCAGTTTCCCGATGTCCCCGCCATAGTTGGCCAGATGGTCGTCGTCGATGTTCGTCACCACCGCGACCAGCGGGCTGAGATGCAGGAAGGACGCGTCGCTTTCGTCCGCCTCGCAGACCAGGTAGTCGCCTTCGCCCAGCGTGGCGTGCGAGCCACCGTGGCGCACCCGGCCGCCGATGATGGAGGAAGGGCCGAGACCAGCCTCGGCCAGCAGGTGGGCGATCAGGCTGGCGGTGGTGGTCTTGCCGTGCGTGCCGGCCACGGCGACGCCGTGGCTGAAGCGCATCAGTTCCCCGAGCATCGCCGCGCGCGGCACGACAGGAATGCGTGCGGCCTGCGCGGCCTGCCATTCCGGATTCTCGGGCGGGACCGCGCTGGAGACGACGACCACGTCGGCTCCCGCCACGGCACCGGCCCCGTGGCCGATCCGGATGTCGGTGCCCAATTCGCGCAGACGCCGGGTCTGCGCGTTCTCTCTCAGGTCGCTGCCGGTGACGGCGTAGCCTAGGCCGCACAGGACTTCGGCGACGCCGCTCATGCCGGCGCCGCCGATCCCGATGAAATGGATCTGCCGGATATGCCGCATCGGCATGCGGCGACGCATCGCGCTCATGTGCAGAACTCCAGCAGGCATTCGGCGACGTCCCCGGCGGCATCCGGACGGGCCCGGCGCAGCGCCGCCCGACTCATCCTGACCAGCGTGGCGCGGTCCCGCGCCAGTTCGGCGAGACGAAGCGCCAGCCGCTGCGGGGTGAATTCATCCTGTTTCCAGACTTCGGCCGCGCCGTCCTCGGCGTACCGGCTCGCGTTGTCAAACTGATGCCCGTTGGCGGCATGGGGATACGGCACCAGCACCGCCCCGCGCGCACTGGCCGCGAGTTCCGCCAGGGTCATCGCGCCGGCCCGCGCCAGCACGAGGTCGGCCCACACGTACGCCTGGTCCATCTCTTCAATGAACGCATCCAGGCGGGGTTCTGTCCCCGAGGGGTAGCGCCGGGCGACCGGTGCCGGGTCCGAACCGGTCTGGTGCCAGACCGAGGGTCGGCAATCCTCGGGCATGGTCTGCAAGGCCTCCGGCACCACGAGGTTGAAGATTTCGGCGCCCTGGCTGCCGCCGATCACGAGCAGCCGCAGCGGCCGCATCGGAGCATTGGGCGACAGCGGCTGCGCACACAGCGAGACGCGGACCGGGTTGCCGAGGTGGACGCCGCCGCGGATGCCGCGCACGTCGGAGAAGCCCAGCAACACGCGCACCGCGAAGCGGGCCAGCACGCGATTGGTCAGGCCGGCGACCGCGTTCTGTTCGTGGACGATCAAGGGCACCCGGCACAGCAGCGCCGCCAGCGCCACCGCGGACGACGCGTAGCCGCCCATGCCGAGAACCGCCGCCGGACGGTGCTTCAACAGCAGTCCGATTCCGAGGACCACCGCCCACAGCACGCGCGGCATGATGCCGACCAGGCCCAGCAGGCCGCGCCGCCGGGGCGCCCGCAGCGACATCCGGATAATCGGAAATCCCGCCCGGGGCACGAGCCGCGCCTCCAGCCCGGTCCGGGTCCCGACCCACTGCACCGGCACGCCGCGTTCGCGCAGGCGTTCCGCCACTGCCAGCGCCGGAAACACATGCCCGCCGGTTCCGCCAGCCAGGATCATTACGGGTCGGGCGCTCACGCCGGCCTCCCGCGCCGGGCTTTCGTACCGCCGCCCGGCAGGGTTTCCGCTTCGTGGCGCGCGCGCCACAGCAGGCCGAGGGCGGCGAGCGTCGCGAGCATCGAACTGCCGCCGGCGCTCATCAGGGGCAGAGTCAGCCCCTTGGTCGGCAACGCGCCCATGTTCACCGCGATGTTGACGAAGGCCTGCAGGCTGATCCACAGGCCGACGCCGTAGGCGACCGCAGCGGCGAAGCGTTGTTCTCGCACCTGCGCTTGGCGGGCGATGCGGAATGCCGCCATGAGGAACATCGTAAACAGGAGGATGATGAACACGGCCCCGATCAGGCCCAGTTCCTCGGATGCCGCGGCGAACACGAAATCGGTGTGCGTCTCCGGCAGGTAGAAATGCTTCTGCACCCCTTCGCCGAGCCCGCGCCCCCACATCCCGCTGCTGCCGATCGCGATCAGCGACTGGGTCAGCTGGTAGCCACTGCCGAACGGATCCGCCCAAGGGTCCAGGAAGGTCTGGATGCGCGTCAACCGGTACGGCGCGGCGATTGCCAGCCCGCCCATCGCCACCACGGTGCAGATGGCGCAGCCGAGCAGCGCGCGCAGGTAGCCGCCGCACAGGAACAGCATGCACAGGGCGGTGGCCGCGATCACGCAGGCGGTGCCGAAGTCCGGCTGCAGCAACAGCAGGAACACGGTCAGGCCGACCACGCCAAGCGGCAGCAGCACGCTCCGCATGCGGGTCTCCAGCCACCTCCCGTGCTGCGCCACGTAGGCCCCCATCCACAGCACCAGAGCCGGCTTGATCAGTTCCGAGGGCTGGAAGCGCACCGGGCCCAGGTCCAGCCAGCGCGTGCTGTTGTTGACCGAGTATCCCAGCCCCGGAACCAGCGTCAGGGCCAGCAGCGCCAAGGCGGCCACCCCGTACCAGGGCGCCAGCCTGCAATGTGCGGACAGCGGGATCCGGGCCAGGACCAACGCCGCCAGGATGCCGACCGCCAGGAACAGAGACTGGTGCTTGAAGTAGTACAGCGCGTCGCCGTGCCGGTCCGCCGACACCTCCACCGAGGCGGAGGTCATCGCCACGAGTCCGACCGCCAGCAGCGTGGCGGCGATGGTCAGATCGGGCGAGGGCGAATGTCGTTCGTTCACGGGGCGGATTCCTGCAGGGCGCGCACCCGGGCGATGAAATCCTCGCCGCGTTCCTCGAATCCCGAGTACTGGTCGTAGCTCGCGCAGCCGGGGGACAGCAGCACGCAATCGCCGGGCTCGGCCCGTTCGGACGCCTGCTGCACCGCCTCCGCGAGATCGGCCGCCTGGACGATCGGCACACAGTCGGCCCAGGCCCGGGCCATGGCCGGGGCCGATTCCCCGAACAGCACCACGGCGTGTGCGTGTCGCGACAGCGTGAGGGTCGCGCACCTGAGATCTTCCTGCTTGGCCTGCCCGCCGGCAATCAGCACGCAGGGTCGCGCGAACGCCGACAGGGCCGCCTGCATGGCGCTCAGATTGGTCGCCTTCGAATCGTTGACCCAGCGGATGCCATTGAATTCCGCGACCGGCTGCAGCCGGTGCGGCAGGCCCTCGAACGAGCGCAGGCCGGACGCCGCCTGTTCCGGGCGCACGCCGAACGCCTCCGCCAAGGCAAGCGCCGCCAGCGCATTGGCCCAATTGTGCCGTCCCTCGAGCCGCAACTCGGCGCAGGGCAGCAACCGGTTCCAGCCCTGGCACAGCCAGGGCTTTCCGTCATGTTCGCGCAGACCGAAATCGCCGTCGTGCTGCGGGACGTCGAGCCCGAAGCTGACCGCCCGGCCGGCCGTGATGCCGGGGCGGGTGTTGGAGTCGTCGCGGTTGAACACCGCCACCTCGGCATGCCGGTAGAGGCGGTGCTTGATTTCGCGGTACGCCTCGAAACTGCCGTGGCGGTCGATATGGTCCGGGCTGAGGTTGAGCAGGCTTGCGGCCCGGCAGTGCAGGGTCTCGGTCGCTTCGAGCTGAAAGCTCGACAGTTCCAGCACGTAGGCATCCGGCGCCGGTTCGCGCAGCAGCGACAGCGCGGGCGTGCCGAGATTGCCGCCGGTCTCGGTCTCGAGATCCGCTTCCTTGAGCAGGTGCGCCACCAGCAGCGTGGTGGTGCTCTTGCCGTTGCTGCCGGTGATGCCGAGCACCGGCGCATTCACCTCGTGGGCGAACAGTTCGATGTCCCCGTACACCTGGGCGCCCCCGGCCCGCGCGGCGCGCAGCGCCGGGTGGTCGAGCGAGACGCCGGGACTTACGATCACGGTGTCCGCGTTTTCGAATTCCCTGAGATCCGGGTCGCCGGACACCACCGACGCTTCCGGGCAGTCCTCCCGCAGCCGGGCCAGCGTCTGCTCCTTGGGCGCGCTGTCCCAAACCGTGAACGGTTCGTTGCAGCGATGCAGGTAGTGTGCCACCGACAGGCCGGTGACGCCCAAGCCCACAACCAGGGTTCGCATCGTCACGGGGGTGGCAGTCGAATCCATGGCTCCCCTCCTTTACCGAACTTTCAGGGTGACCAGCCCCAGCAACACCAGAACCACCGTGATGATCCAGAAACGGACCGCGATACGGGGTTCCGGCCAGCCCCGCAACTCGAAGTGGTGGTGCAGCGGCGCCATGGCGAAGATGCGCCGGCCGGTGAGCCGGTAGGAAACCACCTGCAGCACCACCGACAGGGTCTCCATCACCATCACGCCGGCCATCAGGAGCAAAACGATCTCCTGGCGCAGCATGACCGCCATCGCGCCGAGCGCGGCGCCGATCGCGAGCGCGCCGACGTCACCCATGAAGACCTGCGCCGGGTAGGTGTTGAACCACAGGAATCCCAGCCCCGCCCCCACCAGCGCGGCGCAGTACACGATTATCTCGCCAGCCAGCGGGACATGCGCGATGCCGAGGTATTCGGCAAACTCCACGTGCCCGGTGGCGTAGGCGTATACGCCAAGCCCGCCGGCGATCAACACCGACGGCATGATGGCCAGCCCGTCCAGGCCGTCGGTCAGGTTGACCGCATTGCTCATCAGGACCAGCATGAACGCGGCCAGCGGCACGAACGCCCAGCCTAAATCGAATTGCCACTCCTTGATAACCGGGAACACCATACGGGTCTCCACCGGATCGGTCGCGCTGGCGTACAGCGCGAGAGCGATGCCGACCCCGGCCAGCACCTGCAGCGAAAACTTCAGACGCGCGGTGATGCCGCGGCCGTTTCGGAGCTTGTAGAAATCGTCGAGGATCCCGATCATCGCGTACAGCCCGGTCACGGCCACCAGGACCCACAGGTAACGGTTGCCCCAGGACCCCCACAGCAGCACCGAGCCGAGCAACGCCAGGATGATCAGCACTCCGCCCATGGTCGGCGTGCCGCCCTTGGACTGATGCGAGGCCGGCCCGTCGTCGCGCACCGTCTCGCCGATATCCCGCGCGCGCAGCCAGCGGATCACCGCCGGACCGATCAGCAGCGCAATGCCGAGGGCCGTCAGCAGTGCCAGGATGCCGCGGACCGTCAGGTACTGGAACAGCGCGAAACCAGAATCGAGCCGTTCGAAGGAAGCGAAGAGTTCAAGCAGCATTGGCCTCTTCCTCCGCCATGAGCCGCGCCACCAGGCGCTCCAGTCGCGCCGCGCGCGAGCCCTTGACCAGCACCGCATGCTGGGAACCGAGCCGCGCCCGCAACTCGCCCGACAGCGCCTCCACGTCCGTGCAGGCCTGCCCGCCCGGACCGAATGCGCGGGCGGCGCGCACGGCGTGCGGGCCCAGCACGTAGAGCCGGGACACGCCGGCCTTGCGCGCGTAGTCGGCCACCTCCTCGTGGCACTCCGCGCTGTACAGGCCGAGCTCCTTCATCTCGCCCATGACCATCCACGACTCCCTTCCCTGCGCCACCAGCACGTCGATGGCCGCATGGAAAGACCCGGGGTTGGCGTTGTAGCTGTCGTCGATCAGTTGCGCGCCGCCGTAACCCTCGACCAGCCGAAGCCGGCCGCCGACTTCAAGCCGGAAACCCGAAAGCGCCCGTGCCGCCCGCTGGAACGGCGCGCCCAGCGCCAGCGCCAACGCGACCGAGCAGGCCGCGTTGCGCGCGTTGTGGATGCCGGCCAGCGTCCACTCGACCTCGACGTTCTGGCCGTTGTGGCGGAATTCAAGCCGCGACGGAGCGCAGGGACATGCGTAGACGTCCGCCTGCACGTTCAGGTCCGCCGCGAACGTCAATACTTCGTGCGGAGCGGCGGCGGCCCGCCACTGGAACGCGAACCCGTCCTCGGCGTTGATCACCGCGACGCCCTCCGGCCCCAGGCCTTCGAAGATCTCGGCCTTCGCACGGGCCACGCCCTGCAGGCTGCCGAAACCTTCCAGGTGCGCCTGCGCGGCACAGGTGATGGTGGCCGCCTGCGGTCGCGCCAGCGCCGTCAACTGTCGAACCTCGCCCGGATGGTTGGCGCCCATCTCGATGACCGCATAGCGGTGGCTGTCGTCCAGGCCCAGCAGGGTCAGCGGCACGCCGATATGGTTGTTCAGGTTGCCCGCCGATGCCAGCGTGCGGTCCTCGCCACTCAAAATCGCGGCCGTCATCTCCTTGGTCGTGGTCTTGCCGTTGCTGCCGGTGATGCCCGCCACCGCAACGCGATGCTCCGCTCGCCATCTCGCGGCAATCCGCTGCAGCGCCGTGAGCGTGTCCGGGACCACGATCTGCGGGCGATCCACGGCAAGTTCGCGCGCCACCATTACCCCTACTGCGCGGTCTTCGCACCGTGCCGCGAAATCGTGCCCGTCGAAGTTCTCTCCCTTCAGGGCCACGAACAGCTCCCCGTCCTTCAGGGTTCGGCTGTCCGTGCCGACCCCATCGACGGGTGCATCCGCGCCCTTGAGTTCGCCGTCAGCCCAGGCCGCCAGCTGCGCCAGCCGCATCGTCTTCATGCGTCGGCCACCAACGCCGCTTGCACGGCGGCATGGTCGGAAAACGGCCGCGTTTCCCCGGCCGCGACCTGTTCGGACTCGTGGCCCTTGCCGGCAATCAGCACCACCTCGCCGGGGGCCGCTTCCCGAACCGCCTGGCGGATCGCCTCTGTGCGGTCATGCTGCACCGCGACGGACGCGGATTTCGGAACGCCCTTCAGGATGTCCTCGACGATTCGTTCAGGCGCCTCGTTGCGCGGGTTGTCGTCGGTCAGGATTACCCGGGCGGCCAGTCGCTGTGCCACTTCGCCCATGCGCGGGCGCTTGCCGCGGTCGCGGTCGCCACCGCAACCGAACACGCAATGGACGTCCGCCCTGAAATGTTCGCGCAACGCGCCTAGCGCCGCCTCCAGCGCATCGGGCGTGTGCGCGTAATCGATGAACACCGGGCCCGGTGCCTGAACCACGCGCTCCAGCCGGCCCGGCACCGGCGACAGACCTTCCATCGCCGCCGCCACCTTCTCCATCGACACGCCCCGCGCCTGCACGGCGGTCGCCGACAGCAGCAGGTTCATCACGTTGAAACGACCGTACAGGCCCGGCACCTGCACGGCATGGGTTTCGCCGCCTGCCGTCCACTCGAACGACAAGCCCTCCGCCGTCAGCCCGGTCACGCGCGCGGTCGACTCCGCCGGTGCGTCCATTGCGCAGGTATGAACCCGCGCCTTCGATTCCATCTGCTCGGCGAGTTCGTACCCGAACGGGTCATCAATATTGATGACGGCACGTTCCGGCTCGAGTTCCGTGAACAGGCGCCGCTTGGCCGCGGCATACCGCTCCAGGGTCTGGTGGTAGTCGAGATGATCGCGTCCCAAGGTGGTGAACACCGCCGTCTCGAAGCGCACCGCATCGCAGCGGTGCTGGTCCAGGGCGTGCGACGAGACCTCCAGTACGGCGACCGTGTCGCCGCGCTGCGCCATGTCGAAGAGTTCCGCCTGCAGCCGCACGGCATCCGGCGTGGTGTGGCCGGTCGCGTGCAGGGCGCTCAACCGACCGGCGCCCAAGGTCCCGATGATGCCGCAGGATTGTTCCAGTGCGCCCAGGATCTGCGCGATCAGGTGACTGGTGGAGGTCTTGCCGTCGGTGCCGGTGATGCCAATGACCGGCAACTGCGCCGAGGGGTCACGGTAGAAGCGCGCGGCGATCGCGCTGAGCGAGCGGGACAGGTCCGGCACCGCCACGCACGGGACGTCCGCCCAAGGCTGAGCCTGATCCGGGTCCGGTTCGTAGATCACCGCCGCCGCGCCCTTCCCGAGTGCCTCGGGCAGCCCCTCAAGGCCATGCCGCCGGGTTCCCCGGCAGGCCGCAAAAAGATCCCCGGGACGGACCGCCGCGCTACGGCACTGAATGCCGGCGATCGCGCAGTCCCGGGGAACGAGGGCAAACTCTCCGAGCAGTTCCGACAGCGGCATCTGCCGACTCATCCGGCTCTTCCCGGCGAAGCCCGGGTCACCCATTCCCGATCGTCCGGCGGCACATTCAGCAGACGGAGCGCCTCGCGTGCCACCTCGCGGAACACCGGGGCGGCGACTTCCCCCCCGTAGTAGCCCCCGGCTCTCGGGTCGTCCACCAGCACCAGGATCGCGACGCGCGGGTGACGCGCCGGCAGGACACCGGCGGTCATCGCCACATAGTGCCCTGCGGCATAAGCCCCATTGACGACCTTGCGCACCGTACCGGTCTTGGCCGCCACGGTGTAGCCCGGAATCTCGGCACGCCAAGCGGTGCCGCCGGGTTTGGCGGCCTTCTCCATCATGCGCAGCACCGCATCACAGAATTCGCGCGGCAATACGCGCCTGCCGTCGGGTCGAGGATGGGCGAGGAAGCGGATCGGCTGGCGCACGCCGCGATTGCCCAGCACCAGATACGCCTGTGCGATGTGCAGGGGCGTGGCGGACAGGCCGTAGCCGAAGCCGAGACTGGCCTGGTCGATGGGCACCCATTGATCGGGCGAACGAAGCACGCCTGCGGCCTCGCCCGGATAACCGCTCTCGACCGGCTGACCGAAGCCCACCCGGTCCAGTGTTTCCCACAGAGCCTCTCCAGGCAGGTCCAGCGCGATGCGGGCCGCCGCCACGTTGCTGGACTTGGCCAGCACGCCGCCGAGGCCGATCTCCCCGAAATCCCGGATGTCCCGAATCCGGTGCCGGCCCATCTTCAGGACACCCCCCCCGGTGTCGAAGCGGCTGACCGCATCGTGCGTGCCGTTCAGCAATGCGGTGAGGACGGTGAACGGCTTGATGGTCGAACCCGGTTCGTACAGGTCGGTGACGGCCCGGTTGCGCCACCGGCCGGATCCAGCGACCCGGTTCCGGTTGGGATTGTACGAAGGCACCTGAACCATGGCCAGCACTTCGCCGGTGACCACATCCAGCACCACCACGCTCCCGCTCTGCGCCCGGTGCCTGAGCACGGCCGCCTCCAGTTCCCGGTAGGCGTGGTATTGCAGCCAAAGATCGACGGCGAGGCGCAGGTTCTCGCCATGCTTCGGCGGGTGCAGCTGGGCCAGGTCGCCGATGACCCGGCCGTGCCGGTCCTGCCGCACCCGGCGCATTCCCGACCGGGCGCGCAGGCGGGCGTCGAGTGCGAGCTCCAGCCCTTCCTGCCCATTGCCGTCGATGTCGGTCCTGCCAATCAGCTGCGCCGCCACCGCGCCCGCCGGATAGTAACGGCGGTATTCCGTAATCAGGTTCACGCCCGGGATCTTCAGCGCCTCCACTTCGGCGGCCCGATCCGGCGTGATGTGCCGGCGCAGGTAAGCGAATTTTTTGTCCTGCCTCTCAAGCAGAAGGCTCTTCAGTTTCCACCTCGGCAAGCCCAGCAGCCGGGCCAGTTCGGCCCACCGGTCCTTCGACCCCATGAGCCGCTCCGGCTCCCCCCAGACCGATCGCACCGGGGCGCTGATCGCGAGCGGTTCGCCGTGCCGGTCGAGCAGCATGCCGCGAGACGCCGGGATCGGCACCGTCCGCAACTGCCGGCTTTCGCCCTGCGCAGTCAGGAATTCCTGTTCGGCGTACTGCAGCTGGACGGCGCGGCCGACCAGGCCGATCCCGGCCAGCAGGAACAGGCTCAGCACCAGGCGGCGGCGCCAGTTGTAGGAGACGCGGCGGGCAACCTTCATGGGCTCAGCAAATTGACCTTCGACGGGTCGGGCCGGCGCATGCGCAGGCGCTGCGTCGCTTCCTTTTCTACGCGCGCGTAGGCGGCCAAGGTGCCCTGCTCGAGCAGCAGCCGCCCCCAATCGGTCTGCAGGCGGTGGTAAGTCTCGCGCTGTTCCTGGATCTGCTTGAATGCGACCTGGTTCGAGTGCTTGACGTACACCACGCCGATCGCCACCATGAGATTGGCGAACAGGAGCAAGCCCCACAGAATCATGCCGCGCATGGCAGCCTCCGGGCGGTACGCAACCGGGCCGACCGGGCGCGCGGGTTACGTTCGATTTCGTCGGGGGTCGGGCGAACCAGTTCGAACGTTTCCAGCACGGGCTCGAACGGCGGGGCCGGCCGATGCCGGCCGACCGGCGGCGGCTGGCTGGCCGCGCGCAGGAAGCGCTTGACGATGCGATCCTCCAGTGAATGGAAGCTGATCACCGCGAGCCGCGCCTCGTCTGCCAGCAGCGCGACGGTCTGCCCGAGCAGGGTTTCCAGCTGCTCAAGCTCGCGGTTGATGAAGATGCGGATCGCCTGGAAGCTGCGGGTGGCCGGATGCAGTCGCGCCTCGGCCTTCGGCACCGTGCGTTCGATCAGTTGCGCTAACGGGCGGGTGTGGGTCAGGGGAGTGTGTTCTCGGGTCTCGACGATGGCGCGGGCGATGCGCCGGGCGTAGCGCTCCTCGCCGAATTCGGATAAGACGCTTGAGATCTCGTCTTCCGCGGCTTGCGCGAGCCACTGCGCGGCGGTGCGTCCGTCACCGCTCATGCGCATGTCGAGCGGACCGTCCTCGCGGAAGCTGAAGCCGCGTTCCGGAGAATCAAGTTGTGCCGAGGAGACACCGAGGTCCAGCAGTAGCCCGTCGACTTGCCGCTGCAGGCCAGCCTGGGCGAGACGCTCGGGCAGGGTCGCGAATGCGTCCTGCACCACGGTCACTCTCGGGTCGCCTCCGAACGTGCGGTGGGCGTGGGCGCAGGCTCCGGGGTCTCGGTCCACAAGCCATAGCCGGCCACCATGGTCGAGTTGCGAGAGGATCTCGCGCGCATGTCCGCCTCGGCCATAAGTGGCGTCGACGTATAGGCCGTTGGAACGGATGGCGAGTCTGACCAGGGTTTCGCGCAGAAGGACCGGTTCATGCGTCTGCCCCGCCGCCATCAGAGTTTGAGGTTGGTCACGGTCTGGGCGAGTTCGGGGTCGTTCAGGACCCGCGCCCAGTTCTCGTAGCGCTGCTCGTCGGTCTGCGCCGACCACAGCACCAGCTTGTGGCTTTGTCCGATCAGTTCCGCGTCGCGCTCAAGCCCGGCGTAGCGGCGCAGGCTCGGCGCCAGCAGCAACCGGCCCTGGCTGTCGAACTGCCGTTCGTCGGCATGCCCGAGGATCATCTCCTGCAATACGCGATTGGCGGGGCTTCCACTCGGCAGGTCCTGCAGGCGCTGCTCCAGTTCCTCCCATACCGGCCACGGATAAATCGCGAGGCTGCGGTCGTGGTACATGGTCGCGACCACGCGACCGTCGCATTGTTCGATGAGAGGTTCCCGAAAACGGCTGGGGACCGCGATGCGGCCCTTCTCGTCGACGGTCAATAAACACGACCCCCTGAACATAGCCCCAGCCCCCCGTAAGTGGATTATTCCACTTATTTCTAATTACTTCCATTTTATTCCATTCAAAAGATAAAGCAACCATATCTTGAAAGAATTAAGGGTTATGGGACAAGTCTATGTAATATATACATTTTATATAGACATCCTCCGTCAATTTCGTGAAATACCAAGGATGGATCAGGCTGGATTCCGGGCGTAAATTCCCACTTTCCACCCACCAGGCCGGCATGGAAAAACTTTCTCGGTTGATGACCCAACTGCATGAAAAGCCGGGAGATGGGGAAGCGGGCCTGTAAGCCGGGTTCTGTCGAGGGCAGCCATTCATCTGGGCGAGACGTCGCCGCCCCGCTCTAGCGACCTACCCGGGAGCCATGCAGGACACATGATCGCCCCCCTATTGGGTCTTGCTCCGGATGGGGTTTACCCTGCCGCGTCTGTTGCCAGCCGCGCGGTGCGCTCTTACCGCACCTTTTCACCCTTACCGGACGAGTCCGGCGGTATCTTTTCTGTGGCACTGGCCGTGGGCTTGCGCCCCCCAGGCGTTACCTGGCATCCCGTCCTGTGGAGCCCGGACTTTCCTCCGCACAAGGCAGCGGCTGCCCGGCCCACTTCCTTGCCCATCATACTCCCTGCCAGTCAGCGCTTCAGCGCCAATGCGCGAGCATACGCCGCCTTGTGCGTCGCGCCCAAGCAGTCCCGCGCCAGGGCGGCTGCCGTGCGCACCCCGATGCCTGCTTCAAGCAACGGCCCGAGGAATGCGTCCAGGGCCTCGTCCGGGATCCCCGCCTCTTCTCTCGCGCCCTCGACCACCACCACGAACTCGCCGAGATCGGGGATGCGTTCCGGGTCCAGTTCTTCGACCGGCCCGCGCCAGACCTGTTCGTGCTGCTTGGACAGCTCCCGCACCCAGGCTACCTGCCGGCCCGCTTCCAACTCTGCCTTAAGATCCTGCGCCAGCGCACGGATCCGGTGCGGTGCTTCGTACACCGCCCAGGTGCGTGTCTCGTTGGCCAGTTCCGCGAGCCGGCGGCGTCGCGCTGGTGCGCGTGCCGGCAGAAACCCCTCGAACACGAACCGCGCGGCGTCCAGTCCGGCGACCGACAGGGCCGCCACCACCGCGCATGGTCCCGGCAGCGGCACTATCGCGACCCCCTCCCGGAGCGCGGCTTCCACCAGCCACCGACCGGGATCGCTGACCAGCGGCGTGCCCGCGTCCGATACCAGCGCACCCGACGCACCCGAACGCAGGGACCGGACCAGTGAGGAAGTCATCCGCGCCTCGTTGCCGCGGTGCAGGCTGCGCAGGCTCGCTACCGACCCCAGGTGCGCCATCAGTTTGCGGGTGCGCCGGGTATCTTCTGCTGCGATCCAAGTCACCGAGCACAGCACGTCGCGGGCCCGGACGCTCAGGTCGGCCAGGTTGCCGATCGGCGTCGCCACCACGTACAGAGTCGAAGGTTCGGCGGTCCAGTCTGGCATTGGGGCTTGTCCTCCGGCGCCGGGCGCGGCGCCGCACCCATCATACCGGCTCCCCGCCGGGCGAGGAACCCAGCCCTTACAATAGGGTTTTTCCCGTAAAGCCATGTCTTCGCGCTTTCTCCCGATCGCCCTGGTCGCCGTCTGGCTCGCCGGCTGCCCGGTCGCCCCACCGCCGGACCAGGCACCCTCCTGGGACGAAGTCCTGGCCCTGCCGCCGGACCAGGCCTGGGAACGCGCACGCGAGTGGCCCGAGGAGGAACGCGCACTGAAGCAGTTCGAACTGCTTCGCCAGTGGGCCGACCTCGAACGATGGATCGCGGTCTCGGCATGGCTGCCAGAATTCGATGCCTCCGTCCTCGATCCCGCCCAGCGGGGCCAGTTGCGGTTAATCCAGGCGCAAGCCCTGCTGCACGGCGGCGAAGAGCTCGCCGCGCTGACCGCGCTGTCGACCCTGCCCGACAACGATCCCGTGCTCGAACTGCGCGCCCAGATCTATGACCAGTTGGGCGATCCCGAAAACGCCCTGCGAATCCGGCTGATCCTCGCAGCGCGACCCGGAGACGCCAGTGAACGCGACGCGCAACACCGGCAGGCCTGGGGCAAGCTGCTCGCGATGTCCCGCACCAATCTGCAGGCTTGGCGGGACCGCACCGGCGATGCGACCTGGCAGGGCTGGCTGGAACTGGCATTGCTCGCGCGCCCCGACGCACCCCGCAGCATCTCGCCGAAGACGAAACTCGAGGAATGGAAACAGCGCCATGAAGGGCACCCGGCGTTCCGCTGGCTGCCAGCCCTCTCCGCGGCGTTCGAGCGGCTGGAGCCGGACCTGCGCAAGCTGGCCGCGCTGATTCCGGTCAGCGGGGATTTCGCGCCGATCGGCCGCGCCATCCGCGTCGGCATCGAGACCGGCATGCGGCAGCACAGCGGCAACGTGCCCGAACTGCGCATCTACGACACCGGGGATCCGTCGCAGACCCCGACCGATCTGTACCGGCAGGCCGTCGCGGACGGCGCCCAGCGAATCATCGGCCCGTTCGACAAG
Source organism: uncultured Chromatiales bacterium (assembly GCA_964526195.1). Classification (GTDB taxonomy): domain Bacteria; phylum Pseudomonadota; class Gammaproteobacteria; order Poriferisulfidales; family Poriferisulfidaceae; genus Poriferisulfidus. Next base: position 15,314 of record CAZGIH010000008.1, on the reverse strand, counting down.
GATGCGGTCACGCGGCTGGTGCGGACCGGGGAACTGCCGGTCGACACGATCAGCCTCAACTACCTGGACACCTACTCCAAGGCGCCCGGCACGCTCTACCAGTTTGGCCTGCTGCCGGAGGACGAGGCAGCCCAGGCCGCCGAGCGAGCGCTGGCCGAGGGCCGCCGCGCCGCCGTCGTGTTCGCGCCTGCCGGCACCTGGGGGCAACGCCTGGACCGGGCGTTCACCGAACGCTTCGAGGCCGGCGGCGGCACCGTCCGAGGGCACGGCTTCTACTTCGCGAACGCTTCCGACCACGCATCCAAGATCAAGGACATCCTGAAACTTTCCGAAGGCGAGGTGCGCAAGCAGAAGCTGGAGGAAGTGCTGGGCCGGGAGGTGATCTCCCGTCCGACCCGCCGGCAGGACGTCGACATGGTGTTCCTGGCCTCCTCGCCGCGCAATGCCCGCCTGTTCAAGCCGCAGCTCGACTTCTACTACGCCAGCGACCTGCCACTGTACGCCACTTCGCACATCTACACCGGCACCCCGAGCCCGCTGCAGGACCAAGACCTCGAGGGCACCCTGTTCTGCGACATTCCGCTGGTGCTGGACGACCAGCTGCGGGCGAAGCTGGGCGAGACCCTGGCCGTGCGGCGATTGCCTCGCTTCGCCGCGCTCGGCGCCGATGCCTACCTGCTGGCGATGAACCTGGACTACCTCAAGGCCTATCCGGAGGCCGCGCTCGACGGCTGGACCGGCGGGTTGTCGCTGCGCGAGGGCCGCCGAGTGTTCCGCGCCCTCGACTGGGCCCGCTTCACCGGCGGTCGCCCCCTGCCCGCGCCGGAGCCGGAACGCGGCGCCGTCGCGCCCCGCTACCGCACCCAGGACTGATCGGTAACCTAGCCGAAACGGCTCTGCATTAGAATGGACAGTTCGAACCCGGACTGCCGCCCATGTTGACCGTCACCGAAGACCTGCTGCTGCTCGTGTTGCAGAAGTACGGCGGGCGGTTTCGGAAGCACAGCGCGGAGATCCTGCGCCACACCCTGGTCGGCTCCGCCCTGCTCGACCTGGAATTGATCGACCGCATCGACACCGACCTCGAACACCTGGAGGTAGTCGACCCGACGCCCACGGGCAAGGCTTTCCTCGACCCCCTGCTCGAGGAGGTCGCGAACAGCGAAGAGCCCCGGGATCTTTGGGACTGGCTTCAGACGCTGTCGCCCACGATGGGGGACGCGATCCGGGACGGCGCGGTCGAAAGCCTGGTCGGGCAAGGCATCCTGGAACGCCAGGGATCGTCCCGGTCTCCACGCTACCGGCTGGTCGGTGACACCGACCCGACCGACGCTCGGGAGCGTATCGAGAAGGTCCTGTTCTCCGAGGACGAGATCCCCACCCCCCAGGAAATCGCGTTGATCTGTCTCGCAGACGCCTGCGACCTCCTGCGCGCCCTGTTCAGGAAGAAGCGGATCAAGGCCGCCCTGCCCCGTCTGCAGCAGATTCGCAAGATGGAGTTGGTGGGGGGCGGAACGGTTGCACACCTGGCGCTGTTGAGCCTCGAACGCTCCGCGCTGTAGGCCGATTTCGGGAGGGGGGACTTCATGATAGAGTACGAAACCGCATTTAATAACAAGGCAGGGAGGAACATGGCCCACCCCGATCATTGCCGTCGCTCTCGGTTGCGCTTGATTCTCACCTGCAGCATTCTGGCCGTCTCCGCCGGAGGGCTGGCGATGGCGGCGGACCTGTCGACACTCACCCGCCTCGCCGCGAATTCGACCATTCAGCAGGCAAGCGCCCAGGAAAAGATTGACCAGCTCGACGAGGCCGCGCAAGACGCCTACGCCGACTACCGGGCGAAGCTGATCGAGTTGGAGAGCCTGCGCACCTATACCCGCCAATTGCAGGCCCTGCTGGACACACAGCAGGCGCTGCTCGACAACCTGGACGCACAGATTCAGAAGACCGGCTCGATGGACCGCGAACTGATCCCCCTGATGGAGCGCATGTACGACGCGCTCGGCGCCCTGATCGAGCAGGACATGCCGTTTTTGGCGACCGAACGGGAGGAACGCCGCGAGCGCCTGCGCGGAATCCTGGACAACCCGGAACTGTCGCTCGCCACCAAGTACCGGAGCCTGTACGAGGCCTACCAGATCGAACTGGACTACGGGCGCACCCTCGAGACCTACTCCGATACCCTGGAGGTTGACGGCAAGAGCCTGATGGTCACGATCCTGCGAGTCGGCCGGGTCGCGCTGTACGCGATGTCCGCCGACCGCAACATCATCTACGAGTGGAACAACGAGTCCCGGGAGTGGCAATTGACCGATGGGCTGCGGCACGGCATCGAGAAGGCCGTCCGCATGGCGAAGAAGCAGGTCGCGCCGGATCTCCTGGTGCTGTCGGTGCCGGCTCCGGAGGACGCGCCATGATCCGGGTTGCAGTACTGGCACTGGCCGCCCTCGTCGCCCACACGGCGCAGGCGGCGCCACTCGACGACCTGCTCAAGCGCATGCGCGCCGACCAGATGCAGGAGACCAACGAGATTCACGAAAGGCTTGCGAAGTTCCGCGCCGCGGCCAAGGAGCGCGAGGCGATGCTCAAGGAAGCCAATGGCCTGATCCGCCAGGAAGAGAAACGCAGCCGCAATATGGAGAAGCGTTTCGCCCAGGGCGAGAAGGACCTGATCAGCAAGCGCGACAAGCTGGACGCCCTCACCGTGCACTACAAGGAGGTGCTGGCCACCGCCAAGTTGTGGGCAGGCGAGCTCAAGGGGCACTTCCTGCAGTCCCTGGTCAGCACGCAGATTCCCGACCGCATCGCACCGCTTGATGCGATCGCGGACGACGACCACACGGCCACGATCGCGGACATGAACCACCTGCTGTACGCCGCCCTGGAAGAGGCGAGCCAGCAAGGGCGGATCGTCCGGTTCAACACCCCGGTCACCCAGCCCGACGGCACGCTCATCGACGCGTCGGTGATCCGGGTCGGCATCTTTACCGCCACGACGGAAGGTCAGTTCCTGAGCTTTACCGAGGATGCCCGGGACATGGTCATCCTCCCCCGCCAGCCGCCGGCTTCGCTGGTCGGCGTCGCGACCGACATGGGAGAAGCGACCGAAGGCCATACGCGGGCCGTCGTCGATCCGTCGCGCGGTGCCATTCTTTCACTGCTGGTGGACGCACCGGACCTGGTGGAACGGATCCAGCAGGGCGGCATGATCGGCTACCTGATCATCGTGATCGGGGTGTTCGGCGTGCTGTTCGCAATCGGCCGCAGCATCGCGCTGGTAATCCACATGCAACGGGTTCGGAGCCAGCAGCGCGACGTCGATCATCCGAACAAGAACAATGCGCTCGGCCGCATCGCCCAGGTCTACCAGAAGCATGCGGACATGGATCCGGAGGCGCGCGAGGACCGGGTGCATGAGGCGATCAGCGAGGAGTTGCCGAAGCTCAACTGGGGCCTGAACATGCTGCGGGTGCTGGCCGCCGTCGCGCCGCTGCTCGGCCTGCTCGGCACCGTGACCGGCATGATCCAGACCTTCCAGGCCATCACCCTGTTCGGCACCGGCGACCCGCGCATGATGGCCGGCGGCATCAGCCAAGCCCTGGTCACCACCGCCCTCGGCCTCAGTGCCGCGGTCCCGATCCTGCTGCTGCTCACCGTGGCCCGCTCCTACAGCACGCGGATCCGCCAGATTATCGAGGAACAGAGCCTCGGGCTGCTGGCCCGCACGAAGAGCCCATGATCCAGGCCTGGCTTTACGAGCACTACTCGAACGTCGAAGCCTTGCTTTACACCGGCGGCGACGTGCTGCTGATCCTGTTCGGCGTCGCCTTCCTGCTGTGGTGGTTCATCATCGAACGGCTGTGGTTCTTCTTCGGCCCGAGCCGCCATCGCCGGGACGCGCGGAACCTGTCGGACAAGCTGGAACTGGTGCTCGCCTGGGAAGCGCGCTGGAGCGCGCACCGCGCCCTCTGGGTGCGCCAGCGGTGGGTGTCCGAATCGCGCATCCGGGCCAACCACAGCATGCTGGCCATCAAGGGGCTGGTGCAGATCTGCCCGCTGCTCGGCCTGCTCGGCACCATCACCGGCATGGTCGAAGTGTTCTCGACCATGTCCATCACCGGCAACAATAGCGCGCGCCTGCTGAGCGACGGCATCTCCCGCGCCACCTACCCGACCTTCGCCGGCCTGGTCATCGCACTGTCCGGCTATTACTTCATCACGCTGTTCGAGCACCGCGCGCGGCGCGAGCTCGCGGCCCTGCGCGAACACCTGCTGCTGCCGGCGCACATGCGCAAGTAATCCGGCACCGCACACCTCGGAATCACCATGAGAGTCATCCGCCGCCGCGAAGCCGAAGAAGATCAAGGCGTGGACATCACCCCGTTGATCGATATCGTCTTCATCATGCTGATCTTCTTCATCGTGACCGCCTCCTTCGTGAAGGAGTCCGGCGTGGAGATCGATCGCCCGAAAGCGGATACGGCGGTCATGCAGAGCCAGGGGACGATCCTGATCGGCATCACCGCCGAGGACGAGGTCTGGATCAACCACCAGCCGGTAGACGTACGGTCCGTGCACGCGCACGTCATGCGGCTGCAGGCCGAAAACCCACAGGGCGGCGTCGTCATCCAGGCTGACCGCGATTCCCGCAACGACATGCTGGTGCAAGTCATGGATCAGATCCGGCAGGCCGGGGTGGAGAAAATCGCCCTTGCGGCGAGCCCGGGTCAGCAATGATTTTCCGGGACCTCCTGCGGATTCCCCTGATCACGGCGGCGGCCGTCGCCACGGTCTTCGCCCTGTTCACCCTGATGTATTCGCTGGTGGTGACGGACCTGGCCGGCCTCAGGGACGCCTCGGACTCGGTGCGCTTCGACTTCGTCCGCCTGCAGAAGAGGGATCTCACCCCGACCAAGCGCGAACTGCCTGACAAGCCGCAGAAGCCGAAGAAACCGAAGATGCCGGATACCCAGAGCGAGGCCGAATCCCTCAATCCGGACGGCATGAAGTTCTCTACCTCCTCGGCCAACCCGTACAAGCTCGACCTGATGACCGGCGGCGACCTGGCGAAAGGCTGGGCCGGAACCCGCGATCCCCTGCCGATCATGCGCGTCACCCCGGCCTACCCGTCGCGGGCGAGCCGCCGCGGCATCGAGGGCTGGGTCGAGGTCGCGTTCACGATCACCACCACCGGCGCCACCGAGGATCTCCGGGTCGTCGCCGAAGACCCGCCCGGCGTGTTCAGCCGCGCGGCGATGAAGGCGGTGCGCAAGTGGAAGTACAAGCCGCAGGTGATCGACGGCAAGGTGCAGCCCCGTCCCAACGTGCGCGTGATGCTCAAGTTCGAGCTTGAGAAATGAGTTTTCGTCTCGCCCTCGTCGCCGTGCTCGCCGCTGCCGTACTGGCCAGCCCGCCGCTGCCCGCCGCGACGCTTTCCGAGAAAGTCTTCCGCGTGCTGACCGAGATCTACGAACTGCGCGAAGCGGACAAGACCACCGAAGCGCTGCGCAGAACCGAGAGCCTGCTGAACCGCAAACTCAGCGACCATGAACGGGCCCAGGTCCTGTTGCTCAAATCCGACCTCCTGCTGACCCTGGAGCGCTACCGCGAAGCCATCCAACCGATGGAGGCGGCGCTCGCGACCGGCGCGGTCCCGGAGCAGCGTCTCGACCAGATCCGCTACAACCTCGGGCAGTTGTACAGCCAGATCGGCCGTTACCGTGATGCGATCCGGGTGCTGGAATCCTGGATTCGCGAGGCGAAGAGCGTCCCGACCAACGCTTATTTCGTGCTGGCCGCCTGCCATCTCGAACTGAACGCGCTGAGGCAGGCCCGGCGCTGGGCGGACAAGGGGCGCGACGAATCAGACAAGTTGACCTACACGCAGTACCAGTTCATCGGCTCCATCTACGTGCAGCAGTCCGACTGGACGGCCCTGCAGAAACTGCTGGAGGAGGCCATCCAGTCGTTCCCCGACAAGGTCGAGTTCTGGCGGCAGCTGGCACAGGTGCACATGGAACGGGACCGCGAGGCACTGGCACTGGCGGTGATGCGCGTGGCTTATGCGAACGGGCTGTTGAAGCGCGGCGAAGATCTGGTGCGCCTGGCGCAGCTGATGCGCCTGCGCAACGCGCCCTGGCTGGCCGCGAACGTGATGGAAGACGGGATGAAGCGCAAACTGATCGAGCCGACCTCGCGCAACTGGCTGCTGCTCGGCAACTCCTGGATGGCGGCACGCGAATACGACCGTGCTTACCCTCCCCTGGAGAAAGCCGCCGAAATGACCAAGAAGCCGCGTGACTGGCTGCGCCTGGCGCGCCTGTACGCGCAGAACGCGGGCTGGAGCGGCTGCATCAAGAGCGCCGACGCTGGCCTGCGCGCGGGTCCGCCCGACCCGGGCCCGTTCCAGATACTGCGCGGCGTCTGCTCCTACGAGGAAGGCGACTTCAAGAAGGCCCTGGACGCGTTCGCGAAGGCCCGCAAGAGCAAGAAATCCGCGGCCGAAGCGAGGGGCTGGATCCAGTTCATCGAGAACCTGTGACCGCCGAACTCAACCAGGACCCGGCCGAACTCGCGCAATTCGACCGCCCGGACCTCGACTGGTGGGACCCGCAGGGCCCGATGCAGGCCCTGCACGCGATCAACCCGGCCCGCTTCCAGTACGTTGAAGAACATTGCGAACTGGCCGGGCAAGCCGTACTCGACATCGGTTGCGGCGGCGGCCTGCTGACCGAATCCCTGGCCCGCGCGGGCGCGAACGCCACCGGCCTTGACCTGTCCGGCACTGCGCTGGAACAGGCCCGGGCGCACGCCCAGGAGCAAGCGCTCGACATCGAATACCTGGAACAGGACGCGAATACACTTGTCGGGCAGCACCCCGAAGCGTTCGACGTCGTGACCTGCATGGAGTTGCTGGAGCACGTCCCGGACTTCCCGGCCCTGCTCGGCGACTGCGAACAACTGCTGCGCCCGGGCGGCTCCCTGTTCGTATCCACGCTCAACCGCACCGTATCCGCCTTCATGCTGGCGATCGTCGGCGCCGAGCACCTCGCCGGGATCCTGCCGGTCGGCACGCACCGTTACGACCGTTTCATCCGCCCTTCCGAACTGGCGCAGACCGCGCGGGATCTGCGGCTCGTGGTGGAAGACATTCGCGGCATCACTTACAACCCGCTGACCCGTACCGCGCGGCTCGGCGGCAGCCCTCGGGTCAACTACCTGATGCATCTGCGCAAGGCGGCACAGGCGTGACAGATCGGATGTCGCTACAGGGCTGGCGGCATTAACTTCAATATTCACTGTTCAGTGAATATTGAAGTTTTAGTGAATGTACGTAATATCCGTTGCAAAGACGGAGGCAGCAAACGAGGCTTTGCGAGCGGCCGCAGCCCCCATCCGGCCCTTATTCCTGCCTTCCATCGTCGCTGTTCACCTGGCGGCGGATAAAACGACCCAGCAACGGCACGGCGAAAGAATATCTCCCATGGCGGTTCTTGTACACCAGTCCCTGATCGGCAAGCGTGACGAGCATCTGGTTCACATGGCTGCTACTGAACGGTTTCAGGGACAGTTGCCTGGATTTCTCGGCCACCTCCTGGACCGTGAACTCGTCGCGGTCGTCTTGGATCCGGGAAATGACAGTCAGCAGTTCTCTTTGACGGTCCGTGGCACGCGCCCAGCGTCCTGCGAAGAAGTCGGAATCGAGTTTCTGCTCGATCTCTGCGGTCGGAACCGAGGCCCGCTCTCCTTTATCCATTTTCTGAATGAAAGCGTCGTACACTTCCCTGCAAATGAACTGGATGAAATAAGGATAGCCGCCCGACATCTCAATGACGGTCTGTACTGAATGATCGCTCAGGCGCACTGGGCAGCGGTCATCCTCAATCGGTTTGCGGACGGCTTCCTCACTTTCAGCCGGGTCTAGGCTGTCCAGAAACATGATCGTGAACATTCTCTCGGAAAAGGTCCTCGCCTCGACCAGTTTTGAGAACAAGGTTGGAAGACCGGTTAAGACAAGCATCAGGGGAAACCCTTTTCTTTGCAGCGACTGGAAAGAGTCCAGCAATAGAGACAGGGGGTATTGTTCCTTGTCCTGACGATCCGCGAGATTCTGCGCTTCGTCATAGGCAAAGATGATTCCGCGCATGTTTGGCGCTTTTTTTGAGATGGCATTCCATGTCATTTCCAGAACGCCCTTAATCTTGTCCAAGCTTAGACCTGGGATTTGCTGGTAGGCATTGATCAGGTTCTGAAAATCCAAGGTGTACCGAACTGTCTCCGCGTCCGCCAGGAATCCAGCATTGCGCGCTTCCTCCATTCTGACCACCACATCCGAAGTCACCGGGGAAAGATCCGTACACAGCCGGATGGCCAGGTTGTCCTCGCTCACGCTTACGGATTCCGAAAGGTCCGTTCCCACCCAGATCCAGCCCTGCTCCACCGCCAGCGGCTTGAACGTATCCAGCAGGACAGTCTTGCCGACTCCGCGCAATCCCGTCAGAACGAGGTTCTTCAGAATTTCTTCTTGCCTCAGAAGATGCAGGAACTTCTGGCGTTCTGCCTGTCTTCCGGCAAGCCAAGGGGGCTTGTGCCCGGCACCTGGGCGGAAAGGATTGGAAAAACCTGCCATATTTAGCCTCTATTAATAATTTAGATAAATTTATTATAATTACTAAATTTATATATGCAAATTGTCTATTGTTGATTTCCAAAATTGATTGGCCATAGCTCCCGTGGTGTATCATTACGGTCAACATTCCTTCGACTCCAGCCCGGAAGCTTCTCGAACCCCCACGCCCCCTCTGCCTGACCAAATATCGCAGCAGATAAAAGAAAAAAGCGCAGCCTTACGCCGATAGGTCGCCGCATTCACTGAACGACTATCCCCTCTCCATGTCTCCCCCCATCCAAGGCGTGCTCATGGACCTAGACGGAACCCTGGCCGACACCGCGCGCGACATCATCCCCGTCCTGAACGCGCTCTGCCAAGAGGAGAACCATCCGCCCGTCGACTACGACACCGCCCGCAACTGCGTCTCGCAGGGTGCCCGGGCGATGGTTCGGTTCGCGTTCGGCGAGTCCCTCAGCGACGAGCGGGAAGATCACCTGGTGGCGCGACTGCTGGAGTTGTACGCCGAGGCCCCCTGCCGCGAAACGGTGCTGTTCGACGGCATGATGGACCTGCTCGAATTCCTCGCCCGCAACGGCATGCCCTGGGGCGTGGTGACCAACAAGGCCGGGTACCTGGCGGCAGCCATCCTCGAAGCCATGGACTTCCCCGCCCCGCCTTCCTGCGTGATCGGCGGCGACACCCTGCCGCACCGCAAGCCCCGTCCGGAACCCCTGCTGGAGGCAGCCCGCCGCATCGAGGTGGATGCCCGGCACTGCCTGTTCCTAGGCGACGACCCCCGCGACATGCAGGCGGCGCGCGCCGCGGGCATGACCGGCGTGATCGCCGCGTTCGGCTACATCCGCCCGGAAACCGATCTTTCGAGTTGGGAAGGCGACGCGACCATCCAGCATCCCGCTGAATTGAAGTCGTTCCTCAATTCCTCCTCATGACCACCTGGATCTGGGCCCTGATGTTCGTATGCGGCCTGTCGGTCGGCATCATCGTCGGCCTGTGGGTGTCGCAACGCCGTGACCGGCAGCATCTCGGACAGCTCAACCAGACACTGCGGGAGAGCTTCTCCGCGCTTTCGGTCGAAGCCCTGGAGCGCAACGCCGAACGCCAGCGCGACTCGCTCGAGAACACGCTCAAGCCGCTGCAGGAGACACTGGAACGCGCGCGCAAGCAGATCGACGAAATCGAGAAAGATCGACACACCGCCTACGGGCGGCTGACGCAGCAGTTGCAGGACGCGGTCACCTCGCAGGAGCAGTTGCGCCGCGAGACCCAGACCCTGTCGCAGGCATTGGCCCGCCCGCAGGTGCGCGGCTCCTACGGCGAAGTCACGCTTCGGCGGATCATCGAGCTGGCCGGCATGACCGCGCACGTCGACTTCGTGGAACAGGCACAGCAGGACAGCGGCCGGCGGCCGGACGTGGTGGTGCGCCTGCCGGAGGACCGGGTGCTCCCGATCGATGCCAAGGCTCCCCTGCAGAAGTACTCCGACGCCTACCGCGAGTCTGATCCAGAACGCCAGAAGGCGCTGCTTCGGGAATTTGCGGGATCGGTTCGCACCATGGTCACGGACCTGTCGCGTAAGGAGTACTGGGCCGGATTCGCGAGCGAGAACTCGTTGGACTTCGTGGTGATGTTCGTGCCCGGCGACCAGTTCCTCAACTCCGCGCTGGAGCAGGATCCGGAACTGATGGACTACGCCCTGCAGAAGAAGGTGCTGCTGGCCACGCCGAGCAGCCTGATGGCGATCCTGCGCGCGGTGGCGTACGGCTGGAACCAGCAGAAGGTTGCGGAGAATGCCGAACGAATCCGCAAGCTCGGCTACGAATTGTGCGAACGCGTCGCCGTCTTCTCGGAGCACATGGCGGCACTCGGAAAATCGCTCGGCGGCAGCGTCGGCCGCTTCAACCGGATGGTCGGTTCCTGGGAGTCGCGCGTCCTGCCGACCGCCGGCAAGTTCCGCGAACTCGGAGTCGATTCGCACAAGAAGAATGCCGACGTCCAGGAACTGACCGAGATTCCCCGCCATACGGCGGATTCAAAGGACACCCCCGACGATGCCACCTGAGACGGCCCCGGGGCAGGTTGAATACACGCCTTCTCCCGACGCCCTCGCCAACCGCGTGGTGATAGTCACCGGCGCGAGTTCCGGTATCGGCCGGGCCTGCGCCTGCGCCTGCGCCAAGGCCGGCGCCACAGTGATCCTGCTGGCCCGCGACGTCCCCCGGCTGGAGCAGACCTACGACCAGATCGTTGAGGCAGACGGGCCGGAGCCCGTCATTCTTCCGCTCGACCTCAACGGTGCGACGATCGACGATTATGTACAGGTGGCCGAGAAGATCGGCCAGGATTTCGGGCGTCTGGACGGGCTGTTGAACAATGCCGGGCTGGTCGGCGGGCTGCGCCCGATGCGCCTGCTCGAACCCAGCGACTGGACCCGGCTCGCGCGCGTCAACCTGCTGGGACCCTGGTTGCTGACCCAAGCCTGCCTGCCCCTGCTGGACCGGGCGGAAGACCCCGCGATCGCGTTCACGCTCGACAAGCAGTCGCGACGCGCCTATTGGGGCGCCTACGGCGTAGCCAAGGCGGGGGTCGCGAGACTGGTCGACATCCTGTCTCAGGAGTTGGACGGCGACCACCCGATCCGGGTCAACGGCATCGACCCGGGGCCGGTGGAGACGCGGCTGCGCCGGCAGAACTACCCGGGAGAGCCCGGCAACTCGCACTCTGCCCCGGAGCAGGTCGCACCGGCGTTCGTCTACTTCCTGGGTTCGGACAGCCGCGGTATCACCGGCCGCACCGTTCACCTCAAATAGGTTCCACCGCCTGCCCGTAGACGCAGCGGGATCGCAGGCGGCACTCCCCGCAACGGGGATCACGGGCCAAGCAGACCCGCTTGCCGTGCAGCACGATGCGCGCATGGAATTCGTTGTAGAGTGTCGCGTCGCGCGGCAGTTCACGCTCGAACAACTGGCGCAGTTCCTCGTAGCCGACCCGCGACGACACCAGCCCGAGCCTTGAGAAGACCCGCCGGGTGTAGGCATCCACCACGAACACCGGCCGGCCAAGGGCGTACAGCAGGATGTCGTCCGCCGTCTCCGGGCCGACGCCGTGGACCGCCAACAGTTCCTCGCGCAGGTCTTCGGTATCCCGGCGCTTCAGCCAGCGCAACGGTCCCTGCTCCCGGTACCATTCGCACAGGGCACGCAGGCGTTTCTGCTTGATGTTGTAGTAGCCGGACGGGCGGATCAGGTCAGCCAGCTGCGCGGGCGACAGAGCCAGGATCGCGTCGACGTCAAGGCAACCGGCCTCGCGCAGGCGGGCGATGGATTTCTCGACGTTGACCCAAGCGGTGTTCTGCGTGAGAACCGCGCCGACCATGATTTCGAAAGCGCTGCGTGCCGGCCACCAGCCAAAGCGACCGTTTCGAAGCGGAGCGGAGTGCTGCCGACGCAGCAGGTCGAGAATGTCGCGCAGGCTCAACTAGTTGAGGGACTGGACGATTTCCTCGGTCATCTTCTTGGCGTCCCCGAACAGCATCATGGTCTTGTCGCGGAAGAACAACTCGTTGTCCACGCCGGCGTAGCCGGAGCCCAAGGAGCGCTTCAGGAACAGCGTCGTGCCCGCCTTCTCGACGTCCAGGATCGGCATGCCGTAGATCGGGCTGGACGGATCCGTCTTCGCCAGCGGGTTGGTGACGTCGTTGGCGCCAATCACGAACGCCACGTCGGCGGTCGAAAACTCGTGGTTGATCTCCTCGAGCTCGAACACCTCGTCGTACGGTACCGAGGCTTCCGCCAGCAGCACGTTCATGTGACCCGGCATGCGCCCGGCCACCGGATGGATCGCATACTTGACGTCAACGCCCTTCTCTTTCAGCAAATCCGCCATCTCGCGCAGCGCGTGCTGTGCCTGGGCCACCGCCATGCCGTAGCCCGGCACCACGATCACCATGTTGGCGTTGCTCATGATGAAGGCAGCATCGTCTGCGCTACCCTGCTTGACCGAGCGGCTACCAGCCGCCTGCTGCGCCGCGGCGACCGTATCGCCACCGAAGCCGCCCAGCAGCACGTTGAAGATAGAGCGGTTCATGCCCTTGCACATGATGTAGCTCAGGATCGCGCCAGCCGAACCGACCAATGCGCCGGTGATGATCAGTGCCGTGTTGGTCAGCGTGAAGCCAATGCCGCAAGCGGCCCAACCGGAGTAGGAATTCAGCATGGACACCACCACCGGCATATCCGCACCGCCGATCGGGATGATGATCAGGAAGCCAATCAAAAACGACAGGATCACGATGGCCCAGAACGAGGTCGGGTCCTGCCCGAAGACCAGCGCGACGGTCAGGGCGACGATAGCGATGCCGATAACGGCATTCAGCGGATGCTGCAGGGGAAACACCACCGGATTGCCGCTGACCAAGCCCTGCAGCTTGGCAAATGCCACCACGGAGCCGGAGAAGGTGATGGCGCCGACCGCGGCGCCGATGCTCATCTCGATCAGCGAGGCCGTGCCGATGTTGCCGAAGGTCCCGATGCCGTAGGCTTCCGGATGGTAGAACGCAGCAACCGCCACCAGCACCGCGGCCATACCGACCAACGAGTGGAATGCGGCCACCAACTGCGGCAGCGCCGTCATGTTGATGCGGAACGCGACCAGCGTTCCGATCGTACCGCCGACAAGAATGCCGGCGAAGATGATTTCGTAACTGATTACTTCCGGGTCCAGCAGCGTGGTGGTCACGGCGATGATCATGCCGATGATGCCCATCACGTTGCCCTGGCGCGCCGAGGTCGGGGACGACAGCCCGCGCAGTGCCATGATGAAGCACACGGCAGCGACGAGGTATGCGAATCCGGTCCAGTCTGCACTCATGTCTCTACCCTCGCCCGCTTACTTCTTCTTCTTGAACATGGCCAGCATCCGCTGGGTCACCAGGAACCCGCCGAAAATGTTGACCGAGGCCAGCGTGACGGCTAGGAAGCCCATCAGGCTGGAGAGGTCCACGTCCGCCAATTCAGCCGCCGGGCCCGCGGCCAGCAGGCCGCCGACGATGATGACCGAAGAGATGGCGTTGGTGACCGACAGCAGTGGCGAATGCAGCGCCGGAGTCACGCTCCAGACCACGTAGAAGCCGACAAAGCAGGCCAGCACGAAAACGGTGAACAGGTGCAGGAACGAGGGTCCCCCCGCTACGGCGGTCTCCGCGCCGCCGGCTGCGGACATCGCGAGGTTCGCGACTTCCGAGACCTGGACCAGACCCTGGGTGAAAACGGTGGCGTCGAGCATCATGACATCAACTCCTTGATCCGGGCATTGACGACCTCGCCATCGCGCGTCACCACGGTCTCGGCGATCGTCTCGTCCTCCCAGTCGAGGTTGAGGGTGCCGTTCTCCGCGTCGATGTGCGGGGTCAGGAAATTAAGAATGTTCTTGGCGAACAGGTTGCTCGCATCGCGCGCGAGCCGCGCCGGCATGTTGTCGTAACCGATGATGCGCACGCCCTGGTGCTCGGCCACGATGCCGCATTCGGCGCATTCACAGTTGCCGCCGGTCTCGACCGCCAGGTCGACGATCACCGAACCCGGCTTCATCGATTCGACCATCTCGCGGGTAACCAGCACCGGGGCCGGGCGGCCCGGGATGAGCGCGGTCGTGATCACGATGTCCTGATCCCTGACGTGGTCGGCAAGGACCTGGCGCTCTTTCTGCTTGTACTCTTCCGTCATCTCCTTGGCGTAGCCACCGGCGGTCTCGGCATCCTTCATCGCCTCCTCGTCCACGATCAGGAACTTGCCGCCCAGGCTCTCGACCTGCTCGCGGGTGGCGGGGCGCACGTCGTAGGCAGTGACCACCGCGCCAAGGCGCTTGGCGGTGGCGATGGCCTGCAGGCCTGCCACGCCGACGCCCATCACGAACACGCGCGCGGGTGCCACGGTGCCGGCCGCGGTCATCATCATCGGGAAGGCGCTGACATGCTCGGTGGCGGCATCCACGACCGCCTTGTAGCCGGCCAGGTTGCTCTGCGAGGAAAGTACGTCCATGGACTGCGCGCGGCTGATGCGCGGCATCAGGTCCATGGCAAAGGTGGTGAGGTTGCGTGCGTTGTAGCTGGGAGAAGCGTTGGGGTTGGAGAGGGTGGCCAGGTGGCCGACAAGAATCGCGCCTTCCTTCATCAGGGCGATCTCGTCCGTCCCCTCGTCGGCCGTCATCGGCCGTTGGATCTTGAAGACCAGGTCCGCGTCGCCGAGGGCGGCGGCGGCATCCGGCGCAACGCTGGCACCGGCTTCCTGATACTCTTGGTCGGTGACGCAGGAACCGGTTCCGCAACCGGTCTCCACCACGACTTCCACCCCCATGCCGGTCAGTTTCTTGATCGTTTCAGGGGAAATTGCGACCCGGTTTTCGCCCGGGCGGATTTCTTTCGGGATCCCGATTTTCATGCTGGGGAATCTGCTGGTTGTTGAGTTTGCTCAATCAAAAAATACGCACTCCAAATGCGGAAGGTGCGTATTAGAAAATCATTATACATCACCCGGATTTTTGGGGCTCTTCACGGTTTCGTGTGGAAAGGCGGTCTGGGATGCAGGTCCAATCCGCCGAGGTGAAAGTAGATGGCCTGGCGGAAGCGTTCGCGGCTGCGGTAGCCACACGCCTGCCGCTTGATCCACTGCACCTTTGAGTTGAT